>NZ_NEVS01000004.1:601671-1203343 GCF_002261215.1 Bordetella genomosp. 11 | reverse complement strand
TCATGGGCTGGGGAATGCCGATCTTGATCGTATCGGCGGCGTGCACTGCGCCGGCGAGCGTCAGCGCCCCCAGCGTAAGCGCGATCGGGGTAAGGCGTTGCAGCATAGTCATGCGAGAGATCTCCGCTAGGTTGAGCGACTCTGCACGTGCCGGCCGTTCGGAAGGATGATCCTTGTGGCCTTATCGTGCATCACCGGCTTCTTGGGCAAACCACGATGTGGCGCGTATTCTGAAAGCTGCCATTCAGGCTGTCACTGGGTGTATTCCCCAATATCGCCGTATCTGTATGGATTGGGTGACAGATAGCGATACAGCCCTCCTGCCGCCCATGACAGCTGCAACATGGTTTCGATGGCGCCAGGCCCCGCAACGGGTCAAATGGCCGCGCGGAAGCGGCTCAGGCCGCCACGCCGAATAGCGAACCCACGCCCGCGGTGACTGCGATCGCCACGACACCCAGCAATGTCACGCGCACCACTGCCCTGACCTTGGGCGCGCCGCCCGCCCAGGCGGCAACCGCGCCCAGCAGGCCAAGACAGGCGACCGACCCGACCCCGGTCACCGGCAATATCAAGGCGGGATCGGCCACCAGTACGGCCAACGCCAGCGGCAGCGCCGCCCCGGCGGCGAAGCTCGATGCCGATGCCAAGGCGGCCTGTACCGGCCGCGCCCGCGTGATTTTGGATATTCCCAGTTCATCGCGGGCATGGGCGTCCAGCGCGTCGTGGGCGGTCAGTGCCTGGGCGACCTGCATCGCCAGCCCGGCCGGCAACCCCCGATTGACATAAATGTCGGCCAACTCCTGCAGCTCCACCGCGGAATTGCGCAACAGCGAGCTCTGTTCCATCCTCAAATCGGCGCGTTCGACGTCGGACTGTGACTGGACAGAAACGTATTCACCCGCCGCCATCGAAAGCGCTCCCGCCACGAGACCGGCGAGTCCCGCGGTCAGGATGGCGCCATGGCTGCCTTGCGCTGCCGCCACGCCGGCAATCAGGCTGGCCGTCGACACGATGCCGTCGTTGGCGCCGAGCACGGCGGCGCGCAGCCACCCGCTGCGATGGATACGATGGAAATGCGAAGCCGGCATTGGTACCTCGGGGATATCGATAGATAGCACAAGCCTGCCAGCCAGGCAGGCGAATCAATCGCCGAGATACTACCCGATCGGTTCAGTCCGGCTTGTACAGTTTCAGGATGCTGGAAAAGTCCAGCTTGCCGTGCCCCGCCGAACCGTGCATCGCATACAGATTGCGGGCCAGCGCGCCCAGCGGAATGGCCGAGCGGGTCGCCTGGGCGGCCTCTCCGGCCAGGCCCAGATCCTTCAGCATCAAGTCGCTGCCGAAACCGCCCGCATAGCCCTTGGACGCCGGCGCGTGGTCCATGACGCCGGGCCAGGGGTTGTACAGCTCCGTCGCCCAGTTGCGGCCGGAGCTCTTGGCGATGATGTCGGAAAGCACCTTGGCATCCAGGCCATTGGCGACGCCCAGGGCCAGGGCCTCGGCCGTGCCCGCCATCAGGATGCCCAGCAGCATGTTGTTGCAGATCTTGGCGACCTGTCCCGCGCCGGCCGGCCCCGCATGGAAGATGTTCTTGCCCATCTGTTCCAGCACCGGGCGCGCGCGCGCCAGCGCCTGCGCGTCGCCACCCACGATGAAGGTCAGCGTACCGGCCGCGGCGCCTGCCGTGCCGCCCGATACCGGGGCATCGACCATGGCGATGCCCCGGGCCTGGGCGGCGGCGGCCACCTTGCGTGCGGTATCCGGCGCGATGGTGCTGCATTCGATGACCAGCGCCCGCGGGTCGATGTGGGCCAGCAGATCGTGCCCCAGGTACAGGCCTTCGACGTGCTGGCTGGCGGGCAGCATCGTAATGACGATATCCGCTCCGTCCACCGCATCCCGCGCCGACGTCGCGGCGCGCGCGCCGGCCCGCGCCAGCGTCGCCACGCTGGCCGGCACCAGGTCGTGAACCACCAGGTCGCGGCCGGCCTTGACCAGGTTCATGGCCATCGGCGCGCCCATGTTGCCCAATCCGATGAATGCAATCTTGCTCACGGCTGTCTCCTTTGTTTTGTGATCGGGCGCCCTGTCGCCGCCCGCCCGGCCCGTTCGCGGATTCGCGCGAGGCGCTTTCGCCTTGACGGGCCCTACCCAACCCCCACGTCCGCCCCCAGATCCGCCAGCGGATGCGGCTGGCCCTCCGGCCAGGGCTCTTCGAAGAACTTCAGTACCCAGCGTTTGTCCGCCGCCTCGATGGTGGCGGGATTCCAGCGCGGCTTGCGGTCCTTGTCGATCAGCAGGGCGCGGATGCCTTCGGCGAAATCCCCATGCGCGGCCGCATGCAGCGCCGCCACGTATTCGGTACGGAATACGTCCTCCAGCGATCGCTGGCGCATGCGTTGCAGCAAAG
Organism: Bordetella genomosp. 11; assembly: GCF_002261215.1. Lineage (NCBI taxonomy): Bacteria > Pseudomonadati > Pseudomonadota > Betaproteobacteria > Burkholderiales > Alcaligenaceae > Bordetella > Bordetella genomosp. 11. Next base: position 1,200,930 of record NZ_NEVS01000004.1, on the reverse strand, counting down.
TAAAGGCCAGCCGCGCCGTGCCCGGCGATCCGGCCAGCATCGTGCGCGCCGCCTTGGCCAGCCATGGATCGTCATGCTGCGCCAGCGCCGCGACGTTCTCGTAGATCTCGTCCAGATCGGTACCGGCGCACAGATGGTTGATCTGGAAGGAATGCTGCTTCAGCGGGCCGGGCGCCAGCGCTTCGGCCGGCTCCAGCGCCAGCAAAGCCTGGCGCAACAGCCCATCGTTGATGGAACGCGGCGCGAATGACCGGCCTTCTTCCTCCACCCCGATCGCGCCGGTGCTGCCGGCCCAGGGCAGGGTCAACAGCTGCGCGAGAAAGCCCGGCCAATCCGCCTGGCGCACATGGAAATCCGCCAGACCGGCAAAGAACGCGTCCGACGGGTTCAGCTGCGCGCCCGTCAAAGCCAGGAACATACCGGTGTTGCCGGGCATGCGATTAAGCAGCCAACTCCCGCCCACATCCGGGAAAAGGCCTATGCTGATCTCCGGCATGGCCAGTTTGGCCGTCTCGCTGACCACCCGGTGACTGGCTCCCATCATCAGGCCGATGCCGCCGCCCATGACGAATCCGTTGCCCCAGCAGACGATAGGCTTGGGATAGGCGTGGATGCGGTAATCCAGCCGGTATTCGACTTCGAAGAATTCCCGCGCATAGCGGTTGGCCCACGGATCGTCGCGGGGGGCCTCCCGCATGCTGCGATACAACCCCTGCAGATCGCCGCCCGCGCAGAATGCCTTTTCGCCGGCTCCCTGCAGCACGACCACCGCCACGCCGGGATCGGCCGCCCATGCGACCAGGCGCCGGTCCAGCAGGTGCGCCATTTCCAGCGACAGGCCGTTCAATGTCTGCGGCGCATTCAGCGTGGCAACCCCTATGCGCATCCCGTTTTCGGTCGGACGTTCCTCGAAAAGCACCGGCTCATTCATCGCAAATCCGCTCCCTTCTCCAACAGCTGGCGGGCCACGATCACACGCATGATCTCGTTGGTGCCCTCCAGTATCTGATGCACGCGAGTATCGCGCACCAGCCGCTCCAATGGATAGTCCTTCAGGTAACCGTAGCCGCCATGAATCTGTTGCGCATCCAGGCAGACCTGGAATCCCATGTCGGTGGCGAAACGCTTGGCCATCGCGCAGTATGCGCTGGCGTCGGGCGAACCGCTGTCGAGCTTGCACGCGGCAAGCCGCACCATCTGGCGTGCGGCCACGAGGTGGGTCGCCATGTCCGCAAGCTTGAACTGCAATGCCTGGAAGTCGGCCAGCGGCGCGCCGAACTGCCGCCGCTCCCGCATATAGCGGCGCGCGGCATCCAGCGCGCCCTGGGCCGCGCCCACGGAGCAGGTCGCGATATTGATGCGTCCGCCGTCCAGTCCGCGCATGGCGATCTTGAAGCCCTGCCCCGGTTCGCCCAGCATATTGGCGGCCGGAACCCGGACGTTCTCGAACGTGATCCCGCGCGTGGACTGGCTATTCCAGCCCATCTTGTCCTCCTTGCGGCCGTAGGCGATGCCGGGGCTGTCCGCCGGCACGGCGAAGGCGCTGACGCCGCCGGCGCCCCCGCCGCCCGTGCGCGCCATGACGATCAGCAGGTCCGTATCCCCGCCGCCGGAGATAAACGCCTTCGAGCCGTTCAGGACATACTCCGCGCCGTCTTCGTCCGCCCGGGTGCGCAGCGACGCGGCATCCGAGCCCGAGCCCGGCTCGGTCAGGCAATACGAGGCCAGCCGGCTGCCGGCGCACAGCAATGGTCCCCAGTGCTCGCGCAGCGCCGGCTGGCCCCAAGTGCCGACCATCCAGGCTGCCATGTTGTGGATCGTCAGGAAAGCCGTCGTCGAAGGATCGACCGCCGCCATTTCCTCGAACACCAGCGTGGCGTCCAGGCGCGGCAGTCCCAAGCCGCCGATGTCCTGAGGCGCATACAGACCGCAGAAGCCCAATTCACCCGCCCGGTGGAAAGCCGGCTTGGGGAAAATGCCTTCCGCATCCCAGCGGGCCGCGTGGGGAGCCAGCTCGCCCGCGGCGAATTCGCGTGCCGCCTGCGCGAAGGCCTGCTGCTCGTCGCTCAGTTCCATGTCCATGATCCGTCTCCTCAAGGGACCGGTAGGCGCCCTGGGGCGGCGGCCGTCCGGCTGATCGTTAGTGACAGGTTACGTTAACGTAAACGGAAAGAAGGTGACAAGAGGCCTGCCACGTCGAGCGGTCTGCTAGCGCGCCGCCTTGGGCGTGCGCGGCGGCCGCGCGGCGAAGGACTTGCGCGCCCGGTGCGCCGCGCGGCGGCGGCGCGAATCCATGGGATCGAAAACCAGGGCGCGGTAGATCTCCACACGGTCCCCGTCGACCAGCGGCCGGCTGGCTGGAACGATACGGCCGAACACGCCTACACCGGTCGCCCAGGGATCGATATCCGGAAACGCCTGGGCAAAACCGCAGGCGGCCACGGCATCTCCCACCGTCGCGCCGGCGGGCAGTTGGAGCCGGCGGCTCCACGCCTGACGCGGATGGGCGTAATACACCCACACGGTCAACATCGTCCCTTCACTCTCCATACACGGCCTGGGCGCGCTTGGTGAAGGAATCGATGAAGCTGGTGGCGATGCGGTTGAAGACGGGCCCGACCAATGCTTCCAGGGCCCGGTTCGAGAACTCGTATTCCATCGTGAAGAGCACCTTGCAGGCATCCGCCGCCAGCGACTGGAAATGCCAATGCCCCACCAGCATGGAAAACGGGCCGTCCACCAGCGCCAGATCGATGCGCTCCGGAAATACGTGCGTGTTCCGCGTCGTGAAACGCTGTTTGATGCCCGCGAAACTGATGGTGATGGACGCCTGCATGCCGTGCTCGTCGCGCGAAAGGACTTCCGCCCCGCCGCACCACGGCATGAATTCCGGGTAGTGTTCCACACCGGCAACCAGGTCGAACATCTGGGCATCGCTGTAAGGGACAAGAACGGAACGCTGTACTTTGTGCATCGACGGTCGCAAATCGCTAGAATGGCAAGATTTTACCGGCTATGCGCGGATGGCGCCGCGACGGCCCGGCCGCCCTGCCCGGAAAGACCCCATCCGCAGCGTTTCGCGCGGGAGCTAAATGAGCATTATCGAAAACCGCAAGGCGTCCCACGAATATTTCATCGAAGACCGCTTCGAGGCGGGCCTGGTCCTGCAGGGCTGGGAAGTAAAGGCAATACGCGAGGGACGCGTCCAGCTGAGCGAAAGCTACGTCATCGTGCGCGACGGCGAGCTTTTCATCATCGGCATGCATGTCAGCCCGCTGCCCACGGCTTCCACCCATATCCATCCCGACGCATCGCGCACGCGCAAACTGTTGCTGCACAGCGAGGAAATCAGCAAGCTGATCGGCAAGGTCGAACAGCGCGGCTATACGCTGGTGCCCTTGAATCTGCACTACAAGGCAGGACGCGTGAAACTCGATTTCGCGCTGGGACGCGGCAAGAAGCTGCACGACAAGCGCGATACGGCGCGCGACAAGGACTGGGCGCGCGAAAAGGAACGCCTGATGAAGCACGATACGCGCGCCTCTCGCCGCGCGGATTCCTGACCCCGGCCTACCTGACCACCTCGACGCGATCGCGACCGCCCAGCTTGGCCCCATAAAGGGCGCGATCCGCGCGCTGAACCAACGCGTCCAGGGGCTCCTCGCCGTCCCATTCCACCAGTCCGCCGCTGAAGCTATAGAAGATTTCTCCCCCGTCATGGGCACAAGGCGTGGCGCGGACGGCCTCCAGCAGGCGATTCGTGGCAAAGGCCGCCGCGTCGATGCGCGTATCCGGGAAAAGCGCCGCGAACTCCTCCCCGCCCAGCCGCCCGATGATGTCTTCCCGCCGCATCGCCGTAGCGGCAAGCTGGCCGAAATGCCTGAGCACCGCATCGCCCAGCGCGTGCCCGTAGGTGTCGTTGATATCCTTGAAGCGATCGATATCCAGCATCAGCAGGGAGAGCCGCTGGTCCGACCTGACGGCGCGCGCCAGCGTCTTCTCGGCCAGCATCCACCACGCCTTGCGCGCCAGCATGCCGGTCAGGGAATCCGTGTTGGCTTCGCTTTCCCGCTCCTGCAGCATGCGGTCGTGCACCATCATCACCATGCCCAGGCTCAGGCTGGGCACGACCAGTACCCCGATGGACAGGAACACAAGATGCAGCGGCGTATCGATGGCCAGCGTAGGCATGACCTCCCAGCGAACGCCATAGACCAGGCCGCGCACCGCGTGGCCTATCGCTTCGAACCATGCCACGGCCAGGGCGAACAGGTACGGATAGGCGGGCCGGTTGCGCGGACGGTCGCGCTGGATCGCCAAAGCCGTCGCCGCCATCAATACGGCATGCAGGATGGAAACGATCAGGATGCGTGTGTTGGTATCGCGCCATACGTACCAGAACACCACGATGCCGAGTGTCGTAGCGCCCACCGCCGCGGCCAGCAGGCGATACGGTACCGGCCTGCCGAAGAACGACAGCACCGCCGCGTAGAAATATGCGATGCCGCTGCCCATCAGTAGATTGGCCGCGACGATACCCAGCAGCGGTGGCAGCACCGGCTGGGCGGCGAAACCGATGAGCGAGACGAAGACCAGCGAGGCACCGCGTATTGCTTCGCGGATACCCCGGATGCCACTGCGTGCCAACGACCCGAGCACCGCCAGCATCAGGCAGTTCGCAAGGGCCGTGAGTATGAGCAAGCCGACGGAGGGGGACATCGACGGACGTGTCGAGCAAGGACCGGCGTGTGTTGCTGCCGGCCGTCGGTTTTACTTCTGCCCCGTCGATTTCACAATGGACATCGCCGAGGCGATCAGGCCCCCCACATCGGCCAGATTGGCCGGCAGGATCAGCGTGTTGCCCTTCTGCGCCACGTTGCCGAAAGCCTCGACGTAGCGTTCGGCCACGCGCAGATTGACGGCCTCCATGCCACCGGGCTGGCGGATGGCTTCCGCGACCTGGGTGACGGCGCGTGCCGTCGCTTCCGCGATCGCCAGCACCGCGGCGGCCTCGCCCTGCGCCTGGTTGATCTGCGCCTGTTTTTCGCCTTCGGAACGGGCGATCGAGGCTTCCCGTTCGCCGGTGGCGATATTGATCTGTTCCTGGCGGCGGCCTTCGGACGCGGCGATCAGGGCGCGCTTCTCGCGTTCGGCGGTGATCTGCGCCTGCATGGCGCGCAGGATTTCGCTGGGCGGCGTCAGGTCCTTGATCTCGTAGCGCAGGACCTTCACGCCCCAGTTCAGCGCGGCCTCGTCCAGCGAGGCGACGATGGTCGTGTTGATGTAATCGCGCTCTTCGAACGTACGATCCAGCTCCAGCTTGCCGATCACCGAACGCAACGTGGTCTGCGACAGTTGCGTGATGGCGGCGATATAGTTGGAAGACCCATACGACGCGCGCATCGGGTCGGTTACCTGGAAGTACAGCACGCCATCCACCTGCAGCTGTGTGTTGTCCCGCGTGATGCACACCTGGCTGGGCACGTCCAGGGGGATTTCCTTGAGCGAATGCTTGTAGGCCACGCGTTCGACGAAGGGGATCACGAAGCCCGCGCCGGGCGACAGCACGCGGTCGAATTTGCCCAGGCGTTCGACGACCCACGCGTGCTGCTGCGGCACGATCGCGATCGATTTGACGACGATCAGGATGGCCAGCAGGACAACGACGATCAGGACGATGGTGGAGGGATCTAGCATGGCATCAGCCTTGGACGGAAGAAGAGGAAACAGGGTGCCGCGGCTTGACGATCAACTGGCTGCCACGGACTTCGGTGATGACCTGCTCGCCGGCGATGGGATCGCTGCCGGGCGCCAGGGCCACGTCCCAGCTCGCACCGCGATACGAGACCCGCGCCGTCCGGGCCCCGGCCCAGTCGGACACCGTGACGACCTGGCCGATATCCAGATTGACGTTGGCATTGCGATGCGAATCGACGCCGCGCCGCGACAGCACGCCGGTGGCGCGCAGCAACAACAGGCCAGCGATCACCACCACGCCGCAGACGACCAGTTGGCCTTCCAGCGAAAGATCGCCTATCGCCGCCACGCCACCCGCGGCCAGGCCGGTGGCGACCAGCAGCAAGTAGAACGTTCCCGTGGCGACCTCACCGATGAGTGCCAGCACCGCCAGCCCGAACCATATCCACATCGCTTGCGCCTATTCTTGCCGTCAGGCACCGATTGTACGAGTTTGTAGAAATTGAGGACGCGAACGCGGCGAACGGCCGGCTGTCCGGATGAAAACCTCGCATCCACGCTTCTTCAACGGGTACGCCCGCGCGCTACATTATGATCGTGCACCGCCCAGCCAATTTCGGGGCGACGACATCATCATGACTGCTATCGACCTGCCCGTTCTCATCATCCACACCGGCGATCCCGAGGACGCCGTCAAGACCGCGCACGACAGTTACGCCGGTTTCGTGCGCCGGGCCGCCGGCCTGGCGCCGCACGACGTCCACGTCGTTCCGGTATTCCTGGGCGAACAGCCGGCCGAACCGGCCCGCTACCGCGCCGCCTTCATCACCGGCTCGCCCGCGATGGTGACCGACCGTGCCCCCTGGAGCGAACAGACCGCCCAATGGCTGCGCGACGCCGCCGCGCAAGGCCTGCCCATGTTCGGCATATGCTACGGCCATCAGTTGCTGGCTCACGCCCTGGGCGGCGAAGTGGGCTACAACCCCGCCGGCCGCGAAGTCGGCACCCAGATGATCCAGCATCTGGCGCAGGACCCGTTGCTGGCGGATCTGCCGCGCCCCTTTTCCGCGCAGACCATGCACATGCAATCGGTCATCCAGCCTCCGCCCGGCGCGATCGTGCTGGCCAGTTCCGACATGGATGCTCATCAGATGCTGCGCCTGGGGCCCACCATCGTCTCCACCCAGTTCCATCCGGAGTTCCCGCCGGAATTCGTACTGGACAACCTGGAGCGGAATACGGTGAAGTATGCGGCGGAAAACCTGGACGTCGCGGCGCTGAAACGGGATATCCGCCCCACTCCGGAGGCTGCCACCCTGCTGCGCCGCTTCCTGGAACTGCACGTCGCCGTGGCTGCCTGATCGCGCCCCGACACGGTACGCACCGCTGTCCCGGTCGAACCGTCCGTATTCGCTCAGCTTTCAGTTTTGGCGCCATGCAGCAGGCCCATGCCCTGGGCCTGCGCCATGGCTTCCAGGACTTCCGGGGCCTTTTCCCTTTCAGAGAGGGCAAAGCCGGCTCCGCCGGCGGCCCCGACCGGGCCATACTGGTTCGTGCATACCGATTCGTGCATACCGATTCGTGTCCTGTGGGCGCAAGGCCATGGATAGCAGATACGGAAATCGCAAAAACCGGAGTGCGAACGGCGCCCGCACCCGTCATCCTGTCGCCGTGACGGTGAAAAAGGACACAGCGATGCAGGGTACGATGACGGCGTCTTCTCCCACGGCGCGCCCCATGACCCATCCCGCCCCGCCCGCGCATCCCCATGCGGCCCTGGTCGAGCAGGCCTGCCGCGCCATGGAGTCGGGCGTCGCGACGGACCTGGCCACCCTGGCCGAACAGGCGGGCATGAGCCGCTTCCACTTTCATCGGGTATTCAAGGCCGTCACGGGCATTACGCCCAAGGCCTATGCGCAGGCTGTGCGGGCATCGCGGGCGCGGCAGGAACTGGACCAGGGGCGGTCGGTAACCGACGCCATCTACGAAGCCGGATTCAATTCGAGCGGCCGCTTCTATGAAAGCGTGCCCGGCATTCTGGGCATGACACCGACGGAATTCCGACAGCGCGGGGCGGGTGTGCGTATCCGTTTCGCCGTCGCCCAATGCTCCCTGGGTGCGCTCCTTGTCGCCGCCACCGACAAGGGGATATGCCAGATCGCCCTGGACGACGATCCCCAAGCCCTGGTGAAGAACCTGCAGGACCGGTTCGCGCTGGCCAGCCTGGAGGGCGGCGATGAAGAATTCGAACGCTGGGTGGCGCAAGTGGTCGGCTTCATCGAAAACCCCGGCATGGGGCTTTCCTTGCCCCTGGATGTGCGCGGCACGGCCTTCCAGCAACGGGTGTGGGAGGCCTTGCGCAATATCCCGATGGGCAGCACGGCATCCTATGCCGAGATCGCGCGGCGTATCGGTGCCCCGACCGCCGTGCGCGCCGTGGCGCGCGCCTGCGCGACCAACGAAATCGCCCTGGCCATCCCCTGCCACCGCGTCGTCCGCACCGACGGCCTGCCGGGCGGATATCGATGGGGAATCGGGCGCAAGGCCGAGCTGCTCAAGCGCGAAGACCAGGCCAACAAGGCCTGATCCGCGCGCGCTTCCGGTAGCGGCTGGTTGTTGCGCCGTGGAATTCGATTAAGAAACCACCGCCACAATAGTGGCGGCGGTGGCAGTACCGATAGACCAGGCCATGATTGCTCCGTTGTTGACGAGCCGCCGCGCTGCGGCGTGACATCCAGGAGAAACATGGCCGGCGCGGCCATCAGGCCGCGCCGCGGGGACCGATCAGCCGGCCAGGCGCTGCCAGGTATCGACCACCGTATCCGGGTTCAGGGACATCGACAGGATGCCTTCATCCTTCAGCCACTGGGCGAAATCCGGATGGTCGCTGGGGCCCTGCCCGCAAATGCCGACGTATTTGCCCTTCGCCAGGCAAGCCTGGATGGCACGGCGCAGCATGAACTTGACGGCCTCGTCGCGTTCGTCGAAGTCGGCTGCCAGCAATTCCATGCCCGAATCGCGGTCCAGGCCCAGCGTCAGCTGCGTCATGTCGTTCGAACCGATGGAGAAGCCGTCGAAGTAATCCAGGAACTGTTCGGCCAGGATCGCGTTGGACGGGACTTCGCACATCATGATCAGCTTCAGGCCGTCTTGGCCCCGCTTCAAGCCGTTTTTCCCGAGCAGCTCCACCACCCGCTCCGCCTGTTTCAAGGTCCGCACGAAGGGGACCATGATTTCGACGTTGGTCAGGCCCATTTCGCCGCGCACGCGCTTCAGGGCCTCGCATTCCATGCGGAAGCAGTCGTCGAACTCTTCCGCGATATAGCGCGAGGCGCCGCGGAAGCCCAGCATGGGGTTTTCCTCTTCGGGTTCGTAGCGCGAACCGCCGACCAGCTTGCGGTATTCGTTGGACTTGAAGTCCGACAGGCGCACGATGACCGGCTTGGGCCAGAACGCCGCGGCGATCGTGGCGATGCCTTCGGCCAGCTTTTCCACGAAGAAGGCGCGTGGGCTGGCATAGCCGCGCGCCGCCGACTCCACGGCCTTTTTCAGCTCGGGATCGACATTCGGATAGTCCAGCACCGCCTTGGGATGGATGCCGATATTGTTGTTGATGATGAATTCCAGGCGGGCCAGGCCCACGCCTTCATTGGGAATCTGCGCGAAATCGAAAGCCAGCTGCGGATTGCCGACGTTCATCATGATCTTCACATCGATGGCCGGCATTTCGCCGCGGCGCACTTCCTCGACCTCGGTTTCGATCAAACCGTCGTAGATACGGCCCTCGTCGCCTTCCGCGCAGGACACCGTCACGGGCTGCCCTTCCTTCAGGTCGTCGGTGGCCGTGGCGCAGCCCACCACCGCGGGGATGCCCAGCTCGCGCGCGATGATGGCCGCGTGGCAGGTCCGCCCGCCGCGGTTGGTCACGATGGCCGCGGCACGCTTCATTACGGGTTCCCAGTTGGGATCCGTCATATCCGTGACCAGCACGTCGCCCGGCTGCACCTTGTCCATTTCCGACACGTCGGCGACGATGCGCACCGGGCCGGCACCGATCTTCTGGCCGATCGCGCGGCCCGTCACCACCACCCGGCCGGTGGCCTTCAGGCGATAGCGCTGCTGCACCTCGTTGCCGGTCAGCTGCGACTTCACGGTTTCCGGGCGGGCCTGCAGGATGTACAGCTTGCCGTCCACGCCGTCGCGGCCCCACTCGATATCCATCGGACGGCCATAGTGCTTTTCGATGATCACGGCATAGCGTGCGAGCTCGGTGACCTCGTCGTCGGTCAGCGAATACCGGTTGCGCTCCGACACCGGCACATCGACCGTGCGCACGGCACGCCCTTGAGGACGCTCGGGGTCGAATTCCATCTTGATCAGCTTGGAGCCGATGCGCCGGCCGACGATGGGATACAGGCCTTTTTCAAGCGTCGGCTTGAAGACGTAGAACTCGTCGGGATTGACGGCGCCCTGCACCACGGTTTCGCCCAGGCCGTAGGACGAGGTGATGAACACGACATCCTTGAAGCCGGATTCGGTATCGATGGTGAACATCACGCCCGCGGCGCCCTTGTCCGAGCGCACCATGCGCTGCACGCCGGCGGACAATGCCACATCGGCGTGCGCGTAGCCCTTGTGCACGCGATAGGAAATGGCGCGATCGTTGTACAACGACGCGAAGACGTGGCGGATCTTGTCCAGCACGTCTTCGATGCCGACCACGTTAAGAAAGGTCTCCTGCTGGCCGGCGAACGAGGCGTCGGGCAGGTCTTCCGCGGTGGCCGAGGAACGGACCGCGAAGGTACCCTTCCCGTCCGCGTCCAGGGCGGCGAAAGCGGTACGGATTTGCTGTTCGAACTCGGCGGAAAACGGGGCGTCGATCAGCCATTGGCGGATCTCCGCGCCGGCGGTCGCCAGTTCGCGTACATCTTCGGGATTGAGGGAGGCGAGACGATCGGCGATGCGCTTGTCCAGGCCCGACGATTTCAGGAAATCGCGGAAAGCCTCGGCCGTGGTCGCGAAGCCGCCGGGCACACGCACACCTGCGCCCGCCAGCTGGCTGATCATTTCTCCGAGTGATGCGTTCTTGCCTCCTACCGAGTCCACATCCGCCATGCGGAGCTGCTCGAACGAAACGACATACGACATTGAAGTCACCTTTTACAATGGAAAGAAAGCGAGTTTGGTCAGGGCGCGAAACGCGCGCTGGCCAAACTGGCCTTGGGACCGCATTGGGGTGACTTTTCGGGGCCTGATTGTACCCGTTGGGATCTGCCTTACCTCCAGCCTCGTTGGAATTTTTTACATATGACCACCACACCGCTCGAACGGACCGTCTACATCGTCTCGGACAGCACCGGTATCACGGCCGAGACCTTCAGCCATTCGGTATTGGCGCAGTTCGAGAACGTGAACTTCCGGCAGATCCGCCTCCCCTTCGTGGACACCCTGCAAAAGGCCGAGGAAGCGGCCCTGCGCATCGACCGCAACGCCGCGGAAACGGGCATGCAGCCCATCGTGTTCAGCACGCTGGTCCATCCCGAAATCATGGCGCGGGTGCGCCAGGCCAACGGTATCTTCCTGGATCTGTTTGGAACGTTTGTAAGCCATATCGAGCAGGAATTGGGCCTGAAATCCAGCCATTCCATCGGCCGCTCGCACATGGCCGCCAATAGCGAAAAATACCGCAACCGCATCGACGCCATCAATTTCAGCCTGTCCCACGACGACGGGCAGTTCGTTACAAACCTCGGGCAGGCGGATGTCATCCTGGTCGGCGTCTCGCGCTGCGGCAAGACGCCGACCAGCCTGTACCTGGCCATGCAGTACGCCATCAAGGCCGCCAACTTCCCGCTGGTTCCGGACGATTTCGAGCGCGGCGTCCTGCCCGCGACGCTGGCCCCCCACCGGGCAAAGCTCTTCGGCCTGTCGATCCAGCCGGAGCGCCTGGCGGAGGTGCGCCACGAACGCCGCCCGAACAGCCCCTATGCCTCGATCGAGCAATGCCGCTACGAGGTGGCGGAGGCCGAACGCCTGATGCGCCGCGAAGGCATCGAATGGCTGTCCACGACGACCAAGTCCATCGAGGAGATCTCGACGACCGTCCTGCAGGAAGTCGGCCTGGAGCGTGGCGCCTACTGAGGACGCGCCGGCGCGGCCGGCGTCCTGGCGCTGTCACGCATCGCGCGGGATAGCGCCAGGCGCTGCAAAACCGGGGGATTATTCTCCCGCCGGTCCACCGGGGAAGCGGCGCCGCTGCTCGAACAGGCAGATGGCGGCCGCCACGGCGACGTTCAGCGATTCGACCGCCTGCACGTCGTGGGGGATGCGGACCCGCAGGTCGGCCGCCTGCAGCAGCGCGGGGTCGATGCCCTGCCCCTCGTGCCCGAAGATCCAGGCACAGCACGGCGGCAGGTTGGCGTCGTAGAGGGAGATCGATTCCTGCAAGGCGGTGGCGACTAGCGGCACGCCCAAACGCGGCAAGACCTCGTCCAGGGCGACCCGTTCGTGCAGGGCGACGGCGAAATGCGCGCCCTGCGCGCTGCGCAGCACCTTGGGCGACCAGGCCGCCGCACAGCCTTCGGACAGCAGGATGCGCCGGATGCCGGCGGCCGCGCAGGTGCGTATCAACGTGCCGACGTTGCCGGGATCCTGCACACGGTCCAGCAGCACGCAGGAATCCTCGATCCGGGACGGCAACTCGGGCTGCGGCGGCTGGACGAGGAAGGCGACCCCCTGGTCGCTTTCCACACTGGCCAGAGCATGGAGCAGCCGGCCTTCCAGGCTGACACAGATCTCGTCAGGCAGGGCCTGGGCAAGGTCCGCGAGCTCCGGCTGGTCCAGGCGGGCTGCATCGAAGACCGCGCGCAGCGGCTTGCCATGGTGCCGTAGCCAGGCCTGGCACAGATGCACGCCGTCCAGCAAGACCTGCGAATCGCGCCGCCCGCCCGACCCCGCGATGCGATGCAAGGACTTGACCAGCGGATTCTCGCGCGAGGCGATGTGTTTCATGGCGCGATCAGAAGATCCCTGACCGGCGAAAAGCTGCGACGGTGTTCCGGACAAGGGCCGTGCGCGCGCAAGCGTTCCAGGTGCATCGCGGTGCCGTACCCTTTGTGCTGGTCGAAACCATAATCAGGATAGACGCCATGCAGGCGCACCAGGTCGGCGTCGCGCGCCGTCTTCGCCAGGATGGAGGCCGCCGATATCGCCGGCACCAGGGCATCGCCCTGCACTACCGTCTTGACGCCGCAGGGCAGGCGCGGCGATTGATTGCCATCGACCAGGGCCAAGCCCGGCTTGATGCCCAGCCCCAGCACCGCGCGGCGCATCGCCAGCAGCGAGGCGCGCAGGATATTCAGCGAGTCGATTTCCTTGACACTGGCGCTGGCCACGCAATAGGCCAGCGCGTATTCCTTGATTTCGAGGGCGAGTTCTTCGCGGCGCGGCGCCGACAGCACTTTGGAATCGGCCAGCCCGTCGATCGGACGTGCCGGGTTCAGAATGACGGCAGCGGCATAGACGGCGCCGGCAAGCGGCCCGCGGCCGGCTTCGTCGACGCCCGTGATAATGACCTCTCGCAGGCCTTCGTCGCCGAACATGTCACTTTGCGCCATGCGCCACCTCGATTATGGCCTGCGCGGCCAGCGCGGGCGTATCGCGCAGCAGGTCCGCGTGCAAGGCCGTAAAGCGCGCCTGGATACGCGCCGCGCCAGCCTCGTCGGTAAGCGCGCGCCAGGTCGCGGCCGCCAGTTTGTCCGGGGTGGCATCGTCCTGCAGAAGCTCCGGGACGACGAAGTCGCGCAGCAATACGTTCGGCAAGCCTACCCAGGGCAAATAGGGACGCTGCTGCCCGGATTTCCAAGCCATGATACGGCGCATCCACGGCGACAGCACATAGGAGATAACCATGGGCCGCTTGTACAAAGCCGCTTCGAGCGTGGCCGTACCGCTGGCCACCAGCACCGCGTCCGCGGCCTCCATGACGGCCCAGGCGACGGGAGATCCCGACGGCGCGGCATGGGCTGGGGAGCCCGCCGCCGTGGCACCGGCCTGGCCACCCGTCGCGGCGGCAATGTCGCCGCCGTCACCGGCCGCCACATCCTGCGTCGTCACGATGCGCAGATTCTTTACCGGATACTGACGCAGGAAATCTTCGAACTCCGCGCGGCGCACGGCGTTGACCATGGGGACGATGCATTGCAGCGCGGGGTCGCGCGCCTGCAACTGTTGCACTGCCTGCAGGAAACGGGGCGCCAGCACGCGTATTTCGGATGACCGGCTGCCTGGCAGCACGGCCAGTACCCGCGCGCCACGGTCGATGCCCAGCCGCGCTCGCGCGGCATCCCTGTCCGGCGTCATGGGAATGGTGCCGGCCAGCGGATGACCCACATAGGTGACCGGGATGCCCTCTTTGCGATAGATATCGACTTCGAAGGGAAACAGCACCAGCATGTGGGAAACGGCCTGCCGGATCTTGTGAATGCGGTCGTAGCGCCAGGCCCAGATGGACGGCCCCACGAAATGCACGGTGGGGACGCCCGCCTGCCGCAGTTGCAGTTCCAGTTTCAGATTGAAGTCCGGCGCATCGATGCCCACGAAAACCGACGGCCGTTCGGCCAGCATGCGGCGTTTGACGTCGGCGTAGATGGACAGCAGGCTGGGAATGCGCTTGAGCGCGTCGACGTAGCCGAAGACCGTCAGCGCATGCATGGGATGCCAGCTTTCGAAACCCTGCGCCTGCATGCGCGGGCCGCCTATGCCGGCGCACGAGACCGACGCATCGCGCGCGCGCAGGCCTTCGATGATGCGGCCGGCAAGCAAATCCCCGGAGGGCTCGCCGGCCACCATGCCGATACGCATGTTCACGGCCGGATGATGCCGCGGCGCGATTGATCCAGGAAGTCCAGCATGACCTGCAGGACTTCGCGCGTTTCGGGCTCCGTTTGCTGACGCTCGCGCAGTTCGGCGCGCGCCTCGTCCAGCGACAGGCCGCGACGGTAGATGGCTTTGTAGGAATCGCGCAGCGCCGATATGACGGCCGGCGAAAACCCGCGGCGCTTCAGCCCTTCGATATTGATGCCGACCGGGCGGCAGGGATTGCCGGCCGCCAGCACATAGGGCGGCGTATCCTGCATCAGCGAACTGTTTCCACCGGTCATGCTGTGCGCGCCGACCGTGCTGAACTGGTGCACGCCCGTCAGTCCGCCCAGGATCGCCCAGTCGCCGACCCGCACATGCCCGCCCAGTTGCACGGCATTCGCGAGGATGGTGTTGTTGCCGATATGGCAGTCATGCGCGATATGCACATACGCCATGATCCAGTTGTCATCGCCCAGGGTGGTCACCCCGCCGTCCTGCACGGTACCGGTATTGAAGGTCGTGAATTCGCGGACGGTGTTGCGATCGCCGATCTCCAGACGGGTCGGTTCTCCGTGGTACTTCTTGTCCTGCGGCATGCCACCTATGGAGCAGAACCGGTAGAACCGGTTGTCGCGTCCAATGGTGGTGACACCGTCGATCACGCAATGGGCTCCGATCTCAGTCCCCGCGCCGATGCGCACCTGCGGCCCGACAACGCTGTACGGACCGATAACCACGGAGCTGTCGATTTCCGCGGCCGGGTCGACCACGGCGGTGGGATGAATGTGACCGGTCATTTATGCTTCCAGGCTGCGGATGGCACACATGAGTTTGGCTTCGGCGACCAACTGCCCGTCCACGAGCGCGCGTCCCGCATATTTGCAGATACTGCGGCTCAGGCGCTCGGCGTCGACCTCGATGCGCAACTGGTCGCCGGGCACAACGGGCCGCCGGAAGCGTGCCCCATCGATACCGACGAAGTAATACACCGTGGATGAACCTGACGCCTCGTCGCTCTTGAGCGCGGACGCGTCCGAGAACGAGAACAACGCGGCCGCCTGGGCCATGGCTTCGAGGATCAGTACACCCGGCATCACGGGGTGATGCGGAAAATGTCCGGTGAAGAACGGTTCGTTGATCGAGACGTTCTTCAGGGCGACGATGGATTTGCCGGGCTGGATGTCGATCACGCGGTCGATCAACAGCATCGGATATCGATGCGGCAAGCGATCCAGGATCCCCTTAATGTCGAGTTCCATGAGTATGTTCCTGCATTGCAATTCTTTTACGGCGCGGCCTGCCAGCCGTGCACGCGATGTTATCCCTGTTCGAGTGTCCGCACACGGCGTCGCAACTGACCCAGTTGCTGAATGACGGCGGCGTTGCGCTGCCAGTCGCCGTGCTCCGCATACGGATACACCCCTGTGTAACGCCCAGGCTTGGAAATATTCGACGTAATGGCGGTACCGCCGGAAATGTGAACGTCGTCCGCCAGCGTCAGATGGCCCGACAGCATCGAAGCCCCGCCTATGGTGCAACGTTCGCCTATCGTGGTGGATCCGGCAATCCCGACGCAGGCGGCAACCGCCGTATGGGCACCGATCCGCACGTTGTGCGCCACCATGATCTGGTTGTCCAGCTTGACACCGTCGCCGATGACGGTGTCTTCCAGCGCGCCGCGGTCGATGGTCGTGTTGGCCCCGATCTCCACGTCGTCGCCGACATTCACCCCGCCAAACTGCGGGATCTTACCCCAGGCACCCTTGCCCCGCACCGGATCCGGCGCGAAACCGAAGCCATCCGCCCCGAGTACCGCTCCGGAATGGATGATCGCGCGTGCCCCAACGGTTACGCCTGCATACAACGTCACCCTGGCGTGCAAGAGCGCCCCGGCGCCGATGGACGACCCCGCACCGATGACGCAACCGGGGCCCAGCACGCTATCCCGTCCCACGCGCGCGCCGGCTTCGACCACGCAATGCGGGCCGATGCGCACACCAGCCTCGATCACCGCATCGTCAGCGACGACGGCCGACGGGTGTACACCGGCCGGCAGCGACGGCTGCCGCGCCCGGTCGAACCACTGGGCGATACGGGCATACAGCAGGTAAGGATTGGCGGTTACCACCCGGGCAAAGCCAGGCGGAGGGGATTGGGCCGACAAGGCCTGCTCCACATCCGGCGTGACGATCACGGCGCCAGCCCGCGTCGCGGGTAGCTGGCTCTGGTAGCGGGGATTGGAGAGAAAACTGATTTCGCCCGGCCCGGAAGAGGCCAGCGTTCCCAGTCCTTGGATCCTGGGAAGCACCCCGCCGGGCGGGGCGCTGAGCTGCCATGTCAGGCCTTGGGTGTCGGTATCCGCCAATAGCTCGTCGAGTAACGGCGCGCGAACGGGATCTAGCAGAACCGGCATAGGCGGCGCTTACTTCCCAAGGGCCTGGATCACTTTATCCGTGATGTCCACGCGCGGGCTGACCGTTACCGCGTCCTGCACGATCAGATCGTAGTTTTCTTTTTCGGCGATGTTCTTGATGGCCGCATTGGCCTTCTGGACGATAGCCGAGAACTCTTCGTTACGGCGGCGGTTGAAGTCTTCCTGGAACTCGCGGCGGCGACGTTGCAGGTCCGCATCCATGTTGCTGAGATCGCGCTGGCGCTTCGCGCGGTCGGACTCGGACAGCACAGGCGCGTCCTTGTCGAACTTTTCAGCCTGGGTGCGCAGATTGGTCGCCATGCGCTGCAAATCGGCGTCGCGCGATTTGAATTCCGACTCGATCTTCGCCTGGGCGGCACGGGCCGGGCCCGATTCACGCAAGATACGTTCGGTATTGACGAAGCCGATTTTCGTCCCTTGCGCAGCTGCGGGCGCCGCGTACGACGCGCCCAGCAGCAGCGCGCCCGCCAGCGCCAGCACAGCCGTCAGAGAGGCGGAGCTTTTGCGCGATGAACGGGACAATTTGCGTACGAAAATAGACATCATGAAAATTTCACCTTCCGATAAGGTCAAGCAAACCGCTATTGTGCCACTAAACTTGCGCGGTTATGGGCGGCCGGAAACATCCGGCCACCTTTGATTAGCGTTTAGAAACCAGTACCAATCTGGAACTGGAAGGTCTGGGTGTCGTCACCCGGCTTCGCGTTGAGCGGATGGCCGTAGGACAATTGCAGCGGTCCCAGCGGCGACTGCCATGACAGGCCGACACCCGCCGAATAGCGCCATCCGCAGGGATCCTCTACCTCGTTGTTCTTGCCGCCCGTGCAGGTCATGCCGGTACCCGGCTGCACGCGCCCCGCGTCCGTGAAGAGGAACCAGCGCAAGGTTTTGTCCTTGGTGGCGCCGGGGAAAGGCAGGTACAGCTGCGCGTTGGCCACCATGCGCCGCGCGCCGCCGAGGTAATCGCCGGTCAGCGAGTCGCGCGGGCCCAGGGACGCGCCCTCGTATCCGCGCACGGAACCGATGCCGCCCGCGTACACGTCCTTGATGACCGGGAAGTCCTTGCCGCCATAGGCGGTGCCCCAGTCCACCATGCCATTGAGCGCGAGCGTATAGCTGCGGCCCAGCGGCAGGTAGTACTGCTGCTGCGCGGACAGCATGGTGTACTTCAGGTCCATCGTCGACACGTTGGCCTGCAGCTTGGTGAAGTATCCCCGGGTCGGCGCCAGCGCGCTGTCGCGGGTGTCCTTGTTCCAGCCGGTGGTCAGCAGCACGGCATTGGTCGATTCGCCGTACTGGTCGACATATTCCTGGTAGGCCAGCGGCGAGTCGCTGTTCAGGTGAACCCTGTTCCGCTCGAAGGACGCGCCCAGGATGATACGGTCGTACTCCGAAATGGGCACGCCGAAGTTCATCCCCAGGCCCATGGTATCCACCCGGTACTCGCCATCGTTATCGATGAACGGACGGGTCTGGCGGTAGTACAGGGAGGTGGTCCGGCTGATGCCGTCCTTCGTCCAGTACGGGTCGGTATGGGAAAGCACCGCGGCGCGGTTGGTCTTGCTGGTGTTGAACTGCAGCGTCAGGTTGGTACCGCTGCCGAAAACGTTGTCTTCGCTGATACCGGCGCTAAGGATGGCGCGGTCGGTGGAGCCATAGCCCACACCCAGGTTGACCATGCCGGTGGGTTTTTCCTTGACGTCCACGTTGACGTCCACCTGGTCGGGCGACCCCGGGACCGGCTCGGTCTTGACGTTGACGTCGTTGAAATAGCCCAGGCGGTCGATACGGTCGCGCGAGGTCTTGATCTCGCCGGCGTCGTACCACGCGGCTTCTTCCTGGCGCATTTCGCGGCGGACGACTTCGTCGCGGGTGCGCGTATTGCCGCCGATCTGGATACGGCGCACGTAGACGCGGCGGCTGGGATCAACGTAGAACGTCAGATCGGCCTCGTGCTTGGCGCGATCCAGCTGCGGGTTCGGATTGACGTTGGCGAACGCGTAGCCGAGCTGGCCCAGGTAATCCGTAATGGCCTTGGCGCTATCGTTCGTCTTGGCGGCGGAGAAAGTTTCGCCCGGCTTGACCTGCAGCAAGGCCTCGATCTGCTTGTCCAGCCCCAGCAGGTTGCCCGCCAGCTTGACGCTGCGAACCTTGTAGGGCTCGCCTTCGTGCAGCGTATAGGTGATGAAGATGTCCTTGCGGTCCGGCGAGATCGTGACCTGCGGCGGCTCGACCGCCACTTCCAGGTAGCCGCGATCCAGATAGAACGAGCGGATGCGCTCGACGTCGCCTTCCAGCTTTTCGCGCGAATACTTGTCGGTGTCGGTGTACCAGGTCAGCCATCCCGGCGTGGTCATCTGGATCTGGTCCAGCAATTCGCTCTGCGAGAAGGCCTTGTTGCCGACGAAATGGATTTCGCGGATACGGGCCACATCGCCTTCGAAAATATCGAAGCTGATACCCACGCGATTACGGGGTAGCGGTGTCACCGTGGACGTGACCTCCACGCCGTACTTGCCCTTGGACATGTACTGCTGCTTGAGTTCGAGTTCGGCGCGTTCCAGCATGGACCGGTCGAAGATGCGCCCCTCGGCGAAGCCGACGTTGCGCAACGATTCGAGAATCGCCTTGCTGTCGAATTCCCGCATGCCGTTGAAGGTGATCGACGCGATGGTCGCGCGCTCCTGCACCACTACCACGACGACATTGTTGTTGGTATCGATGCGCACGTCGCTGAAGAAGCCGCTGCCGTACAGGCGGCGCACCGATTCGGTGGCGGTGTCTTCCGTGAACGTGTCGCCCACCTTGAACGGCAGGTAGCCGAAGACCGTGCCGGCGTCGATACGCTGTATGCCCTCCACCCGGATGTCCTTGACGACAAAGGGTTCGAAGGCCTGCGCCATTGCCGGCAACAGCAGCAACATGGCGATGAGGCCCGCCCAAACACCCTTGTTGGGCTTAAACATCCAGCGGAAAAACATCCTGGGCGATCCTTGGTGGTCCAAACGGCGGAGTTATTGGTGCAAATGGCGGGGGATTTTAAGGCAGAACACGCCCAAGCGAAAGGCGCAGGCCGTCCCGCGGGCGTCCGTCGATGACCACCTAGGTGAAAAGCCGCGCGAAATCATTGAATAGCGCCAGGCCCATCAGCCCCGCAAGGAGGCCCAGCCCGGCACGCTGGCCGATGTCCAGCCAACGTGAAGGCGGCGGGCTGCCGCGCACGATTTCGATCAGGTAATACAGCAGATGCCCCCCATCCAGCATGGGAATGGGCAACAGGTTCAGTACGCCCAGGCTGATACTGATCAAGGCGAGGTAAGCGATGTAGGCTGCCAGGCCGACGCGCGCCGTCTGCCCCGCGTAGTCCGCGATGGTGACCGGCCCGCTGATATTGCGCCACGAGACGGCGCCCGTGACCATGCGCCCCATCATGCGTAGCGAGAACCACGCCGTATCCGCCGTGCGGGTGGCGCCCTGCCAGAGGCTGTCCACCGGGCCGTAGCGCACGGTCACCATGGGGACGTCGCCGCCCAGCTGGACGCCGATGCGCCCCACCGTTTCGCCGTTTTCGATGCGTTCGGCCCGCGGCGTCACGGTCAGGGTGACGTCCGCGCCATCTCGCCGAACACGCAGCGGCACCGGCTGGCCGGCTCGCTGCTGCACGCTGCCCACCACCGCGCTGACATCCTGTACCGGTTTGCCGTCGACATCCAGGATGACATCGCCGGCACGCAGGCCGGCCTGTTCCCCCGCGCTGCCGGCGATCACACCGCGCACCACGGGCTGCGGTTCGCGCAAGCGCAGGCCCGCCAGCGCCAGGGGATCGCCCTGCGCCGGGTCCAGGGAGCTTTCACCCAGAGTGAGATCGCGCTCCTGGGCCACGCCATGCGCGGTTTTCACGCCGATCTGGATGCGGCCGCCGGTGGAAACATGGTCCATCAACTGCCAGCGCGCGTCGTTCCACGAATTTATCGCCTGCCCGTCGATAGAAACGATCTGGTCGCCCGCCTGGAAACCGGCGCGAGCGGCCGCCGTGCCGGCCGCGGGCTGGGCGACCAGGGCGACCGGCTCCTGTACGCCGGCGAAATTCAGCCCGGCGTACAGGAATACGGCCAGGATCAGGTTGAAGACCGGCCCGGCGGCGACGATCAGGATGCGCTTGCCCACAGGCTGGGGATTGAAGGCCTGCCCGGCCTCGGCTGCTGTCGCGCCCGGCGGCGGGTCGTCCTGCATTTTGACGTAGCCGCCCAGCGGAATTGCCGATACGGCCCATTCCGTTCCATGGCGGTCGACCCGGCGCAGGAGCACGCGGCCGAAGCCGATGGAGAATCGCAGCACCCGTACGCCGCACAGCCGGGCCGCCCAATAGTGGCCGAGCTCGTGGAAAGTAATCAGGATGCCCAGCGCGACGGCAAAGGCGAGCAAGGTGAAAAGCATGTAGCGAGTACCGAATTGGTGAGGCCACCCGGCCACCCGCGCGGGCGCCGGGGCGGAGCGGCCCGGCGACGCGGCGAATCAGCGGCCGGCGGGGACGGAACGCGCCTGGATTTGTTCAGCCTGCGCACGGGCCGCGGCATCTTCCGCGAGGACGTCGTCGAGGTGGTTCAGGGTAACAGATGGCCGACCGGCATGCCACTCCAGGGTCTCGGCGATGACAGCGGAAATACGGGTATAGGGCAGGCGTTCGCGCAGGAAGGCGTCCACGGCGATCTCGTTGGCGGCATTCAGCGCGATGCAGGCGCCCTGCCCCGCCGCCAGAGCGTCGAACGCCAATTGCAGACAGGGAAAGCGCCGCAGGTCGGGCGCTTCGAAATCCAGGCGTCCCAGGCGCGCCAGATCGAGCAAGCCCACCCCGCTGGCCAGCCTGTCGGGAAAGCCCAGCGCGTAGGCAATCGGGGTACGCATGTCCGGCTGGCCCAATTGCGCGATGACGGAGCCGTCCTCGTACTCCACCATGGAATGCACGACGCTCTGGGGATGGACCAGGACCTCGATGCGATCCTGCGGCATGGCGAACAGCCAATGGGCCTCGATGACTTCCAGGCCCTTGTTCAACATGGTGGCGGAATCGACCGAGATCTTGCGTCCCATGCTCCAGTTCGGATGCTTGCAGGCCTGTGCCGGGGTGATGCCGTGCAGCAGTTCGGGATCGTGCTGGCGGAATGGCCCGCCCGACGCGGTCAAGATCAACCGGCGCACACCCGCGGCGGGCCGCGTGGGGGCCGAGGCGCGCTCGCCATGGGGCAGGCATTGGAAAATCGCGTTGTGTTCGCTGTCTATGGGCAGCAGTTCGGCCCCGTGGTCGCGGACCGCGCCCATGAACAACGAGCCCGCGGCGACCAGCGCTTCCTTGTTGGCCAGCAGTACGCGTTTGCCGGCGCGAGCCGCCGCCAGCGCCGAAGGCAGGCCTGCCGCGCCCACGATGGCGGCCATGACCGTATCGCAAGCGGGATCGGCGGCGGTATCGGCCAGGGCCTGGGCGCCCACCCGGACCTGCGGCAACGGCGCATCCGAGCCCCAGGCCTGGAGAAACCGCTCCCTGGCCGCCGCATCGGGCACGACCACGACTCGCGCGCCGCTGGCCCGTGCCTGCTCCGCCAGCTTCTCCATGCGGCTATGGGCGGACAGCGCATGCACCGCGAGGCGGTCCGGATGCCGGGCAATCACGTCCAGGGTGCTTTCGCCGATCGATCCCGTGGAACCCAGCACGGCGATACGCTGAAACGCAGTCAAAACAATACTCCACTGAGAAGCAAGGCTATCGGCGCCACCGGCAGGATGGCGTCGATGCGATCATAGACCCCGCCGTGGCCAGGCAACAGGCTACTGGAGTCCTTGCGGCCGGCCCGCCGCTTGAGCAAGGATTCGAACAGGTCGCCGACGATGGAGACCGCACCCAGCAGCGCCGCGATCGGCAGCGCGCCCCACAGCGTCCAGCGTTCGACCAGGGCATGGCCGAAAGTGCCGTCCCAATGGCTGCTGATACCGATCCACGCGACGGCTGCGAGGATGCCGCAGATGGCCCCCTCGATGGTTTTTCCCGGACTGACGCGCGGGGCCAGCTTGTGCCGCCCCAGCGCGCGCCCGCCGAAGTAGGCGGCGATATCGGCCGCCCATACCAGGGCCAGCAAGGTCAGCAGGAACACGGGCCCACGCGTCATGAAAAGCAGGGCCAGCACCGCCCATGCCGCCATCAGCGCCAGGATGGCGAACAGCGTCAGGGCCATACTGGCCGGCGGTGCATCGCTGCGCCCGCGTACCACCGCGGTCGTCCCGCCGAAGATCCACAACAGCGCCGACAAGGGGACGAACCAATTGAACAGCAAGGCGCGCGACGCCTCGTCGGCGAATTCGTGGCGGCTGCCGCCTGTCCACCAGAACGTCACGCACAAGGCCGCGATACCCAGCACGGCACCCACGGCCACGGCACCGGGCCCGCCTTGCGCGGGCAATGTCAGGCGGGCCCATTCCCAGCCGGCACAGGCCGTCGCCAGCGCAAGCAGGGCCATGAAGGGCCAGGGCGTGGGAGCCGCCATGGTAGCGGCCAGGACGGCAAGAAGGATGACGGCTGTGACGATACGCTGGCGCAGCATGGAGTCTCCTGGTCTGGGGCAGCCCGCCGCGATGGCGGGTATGGCGTATTCTGCCGCCTTTTTATTGGAACGGTACCCGATCAGCGGTTCGTGGTTGCATTGACCTGGGCGCTGGTACGTCCGAAGCGCCTTTCCCGGGTCCGGTACCACTCGAAGGCTTCTTCCAATTCGGCGGCGCCGAAATCCGGCCAGTAGAGATCGGTGAAGTAGAGCTCGGTATATGCGAGCTGCCAGATGAGGTAGTTCGAGATGCGCTGCTCGCCGCCGGTGCGGATGAACAGGTCCGGTTCGGGCGCCCAGGCCATGGAAAGGTAGCGGCTGAGCGTGGCTTCGTCGATCTGCTCCGGCGCCTGCGCCAGGGCGGGGTTTTCCGAGACCATGCGGCGCATGGCCTGCAGGATGTCCCACCGTCCGCCATAGTTGGCGCAGACCGATAGATGCAGCTGGTCGTTGTGCGCCGTGCGGGCCTGGGCCTGTTCGATCAGGTCCCGCAGGCGCGGCTCGAAGGGAGTCAGGTCGCCCACCACATGCAGCCGAACACCCTGCGCATCCAGCTTGCCGACTTCCCGTTCCAGCGCCTGCACGAAAAGCCGCATCAGCAGCGAGACTTCTTCGGCCGGGCGGCGCCAGTTCTCGGAACTGAAGGCGAACAGGGTCAGGTAGCGGACGCCGCGGCGCCCGCAAGCTTCCACGACGCGCCGCACGGCCTGCACGCCTTTGGCGTGCCCGGCGGTGCGCGGCAGGTGCCTGCGCGTCGCCCAGCGGCCGTTGCCGTCCATGATGATGGCGACATGCTGCGGGATGGCAGAGGTCTGTGGCACCGCCTGGGTGGAACTGATAGTCATGAGGATGAAAAGATCGTGCGCGGGTTTCGCGTCAAACGGTCATGATCTCCGCTTCTTTCGTGGTGATCAGCTTGTCGATTTCCGCAACGCAGCGATCGGTCAGTTTTTGGATTTCGTCCTGCGCGCGGCGTTCCTCGTCCTCGGAAATGGATTTGTCCTTGACCAGCTTCTTCAGGGCCTCGTTGCCTTCCCGGCGCAGGTTGCGGACGGCGATCTTGGCGTCCTCGCCTTCGTTCTTGACGACCTTGGTCAGGTCGCGGCGGCGTTCCTCGGTCAGCGCGGGCATGGGCACGCGGATGGTTTCACCCATCGATACGGGGTTCAGACCGAGGTCGGATTCGCGGATGGCCTTCTCGATCGGGCCGGCCATGTTCTTCTCGTAGGGCTGCACGCTGATCGTGCGCGCGTCCACCAGGTTGACGTTGGCCACCTGGCTGATCGGCACGGGAGAGCCGTAGTATTCGACTTGCACGTGATCCAGGATACCGGTATGCGCACGGCCGGTACGAATCTTCGACAGATTGACCTTGAGCGTTTCGATGGACTTGGCCATCCGGGACTCGGCCGATTTTTTAATGTCTGCGACGCTCATTGCGACTCCTTCAATTCAAACGTGTACCAGGGTACCTTCATCTTCACCGGTCACCGCGCGCTTCAGCGCGCCTGACTTGTTGATGGAAAACACCTTGATGGGCAGCTTCTGGTCGCGGCACAGCGCGAACGCAGTCGCGTCCATGACTTCGAGACGTCGCACGATGGCTTCGTCGAAGCTGATGCGGGAATACCGCGTGGCGGTGGGATCCTTGTTGGGATCCGCGCTGTAGATGCCATCCACCTTGGTCGCCTTCAGGACGATTTCCGCCCCGATTTCGGCGCCGCGCAGCGCGGCCGCGGTGTCGGTGGTGAAAAACGGATTGCCGGTACCGGCGGCGAAGATCACCACCTTGCCCTCTTCCAGGTACCGCAAGGCCTTGGGGCGGATATAGGGCTCGACGACCTGCTCGATATTCAGGGCCGATTGCACCCGCGTATCGACGCTGCGGTGCTTCAGCGCATCCTGCAGCGCCAGGGCGTTCATGATGGTGGCCATCATACCCATGTAATCGGCGGTGGCCCGGTCCATGCCCTGGGCACCCGGCGCCACGCCGCGGAAAATATTGCCGCCGCCGATGACGATGGCCAACTCCACGCCCAGGTTGACGATTTCCGCGATTTCCTCGGTCATCCGGGCAATGGTGGCTCGGTTGATGCCGAACGCGTCATCGCCCATCAGCGCTTCGCCGGACAGTTTTAGAAGAACCCGCTTATACGATCTGCTGGCCATGAGCGATATCCCTGGAAACGACCCGACGGAAGTGTAAGACAAGAAACAGGCCGGTCAGTCGCCGGCCTGTAATAAAAAAGCTGCAATGCGTACGGATAAGGAGAAGCTTATCAGGCGCGGCCGGCAGCGGCGGCGGCGACTTCCGCCGCGAAGTCGGTGGTTTTCTTTTCGATACCCTCGCCGACGATGAAAAGCACAAAACCGGCGATACCGGCGCCTTCGGCCTTCAACATCTGCTCAACGGTCTGCTTGTCGTTCTTGACGAAGGGCTGCGACAGCAGCGTGACTTCCTTCAGGAACTTCTGCACCGAACCTTCGACCATCTTGGCCACGATTTCGGCGGGCTTGCCCGATTCGGCGGCTTTCTGCTCGGCGACGGAGCGCTCGGTGGCGATGTCGGAGGCGGGCACGCCGGCGGCGTTCAGCGCCTTGGGCTTGGTGGCCGCGATGTGCATGGCCAGGTCCTTGCCGACGCTGTCGGCGCCGCTGAAGTCGACCAGCACGCCGATCTTGCCGCTATGCACGTAGCTGGCCAGCTTGTTGGCGGTCTCCATGCGCTGGAAGCGGCGGATGGAGATGTTCTCGCCGATCTTGCCGACCAGGGCGGTACGAACGGTTTCCACCGTGCCGCCTTCCAGGGGCAATTCGGACAGCGCGGCCACGTCGGCCGGGTTCTTGGTCGCGACCAGCTCGGCCAGCGTATTGACGTAGGCCACGAAGTCGTTGTTCTTGGCCACGAAGTCGGTTTCGCAATTGACTTCGATGACGGCGCCCTGCTTGGCGTCGGGCGAGATATACAGGCCGATCAGGCCTTCGGCGGTGACGCGCGCGGCGGCCTTGCTGGCCTTGTTGCCCAGCTTGACGCGCAGGATTTCCTCGGCGCGAGCCAGGTCGCCCTGGGCTTCGGTCAGCGCCTTCTTGCATTCCATCATGGGCGCGTCGGTCTTTTCGCGCAGTTCCTTGACCATCGAGGCGGTAATTTCAGCCATGTTCGCTCCATTCTTCCTAAAGCATGCCCCGGCAAGCCGGGGCATGGCGTTTCGATATGGGGGCGCGTCCATGCGGACGCCCGGGTCTTGCCCCACGCGGCGGCGGCAAGCCGGCTTGCCGGCGCCGCGGACCCTTTAAAATCAGGCCTGGCCGTCCTGGACTTCGACGAACTCTTCCTGGCCCTCGCCACCCTCTTCGACCAGACCGTTCAGGTTCTGCTCGCGGCCTTCCAGCACGGCGTCGGCGATGCCCTTGGCATACAGCGCGATGGCCTTGGCGGAGTCGTCATTGCCGGGAATGACGTAATCGATGCCGTCCGGGGAATGGTTGGTATCGACCACGGCCACGACCGGGATACCCAGCTTGCGGGCTTCGGCGATGGCGATCTTGTGGTAGCCGACGTCGATGACGAACATCGCGTCAGGCAGGCCGGTCATGTCCTTGATGCCGCCCATGGACTTGTTCAGCTTTTCCAGCTCGCGCTGGAACAGCAGGCCTTCCTTCTTGATCATGCGCTCGGCGCCGCCTTCGGCGACCACCGCTTCCATATCCTTCAGGCGCTTGATCGAGGTCTTGACCGTCTTGAAGTTGGTCAGCATGCCGCCGAGCCAGCGGGCATCGACGTAGGGCATGCCGCAACGGGCGGCTTCGGCGGCGATGAGCTCGCGCGCGGCGCGCTTGGTGCCGACGAACAGGATGTTGCCGCCGCGGGCGGCCAATTGCTTGACGAACTTGGTGGCTTCGACATACTTGCCAACCGTCTGTTCGAGATTGATGATGTGGATCTTGTTACGCTGACCGAAGATGAACGGAGCCATCTTCGGGTTCCAGTAACGGGTCTGGTGACCGAAGTGGACACCGGCTTCCAGCATTTCGCGCATGAGGGACATAGTAATCTCCAAGGGTTTGGACTTGCGCCAGGCCCGTATCGTCCGGTGCGCCGCGGCCCTGGGACCCCCTGGGACCGTAACCGGCACTACCTTCGACACCCTCGTTGGCGTGGCGCGCGATTTCAAAGCAGTCGATAAAGTAACCGTCGAGTCAACTCACTGAGTTGGCCAAGCTGGTCAACCTGAGTTGGCCAAGTTGCTCAACCGAGTTGGTCGATTACTGAGTTCATTACCCGAACGACTTCCCCCTGCTTTTTCAGGGAAGCCTATAATTCTACTATTTTTCCAAGCCAATCCTCAAGCTGATACATGGGCATAGTCACCGACCCCGCCGACCTCGACAAAATGCGCCTGGCCTGCCAGGACGCCGCGCGCGTACTGGATTACCTGACGCCCTTCGTGAAGCCTGGCGTCACGACAGGCGAACTGGACCGCCTGGCGCTGGACTACCTGACCAATGAATTGCAGGTCAAATCCGCCACTGTCGGGTATGCGCCACCAGGTTACCCCCCGTTCCCGGGCGCCATCTGCACCTCGGTCAACCACCAGGTCTGCCACGGCATCCCGGGCGATAAGGTCCTGAAAAACGGGGACGTGTTGAATATCGACGTCACCATCATCAAGGATGGCTGGTTCGGCGATACCAGCCGGATGTTCTATGTCGGCGAGCCGTCCATCCTGGCACGCCGCCTGTCCGACATCACCTATGAATGCATGTGGCTGGGCATCCGCCAGGTACGTCCCGGCGCCACGCTGGGCGACATCGGCAATGCCATCCAGAAGCATGCCGAAGGCAACGGTTTTTCCGTGGTGCGGGAATTCTGCGGCCACGGCGTGGGGCGGCGCTTCCATGAAGACCCCCAGGTGCTGCACTATGGCAAGCCCGGAACCGGCGTGAAATTGGTGCCGGGCATGATTTTCACGATCGAGCCCATGATCAACGCGGGACGGCGTGAAATCCGCCAGCTCTCGGATGGCTGGACGGTCGTCACCCGCGACCACAGTCTGTCCGCCCAGTGGGAACACACCATCCTGGTGACGGAATCCGGCTACGAGGTCCTGACCGTCTCGCCCGGGATGCCTGCCCCGCCCGAGTTCGTGACGGAAAGCATCGCCGTTCCGGTGGCCTGAGCGCCGCCGACACCGGAAGGACCCCGCCGTATGAGTACGCAAGCCGAACCTTCCTTCGCGCCGTCGGCCGACACTGCCGTCGCCGACCTGGCGGCGCTGCGCGCGCGCATGCGCGCCCGGCGCGAGGCAGCCATCGCGGCCTTCCGGGAGCACGAACGGCCCGATCCGCTGCTGCACGAGCTACGGCGCATCACCGACCAGACGCTGCGCGACCTGATCAAGCAATGTCCTCTGCCGCCCGGCGCGGTATTGGCCGCGGTAGGCGGGTACGGGCGCGGCGAGCTGTATCCGCATTCCGATGTCGATCTGCTCATCCTGCTGCCGCACCGGCCGTCTCCCGACGAGGAATCGGCCATCGAAAGGCTGGTGGCGGCCCTGTGGGACCTTGGGCTGGAGCCCGGCCACAGCGTGCGGACCATCGCCGATTGCGAACGCGAGGCCGACGCGGACATCACGGTCGAAACCGCCCTGCTCGAATCGCGCTGGCTGGCGGGCAATCGCGCCCTGATGAAAACCTTCGATGCGGCCATGCGGGCGCGCCTGGATCCCGCCGTGTTCTTTCGCGCCAAGCGCGCCGAAATGCAGCAGCGCCATGCGCGCTACCAGGACACGCCCTACGCGCTCGAACCGAACTGCAAGGAATCCCCGGGCGGCCTGCGCGACCTGCAGGTCATCATGTGGATGGCGCGGGCGGCCGGCTTCGGCGAAAGCTGGCGGGAGATCGCCAGGGCGGGCTTGCTGACGGAATCCGAAGCTCGCGGCCTGCGGCGCGCGGAACAGGCATTCAAGCGCCTGCGCATCGAACTGCATTTGATGTCCAAGCGGCGCGAAGATCGCGTGCTGTTCGACCTGCAGCCCGCGCTGGCGGAGGTCTACGGCATCAAGGCCACCGCCACGCGGCGCGCCAGCGAATTGATGATGCAGCGCTACTACTGGGCGGCCAGGCTGGTCACGCAGTTGAATTCCATCCTGGTCCAGAATATCGAGGAAAGGCTGTTTCCCCGCCCTGCTTCCGACGCGCGCGATATCGATGACGATTTCCGCAGCCTGCATGACAGGCTGGACATCATCCGCGACGACGCCTTCGAGCGCAATCCGACGCTGCTGCTGCGGGCATTTTTGGTGATGCAGCAGCACCCCCATTTGAAAGGCATGTCGGCACGCACGGTACGCGCGATCTGGCACGCGCGGCATCGTATCGATGCGCAGTTTCGCCGCAATCCGGTCAACCGCCGCCTGTTCCTGCAGATCCTGCAGCAGCCCTCGGGCATCGTGCACGAACTGCGCCGCATGACGATGCTGAACATCCTGCCGCGCTACCTGCCGGTATTCCGCCGCATCGTCGGCCAGATGCAGCATGACTTGTTCCATGTCTATACGGTAGACCAGCATACGCTGACGGTAATCCGCAACCTGCGGCGCTTCACCATGCCGGAACACGCGCAGGAGTATCCCTTCGCCAGCCAGTTGATTTCCGAACTGGATCACCATTGGCTGCTGTATGTCGCGGCGCTTTTCCACGATATCGCCAAGGGCCGCGGGGGCGACCACTCCGAACTGGGCGCTCGGGAAGTACGCAAATTCGCCCACGAGCACGGTTTGTCTCCGGAAGACGCGGAATTGGTCGAATTCCTGGTCCGCCAGCATCTGCTGATGTCCACCGTCGCGCAGAAGCGCGACCTGTCCGACCCGGAAGTCGTGCGCGAATTCGCGGCCTCGGTGAAAGACGAGCGCCACCTTACCGCCTTGTATCTGCTGACGGTGGCCGACATCCGCGGCACCAGTCCCAAAGTCTGGAATGCCTGGAAAGGCAAGCTGCTGGAAGACCTGTATCGCCTGACGCTGGGCGCGCTGGGCGGCGCGCATCATGACGCCAGTACCGTCCTCAATCACCGCAAGGCAGAGGCCGCGCGACTGACGCGCCTGGCCGGCTTGCGCGACGACGCACGGGAAGCGTTCTGGAAGCAGCTGGACGTCGCCTACTTCCTGCGGCACGACGCATCGGATATCGCCTGGCATACGCGCCATCTGTACCACCAGCCCGCGCCGGAACATGCGGTGGTGAAGGCACGGCCCACGGAACAGAGCGAAGGCTTGCAGATCATGGTCTATACGCGCGACGCGCCCGACCTGTTCGCCGCCATCTGCGGTTATTTCGACGCCAAGTCCCTGAGCATCCAGGACGCCCGCATCCACACGACGCGGCACGGCTGGGCGCTGGACAGCTTCATCGTGCTGCTGCCCGACGGCGCCAGCGACCTGCGCGCGCAGGCGGCGCTGGTAGAGCACGAACTCGCGGTACGCCTGAAGGACCCGCGTACCTTCTCGCAGGCCGGTACGACGCGGACGGCGCCTTACGCGCGCTCGCGGCAGTCACGCATGTCGCGCGTATTCCCGGTTCCGCCACAGGCCGAGCTGCAGCCGGACGAGCGCAGCAAATCGTGGCGCCTGTCCGTCACGGCAACGGACAGGCCCGGCCTGCTGCATGCCCTGGCGCGGGTTTTCGTCGAACACGGCGTGAACCTGCAGATGGCCAAGGTCATGACGCTGGGCGATCGCGTGGAGGACGTCTTCATTATCGAAGGCGAAGCCCTGGAAAGGCCGCGGACGCAGATGCAGTTCGAGCGCGCGATCCTGGATGCGCTCGCCGGAGACGGCACGCAGCGCGCGGCCGCCTGACCGGCGCACCGCCGGGGATGCCGGCTTCGCCTGAAGAAGCCGGAAAGGGCCATCGCGGGATGGCCCTCCCGGCCCTGTCCCTGCTGCCGCGCCCGTCCCCTTCCCTCCCGTCGCGGCCCTCGGCCATCGTTCGGCAAACGCTATCAGGATGTTCTCCAAGCGGAAAATTCCGTCATCTCGACGGCGGAATCGGACGTCCGATTAACGCCATGCCGGCATGGCGAAAAGGGTTGCGTCCCCCTACAATCGCCACTTGTCCATTCGGCCAGGCCACTTTTATCCATGTTCCTGCACGAATATCTGCTGGTCTTCGGCCGTAGTTTTTTATTCGCGCTGGCCACGCTACTGCCCTTCCTGAATCCCCCGGCGGTCGCGCCGATCTTCTGGACGCTGACCGAAGGTGCCTCCAGCGCGACGCGGACGGCCCTGGCCAAGCGCGTCGCCATCAATGTGGGCGTGATGCTGACCATCGCGATGGTGGCCGGCAACGTTCTTTTGACTTTTTTCGGTTTGTCGCTGGCCATTGTCCGTGTCGGCGGGGGCCTGCTGGTCATCACCAGCGCGTGGCGGCTGGTGAATTCTCCCGATGCCGGCGCGCGCAACGCCGCGCGCGCGGCGGAATCCTTCACCCCGGAAATGGCCAGGGCGCGGGCCTTCTATCCCCTGACCTTTCCCATCAGCTGCGGCCCGGGCTCCATCGCGGCGGCCATCACGGTGGGAGCATCGCTGCGCGAGCCGGACCGCATCGTCAGCCTGGTCAAATTGGCGGGTTCGCTGCCCGGCATCCTGATCACGTCCCTGACGCTTTACGTGTGCCTGCGCTTCGCCGCCCAGTTCCTGTACCGCCTGGGCGATAACGGCACCGCCGTCTTCATGCGGCTCTCCGCCTTCGTACTATTGTGCCTGGGCGTGCAGATCGTTTGGGACGGCGTGCACGAACTCCTGCTGAGCGTGCTGGTCGAAGCCTACACTCATGTCCCGGCCGTCGGCCGGAATTAGCCGGCCCGTCGCCGCCACGCCTAAGCCGTGCGCGGCGGCCGCGCCCCTTCCGTTTCCCGTCACAGGATAGAAACCGTCATGCCATCGACTTCGCAACGCACGCTGACACTGATCGCCATCCTGGCTTTCGGCGCCGTCGGCATCGCGCTTGTGTCCCAATACGTCTTCGGGCTGCAACCTTGCGCATGGTGCGTACTGCAGCGCCTGATCTATATCGTGATCGGCATCGTATGCCTGGTCCTGGCGTTCGCGGGACCGGCCCTGCGGAGGCTGGGAGCGCTGCTCGCGCTTATCCTGGCGGTGTGCGGGATATGGGCCGCCTATTACCAATACACCGTCGCGTCGAAGCTGCTGTCGTGCGCGCAGACTTTCGCGGACAAATTCATTGCCGGCAGCGGACTGGATGCGGCGGTGCCATCCGTCTTCGGCATCTACGCCACCTGCATGGATGCCACGGTGAAGGTGCTGGGCGTCGAATACGCCCTGTGGAGCCTGGCGCTGTTCGCGATCGTGGCACTGCTGAGCCTGCGCGCGTTGTTCAAGCGCGCCTGACGCTGCGCGGTGGCGCTCCGGCAGCCGCCGGATCCGCCGCAGCCAGTATGGCGGATCCCCGCGCCGGTGCGTCGATTCAGGCGTCGTTGGCGGCGTAGCCCATGTTGAACAACAGGCCTCCGCGCGACTCCTCGTCGGTTTCGCTGCGGCTCTGGCCCAGGCGCTCGAGGTATTCCGGCGTGATATCCCCGGTGATGTAGTCGCCGTCGAAGCAGGATGCCTCGAAGCGGGACATCGCCGGATTCAGGTCGCGCACCGACTGCTGCATATCCGCCAGATCCTGGTACACCAGCGCGTCGGCGCCTATGGTGCGCGCGATTTCCTCGTCGCTGCGACCGGTAGCGATCAGCTCGCGCTGCGTCGGCATGTCGATACCGTAGACATTGGGGAAACGCACCGGCGGCGCGGCGGAAGCAAAAAACACCTTATTGGCACCGGCGGCGCGTGCCATATCGACGATTTCCCGGCTGGTCGTGCCACGCACGATGGAATCGTCGACCAGCAGCACATTCTTGCCCTGGAATTCGCGGCCGATGGCGTTGAGCTTTTGCCGCACCGACTTCTTGCGCACGGCCTGTCCGGGCATGATGAAAGTGCGTCCGACGTAGCGGTTCTTGATCAGGCCTTCCCGGTAATCCAGGTTCAGGCGCGCGGCCAACTGCATGGCGGCGGGACGAGAGGAGTCCGGAATGGGCATGACCACGTCGATATCGCCCAGGCGCAGGCTGCGCGCCACCTTGTCGGCGAGGTATTCGCCCATGCGCAGACGGGCGTCATAGACGGAAACGCCGTCCATCAGCGAATCGGGGCGGGCGAAGTAAACGTATTCGAAAATGCAGGGAACGAGCTGGGCGTTTTCGGCGCACTGGCGGCTATAGAACTTGCCGTCCAGGTCGATGAATACGGCTTCGCCGGGAGCAACGTCGCGCACGAAGTTGAATCCGCTGCCCTCCAGGGCTACGGATTCCGAGGCAACCATCCATTCGACGCCCTGCTCGGTTTCCTGCCGGCCGATACACAAGGGGCGTATGCCGTAGGGATCGCGGAAAGCCAGCAGGCCATAGCCGGCGATCTGCGCCACCACGGCGTAGGCGCCGCGCACACGGCGGTGCACCGCCGCGACGGCGCGGAACATCGCATCGTCGTCCAGGGAAATACCGCTGGCCGCGGACTGCAATTCGTGCGCGAGCACGTTCAGCAGGACCTCGGAATCGGAATTGGTGTTGATGTGGCGGCGGTCGATGCGGAACAGGGATTCGCGCAATTCGCGCCAGTTCGTCAGGTTGCCGTTGTGCGACATCATGATGCCGAACGGCGCGTTGACGTAGAAAGGCTGGGCTTCCTCTTCGCTGGCGCTGGAGCCGGCGGTGGGATAGCGCACCTGCGCGACCCCGCTGGTGCCCGGCAGCGCGCGCATGTTGCGGGTGCGGAAAAC
The DNA here is from genome assembly GCF_002261215.1 of Bordetella genomosp. 11. NCBI lineage: Bacteria > Pseudomonadati > Pseudomonadota > Betaproteobacteria > Burkholderiales > Alcaligenaceae > Bordetella > Bordetella genomosp. 11. The sequence continues at coordinate 1,166,499 of NZ_NEVS01000004.1, read as the reverse complement.
ATCGCGCACCAGGCCATGCGCCTTGTAGAGGTTGAATTGGCTACCTTGTTCGGTGGCAATGCCGGCTGCGTCCTGCCCCCGATGCTGCAGTAGCAGCAGACTGTCATAGAGCAGCTGGTTGACCGGCCCGCGCCCTACGACCCCTACGATTCCACACATGGCAATTTCCTGTTGATCCTACTGCGTTCTATCCGAAATATGGCGGCAAAGCGGCCACGTTCAATACGGCAGCATCGACGCCAGCGAAGGCGGAAGCCACACTTTTGTATGTTTGACGGCTTCTGTGGCCGTATGGGAAAACATCGCATCGCGCCACCAGGCCTCCTGGGGCAGCGGCGTATAACCGGCCACCGTCACCAGTACGAGCACGATGAGCGCGCCCCGTACCAGCCCGAACAAGCCGCCCAGGCCGTGGTCCGCCGGCGACAGGCCGGTCGTACGGATGAGCGCCGACAAGGTCATATTGACCAGCCCCACGCCCAGCAGCACGACGAGGAACACGGCGGCATAGGCCGCGCCCATGCGCAGCACCGTCGTTTCGATCCACGGAGCGAGCCAGCCATACACCATGGGCCCCCACCAGATTGCCGCCACGAAAGCCAGGATGTACGCCAGCAGCGACAGGACTTCCTTGAGCAAACCGCGCACCAGCCCCAACAGGCCCGAGATGGCGATGATCGCCAGCACGACGAAATCGAACCCGGTCACTGCGCGGCGATGAAACCGTTGTCATAGCCCAGGGTGCGCAGCCTCGCCTGGGCCGCCTGGGCCGCCTCGCGCGAGGGGAACGGCCCCACGCGCAGCCGGTATTGCTGTTTGCCGCCGACGCTGGCTTCCTGGACGAAGGCATTGGTGACGCCGGCTGCGTGCAGCTTGTCGCGGCGCGCCTGCGCGTCGGCCTGGGTGGTATATGCCGCGATCTGCAGCACGAAATTGCCCTTGGCGTCCGCGCCGGATCGGGCCTCCGGGGCCGGCTTCGGCGCGCTGGGCGCGGTACCGCGGCCTTCCAGCAGCGCCAGCGCCTTGCTGCCGTCGTCGGTACGCGGGGTCGGCTCCGGCTTGGCGGCGGGTTTGGCTTCGGGCCGGCTTTCCGGCCGGCTTTCGGGTTTGGGCTCTGTGCGCGTGTCGGGACGCGGCGCGGCACGTCCCGCATCGGCGTGGGCGGGGTCGGCGCCGCGAGGGGCATCCGAGCGGGCTTGGGCCGGGGGCGGCGATGCGCCTGCCTGTTGTTGCCCGGTGCCATTCTGCTGCTGTCCCGCCGGGGATGGCTGGCCCGCGGCCTGGCCCTGCGGCGTAGCCGGCGTGGGCGCGGCGACGCCCGCCGTGGCAGGCGTCGCGCCGCTGGCGGCGCCAGCATCGGCGGCAGGCGCCTGGGGGTCTGAAACCGGGGGCTGGTATGGCGAATTGCGGTCGGGAATCCGGATGGGGATGTCGTCGCTGACGCGCGACGGTTCGGAATCCAGCACCATCGGCAGGATGATGACCGCCGCCAACACGAGGGCGACGGCGCCGGCAAGGCGGCGACGCGCCCGGGAACGGAGCTCGGCCGCCTGGGCCTCGCTGGATACGGACGGGCGCGGCCGGCCCGTCTGCGCGTCGGCTGCGGAATCTTTCCGATTAAACAAGCCCATGAAGCACGAATTCCTTGCAGCCGGCGCGCCGATGCGCGGTGGAAAACTCAGGATTTACGCCCCAGCGACTGGAGCACGGCGGCGACCGTGAAGAACGATCCGAACACCACGATTCTATCACCCTCGCCCGCCTGGGCGCGCGCCGCGGCATAGGCCTGGGCCGGATCGGCATAGGCGGCGATCAGTGGCACATCGTCCCCGGAGCCGGGAGCCGGCAGCGCCGCGCGCACCTGCTCGGCCAGGCCTTCGCCGCTGCCGCCGCGCGGCCCGGGCAGGCCGGCACAATACCAGCGGTCGATACGGCCGGCCAGCTTGGCCACCACACCCGCCACATCCTTGTCATTCAGCATCCCGAACACCGCGTAGGTATAGGGATGGAAGCCCATGTTGTCCAGGTTCTGCGCCAGGACGGCCGCCGCGTGCGGATTGTGCCCGACGTCGAGGATGACGGTCGGCTGGCCTGGCAGTATCTGGAAGCGGCCGGGCAGCGTGGCCTGCAGCAAGCCCTGCCGCACCGCCTGCTGCGGCACCGGCAGACGGTCGCGCAGGGCTTCCAGCACGGCCAAAGCGGCGGCGGCATTCAGCAGCTGATTGGCGCCGCGCAAGGCGGGGTATGCCAGCGCGCTGCGGCGCTGCGCGCGACCGCCATAGGCCCATTGCTGGCGATCGCCCGAATAGTTGTAATCGCGCCCGAACAGCCACAGGTCGGCGCCGATGGCCGCGGCATGATCGAGCAGGCTTTGCGGCGGCACGGGGTCGGCGCAGATGGCGGGCCGGCCGGGGCGATAAATGTGCGCTTTTTCGTAGCCGATCTTTTCGCGGGTGTCGCCCAGCCAGTCCATGTGGTCCAGGTCCACGCTGGTCACGACGGCGCAATCGGCATCGACGATATTGACGGCATCCAGGCGGCCGCCCAGGCCGACTTCGAGCACCACGGCATCCAGCCTGGACTGCGCGAACACCCGCAGGGCCGCGAGTGTGGTGAATTCGAAATACGTCAGAGAGGTATCGCCCCGCGCGGCTTCCACCGCCTGGAACTGCGCCACCAGGTCGGCGTCCGAGGCGAGTTCGCCATTTACCCGCACGCGTTCGTTGAAATCGATCAGATGGGGAGAGGTATACAACCCCGTCCTGAAACCCGCCGCCAGCAGCATGGCCTCAAGCATGGCGCAGGTGGACCCTTTGCCGTTGGTGCCGCCGACGACGATCTTGACGCAGTCCAGTTCGATCCGCAGGCGTTGCGCCACCTGGCGGACCCGGTCCAGGCCGAGATCGATGGTTTTCGGGTGCAGCGATTCCAGGTATGCCAGCCACTGGGAGAGTGTGGCGTCGGCGGCCGGACGGACGGAAAGGGACATGGCGGGAAATCGAACTGAGGCAAACCGGATTTTAACAGGGGCGGGTTCCGGATAAGGCTGTCGCGCCAGGCTAAAGTTTCCCGTAGAGCTGCCGTTACGAGGTTGTCTACCCAAAAACCTGCGTCATCGACGCACAGCAGAAAGTGGAGTCCTTATGGCTGTCAGCCCTATCGCCCCCGCGGCCCTCCCGGTCCAGCCCGCCGAGGCTCACCCTGCGACGCTGCCCGATGCCGCCGTGATGGTGACCCCCTCCGGAAATAGCCAGAAAAGCGCCGACACGGGAGGAACGACAGCCGATGGCGGCTCCTCCGGCCAGACACCGGGCCAGCAATTGCCGCTGGACCGGGCGCTGCAAAAGATCAACGAGCAAATGCAGGCCTGGTCCACCCAGGTGCAATTCGACATTGATCCCGATACGCATCGAGTGGTGATTTCCATCAAGGACTCGAAAACTGGGGACACCATCAAGACCATCCCCAGCGAGACGGTTCTGAACATAGCCAAGATGATTACCAAACTCCAGGGCGGCGGCGTGGAAACCAGCGCGTGAGGGCTCGCCCGCCATTCGAACGTCACGGAAAAGCACCGAACAAGCCCGCCTTATGCCGTTTACCCGACGTTTCGGGCCGGCAAGGTGTTTGACAGAATAAGCGCATCAAGGAAACAGCACGATGGCAACTTCCGCCCTTCCGCCAATTACGTCCCTCGGTTCCGGTTCGAATCTGGACCTGCAAGGTATTCTGGACAGCCTGCAAGACAGCGAAAAACAAGCGCTGGTCCCCATCCAGAACCAGCAGACGCTGGTCACCACCCAGCTATCCGCCTACGGCACATTGCAGCAGGCTATCGAGACGTTGCAGACGGCGGCAAACGCCCTGGCCGACCCCAAGACCTATAACGCCACGACGGCGACGATCGTCGGCGACAGCAAGGCATTTACCGTCAAGACGACGCCGGGCGCCACGCCCGCTCAGTACAAGATCAGCGTCGACCAGTTGGCCACCGCGGAGCAACTGAAGTCCGGCGCCATCGCCGACCGCACCAAGAACATCGGTACCGGCGGCAGCATTACGGTGACCCTGGCCGACGGCACCAGCCATACCATCGACGTCAGCAGCAACACGACGCTGAACGGCATCGCCAAGGCGATCAACGCGGACGACGCGGCCGGCGTGACGGCGGCCATCCTGACCGATGGCTCCGGCAAAAGTTATCTGCAGCTGACGTCGGCCGACACGGGCACGCAGGCTGCCGTCACCAAGATCACATCGACCAATAGCGCCATCCAGAGCGCCATCGGCTACGACGCTTCGGCGACGCCCACCGGCGGCATGACGCAACAGGTGGCGGCGACCGACGCGAAAGTCAATGTCAATGGCGTGGAAATCGTCAGCGGGTCCAATACGCTCGATAAGAATATCGACAATGTCACCATTACGTTGAGCGATCTGACGACGGCGCCGGTGACGGTCAACGTCGCGACGGACTCCTCCGGGGTGGTCAGCGCCGTGCAGAACTTCGTCACCTCGTACAACGCGCTGCAAACGATGGTGACGTCGCTGACGAAATACGATCCGACCTCGAACCAGGGCTCGGCACTTACCGGCGACAGCACGACCCGTTCCATTGCGTCCAGCCTGTCGAGCGCACTGCGCGTACTCGCATCGAGCACCGACACGCTGAAGACGATCCAGGACCTGGGCATCACGACGAACCCGGATGACGGCACGCTCGACCTGAACCTGAATACGATCGATAGCAAGAACCTGCATTCGCTGAACGACTCGCTGTCGAGCAACCCCAAGGACGTCGGCGACATTCTGACCGCGCTGGGCACCAGCATGGGGACTGCCATCAATGGCATCCTGGGTTCCAACGGGCTGCTGGCCTCGCGCACGGCCGGACTGACCGAAACGCAGAAGACCCTGCAAGATCAGTACGACAGCGTGAGCGACCGCATCGACGCCGATATCGCCAATATCCGCGCGCAATTCGTGCAGCTGGATGCCTTCGTCGCGCAGATGAACAGCACCAGCTCGTACCTGACGCAACAATTCGCCGCCCTATCGGGCCAGAGCAAGTAATGGCTTACGCATCGCGCCGCCCCGACAACGCTTATTCCGTGCGTTCCTATGCCGATGTCGGCCTGGAAACGCAGGTGATGAGCGCCAGCGCGGAAAAACTGATCACATTGCTGTACACCGCCGCGCGCGCGGCGCTGGGCCAGGCTCGCATCCATATGGAGCAAGGCAATGGACCGGCGCGCGCGGTTGCCATCAACAAGGCGATCCGCCTGGTGGACGAAGGCTTGAAGCAGGCGCTCGACCTCGAAGCCGGCGGCGAAGTCGCCGCCAACCTGAACAACCTTTATGACTACGTGATGCGCACGCTGGTCAACGCCAACCTGAAGGTGGATGCCACGCTGCTGGAAACCGCCGACGCGCTGCTGGCCCAGCTTCAGGAAGCCTGGCAGACATCGGTGGACCGCCCCGGCGAAGCCGCCCGCACCTGATTGCCCGGGACCTCCCAATAATACTCGTCGCGCCACAAGGCCATCTATGTCGTCCCAGTCCTCGCAAATCATTCTCGAGCTCTATCGCGAGATCGTCGCTGTCACAGCGGCGATGCTGAACTCCGCACGCGCCCAGGACTGGAGCGGCGTTCTCCAGTTCGGCCAGACCTATTGCGAGATCGTCGAACGCCTGCGCACCATCGGCGTCACCGAACCGCTCGACGATGCGGAACGGCGCGAGAAACACGACATGCTGGTGCAGATCCTGGAAAACGACGCCAACACGCGCGACCTCGCGATTCCCGAGCTGGCGCGCATGAGCGACCTGCTGGGCCGCATGAAGCGCCAACAAGCCGCGCTCAATGCTTATGGGTTTAAGGCGCCGGTGGCATGAGCGCTTCCGCACGGCCGCCCGAAGGGAGCGCGTCCTCCCTCGGGGAGGATGTCGCGAAGCGACAGGAGGGCCCCCGTGTCCGCGCTTCCGCACGGCCGCCCGAAGGGAGCGCTGGGGAGCCGCGTAACGACAGGAGAGCGCGGCAATGAGCGTAGGGCCTACCGCGCTCAGTTCGCTGCTGGTCCAGCGGCTGGATGCCGTGCTGGGGACGCAGCTCGCTCAGCAAGGCAACACCGCGACATTGCGCGATGCGGTCATTCCGCCCGGCAGTATCGACGGGCTGCGTCCGGATCCGCAGGGCCGCGGCGCCGACCAACTGGGCAACCTGACCGGACGCGAACGCGCGGCATTGCGCGAGGCCGCGGAGCAGGCCGATCTCGCGGCCGCGCTGCGCAGCCGCTTCGTCAGCACCGATACCACGCCTTCCGCCCCCACCACGCTGGGACAGACGGCGCGGGTCATCCTGACCCTGCTGGCCCAATACCCGGAAAGCGCGCCGGCTCTCGCCGGCAAGGCACCGCTGTGGTCCGCCGAGACGCAACCGGATGCCGGGCATGACGGCGGGCCCGCGGGCACACGTCCCGGCCAGGCGGGCGCGGCGCAGGGCGAACCGCGGGCGGTACAGGGCCCCGCGGCGGACGATGGCGGGCAACAGGATGCCGGCGCCGGCAACCCGAATACGAACGCACCCGCAGGCGCGACACGGAACGGCGCGGCGGGCGGCGCGAATGGGGCCACCGCCGCCCTCGCCGCCGAGGCCGGCGCCGACGACATGGCCGGTAACGCCCCGTCGCGGGCCGGCGGCCAGTCCGGCGCGCAGGGCGCGGAAAGTGCCCGGGCCGCCACGCTGAACACGAACGGCCCGCAGCCAGGGCCCCTGGCGCAAGCCCTGCGGCAAGCCATCGAAAGCAGCGGACTGTTCTATGAATCGCACCTGGGCGACGTGGCCTATGGGCAACGCGGCATCGCGCAGCTGCGCGGGGAACCGCAGGCCGCGCTCGATGCCAGCCAGGCACAACCCATCCAGACGCCGGTACCCAGGCAATCCATCCTGGCGGAGAATCCGCGCCTGAACCTGCCCACCCACGCGGCGCCCATGATGGCCCAGGCCGATGGCTCGCCAGCGGGTAGTTCGGCATCCACCTGGTCGGCTTCGACGCCGGGTCATGCCCCCGCCGCGCCGCCCGGCATCCATCCGGACGCCACGCTGCTGGTACGCCAGCAGCTCGAAGTGCTGGCCAACCAGACGCTGGCGTGGGAGGGCACGGCCTGGCCGGGCACGGAAATGTGGTGGGAGATCCGGCGCGAACCCCGCGACGAAACCGCGCACCCCGCCGGCGAGGCGACCGCGGCCTGGGCGACCCGGCTGGTGCTGACCATGCCGCGGCTGGGCACCGTCGAAGCCAACATTTCGCTGTCCGGGCAACGCCTGGCATTGCAGATCGTGGCCCCCGAAAGCGAAGGCGAAATCGCTGCCGGCGGCGCCGATCTGCGCCAGCACCTGGAAAACGCCGGCTTGCAACTGGCCCAGCTGACCGTGAGCGCGCACGCGCCGGCGCCGGAGCCGCTGCCATGAATTTGCCGCGCTCCGCCGACCACGATACGGCGCGCCCCGCCGCGGTCGCCCTCTCCTACCAGGACGGCGAAACCGCGCCGCGCGTCGTTGCCAAAGGCTACGGAACGCTCGCGGACACCATCATCCGCACCGCACGCGAAAACGGCATGTACGTGCATCAGTCGCCGGAGCTGGTCGGACTGTTGATGCAGGTGGACCTGGACGCGCACATACCGCCACAGCTGTACCTGGCGGTCGCCGAACTCCTGGCATGGCTGTACCGACTTGAAGCAAGGCCCGAAAAAGCGCTGCCGGGCATGCCCACCAACAAAATCGATTGATCTCTACGCTGGAATCGCCATGCCGTTGAAAGAGCCCGAACCGGACTTTCTGCTGACGCGGCCGGAGGAAATACGCTCCGCCATATTCGAACTTACCCACCAGGACTGCACGACCCTGGTCCGCGACGCCGCCGATCGCGAGACCGCCATACTGGTGCTGGGCATCGACAAGCAAACCGATCATTTCTTCTGGCGTCCGCGCGATTTCGCCGGCTCGGATTTCGCCACCAACGATAGCCGCGGCCTGCGTGTCGGCACCGTGCTGCAGTTCCACGGCAACGGCTACGGCGGTGTCCAGATCCACTTCCGGGTCCCGCGCCCCGAACTGGTGCGCTTCGACGATGGCAGCGCGGCCTTCGTGTCGCCCTTGCCGGAACGTGTCTCGCGCATCCAGCGGCGCAAGCTGTTCCGCGCGTCCATCATAGGCACCACGGTACGCTGCGCCGGGCAATGGCGTCCGGACCCCAAGTCCAAGCCCATCCTGTTCGCGATCCGCGACATTTCCGTGGAAGGTATCGGGCTGCGCGTGGAGCGCCTGGCGACCGAGCTGCCGGCCGCGGGCGCCATCATGGAAGAGGTTTACCTGGACTTCGGCGACTTCGGCAACATCACGACGGACCTGCAGGTCCGCACGGTGATTCCGCTGTCCGGCCAGCCGTTGCCGGCGACCGACGAAAATCCGGCGGACGCGGCCGCGCCGGCCCTGCGCCCCAGCCTGAGCATCCAGGATCCGCTGACGCACATCGGCGCGGAATTCGCCGCGCTGAACGGACGCCAGGAAGCCTGGCTGCAGCAGGTGGTGTGGCGCCTGGAAAAAGCGCGCGCGGCAAACTGATCCGGGGAGCCTGGAAAAGGCGCGCGCGGCAAACTGATCCAGGGCGCCTTGCGCGATGCCGCCCCGGCCTGGACCGGGCGGCGCCCGTGCCCTTTCCGCCCTAGGCCGTGTCCGGCCGGTCGACCCAGGGCACTTCCCGGACTTCGGCTTCCTCGGGGGCGCTGGGGAAATAGTGCACGGCGATCTCTTCCGGGGGCATGGGTTTGCCCAGCAGCCATCCCTGCACGCGGTGGCATTGCAGCGCGTTCAGGATGGCGTACTGCCCTTCCGTCTCCACGCCTTCGGCGACGATCTCGCGATTCAGGCGGCGAGATAGTTCGACGATGGTACCGACGATGGCCTGGGCGCTGGAATCGCTTTCCAGGTTGCGCACGAAGGAGCGATCGATCTTGATGGTGTCGAACGGCAGCTGGCGCAGATAGCCCAGGCTGGAATAGCCGGTTCCGAAGTCGTCGATGGCGATCCGCACGCCCGCGCGACGCAATTCGGCCAGGCGCGAGATCTCGCCGCCCTCGGCCGCCACCAGCACGCCTTCGGTAATCTCCAGTTCCAACCGTTCGGCGGCCAGCCCGGTGCGATCCAGGACGGCCCGCACATCGCGCACCAGCTGGATTTTCTCCAGTTGCACCGGTGAAAGATTGACCGACAGATACCAGGGTTCCGGCCAGGTGGCCGCCTCGGCGCAGGCGGTTTCGAGCACCCACGCGCCCAGCGGAACGATCAGTTCCGTCTGTTCCGCCAGCGGAATGAACTGCATGGGCGCGACCAATCCCCGATGCGGGTGGTTCCAGCGCAGGAGCGCCTCGAACCCGACCAGCGTGCGGGTACCGGCGCTGTAGATAGGCTGATAGTGGACATAAAGTTGTCCGGTTTCCTGCATCGCCTGGCGCAGGTCCTCTTCCAGGGCCTCGGAATCGGCAACCTGCGAAAGGCCGAGCACGCTCTGGCCGCTGCGCGTAATGCGCACGGCGCGCAAGATGGCTTCCGAACGCACCAGGTGAAGTGCGAGGAAAAGCAGCAGGCCCGAAGGCACCACCACGATCAACGTAAGCAGTATCCAATGAAACCCGGCGATGTGGGCGATACCGGTATCCCATAGATACCAGACCGGCAACAGGCACATCGCCGCGATCAGCGCCATGGCTCCGCCCCCTCCGAGGGCGCCGCGCGCGCGCCGGGAGATGAACCATGTTGTCAGCAGCACGACGCCGATGATCTCGAACTGGATTACGGCTACGACAAGCAATGTAAGAGTGTCAAGCATCGCACACCGTCGACGGCGATAACGGAATTAGTCCGAAGCGTGCCGCACGGGCAGGATTCTTGCACAAAACCGGCAAGTCTCACACCGACAGGGACGAGATTTCCTTGTAAGCCGCCACAAGGCGATTGCGCACCTGCACCGCCGTCTGGAATCCGACGTTGGCTTTTTGCATATCCACGATGACGTCGTTCAAGGAAACATTGGGGGCGCCGAGCTCGAACGCCTTGGCCTGGGTCACGGCGGCAGTCTGCGCGCCGGATACCCGCTTCAGGGATCGCTGAAGCTCCGCCGCGAAACCGTCGCCAACCTGCCCCGCGCCGCCCACGCCGTCCGGCGTGCCGTCCTGCGCGACGCGAACGACCTGTCGCATCTGCTCCAGCATGTTTTCGATACCAGCCAGTCCGGCTATTGCCATGGCAAATCTATCCTTTATTGTCGGTGGCGAGAGACTACCGTCCCGCGGCCATCCCCATATGGCACAAATGAAGTCAAAAAACCCGATATTTCGGCTTCTTGAAGAACGGCTCTTGTATCGCGCAAGACATAAATGGCAAATGACGCCAAAAACCCAGGTTTTTCTGCCCTTGGGATGTCGTCCCCCCCGGCCATAATCCACGCTCCGATACCCGAAGCACGTTGCATGTGTAACTTGCCCTCCCCCCACGTACATCCCCGGAACTCGCGCCGTTTGGCGAGCGGGGGCAGCCGATGAACCAGCAGGCCACCCTGACTTCGTCCCTGATGTCCCGGTTTCCCGTGCTGGAGAAGCTGCGGACCGTCCCGAAACCGCTATTGCTGGGAGCGGCGGCTGCGGTCGTCGCGCTCATCGTGGCGGCGGTGATGTGGGGACGCGACCCCAACTATAAGGTACTGTTCTCCAATCTGGACGACCGGGACGGCGGCGCCATCGTCACCGCCCTGAACCAGATGAACGTGCCCTATCGCTTCAACGAGACCGGTACCGCGATCCTGGTGCCCGCCGAAAAAGTCTACGACGCGCGCCTGCAACTGGCCGGACAGGGCTTGCCGCGCGGCGGTTCGGTCGGCTTCGAGCTGCTGGACAATACCCGCTTCGGCGCCAGCCAGTTCACCGAACAGATCAACTACCAGCGTGGCCTGGAAGGCGAACTAGCCCGCTCGATCGAATCCATGAACGCCGTGCAGCACGCCCGGGTGCACCTGGCGCTGCCGCGCCAGACCCTGTTCGTGCGCGACCGCCGTCCTCCGACGGCATCGATCGTCCTGACCTTGTACCCCGGCCGCAGTATCGGCGATTCCCAGGTATCGGCCATTTCGTGGCTGGTGGCCTCCAGCGTGCCGGAATTGACGGTCGGCAATGTGTCGATCGTCGACCAGAACGGCCGCCTGCTGTCCTCGCCCAGCGGCGAAGGCCGCGGCATGGACGCCGACCAGACGCGCTACGTGCGCGAAACCGAGCAGCGCACCGTCGAACGCATCCTGGCCATCCTGAATCCCCTGGTCGGCCCGGGTAACGTCCACGCCCAGGCCAGCGTCGATATGGACTTCTCCCGGCGCGAAGAAACGTCGGAAGTCTATCGGCCGAACCAGGAACCGGGCCAGGCCGCCGTGCGCAGCCAGCAGACCAACGATTCCCAGCAGAACGGCGTCAACCCCGCCCAGGGCGTGCCCGGCGCGTTGACCAACGAACCGCCGGCCGCCGCCCAGGCGCCCATCGCCAATCCCCCCGCGGCGCAACCGGGCCAGCGTCCCGGCCAGCCGGGCGCCCAGCAGCCGGGCCAGGCCCAGGGCCAGGCCGGCCAGGCGCAGACCGCCACCGCCGCCCAGCAGGGCCCGTCGACCACGCGCCGCGAGAACACGACCAACTACGAAGTCGATCGCACCATCAGCCATATCAAACAGCCGGTCGGCGCGGTCAAGCGCCTGTCGGTGGCGGTGGTCATCAACTACCTGCCCGACAAGGAGGGCGAGCCCAAGGCGATGCCGGCCGACCAGCTCAACAAGCTGACCACGCTGGTCAAGGAAGCGATGGGCTATTCCGAGGCGCGCGGCGACTCGCTGAACGTGGTCAACAGCCAGTTCAACGATGCCGAACCGACGACGCCGTGGTGGAAGGATCCCTCCAACATCGCGCTGGCCAAGACGGCGCTGGGCTGGATCGTCCTCGCGATACTGGCGGTGTGGGTATGGCGCTCCCTCGTGCGCCCCATCTACGAACGCTATATGAACCCGCCGATCGACCCGGAAGTGGCCGAGATCGAACGGCAGGAAGCGGTGCGCGAGGCCCAGGAGCATGCCAGGGCCAAGGAAATGGATCGTTTCGAGGACAACATGAAACGCGCCCGCGATATGGCGAACAAGGACCCGCGCGCGGTGGCCATGGTGCTGCGTACCTGGATGAGCAAAGATGCCAAGTGATAAACCCATCGATGGCATTACCCGGGCAGCGGTGCTGCTGATGTCCCTGGGCGAAGACGCCGCGGCCGAGGTCTTCCGCTTCCTGAGCGCCCGTGAGGTGCAGCAGGTGGGCGCCGCCATGGCCCAGCTCAAGCAGGTGACGCGTGAGGATGTGGCCGAAGTACTGGAGGAATTCCGCCAGGAAGCCGATCAGTTCATCGCCGTCACGCTGGGGTCGGACGACTACATCCGCTCCGTGCTGACCAAGGCCCTGGGCAGCGACCGCGCCGCGGGGCTGATCGAGGACATCCTGGAAGCCGGCGACAGCGGCAGCGGCATCGATGCGCTGAACTGGCTGGATCCGCACATCGTGGCCGAGCTGATCGGCGACGAACACCCGCAGATCATCGCCACCATCCTGGTCCACCTGGAGCGCGACCGCGCCGCCGCCGTGCTCACACGCCTGACCGAACGCCTGCGCAACGACGTGATGCTGCGCATCGCCACTTTCGGCGGTGTGCAGCCGGCCGCGCTGTCGGAGCTGACCGAAACGCTGAACGCCGTACTGGCGGGCCAGGGCGCCAAGCGCAGCAAGATGGGCGGAGTACGCACCGCGGCGGAGATCCTGAACATGATGAACTCCTCCGACGAGGAGACCGTCGTGGCCAGCCTGCGCGAACGCGATGCGGACCTCGCGCAGAAGATCGTCGACGAAATGTTCGTGTTCGAGAACCTGCTCGACGTCGAGGACCGCGGCATCCAGCTGATCCTGAAGGAAGTCGACAACGACACGCTGATGGTGGCGCTCAAGGGAGCCGTCGAGGACCTGCGCGACAAGTTCCTGCGCAATATGTCCAGCCGCGCGGCGGAAATGCTGCGGGAAGACCTGGAAGCGCAAGGACCGATCCGCATGTCGAAGGTCGAGGCCGAACAGAAGAAGATCCTGCTGGTCGCGCGCCGCCTGGCCGAAAGCGGGCAGATCGTATTGGGCGGCCAGGGAGACGACACGTATGTCTGAACGCCGCGCCGTCCCCGCGTCGTCCGCCGGCGCTTCGTGGCAGCGCTGGCGCCTGGCGTCGTTCGAGGAGCAGGACGCGGTCGTCAACGTGCCGGAAGCGCAACCGGACCCGGGACCGGATCCGCGCGTGGTCCGCGAGCAAGCCCGCCGTGCCGGCCACGAGCAGGGCCTGACGGAAGGCCGTGCCGAAGGCTACGACCTGGGCATCGCCGAAGGCCGCGCGCGCGGCTACGACCAGGGCCTGGAAGAAGGCCGGCAGGCGGGGCTCGCGCAAGGGTTGGCGGACGCCCGTCGGCAAGGCGCCGAGGAGGCCGAGCGCCTGCGCGCGATCCTGTCGGCGACGGCATCTTCCCTTGCGCAGCTGGAAGAAAAAACGGGCCAGGCGCTGCTGACCCTGGCACTGGATATCGCCCGCCAAGTCGTGCGCACGACCGTCGCGACACAGCCGGAGTCCTTGCTTACGGCGGTGCGCGAAGTGCTGCATATGAATCCGACCGCCAGCGCGCCCCTGCGCCTGTGGCTGCATCCGCTGGACCTGGAACTGGTGCGGCTGCATCTGGCGGAAGAACTCCGGACCGGTCACTGGCGCGTCCTGGCTGACGAATCCATCACCCGCGGCGGCTGCCGCGCCGAAACGTCGCTGGGAGAAATCGACGCCACGCTCGAGACCCGCTGGCGCCGCGTGGCGGCGTCGCTGGGACGGGATATGCCCTTGGAGGCCGCCGAATGAGCGACCACCAGGCGGAGATTTCCGGCGCGGCCATGGGAGCGGTCTCCGGCGCGGCCATTCCGGTCGTGGACCGGTGGGTCACGCAACTGCAGATCGGCTCCATCCGCGCCAACTCCACCGACCCCTGGCTGGCAACGGGCCGGGTCACGCGGGCCACGGGCCTGGTGCTCCAGGCCACCGGCCTGCGCCTGCCGGTGGGCGCCGTTTGCCGCATCGAGATCGCGCCCGGCCATGACCACTGGGCCGATGCCGAAGTGGTCGGCTTCGACGGCCATACGCTTTACCTGATGCCGCAATCCGATATCTCGGGCCTGCCGCCCGGCGCCCGCGTGGTGCCCGGCGAACCTCCGCTGCAGCGGCAGATTCCCCTGCCCCGCAAGGCCGTGCTCAATGGCAATGCCAAGCCGGCGCTGGGCCGCCACCTGCCCGTGGGGAATGCCTTGCTCGGCCGGGTGCTGGATGGCGGCGGGCGGCCGCTGGACGACCTCGGCCCGCTGGTCGGCGCCGACCAGGCGCCCTTGTCGGCGATTCCCATCAATCCCTTATCGCGGGCGCCCATCGATACGGTGCTCGATGTCGGCGTGCGCGCCATCAACGGCCTGTTGACCGTCGGCCGTGGCCAGCGCATGGGCCTGTTCGCGGGTTCCGGCGTCGGCAAGAGCGTGCTGCTGGGCATGATGGCGCGCTATACGAAAGCCGACGTTATCGTGGTGGGACTGATCGGCGAACGCGGCCGGGAAGTGAAGGAATTCATCGAGCACAACCTGGGCCCCGAAGGGCTGGCCCGTTCCGTGGTGGTCGCCGCGCCGGCCGACGTATCGCCGCTGCTGCGCCTGCAAGGCGCCGCCTATGCGACGCGCATCGCCGAACACTTCCGCGACCAGGGACTGGATGTGCTGCTGATCATGGACTCGCTGACGCGCTACGCCATGGCGCAGCGGGAAATCGCGCTGGCCATCGGCGAACCGCCGGCCACCAAGGGATATCCGCCATCCGTCTTCGCACGCCTGCCGGCGCTCGTCGAACGCGCCGGCATGGGATCGCCCGGCCCCACCGGCAAGGCCGGATCCATCACCGGCTTCTACACGGTGCTTGCCGAGGGCGACGACCAGCAGGACCCCATCGCCGATTCGGCCCGGGCCATCCTGGACGGCCACATCGTCCTGTCCCGGCATCTGGCCGAAGCCGGCCACTACCCGGCGATCGACATCGAGGCATCGATCTCGCGCGCCATGAATTCGCTCATCACGACGGAACAATTCGCCGTGGTGCGACGCTTCAAGCAGGTCGTCTCGCGCTACCAGCGCAACCGCGACCTGATCGCCGTGGGCGCTTACGCCCCCGGACACGATCTTGCCCTGGACGACGCCATCGCGCGCTATCCAAGGCTCGAAGCCTTCCTGCAGCAGAACGTCGGCGAGAAAGTGGACTACGCCACCGCCGTCGCCCAATTGCAATTTACCCTCCAGACAGGTGAATCGCATGCCTAGCCAACTCCCGCTGGATACGCTGATCTCGCTGGCCAAGGATCACACGGACGAAGCCGCCAAGCGGCTCGGCGGCCTGCATGTCGCGCGCAACAACGCCGAACAGCAATTGAGCATGCTGAACGACTATCGCGCCGACTATCTGCAACGCCTGCAGAATGCCATGATGACCGGCATGTCCGCGGCCGACTGCCACAACTACCAGCGCTTCATCGCCACGCTGGACGACGCGATCGACCAGCAACGCGCGGTACTGGAACAGGCCGCGGTGCATCTGGAAGAAGGCAAGGAGCGGTGGCGCGAGGAGCGCCGCAAATTGAATTCCTTCGACGCGCTGGCGCAGCGCCGGCAGCAGGTGCTGGCGCGCGAGGATGCGCGCCGGGAACAACGACTGACTGACGAGTATTCCGCGCGCCTGGTTCGGGGCGGCGGAGGACTGCATTGAACAAAAGGATGCCTACCATGACCTCCCCGCTCGCCATGCTTGCCGTGGCCACGCCTTCGGGCAAGGCCGCCGGTACTTCCGCATCCGACGGTCGCGGACCGCGCGACGGCAACGACGCATCCAATTTTTCCGACGTCATGGCGCGCCAGCGCGCCAGCCAGGATGCCGCTGCCGCGGCCGCCGACGCCAGCCATCCTGCCACGGCGGATGCACAGGCCACCGATCCAAAGAATACGGCCACGCCGTCGACGGATGGTGCAGGCGTGGACGCCGGCCACAAGGACGACGACAAAACCGCTGTCGAAGGTTCCGCTGACGCCGCGCCGTCGTTGGCGCAGCAGGCGCTGGCCATCGCGACGATGTCCATGCAATTGCAGGGCGGACAGCCTGACGCCACCCAGGCGGGTACGGCGGGCCAAGGCCCGGCGCGCGCCGCCGATACCGGCGGCGTCGCGGCCGCCGGCACGGGAAGCACGACATCGCCGGCGCCGTCCGCGCAGTCCCTGCCGGCCATATCCGCCGCCGCGACGGACGAGCCGGTCGCAACGGCGCCCACGGATAGGCCTGCCGCAGCGCAGGCGGGCTCGCCCGCCCTGGCCGGCGCGTCCGACCCGGCCGCCGCCGGCCAGGTACTGGGCAGCGTCACGCCGGCGACGCCGCACGCCGCGACGCCAGGCGCGCATCAGCCCGCGCCGGGCCCCCAGGGCCGGCATGCGAACGGCAGAACGACCGAGGCCGCCGGCAACGCCGGCGCCAGCGCCATGGACACGCGTGGCCGCGAGACGCGCGCGAGCATCCAGGACGATGCGCCCCTCAACCCCGCCGAGGGCAAGTCTGGCGCGGCCGACAAGGAAGGCATCGCCGAAGCCACCGCCACGGCGCCGCGCGGCATCGCCCATGCCCCGCAGGCTGACATGACGCAAGCGCTGGCCAATGCCTGGCAGGCCCCGGCGGCCCCCGCCAGTACCAATGCCGCACCAGGCCCGGCCATCCAGACGCCTGTCGGACAGCCGCAGTGGGGCGCGGAACTGGGCGGCCAACTCGTGCTGATGACCCATCGGGCGGGCAACGATTCCCACACCGCCGAATTGCGCCTGGACCCGCCCGATCTCGGTCCGCTGCGCGTGACGATCAAGCTCAGCGACGGTGTGGCCGAAGCCTCTTTCGTATCGGCGCACGCCGCGGTGCGGCAGGCAGTGGAATCGGCCCTGCCTCAGTTGCAGCAGACGCTGGCGCAGGCCGGCATCTCGCTGGGCCAGGCCAATGTCAGCGACCATGGCGCCCAGGCCGGCTTCGGCGGCATGCACCAGGGTAGCGACCGTCCAGGCCAGGGCGCCGGGCAAAGCACGCAGTCGCAGGCCGATACGGCTGGCGACACAGTGCAAATCGCGATCCCCAGCCCGCGGCGCGCCAACGCCGGCCTGGTCGATACCTTCGCATGAAGCCTGGCCGGGCATCACGCGCCGGGCGCCGCGCGACGCCCACGGGAGGCTTCCCAGCAATAGGCGGAGATACCCAGTTTTCGCCCTGTTTTTCCCTTACGTCCTGGCCTCACAAGTCAGGCAAAATGCACTCGGATAATCGATATCCGTTTTCCCGGTAAATCAACCACCATCAAAGATGGCGACATCCAAAACCCCCACCCTGCCGTCGCGTAGTACCCTGCCGATGCGCAACAGCGGCTCGTCGCGGTTCCTGCGCCCGATCATCGGCCTGCTGGTACTCCTGATCGTCGCCGCCGCCAGTGTCGCCACGACCTGGATGATTACCACCCGTTCACAACGCAGCGCGGCCAACTCCGCCGTGCAGATCAACGTCGGGCAGCCGCAACAGGCGACGCCGGCGGGCGCGACGCCGACCACCTTCGTCGCGCCGCCGCAAACGCCGCAAGCGGTGCCCGCCCCCATCTTCATCCCCATCACGCCCTTTACCGTGACGCTGCAGAGCGCCGACCGCGAACGCCTGGTCCATATCGCCATGACGCTGCGCGTGTCCGACGAACAGTCGCGCCAGCGTATCGAGAAATACATGCCGGAAGTGCGCAGCCGCGTCCTCATGCTGCTGTCGGCGCAGACGCCCGAGAGCGTGCAAAGCCCGCAGGGCAAGGTCGACCTGGCCAACGCGGTGATGAAGGTCGTCAACCGGCCTTTCGCCCCCCTGCCCGATGGACAGTTCGTCACCGACGTCCTGTTCACCGAATTCGTGGTGCAATAAGCATGGCATACGAGGCGTTCCTATCGCAGGACGAAGTAGACGCCCTGCTGGCGGGCGTCACCGGCGAAAGCGACGGCAAGGAAACCAGTCAGGAAAGCCAGGACGGCGTACGCGCCTACGACCTGAGCTCGCCCGAACGCGTCGTGCGCCGGCGCATGCAGACGCTCGAACTGATCAACGAGCGTTTCGCGCGCCACATGCGCAACGTGCTGTTGAACTTCATGCGCCGCAACGCCGACATCACCGTCGGGTCGATCCGCATCCTGAAGTACTCGGATTTCGAGCGCAACCTGCCCGTGCCCAGCAATCTGAACATGGTGCAGATGAAGCCGCTGCGCGGCACGGCCCTGTTCAGCTACGACCCCAACCTGGTCTTCCTGGTCATCGACAGTTTGTTCGGCGGCGATGGCCGCTACCATACCCGCGTCGAGGGCCGTGACTTCACCACCACGGAACAACGCATCATCCGGCGCCTGCTGAACCTGACGCTGGAAAGCTACGGCAAGTCCTGGGAAGCGGTCTATCCGATCGAGTTCGAGTACGTGCGCTCGGAAATGCACACGAAGTTCGCCAGCATCACCGGCTCGAACGAAATCGTCGTGGTAACGCCCTTCCACATCGAGTTCGGTGCCACGGGCGGCGACCTGAACATCTGCCTGCCCTACTCCATGATCGAGCCGGTGCGGGACATCCTGACCCGCCCTCTGCAGGAAACCACGCTCGAAGCGGTGGACCAGCGCTGGGCCCGCCAGTTGTCGCGCCAGATCCGCAGCGCCGATGTGGAACTGATCGCCGAATTCGCGCGCATCCCGTCGTCGATACGCGAATTGATGAAGATGAAGGTCGGCGACGTGCTGCCGGTCGAAGTGCCGGAAACCGTCGTGGCCCACGTGGACGCCGTGCCCGTCATGGAATGCGGATACGGCGTGTTTAACAACCAGTACGCATTGCGCGTACAGAAACTGCTTACCCCTGTGGATCCCGAGAACGAGGCCCCCGACCATGACTGATCAGAACGCCGAGCGGCCCGATCAAAGCAAGCCCGGCGCGGCCAGCGCCAGCGACGACTGGGCCGACGCCCTGGCCGAACAGTCGCGCGCCGCGCCGCCCACCCAGGCCGACGGCCTGAAACCCGCCGACGATTGGGCGGACGCCCTGGCCGAGCAGACCGCCGCTTCGACGCCCGCCGCCGCCGCGCCGGCCCCTTCGGCCGCCAAGCCTGCCGCCGCGTCGGTTTTCAAGCCGCTGTCCGGCTCCAGCGAGAAGTCGACCGCCGACATCGACCTGATCATGGACGTGCCGGTGCAACTGACGGTCGAATTGGGCCGCACCCGGCTGACCATCAAGAACCTGCTGCAACTGGGACAGGGATCGGTGGTCGAGCTCGACGGCCTGGCGGGCGAACCGATGGACATTTTCGTCAACGGCTACCTGATCGCCCAGGGCGAAGTCGTCGTCGTGGACGACAAATACGGCATCCGCCTGACCGACATCATCACGCCGGCCGAGCGCATCAACCGACTCAACGGCCGGCGCTGAAACCGCCATGGCCGACGCCGCTTCCTTCCGTGTCATCCTGGGCCTGGCCGTCGTCGTCGCGGCGATCCTCGCCTGCGGCTGGCTCGCGCGCCGCGCGGGCCTGGCCGGGCGCGCGGCCGGCGGCACGATGCGCATCGTCGATAGCCTGAACCTGGGACCGCGCCAGCGCATCGTGCTGGTGGAAGTGGCGGACACCTGGGTGGTGGTCGGCGTGACCGCGGGCCAGATGAATCCCTTGCACACGCTTCCCGCCGGCGCGACCGTGCCGGCGCCCCAGGCGCCCACCGCGCTGGTGGCCTCTTTCCTGGCGCGCCGCAGCGGCAAGACCGCCGGCACCGCGCCCGGACGCACCGAAACGACGCCACCCGGATTGCCGGAGGACGCGTCCTTCGCCAGCAAACTCGGCCAGGCGCTGCGTCGGGGCTGATACGGCTGGATGTCCCCATGACACGTTTATTACGCGCGCGGTTCGGCGAAGCAGGCGCCATACGCCATGTGCTGACGGTCCTCGCACTGCTCGCCCTGGCCTGCCTGCCCCTGGCGGCGTCGGCGCAGGCCACCCTGCCGGCGCTGACCGCGACACCCGGCCCGAACGGCAGCGAAACGTATTCGCTCAGCGTGCAAACGCTGCTGATGCTGACATCGCTGACCTTCATCCCGGCCGCGCTGCTGATGATGACGGGCTTTACCCGCATCATCATCGTGCTCAGCCTGATGCGCAACGCGCTCGGCACGCAGACCACGCCGCCCAACCTGGTCCTGGTGGGATTGGCCCTGTTCCTGACGGCCTACACGATGTCGCCGGTATTCGACCAGATCTACAAGGACGCGTACCAGCCGCTGTCCAATGGCGCGATTTCGTTCGAGACCGCCATCGACCGGGGCTCGCAGCCGCTGCGTACCTTCATGATGCACCAGACCCGCGAAACGGATCTCTCGTTGTTCGCCAACCTGACCAACCAGCCGCCGCTGGATGATCCGTCGGCGGTACCGATGAAGATCCTGGTGCCGGCCTTCATCACCAGCGAGCTTAAGACGGCGTTCCAGATCGGCTTCACCATCTTCATTCCCTTTCTGATCATCGATATGGTCGTGGCCAGCGTCCTGATGGGCCTGGGCATGATGATGGTGCCGCCGATTTCGGTCTCGCTGCCGTTCAAGCTGATGTTGTTCGTGCTGGCCGACGGCTGGCACATGCTGCTGGGGTCGCTGGCCCGCAGCTTCTACCAGTAACCGGAGGCCATGGCATGGATGCCGAAACCGTAATGACGATGACCTACCAGGCCATGCGCATGATCCTGATCGTGGCCGGGCCCCTGCTGCTGGTCACGCTGCTGGTCGGCCTGTTGATCAGCGTGTTCCAGGCGGCCACGCAGATCAACGAGATGACGCTGTCCTTCATCCCCAAGCTGGTGGCCGTTGCCGCCACGCTGGTCCTGCTGGGCCCCTGGCTGATCGGCATGATGACCGACTACATCCGCCAGATCATGAACCAGATTCCCAACCTGGTATCCTGACCCGCACCCGGTCCGCCCCGCCATGATCAACTTTACGCTGGATCAGTGGTACGGATGGATCAACACATTCCTGTGGCCCTTCGCGCGCCTGCTGGCATTGATCGGGGTCGCGCCGCTGCTCGGCGAAACGTCCGCGCCGCGCACCACCAAGATCGGGCTGGCCGCGGTGCTGGCGGTGGTGATCACACCGTCGCTGCCGCCGATGCCGGCCGTGCCGCCAGGATCGCTGGCGGGACTGTGGATCCTGGCGCAGCAGATTTTCATCGGGATTGCCATGGGCTTCTGCATGCGCATCTGCTTCGCGGCCGTGCAGACGGCCGGCGATTTCATCGGCCTGCAGATGGGCCTGTCGCTGGCAACCATCTTCGACCCCACGACGCAGGCCAATACCGAAGTCCTGGCGCGCCTTTTCAACATCCTGGCGATGTTGATCTTCTTGAGCGTGAACGGGCATCTGATGATGCTCGCCATGCTGATCAAGACCTTCACCATCCTGCCGATCGGTACGCCGTCGCTCAACCCCGAAGGCTGGGCCGTACTGGCGCAGCTGGGCAGCAAGGTCTTTTCGTCGGGCCTGCTGCTGGCCCTGCCCCTGATCGCCGCATTGCTGGTGATCCAGCTGGCCATGGGCATCCTGAACCGCGCCGCGCCGCAGCTCTCCGTGTTCGCGGTCGGTTTCCCCATCACCCTTATCTCCGGCGTGATCCTGCTTGCGGTTGCACTGCCGCAAAGCACGGGATTCCTGGCCGCGCTGTTCCAGGAAGGCGTGAACGTCATGGAGCGGGTAGCGGGATTGCTGGCCGGGACCTAGTATCGCCGGCCACGGCAGGGCACGGCCGGCGGCAGGCGCTGCCGGCGCGAGCATAGCGCGATCCAAACGAGCGGAAGACCCCCGGCCACGAAGACCGGGGCCGGGCAATCCGTGGAGATCCGCGCGAACAGCTGGAATGCGGGGCGCCGATCGGTGGCAATCGTGCGTGGCACGCATCCAAAGAAAAGGGCGGCCTCGAGGCCGCCCTTGCATATCGCGTACCGGTGTATCAGTGGCTGACCAAGGGTTGCGCGAACGCCGGGCCGCCCGCCAGCTGCTGCGCCGACACGTCGATGACCTGGCCTTCGTTGATCTTGAAGACGGCCACCGCTTCGGCCAGGCGTTGCGCCTGTTCCTGCAGAGAACCAGCCGCCGCGGCCGCCTCTTCCACCAGCGCCGCGTTCTGCTGCGTGACTTCGTCCATCTGCGACACCGCGCGGTTGACCTGGTCGATGCCGCTGGATTGCTCCTCCGACGCCGCCGAGATCTCGCCCATGATGTCCGTCACCCGCTTCACCGACGCGACGATTTCCTGCATCGTCGCGCCAGCCCGCTCGACCTGCTGCGAACCCGCGCCCACCTTGGTCACCGAGTCCTCGATCAGCGCCTTGATTTCCTTGGCCGCCTGCGCGCTGCGCTGCGCCAACGAGCGCACTTCGCCCGCCACCACCGCGAAGCCCTTGCCCTGCTCGCCCGCCCGCGCCGCTTCCACCGCCGCGTTCAGCGCCAGGATGTTGGTCTGGAAGGCGATGCCGTCGATCACGCTGACGATCTCGGAGATCTTGCGCGAGCTACCGGAAATCTCCTGCATGGTGTTCACCACTTCGGCCACCGCGGAACCGCCGCGCTCGGCCACGTCCGAGGCACTCGCCGCCAGCTGATTGGCCTGGCGGGCGTTATCGGCGTTCTGCTTCACCGTCGAGGCCAGTTCCTCCATCGACGCCGCGGTTTCTTCCAGGGACGAAGCCTGCTGTTCGGTGCGGCTGGACAGGTCCGTGTTGCCCGCGGAAATCTCGCGCGAACCGACGTTGATTTCGTCCACGCCGCGACGTACCGTGGCCACCGTGCGTGTCAGGCTTTCCTGCATACGCTTGATCGCGGTGAAAAGCATGCCGATTTCGTTGGCGGTACGTACTTCGATGTGCTGGCTCAGATCTCCGCCGGCGATCCGGTCGAAATGCTGGCCAGCCTCGCGCAGCGGGCGCAGCACCATGCGGCTCAGCACCATCCAGCAGGCCACCGTCAGCACGAGCGCGAATAGCACCATGACGACCGTCACCGTGCGCGCCAGCGAGAAGTCCCTGTGGCCGGCGGCGACCATGTCGTCCGTCGACTTGTCCAGGTGGGTCAGCATGACCTGCACGGACTTGTCCAGCGTCTGGTTGACCGAGGAGGATGCCTTGGAGGAAGACAGATACGCATCGATCTGCTTCGAGCGAAGCGCATTGATCTGGTCGTCGATCAGGCCGGCGTAGGTCTTGTAATTGGCCATGATGGCCGACGCCATCTCCACCGTGTCCGGCAGCTTCGGCGATTGGGCGAACAGGGCCATGCGCTTGTCGGCATCCGCCTTGAAGCCGGCGGCCCGGTTGACCTGGTTCATGGCATCGTCCGCGCGGTTGCCCTGCATCATTTCGTGGGCATTGTTCAGGACCTGGCGCGCGCGCAGCACCTGGGCATAAGAGGCATACAGATTGACGACCTGGTCGCTGTAGATGGTATTGACCTGGTCGAGCTTGCTATTGCTGGAGTTCAAGCCCAGCCACGAGACGGCGTTCGAAGCCAGCATTGCCGCCAGATATAGACCCAGCAGCACGATGATCGACGTGCGGACTTTCAAATTGGTAAACATATCGTTATCTATCCAGCAAACCGTCGTTTCTTCGTTGGAAACACATATTGAGTTGGTGCACTATTTATTCATGCTGAACAGCGAGGTGCCCTTGACCGCGCTGAACGCCGACATCGATGCCTGCAGCGACAGTTGGCGCATGCTCATCTTCGAAATCACATCGTAGTAGTTGATCTGGGTCAGATCGGTCAGCGTCTGGTTGTCGGTCAAGCTGCGTTGGGTGCCCGTCGTATCCAGCGCATCCAGTTCATTCTGGCGGGCCCCCACGGAGGCCTGGACCGTCGACACGTTGTCCAGGTTGATCGACAGGGACTTATTGGCGGTCGCCAGCAGGTTCACCAGCTTGGATTGTGCCGCCTGGTCGTTCTGCGCCGGATCCTTCAGCGCGGTGATAAGCGACCCCAGCGTGGCGAACATGTCCACGTTGGAGGTCTGGGCCGTATTGATCGTGAAGCTGTCGCCGTCCGCGGGATCGCCGTTGACCACCATGGTCACGCCGCCTCCCGTATCGATCGCATCACCCGGGTTGAAGGCGGCCGGGGCGCTGGTCGTGGTCGTGCCGGTCGACGCGTCGGTCGTCGTGACCGTATAGGTGACGGCGCCGGTCGTCGGGTCCTTGGCGAAATCGATCTGGAAGTTATTTCCCGAGCCGCCGCCGGGGGCGATACTCGGCGCGGCGAACGTCGCCGTACCGGCGTTCGCCGCGCCCGCGGACGCGATATACGTCGTCGTGCCGGGCGATACGCGGTTGAAGATGTCCGAGCCGACGTCGGACACGTTCATCTGACGGCTTTGCTCTACCTGTACCAGCCGCTGGCCGCTATTGCCGTTATAGGTGATCGCGCCGGTGACCGGGTCCTTCACATAGGCGGCGGCATTGCCGGCGGTGCCCGAGAACAGGTACTGGCCGTTGCCATCCGTGGTATTGGCCAGGGCGAACAAGGCATCGCGCGATTGCTCCAGCACCGTGGCCAGCGTGTTGCGGTCCTGATCGGCCAGCGTGCCGTTGCCCGCCTGCACCACGCGCGTCAGCACGTCGGTCAGCGTCGACACCACGGTGGACAAGGTGTTGGACTCGTTGCCCAGCGAACGATTGGCGGCGTCGCGATTGCTGCCGTACGTCTGCGTGATGTTCAAGTTCTGGTAGGCCGTGATCGCCTGCCCTGCTGCCAGCGGGTTGTCGGAAGGTGTCACCACGCTGCGGCCCGAACTGAGCTGCTGCTGCAGGTAATTGACGTCCGACTCGTTCTTCAGAATGCCGTTCAGGCCACTCTGGTAGATCGTGGAGGTGCTCAGGCGGATCATGCTGTGTTACTCCGGATGACGCTTAATCTTGAAACGGATGAACATGCTTACTTCAGGCCCAGCAAGGCATCGAACACCGTACTGGCGACATCGATGATCTTGGCGGCCGCCTGGTACTGCTCCTGGTACTGCGAAAGATTCACGTACTCTTCGTTCAGGTTCACGCCGGAAACCGAAGCGTTATTCGCCGTGCGCTGGGACACCACCGCGCTCTGCGCCTTGTCGTTGGCCTTGGCATCGGCCGTCTGCTGGCCGACGTTGTTGACGATCTGCGAGAACAGATCGGTCACGCTGAGCGAATTGCCCGACAGGTTGCGCGTGGTCTGCAGTTGCGCCAGCGCCAGGGCGTTGTCGCCGTTGGCGGAGCCTGGATTGGTCGTGCTGGACGCCGCGATCCTCGACGGGTCGGTAATCGCCATGCCCAGGTCGCGCGCGGCGTTGCGGGTCGGCTGCAGCGTCCAGGTGTCGCCGGCCGCCGGCGTGCCGGCGATGTTCACCGTCAGTCCGTCGAAAGCCAGCGACGTGGGCGGCGTGCCCGTCGGCGTGGCGGTCACGGCGGTGTTGTCCGACAGCCGCGTCACCGTGTAGTTCGTGCCGTCGAAGGTGATCTTGTAATCGCTGGCCGTCAGCTGGCTGGCGTCGGTGTAGTCCGCCGTCAGCGAGCCCGAGCCGGTGTTCTTGGCGCCCGTCAGGGCCGTGGGCGACGCCAGCGAAAAGAAATCGCCGCCCGCGTTGCCCTGCAGGTCTATCCCCTGCTGGTGCAGCGTGTTGAACGTCACGGCCAGCCCCGCGGCCATCTGGCCCAGCTGGTTCTGGAACACATCCAGGGCCTTCGTGCGGAACTGCAGCAGGCCGCCCAGCGTGCCGTTGGTCAGCTTGGCGTCGCTCAGCTCGACCGGCGTGGTCGCGCCGTTCGGTCCGGACGGCAGGTTGTACGCGACAACGGTGCGCGAGGGATCGGCCGCCGAGGGCACGGCCTGCAGCGAGTAGACCGTGTTGCCCGACAACAGCGCCTGCCCCGATTCCAGCGAAATATTGACCGTGTCGCCCTGGGTCGTGTAACGGATGCCCACCGTCTGCGACAGTTGCGATAGCAACTGGTCGCGTTGGTCCAGCAGGTCGTTGGGAGCATTGCCGTTGCCCTGGCCACGGGCGATGACGATCTCCTGGTTCAACTTGTTGATCTGGTTCAGGTAGCCGTTGACGGAATTGACCGCCTGGCTGATCTGCTGGTTCACGCCGTCACGCTGGGTCTGCAGGTCCTGGTAGGCGGAATTGATTTGCGACACCAGGGCCTGGCCTTTGCCGATCAGATCCTGGCGCGTCGCCGCGTCGGCCGGATTGCTGGCCACGGCATTCACGCTGGCGAAGAAATCCGCCAGGGCGGGCGAAATGCCCACCGTTTCGTTGCCCATCATGTTGTCGATCTGACTCACCTGGTCCAGGTAGGTCGAATACGACGAACTGGAGCTCTGCGACCCCACCAACTGCTTGTAGAGAAAGCTGTCGTATTGGCGCTGGACCGTATCGACCTGCACGCCGCGCCCATAAAAGCCCGCCGCCGTCGCCGTCGCGCCGGCCGTCGACGTCAGGACGCGCTGGCGGTTATAGCCGTCGGTCGTGGAGTTGTCGATGTTATGGCCGGTGGTGGTTAACCCCGCTTGCGCCGCGTTCAGACCGCTCAGGCCCAGGCTGTACAAACTCATGGTGGGGATGCCTCTCGATTAACCGTGTTCAAACGTCTGGATATTGGCTTAACGGCAAAGGTCGACGAAACTTAATGAAATCCAAGGTGATATCCGGGCGCATCGCCGCCCGGCCCTAGGGATCCCCCGCGCCTTCGAAGTCCGTCCCCGATAGCTCCGCCTGGCCGCCGAAGGAAGTGCCGTCCGGCGCCCTGCCGCGGGCCGCCGCACCCTGCAGCTGACCCATGACGCCGATCAGCTTGTCGGCATAGCGCGGATCGGTGGCATAGCCGGCCGCCTGGATGCGGCGCGCCGCATCGATCTCGTCGCGGGCGTCGGCCACCGCGTCGTATCGGGGATTGCTGCCGACCAGGCGGGCGTAATCGGCGAAGGACTCCTGATAGGAGTTATAGGCCCGGAAAGCCTGCACGACCTTGCGGGGCGAGCCGTTCTCGTATTCGGTGGTCAGCACATTGACCGTCTTGCCCTTCCAGCTATCGCCGGCCTTGATGCCGAACAGGTTGTAGCTGGTGCGGCCGTCGGGATAGCGGATCTCGCGCTGCCCCCAGCCGGACTCCAGGGCGGCCTGCCCCAGGATCAGCCGGGCCGGCACGCCGCTCTGGCGTTCCGCGGCCTTGGCGGCGGGGGCCATCTGCGCCACGAAGTCCACCACGTGGTCGGGCGCGCCTTCGGAGGCGGCAAGGGCGCGGTCCGAGGCCCCGCCCCGGCGCAACACCCGCAGCAGCGCCGCGACTTCGGGGTTCGACGAACCGGACGAGACCGTGCGCGCGGCCAGGTCCAGCGGCTTCATCGCCTGCCCGCCATCCTGCGCGCCATCCTGGGTGCCATCCCCGCCGGCCGGCTGGTTCGCCTGCATCTGCTTCAACAGGGATTGCGCCAGCCCGATGCCGGGATTCGCCAGTTGCAGGGCCAACTGCTCGTCCGCCATCGACTGCACCATCTGCGACTCGTTCGAATCGAACAGGCCGCTTTTCATAGTGGCCTGCCGCATCTGCTTGAGCAGCATCTGGATATATACGGCCTCGAACTGGCGCGCGACCTCGGCCTGTTTCTCCGCCGAGGCCGGCTGGCTCGT
The DNA here is from genome assembly GCF_002261215.1 of Bordetella genomosp. 11. Classification (NCBI taxonomy): domain Bacteria; kingdom Pseudomonadati; phylum Pseudomonadota; class Betaproteobacteria; order Burkholderiales; family Alcaligenaceae; genus Bordetella; species Bordetella genomosp. 11. The sequence goes on along the minus strand of NZ_NEVS01000004.1, from coordinate 1,138,534 downwards.
CACGTCGTGATGCAGGCTGGACAGCGAGCCGAAATCGAAAATCGAAGGCTGGCCGGCGCCCGTGGTAAGGGATGAGCCCAGAGCCATGGCTTAGATGATCTCCAGCTCGGCGCGCAGCGCGCCGGCGGTCTGCATGGCCTGGAGGATGGCCAGCAGATCCTGCGGCGTCGCGCCCAGCGCATTCAGCGCGCGGACCACATCGGCCAGGTTGGCGCTGGTGCGCACGTGCTGCAGCGAACCGTTTTCCTGGCGGACGTCGATCTGGGTATTCGGCACCACCACCGTCTGGCCGCCACCGAACGGCGTGTTCGGCTGCGACACGGCGTTGGTCTGGTTCACCACCACCGACAGGTTCCCGTGGGCGACGGCGGATTCCTCGAGCATGACGGTGCGGTTCATGACCACGGAACCGGTACGGGCATTGACGATGACCTTGGCGGAGGCCGGCGCCCGCGTGACCTGCAGGTTCTCCAATTGCGAAATGAAGGCTGCCTGGGCGGCGGGATCGGTCGGCGCCTGTACCCGCACCGTCCTGCCGTCGATGACCTGGGAGACCGCGCCGCCGAAATGCCGGTTCAAGGCCGTGACGACGTTCTGCGCCGTGCCGAAATCCAGTTCGTTCAATTCCAGGAACAGGTTGCCGTTGCGCGCGAAGGTCGTCGGCACGCCGCGCTCGACCACGGCGCCATTGCTGATCCGGCCGCCGTTCAGCTGGTTGATCTGTACGCTGGAGCCTCCCGCGGAAGCGCCCGCGCCGCCGACCAGGATGTTGCCCTGGGCCAGCGCGTAGACCTGTCCGTCCGCGCCTTTCATCGGGGTCAGCAGCAGGGTGCCCCCGCGCAGGCTCTTGGCATTGCCCATGGACGACACGACAACATCGAGGGTCTGCCCCGGCCGCGAAAAGGCCGGCAGGTTCATGGTAACCATGACCGCCGCGACGTTCTTCAACTGCATATTGCTGTTGTTGGGCATGGTCACGCCCAACTGCGACAGCATGTTGGTGACGCTTTGCTGCGTGAACGGCGCCTGGCGTACCTGGTCGCCGGTGCCGTCCAGGCCCACGACCAGGCCATAGCCGATCAGCTGGTTGCCACGCACGCCCTGGATGGAGGCCAGATCCTTCAGGCGCTCCGCATGCGCGGCGCCGGCCGTTGCCACCAGCACGACCGCCAGCAGCACGCCCGCCAGGCGGCGGATCGGGATCAAATAGGCTGTGAGATACGTCATATTGGCATGGCTCCCCACGCGCCGCACAACCGGGATGCCCCGATCGGCAAGCGCGCAGCACTTCGGGGCTGGCTCCCCATCACGGCACCCGCGTCGCAAGAAACAGGTATGGCCAGACCGGGGACGCCGCGGATCCGGCTCCGCCGGTCCGCCAGCGTCGCCCCCTTGAGGGGGAAGCGCGCAGCGCTTCGGGGGTGGGCTTCAGTCATATCAGAACGGATTGGCGATCAGGAAAAAGCGCTGCAGCCAGCCCATCGTCTGGACCTCGTCCATCACGCCCTTGCTGCGGTATTCGATGCGCGCATCGGCGACCTGGGTGGAGGACACGGTATTCGCGCCCGTCACGGAACGCGGGTCCACCACGCCGGAAAAGCGGATGTATTCGCTGCCCCGGTTGATGGCGATCTGTTTTTCCCCCGCGACCTGCAGGTTGCCGTTGGGCAGCACGCCGACCACGGTGGTCGTCAGGACACCCGTGAACGTGTTGTTGGCGGTACTGTCGCCAGCGCCCTTGTTGACGTTGGAACCCGACGTATTGGTGTCCAGCTTGGCATTGAACCAGCTGCTCATGAACCCGGGCGACGCCGCGATGGAATTGTCGGTGCTGGACGTGCGGGTGGTATTGGTGGCCACGTTCTTGGCGGCGGCGGTCCTTTCCTCCAGCATGACGGTTACCACGTCCCCCACGTTGCGCGGACGGCGATCCTCGAACAGCGGATAGTTCCCATAGACCGTCGGCTGGTAGATGGACCCATCCGGTGCCGGCGTCGGGACCGGCGGCGGGGGCGGCACGGCGGTGGTCGGGCCCAGCACGACCGGTTCGGGCGGCACCAGCGCACAGCCGGCCACGCCGGTCAGCAGAACCAGCAGGCAAGCCCCCACGCCGCACCAGCGAATCGGGCTGCCCCCAACCGAGGGGGCCCTTTTTGCCCCGGGACGGCCCGGCGACAAAAAGCCACGAAGAAAACGCGCCGCGCGCATGGCTAGTCTCATCAAAGCTGGGTCAGGCGGGCGAGCATCTGGTCGGATGTTTCGACCGCCTTGCTGTTCATTTCGTAGGCGCGCTGGGTGGTGATCATATTCACCAGCTCCTCGGCAACATTGACGTTCGAGGTCTCGACGTACTGCTGCAGGATGCTGCCCAGGCCGTCGACCGTCGGCTGGCCGATATTCGGCGCGCCGGATGCATCCGTTTCCAGGTAAAGGTTATCGCCGATTGCCTGCAAACCGTTGGGATTGATGAAATTGGCCAACTGCAATTGGCCGATCTGCACATTGGTGCCAGGTGCGGCCGGCTGGGTGACGGACACGGTGCCGTCCTTGCCGATGGTCAGGGACAAGGCATTGTTGGGCACGTTGATGGGCGGCTGGATGACCAGGCCGCCGGCGGTGGTCAGCTGTCCGTTCTGGTCCACTTGCAATGCGCCGTCGCGAGTGTAGGCGTCGGTGCCGTCCGGCAATTGCACGTTAAGGAAACCCTGGCCCTGGATGGCGATATCCATCGGGTCGCTGGTGTTGGTCAGGTTGCCTTCCGTATGCAGGCGCTCGGTGGCCGCCACGCGGGTACCGGTACCCAGTTGCAGGCCGGAGGGCAGCTGGTTGGCGTCGCCGACCTGGGCGCCGGGCTGGCGCAGGGTCTGGTACATCAGATCCTGGAACACGGCGCGGCCACGCTTGAAGCCGTTGGTATTGACGTTGGCCAGGTTGTTGGAAATGACGTCCAGCGAAGTCTGCTGCCCTTCCAGGCCGGTCTTGGCGATCCAGAGCGAACGTAGCATGGTGTTTAAGGCTCCTGGGTGCGCGGCGCGGCCGCGTCACGATGTATGCGTACTGGGAAATCAACCCACCGAAAGCAAGGAGTTGGCCTTGTCTTCGTTGGTCTGTGCGTCGCGGATGACCTGCATCTGCATTTCAAAACGGCGCGAATTTTCGATCATGCCGACCATGGACGACGCGGCGTTGGCATTGCTGCCCTCCAGCACGCCGGGCATGACGCGCAGCGTCGGGTCGGCCGGCATCGGCGGCGCCGGCTGGCCGTTGGCGGCGACCCGGCGAAAGACGCCGTCGTCGCCATGCACCAAAGAGGCCAGCGGCGGACTGACCAGCTTGATCGTCCCCAGGTTCAGAATGGTGTTGGGCGGATCGCCCGCGCCGATGGCGGTGATCGTGCCGTCCGTGGCGATGGTCAGCGTCGCGTTGGGCGGCACATCGATGGGACCGTTCTGGTTCGACAGCACAGGCATGCCCTGCGCGGTTTGCAGCAGGCCGTTGACGCCCACCTGCAGGTCGCCCGCGCGGGTATAGGCTTCGCCCTGCGGCGTCTGCACCGCGATCCAGCCGTCTCCCGTAACGGCCACATCCAGATCGCGTCCGGTCGCATCCATCACGCCGGGCGTGAAATCGTTGCGCGGCGTGGCGGCGACCGTCGAAACCCGGGTCGGCAGGCTGGTCCCGTCGTTGACGGGCACGGAGCGGTACATCGACATCTGCGCCCGGAAACCGGGCGTATTGACGTTCGCCATGTTGTTGGTCAGAACGGCCTGCTGTTCGTTGATCCGGACAGCGCCGTTCATCGCGGTGTAAATGACTCGGTCCATGCGCTCTTATCCTGCCTGGGCTTCGATGACGGTCGCGTTTACTGGATGGCCAGCAGGGATTGCAGCACCTGGTCCTGCGTCTTGATCGTGTTCGTGTTCGCCTGGTAGGTGCGCTGCGCCACGATCATGTTGACCAGTTCGGTACTGAGGTTGACGTTGGATTCCTCCACCGCCTGCCCCTGCAGGGTCGCCAGGCCGTTGGTGCCCGGCTGCCCCAGCACGGCCTGGCCGGACTCGGAGGTTTCGCTCCAGTTGTTGTCGCCGATGGGTTGCAGGCCATTGACGTTGTTGAAGTTGGCCAGCGCCACGGTACCGACGCTCTGCGTCTTGCCGTTGCTGTAGTTGGCGACGATGCTGCCGTCCTTGCCGAACGTGATGTTGGTGAACTCGCCGGTGGTGTTGCCGTTCGGCGTGAAATCGGCCTTGAAGTCGCCGCCGAACTGCGAGGTACCGGTGTAGTCCATGGTGATGGCCATGGCCGCGGCGGGCGATCCGGCGCCGCCGGGCGTGGCGAACGACAGGTTGACCGTGGGCGGCGTATTCGTCAGGCGGCCGGAGCTGTCGAACGTCAGCTGCGTCGCGCCGCCCCACACCGGTGGCGTGGCCGCGGTCGCGGTCGTCGGGGCCATGGCCTGGCCATCCAAGGTGTAGTAAACGTCATACACGCTGGTGGTTGCCGGCGGACCGCCCGTACCCGCGCGCTTGGCGAAATACGTCGTCAGCTGGTGCGAATTGCCCAGCGAGTCGTACACCGTCATCGGCTGCGAATCCGTGTACGTCGCCGTATTGGTAGGGTCGAACGGCGTCGCCGTCGGGTCGATCACGGCGGCATTGGCGTTCAGGTTGGCGGTGAAGCCGGACGAAGTGGTCGCGGCCGGCGCGATATTGGCGGTCGGCAGCGTCAGCGGTATGGGCGCGGTGCCGACGCCGCCGGGGCCGTAGCCGGTCAGCTGCTGGCCGGCGGCGTTGACGATGTTGTTGTTCTTGTCGATGCCGAACTGGCCATTGCGGCTATAGCTGATCGAGCCGCTGGCGTCGACCAGGCGGAAGAAGCCGTTGGCGCCGTCGATGGCCAGGTCGTACTGCCCGCCGGTGGAAGTGATGTTGCCCACGGTGAAGCGCTGGTCGATGGAAGCCACTTTCACGCCCAGGCCGACGCGCGACGTCGCGTAAATGTCGGCGAACGTGGCGGTGGCAGCCTTGAAGCCGACGGTGTTCGCGTTGGCGATGTTGTTGCCGATCACGTCCAGATTCTGCGACGCGGCATCCAGGCCGCTAAGTCCTTGTCCGAAACCCATTCGATCTCTCGCTTGTTCAGAAAGTTGATGGAAGCCGGAAGACCGGCCCTGGGCGGCCGCCAGGCCGCCCCTTGTCTATCAGGTGCCCAAAACCTTGCGTACATCCAGCATGCTGACCTGGCCGGCCAGGCCCAGATCCAGCCGCACGCCCTGCGTCGTATACGAAACCCCGCCCACCTGGCCGTAAGTCAGCGCATCGGCCGTCACGGCATTGCCGCTGTCGTCGGTCGCCGCTACCGTGAACGTGTACTTGCCATCCGGCAGGCTGTTGCCGCTGTCATCCTTGCCATCCCACGTCGGGGTGACGATGCCGGCCTGCTGCGCGCCGAGGTCCATGGTGCGGACCACGCGCCCCGTGCTGTCGCTGATCTTCAGCGTGACATTGTGGGCATCGGCCTGCACGTCCACGCCGATCGGCGTCGTGATGCGCGTGCCGCTGCCGGCGTCCGTATCCATCTTCAGGGAGTTGCCGGGGAACAGGACCTGCTTGCCGATCATCGACACCGCGTCCATCGACTGCCCCAGGTCGACCTGGCTGCTGACGGTCTGCAGGACGGACTTCAGGTCCTGGATCCCCTGCACCGTGGAAATCTGCGCCAGTTGCGACGTCAACTGGTAGTTGTCCATCGGATTGAGCGGATCCTGATTGTTCATCTGGGCGACCAGCAGCGTCAGGAACTGGTCCTGCAGCGACTGGGCGCTGGACGCGCTGGCGGACGAATTCGTCGCGGCACCTGTGCCGGTGTTGTTGTTGACTGTGCTGGTGGTGGTCATGCGTAGCTCCGGTATCTAACCATGGACGGCGCGCGGGCTACTGCCCGATCGTCAGCGTCTTCTGCATCAGGGCCTTGGCCGTATTCAGCACCTCGACATTGGCCTGGTACGAACGGGATGCCGAGATCATGTTCACCGTCTCGGCCACCGGGTCGACATTGGGCATGGTCACATAGCCCTGGTTGTCGGCCAGCGGGTTGGTGGGGTCGTACAGGCGCTTCATCGGCGCGTTGTCCTGCACGATGCCGGCCACGCGCACGCCGCCGATTTCGGCGCCGGTCGCCTGGCCTTGCGAAGGATTCACCTGGAATACCACCTGGCGCGCCCGGTAGGGCTGGCCGTCCGGTCCAACCGCGCTATCGGCGTTCGCCAGGTTGCTGGCCGCCACGTTCATGCGCTGCGACTGCGCGGTCAGCGCCGATCCGGCGATATCGAAAATGCTCAACAAACCCATGGTTTATCCCGTGTTCCCGTTATTCGGAAATGGCCAGCAGCATGTCCTTGATCTTGGCGGTCAGGACGGTGGAGGTGCTCTGGTAGTGCAGCGTGTTGTCGGCGAAACGCACCCGTTCCCCGTCCATATCGACGGTGTTGCCGTCCAGGCTGGCCTGGTAGGGATTGCGGTAGAGCAGGTCCACGGTGGGTTGCGTCGGACCCTGGGCCGGGATATGGCGCGGCGAGGTCAGCGCCAGGTTCACCGGCGGCAGGTTCATGCCCGCGCCCATCGCGCCCTCCAGGGCGGAACGGAAATCGAAATCGCGCGCCTTGTAGTTCGGCGTGTCGGCGTTGGCGATGTTGGCCGACAGGACTTCCTGGCGCTGCGCGCGCAGATCCAGCGATTGCTGGAAAAAGCCTAGATCCTGGCTGAGGCGGTCTATCATCCGGGTCGCATCCCTAATCGTGCGGTTACCATGCTGCCATCCGTCCCGGCGGCTGCCGGGGCCGCGCCGCCAGCCGCCCAAGGCGAAAAGCGCGCGCCCCTTCCGGAACGGCGCTGCATCGGGAGGCCTTTCGGCACGGAAGGAATCATAGGTGGACGAGGCGGCCCACAATCATCCAAATAACCGACTATTCGTCCGCCAATTCGGGTATTGCTTCCGGCGCCGCGCTTCTACAATTCCATTCGTCCTATCTTCCGGTCCGCCTTGGGATCTACCCATGCTCCGACGTCTCCTGCTTTCCGCCCTGGCCATTGCCGCCCAGGTCACCCTGTCCGGCGCGGCATATGCCCAGGCGCAGGCCGTCGAGCGCGCGCAGGACCCGTCCGCCGTACAGCGCGCCGCCCAGGATTACCTGCTGCAGCAGTTGTCGTCGCTACCGGCCCAGCCGAACATCCAGATCGACGAGGTCCATACGGATCGCCTGCCCGCCTGCGACGCGCTCACCGCCTACACCACGGGGCCCATGCGGCCGCGTGCCCGCATGAGCGTGGGCGTGCGTTGCACGGCGCCCAGGCCGTGGAACATCTACGTGCAAGCCACGGTCAGCCTGCCGGGGCAGTACTACGTCGCGGCGCGGCCGATCAACGCCGGCGAAACGCTGCGGCCGGAAGACCTGGCGCCGCGCGACGGCGACCTGATCAACCTGCCGCCGGGTGCCGTCACGGACCCGCAAAGCGTCCTGGGCATGACGGTCGGCTATCGCGTCGGAATGGGACAACCCATCCGGATGACGAATCTGCGCAGTGCCGGCTCGGTACAGCGCGGGCAAATGGTGCGCATCACGGCCCGCGGCGCCGGCTTCGTGGTCAGCAGCGAAGGCCAGGTGATGCAGAACGCCTCCCCGGGCTCGACGGTCGAAGTCAAGACCGCCTCGGGCCAGGTCGTCAGCGGGATACTGCAACCGCAGGGCAACGTCGAAGTGCCGCTGTAAGCTGCCGTTGCCTGACGATACTGACAAGATGCTGACAAATTGCGCGCAATTGGCCGCGAAAATCGCCAACGGGCCCATGCCGGCAGCCCGCGGGGACCTAAAGTTCCCGATAAAGCTGCCGTTACAAGAGCATAGGCAGGCGTTTCGGCCTGCATACCCAGGAGCCCGCTGCGCGGGATTTTGACCGTGAAGATCAATTCCTCCACCACCCGGCCATCGCCGACCACCGCCGACACCGGCAGCACGCGCGCCGCGGTCAGCCAGGCCTACGGCGGCGTGGCTGGCGGCACGTCCAGCAGCGCCCAGGTGGATCTGAGCCCGATGTCGCGCAAGCTGGTAGACCTGCAAAGCGGCGCGGGCGATATCGACACCGCCAAGGTCCAGGCCATCCGGGACGCCATCGCCGCCGGGCAGCTCAAGATCGACCCGACCAAGATCGCCGACGGCCTGATCGCGAGCGCCAAGGAACTACTGAAGTAACCACCCCCGAAACACCTCCTACCTGACCGCCATGAACGCCACGGAAAAACTGCATGAATGTCTGCTGGAAGAAGATGCGTTGGTTGTCGAATTCACCGAACTGCTGGGCTCCGAGACCATCGCGCTGACGGAGCGCCAGTCCTTCAATGCCCTGAATGCCATCACCGAATCGAAGAACGGTATCGCCGCGCGCCTGCATGAGCTGAGCGCGCGCCGCGATGCGCTGCTCGCGGAACTGGGTTTCGGGTCCGGACACGCGGGCACCACCGAAGCGGCCGAACATCATCCGGATATCGCGGCAACCTGGCGGCAACTGCTGGACCGGTGCGCCGCGGCCGCCGGGATCAACGACCGCAATGGCGCGCTGATCGACATGCACCTGCGCTATACCGAGGAAGCGCTGGATGCGCTGCAATCCCTGACCAAGCGGTCCGGCCTGTACGAGGCCAACGGGCGGTCGCGGCAAGGCAATACCGGAAAAACCATCATCGCCACCTGACTGGGCGCGCGCCGGGCCGGGGCATCGCGCATGGGATGCCCGCGCCTCTGCTTGCCGGCCGCCCGCTCGCGCGGGCACCGGGCTTTACCTAGCCGGCCCCGCCCTCGCCGGCCATTTCCACCATCGCGAGGAACCGCAACAACGCGGGCGGCACCAGGCGCGCCGGCAGTTTGCGTTCGGGCCCCATCAGGCTTTGCAGCAGCCTGCGCATGACCGAAGCCGATGGTGCGTGCGCCAATTGCCAGCATGCCGCGCCAAGCTGCCCCGCCATCAGGACCTGCCGCAACGTGGAATCATCCCCCGTCGTACTGCCGGACAAGGGCTGCCACGCGTGCGCCATATAGCGGAACGTGCTCTTGGCATGATCGTGCAGCACCAGCCAGCGCGCGACCGTGGCCGCGTCCGCCTGTGCCACGCCGATATTCGTCAGCCCATAGATCTGCTGGACGACGCGGCCGGAAGGATCGATCAGCTTGGCGCAGACCACGCGCACCGGCGCCGCCTCCGCGCCGCGCCCGGCCAGCGTTGCCTCCGTACCGGCGGCCCATAGCCGCAGCGGCACGGCCGTCTCGCCGGCGATCTGGATCAGGCCGACCATATCGCCCGCTTCCCCCACCGGCACGTATCCCAGCGTCTTGCCGATGGCCTGCAGGGTCGTCGGCGTCTCGTCCTGGACCACCCGCAGCGCGCCGGTGGAGCGCGACATCCAGTCCATGCCCTGGGCGGACAGCGACTGCCATAGCGCCGCGGTGCCCGCCGCGATCAAATGCACGACCGGCAGCGGCCTGAGCGCGCCGTGCAGCCAAGCCGCCCGCGCCACCAGGGCATCGGCCACGTTGGCATGGGGCAGGCCGCGGGTCTCGATATTCGACACCGTGCCGTGTTCCAGCGCCAATTGCTGCACCGGCGCCGCCAGCGCCGCGCCGCGGTCGCTCATCAGCAACGACGACATCAGCGTACCGCCCGGCATGCCGGGGCCGCTCATCGCCACCTGCCCATGCAGCACCAGCAAATGGCGCGAGCAGGTCGCCGGGAACTCCGCGCGCACCATATCCAGCGGCATGCGCGCCAGCGATTGGGTGGCCAGCGGCCGATCGCCGCCGAAGCCACGCCATAGTTCGCGCGCCTGTACGCAGGCCGGATCCGTATTGATCCACGCCAGCGCGGCGTCCATATCGCGCTCGGTCTCCGCGCTCGGGCCCTGGGGGCGCAGCATCGCGGAAGCCAGCAGTTGACGGCGCCGTACCGGGTCCATGCCCAGCAGCCCGCCCGCCTCGTCGCGCGAAGCCGACCACAGGGCCGCCAGATCCGCCTCGCTGGGCGTGTAGAGCGCCGGCCGCCTCAGGCATGCAAAGGCGCCGTCCACCAGTTCGGCCGCGGTGGGCACGTCCATGTGTTCCGGCACGCGCTGGCCGCGCGAGACGTAATGGATGGGCAAGCGATGCCGGATGGCGGTGTCCAGCGCCGCGGCGTAGCGCGATGCCTCGTCTATCTTGGTGATGATGCAGCCGCGCACGTCTTCGTCGGCGCCGTTGCGGTAGGCATGCGCGACTTCGTCCAGCGTGTCCCCCTGGCTGGCGGCGTTCAGGACGACCAGCCGTTGGACCGGACGCCCCGCGCCGCATAGCATGGCGGCCTGCTCGGCGACATGCCGGTCGCGCTGGCTGATACCGGTGGTGTCGATCAGGACGATCTTGCGCTCGCCCAGTTCGGCCAGCGTTTCGCGCAGCTGCGCGACGTCCCGCACCGATCGCGTGGGCACCCCCATCAGGCGGCCGTAGATCTGCAACTGTTCATGCGCGCCGATCCGGAAATTATCCGTGGTCAGCATGGCGACCTGCTCGCGGCCCACCCGGGCAACACAGCGTGCCGCCAGCTTGGCCAGCGTGGTGGTCTTGCCGACGCCGGTGGGACCGACCAGCGCGAAAACGCCGCCGTTGCCCAGCAGGTCGTCTTCGTTGCCCACCACGGGCAAGTGGTCGATCAACTCGTTGCGCGCCCAGTTCATGGCCGCCGCGATCGACATGCGCGGCGGCAGGCGCGACAGCATCGCGCGGATCAGGTTGGCGCTGAAGCCCGCTTCCATCAATGTACGGAACAGCGCGGTGGCGACGGGCTCGCGGCTCAGGCCCTTGCCCCACATCAGCCCGTCGATGCGCGTCTCCAGCGAGCCGCGCAAGGCGTTCAGGGCCTCGGCCATCTGGCTGGCATCGGCCACGCCAGCGCCGGCGGGCTGATACTGGCCGTTTTCCTCGTCCACCAGCGCGAAGGTGCTATCGCCCGTCACACGGATCGGCGTAGCGTCCACCGCGGACGCCCGTCCTTCGGCGAGAGCCGGCTCCACCGCGCGAGCGGTCTCGGTACGCGGCTCGTAGGCCCGCGGCTCGACGAGACGCGGCGCGGCCGCCGGCGTCTCGGCCAGGCGCGGTGCGTAGGGCCGCGCGTCGTCCGGGCGTACCGCCGGTGCGTCGGCGATGGCGTGGCTGGCGGGCGCGACCTCCGGTTCGTTGAAGACAATGCGGCCTTCGTCGTCGATGGCCGAAGGGTCGGTCGCCATGACCTCTACGCCGCCATCGAGGCTGCGGCTGGAAATGATCAGGGCGTCCGGCCCCAGGGCCATGCGAACCTCGCGCATGACCTCGCGGTGGGTCGCCGCGAAAAAGCGGGTGATTTTCAAGCGTTACTCCCGATCAGCGCCGTGACGCGCACGATGCGTTCATCCGGAATTTCAGTATTGGCAAGCACGCCCAGTTGCGGAACGTGATGGCGCAGGAAGCGCGACAGCGCCGGCCGCAGGACCGGCGACACGACCAGGACAGGCGCATTGCCCAGGGCCTCCTGGCGGCCCACCGCCGCGCGCGTTTCGCGCAGCAGCGTATCGGCCAGGCCGGGCTCCAGGACGCCGCTGGTACTGATGGCCTGCGACAGGACCCGTTCGAGCTTGACGTCCAGCGCGATGACGCGCACCTCGCCCTCGCCCGGGAACCACTGCTGCGTGATGGCGCGTCCGAGGGCGCGGCGCACCAGCGCGATCAGTTCGCCGACATCGGGTTGCCCGCCCGCGGTGGCGTTCAACGCCGACAGGCGCGGCGCGTGCTCCGACATGGTGTCGACGATCGAACGCATATCGCGGATCGGCACTTCCTCGGCCAGCAGGCCTTGCAGCACCTTCTGCAGGACGGTAAGCGGTACGGTCTTGGGTACCAGGTCTTCGACGAGCTTGGGTGCTTCGCGTCCGATGCGATCCAGCAGTTGCTGGACTTCCTGGCGACCCAGCAACTGGGATCCGTGGCGGTGCATCAGATGGTTCAGGTGCGTGGCCACCACCGTGCTGGCGTCCACCACCGTATAGCCCGCCACCTGCGCCTGGTCGCGCAGCGACGCATCGATCCAGATGGCCGGCAGGCCGAAGGCCGGATCGGTAGTCGGCGTGCCTTTCAGCTTAATGGTGACTCCGCCCGGATCGATAGCCAGCCATTGGCCCGGCATGGCGACGCCGCGGCCGACTTCCACGCCGGACAGCAGGATGACGTAGTCGTTGGGTTTCAATTCCAGGTTGTCGCGGATGTGCACCACGGGCGGCAGAAAGCCCACGTCCTGCGCGAATTTCTTGCGCAGGCTGCGCACGCGATGCAGCAGCTCGCCGTTCTGGGAATGATCGACCAGCGGTATCAGGCGGTAGCCCACTTCCAGGCCCAGCTGGTCGACCATGGACACGTCTTCCCAGCTGGCTTCGGCCGCCGCGAGCTTGGCCTGTTCCTGCGCCGGCGAAGGCGCACGGTTCTGCTCGGCGGATACGCGCGCCTGCTTCTTGTACAGCATCCAGCCGGCCGTTCCGAAGATGGTCGCCAGTGCCAGGAAGGCAATGTGCGGCATGTTCGGAATCAGGCCCATGATGCCGATGATGCCGGCGGTCAGGAACAGCACGCTGGGATTGGAGAACAGCTGGCTGATCATCTGCTGGCCGATGTCCTGGTCGTTCGACACGCGCGACACGACCACGCCGGCGGCGGTGGAAATGACCAGGGCCGGGATCTGCGCCACCAGACCGTCACCGATGGTCAGCAGCGTGTACACGCGCGCCGAGTCGCCCACCGAGAGGCCATGCTGCGCCACACCGACGATCAGGCCGCCGATAACGTTGATCGCCATGATCAGCAGCCCGGCGACGGCATCGCCGCGCACGAACTTGCTGGCGCCGTCCATGGAGCCGAAGAAATCGGCTTCCTGCGCCACTTCGCTGCGGCGGCGCCGCGCTTCATCCTCGCGGATCAGGCCGGCATTCAGGTCGGCATCGATGGCCATCTGCTTGCCCGGCATCGCGTCCAGGGTGAATCGCGCGCCCACTTCGGCGATCCGGCCCGCGCCCTTGGTGATCACGATGAAGTTGATGATCGTCAGGATCACGAACAGGATGATGCCGATCGCGAAGTTGCCACCGACCAGGAAATGGCCGAAAGCCTCGATCACCTTGCCCGCGGCGTCCGGTCCGGTGTGGCCGTTCAGCAGGACCACGCGCGTCGACGCCACGTTCAGCGACAGGCGCAACAGCGTCGCGAACAGCAGCACGGACGGAAAAGCCGCGAAGTCCAGCGGCTTGCGCGTGAACATGGCGACCAGCAGGATCATGATCGCCAGCGAAATATTGAACGTGAACAGCAGGTCCAGGACGAATGCCGGCAACGGCAGGATCATCATTCCCAGGACCAGGACGATCAACAGCGGGCCCGCGAGCAACCGCGCCTGCGCCCCGCCGTTGTTCTTGAACATGGCGATCAACGCGGCCATTCCTTAAGCTCCTTCGGCGGCCATCGCGGCCGCGGCCCCTGCCTGCGGGTCCATCCCAGCAGGCACCGGCAGATTCGTGGGGGGTACCGGCGGCGTCCAGCCCGGACGCCAGGATCGCAGCTGGAATACCCAGGCGAGCACTTCGGCCACCGCGGTATACAGCGCGGCGGGTATTTCCTGGCCCAGATCCACATGACGGTACAGCGCGCGCGCCAGCGGCGGCGCCTCCAGCATCGGCACGCGGTGCTCCTGCGCCAGTTCGCGGATACGCGCGGCGATCTCGCCCATCCCCTTGGCGACCACCTTGGGGGCGGCCATATCGCCATCGCTATAGCGCAGCGCCACGGCGTAACGCGTGGGGTTGGTCACCACCACGTCGGCCTGGGGAACCGCGGCCATCATCCGCTGGCGCGCCGCCTGGCGCTGCATCTGGCGGATACGCGCCTTGATCATCGGATCGCCTTCGCTTTCCTTGAATTCCTGCTTCACGTCCTGCTTGCTCATGCGCAGCTTCTTCGCATGGCTGAAGATCTGCCAGGGAACGTCCATCAGGGCGATCAGCAGCAAAGCGCCCACCGCGAACGCGCAGCACATCCCGATGATGTTCAGCGTGCTCGCCAGCGCCGCGGCCGGCGCGGCATGCATCAGGCCGATCATCTCGTCGTGATAGCTCCAGATCGCCGCGACCGCCACGCTCCCGACCACCAGCGCCTTGCTGACCGCCTTGGTCAGCTCGACCACGGTCTGCCAGGAAAACATGCGGCCGAAGCCGGCAAGCGGATCCAGCTTGCTGAAATTGAATTCCAGGGGCTTGCCGGACCACACCAGGCCGCCCAGCGCCAGACCCGAAAATATCCCCGCCACGGCCAGCAGGCCAAGGATGGGCAATACGGTCAGCAAGGCCCGCCAGCCGCTTTCGGCGGCGCTGCTCAGCGCGACATTCATGTCCCGCGACAGGTTCGGGTCGAAGCCCAGCGCGTGGCGCATGATGCCATCCAGCGACTCGTAGATGTACGCGCCGCCGCCCCACAGAACACCCACGCCGGTGGCCAGCACCAGAAAGGTGCTCAGCTCCCGGGAACGGGGAACCTGCCCCTCCTCGCGCGCCTTTTCCAGGCGCCGGGGCGAGGCGGCTTCGGTTTTTTCGAGATCGCTTTCTTCGGCCATGCTGAACGCTTATCCGGACGTCGGCCGGGCCTGCGGGCGCTCTCTCGAGAGCCTCCTTGCGGATAGAACAGGCCGGCGATGAAATTTTAGGAAAAGCGCGGAAAAGCGAATCCGCGATCAACCCCGGTAAAGCGGTGCTTTTCGATCCAAGGAAATTGGGGCCGGCCGCAAACCCAGTGCGGATATCACCCGACCAAGGTGCCACACCCCCAACCCGCCCCATGAAACAGCCGTGGCCAGACCCGGGACGCCGAGGATCCGGCTCCGCCGATCCTCCAGCGTCGCCCCCTTGAGGGGGAAGCGCGTAGCGCCTCGGGGGTGGGCCCTTCCTCACGCAAAAAACAGGCGCGGCCGACCCGGGACGCCGAGGATCCGGCTCCGCCGGTCCTCCAGCGTCGCCCCCTTGAGGGGGAAGCGCGCAGCGCTTCGGGGGTGGGCCCTTCCTCCGGAAGCGCGAAGCGCTTCGGGGGTGGGGCCTTCCCTCACGCAAAAAACAGGTGCGGCCGATCCGGGACGCCGAGGATCCGGCTCCGCCGGTCCTCTGGCGTCGCCCCCTTGAGGGGGAAGCGCGCAGCGCTTCGGGGGTGGGCCTTCCTCGGCCCTTCCTTTCTAGAACCCCAGGCTGGCCAGGAGGTCGTCGACCTGGTCCTGGCTGGTGACGACATCGGCCTTGCCGGTGGGGTTCACCTGCGGGCCGTTCAGCAGCGTATTGGCTTCTTCGCGGCGCTCGGTGGGCACGCTGTCGATCAGGACCTGCAGCAGTTCCTTCTCGATCGCACCGACGACGTCCATCATCTTCATGATGACCTGGCCGGTAAGATCCTGGAAATCCTGCGCCATCATGATCTCCAGCAGCTTCGACTGGGTAGCCTGGGTCTGCTTGGGCACGTGTTGCAGGAAGGCGCGGGTGTCCTTGACCAATTCCCGGGCATCCGCCAGTTCCAGGGGCTGGTCGAACCACTCGCTCCAGCGGGCGTCCAGCGCCTGCGCGCCCTTGGCCATGTCTTCCTGGATGGGCTGGGTCTGGTCGATCGCGTTCAGCACCCGGTGCGCCGCCTGTTCGGTCATCTGCGCAACGTAGCGCAGGCGGTCCCGGGCGTCCGGTATTGCCTGCGCGGCGTCCTTGATGGCCTGGTCCAGGCCCAGTTCGCGCATGCTGTCGCGCAGCATCCGCGTCAGGGACGCGATACGGTGTATGAGTTCGCTTGGATCGCCATTGGGACCCTGGGTGGGGCTCTGTGTCGTCTCCATGACTTTCCTCAGCCGCCGAGTTTTTCGAAGATCTTGGTCAGTTTCTCTTCCAGCGTAGCCGCGGTGAAAGGCTTGACCACGTAGCCGTTGGCCCCCGCCTGCGCCGCCGCGACGATGTTTTCCTTCTTCGCCTCGGCCGTGACCATCAGGACCGGCAGCTTGGACAGGTTCGCATCGGCGCGGATCTGTTGCAGCATGGACAGGCCGTCCAGGTTGGGCATATTCCAGTCCGACACCACGAACTGAAACCCACCGGTACGCAGTTTGTCCAGCGCCATCTGGCCATCCTCGGCCTCGTCGACGTTCTCGAAACCCAATTCCTTCAGCAGGTTGCGGACGATGCGACGCATGGTCGGAAAATCGTCAACCACCAAAATCTTCAAATTCTTGTCAACCATCTCATTGACTCCAAAAAATCGATTGCGCGCCGGGACGCTTATCGCCCGGCATCATACGCGGTGTCCGCGGTCCCCGGCATTGGCCAGGATGCGTTCGCTCATTGTTTCCAGGGCGACGACTTCGTCGGCCGCCCCCAGCGCGATGGCCTCGCGCGGCATGCCGAAAACCACGCAGCTGGCTTCGTCCTGCGCCAGCGTCCGGGCCCCTGCCCGCTTCATCTCCAGCAGGCCCGCGGCGCCGTCCTTGCCCATGCCCGTCAGGATGACACCAACCGCGTTGCGCCCGGCCGCCACGGCCACCGAATGAAACAGCACGTCGACGGAGGGGCGGTGCCGGTTCACCGGTTCCGACGGATCAAGTTCGACGATGTAGTTGGCGCCGCTGCGGCCCAGCCGCATATGGGACTCGCCGCCTGGCGCCAGGTAAACGTGCCCGGGCAGCACGCGTTCGCCATGGGTCGCTTCGCGCACCGTGAGGCTGCAGATCGTATCCAGGCGCTGCGCGAAGGAACGCGTGAACCCGGCCGGCATATGCTGGGTGATCAGGATGGCGGGACTGTCCGGCGGCAGCGGCTGCAGCACATGCCGGATCGCCTCGGTGCCGCCGGTGGAAGCGCCGATGATCACGAGCTTTTCCGAGCTGGACAGCGGCGAGCGCAATACCTGCCTGGGAGCTTCGGGCACCGCCTGAAGTGCCTTGGGACGCGCGCGCGCCGCCGCGCGCAGCTTGTCGGCGATGATCTCCGTGTATTCCAGCAATCCGTCACGGATACCCAGCTTGGGTTTGGTGACGAAGTCCACCGCGCCCAGCTCCAGCGCGCGCAGCGTGATCTCCGACCCGCGCTCGGTCAGCGAGGACACCATCAGCACCGGCATGGGACGCAGGCGCATCAGCTTTTCGAGAAAGTCCAGGCCGTCCATGCGCGGCATTTCCACGTCCAGCGTCAGCACGTCCGGATTGTGCTTCTTGATCAGTTCGCGCGCGACCAGCGGATCGGGCGCGGTCGCGACCACTTCCATGTCCGGCTGGCTGTTGATGATTTCCGTCATCAGCCCACGCACCAGCGCCGAATCGTCGACGCACAAAACGGTTATTTTTTTCTGCATGTCGTTTCGCCGATGGGGGGGCCGTTACGCCTTCCCCAAGCATTCGTACACCGTCTGTCCGCGCAAGCGGAAATCGCGACTGATATAGCTGAAGTTTTCGGAATGGCCCGCGAACAGCAGGCCGCCTGGCTTCAACAGCGGCGCGAAGCGCTCCAGTATGCGCGCCTGCGTCGGCTTGTCGAAATAGATCATCACGTTGCGACAGAAGATCGCATCGAACTTTTCCTGGATGGGCCAATCCGGCGCCAACAGGTTAAGGGTGTCGAAACGGACCATGCCCGCGACTTCCGGACGCACCCGCACTTGCCCCGCCGCCGCGCCCTTGCCTTTCAGGAAAAAGCGCTTGAGCCGCGCCTCTTCGATTTTGGCCACGCGCTCGAAGGGATAGGTCGCGGCGCGAGCCCGCTGCAGGACGTTCGTGTCGATGTCGGTGGCCAGCACGGTGGCCGAACTGGCGCGCGCGCCCAGCGCTTCTATCAGTGTGATGGCGATCGAATACGGCTCTTCGCCGGTCGACGCGGCGCAGCACCAGATCGATACCGGCTGCGGCCGCTCGGCCGCGAATCCGGCCAGAATGGGAAAATGGTGCGCCTCGCGGAAGAACGCGGTCAGGTTGGTCGTCAACGCGTTGACGAACTCTTCCCATTCCGGATCCGCGGGAGACGATTCCAGCCTGTCCAGGTAGCTGGCGAAGTCCGCGCCGCCCAGGCTGCGCAGGCGCCGCGCCAGGCGGCTATAGACCATTTCCCGCTTGTGCGTCCCCAGCGAGATGCCGGCGCGCTCATGGATCATGCGGCGCACGCGCGAAAAATCCGCCTCGCGGAATTCGAACTGCCGCTCGACCTGGCCGGATGCCGTTGCTGTCGCTGTCGCCACGTAATTCCCTTAGCCCTATGCCGCCTGGGCCTCGATACGGGACACCGCAGCGGGCGCCACGATTTCGCGTGCCGGCATGTCGATGACCTGGCCCTGGTTGATCTTGAAGACAGCCACCGCTTCGGCCAGGTGTCCCGCCTGTTCCTGCAGAGAACCAGCCGCCGCGGCCGCCTCTTCCACCAGCGCCGCGTTCTGCTGCGTGACTTCGTCCATCTGCGACACCGCGCGGTTGACCTGGTCGATGCCGCTGGATTGCTCCTCCGACGCCGCCGAGATCTCGCCCATGATGTCCGTCACCCGCTTCACCGACGCGACGATTTCCTGCATCGTCGCCCCGGCCCGCTCGACCTGCTGCGAACCCGCGCCCACCTTGGCCACCGAGTCCTCGATCAGCGACTTGATTTCCTTGGCCGCCTGCGCGCTACGCTGCGCCAGGGAACGCACTTCGCCCGCCACCACCGCGAAGCCCTTGCCCTGCTCGCCCGCCCGCGCCGCTTCCACCGCCGCGTTCAGCGCCAGGATATTGGTCTGGAAGGCGATGCCGTCGATCACGCTGACGATCTCGGAGATCTTGCGCGAGCTGCCGGAAATCTCCCGCATCGTGCTTACAACCTCGCCCACCGCCACGCCGCCGCGCTCGGCCACGTCCGAGGCGCTGGCCGCCAGCTGGTTGGCCTGGCGCGCGTTTTCGGCATTCTGCTTCACCGTCGAGGCCAGTTCCTCCATCGATGCCGCGGTTTCCTCCAGCGACGCCGCCTGCTGTTCGGTGCGGCTGGACAGGTCCGTATTGCCCGCGGAGATCTCGCGCGAACCCACGTTGATTTCGTCCACGCCGCGGCGCACCGCGGACACCGTACGCACCAGGCTTTCCTGCATGCGCTTCAAGGCGCCATACAAAGCGCCAATTTCATTCTTCGATCCGGCATCCACCGTCTCGGTCAGGTCGCCCCCGGCGATACGATCGAAATGCCGCACCGCGTCGGCCAGCGGCCGCACCACACGCCTGCGCAGGAACACATACGTGGCCACCACCAGCAGCAGGGCGATCGCGCCGCCGGCACCCACCGCGGCCAGCACCAGTTCATAGCGCCGTTCGGATTCGTCGAAGGCATCATCGGTAGTGCGCATGCGCCACGCCATGTACTGGCCAAGCGCCAGGCTCAGGCGGTCCTCCATGACATCCGACACCATCTGCGCGTGCATCTGGTAAGCCGGAAGATCGGCCTTTGCCAGGTCGTCGAACATGACCTTCAGCCCCTGCCCCATCAAGGCGGAGAAAGCCTCGTCGATCTCTTTGAATTCCTGTTCCAGTCCCGGCGGCTTGGGCAGCGCCTGGTATTTCTTGAAGTCGGCCTGCGCCTTGTCATAGGAAATGCGCGCGAAATCCAGCATCGACTTGGCTGCCCCGCTCAGCCCCGCTTCCGGGATGGTGGGTTGGCCGATCTGCTTGATGACTTCGCCCAGATGCACGGAAGCGGCGCGGCCCAGTCCGATCATGGCGCTCTTGTAGTCGACCGCCATCTCCTGCAACGCATTGCTGACGGCCTGGCTGCGCCGCATCTCCCGCATGGTCGTATCGCCCACCCGCAAGGAAAGCACGCCCAGCACGGCGCCGAGGACCAGCATCAGGGAGAAGAAGACCAGCACCCAAAGCAGGCTCGCGCGTATCGTCATATTGGAAAAGAACTTGCGCATCCGCATCCCCTCTATCGGACAGGTTGGTCTCCGCCCAACTTCCCCCCGCGCGGAAGCCGCTCAGACGGCGGCTTTCTCAACCAGCGCCATCTCGTCGCTGGTCATCAGCTTCTCGATATCCACCAGGATCAGCATGCGGTCGTCGACCGTGCCCAGGCCCGTCAGGTACTCCGTGGAGAGCGTGGCGCCGAATTCAGGGGCCGGACGCACCTGGCTGGCGCCCAGCATCAGCACATCGGACACGCCGTCGACCACGATGCCGACGACGCGGCGATCGAGGTTCAGGATGATGACGACGGTCTGCTCGTTGTATTCCACCTTGCCCAGGTTGAACTTGATGCGCAGGTCCACGATAGGCACGATGATGCCCCGCAGATTCGTGACGCCCTTGATAAAGGACGGCACATTGGCGATGCGCGTGACCGTGGCGGCATCGTAGCCGCGGATTTCCTGAACCTTCAGGATATCGATGCCGTATTCTTCCTCGCCCAGCGTGAAGACCAGGAATTCGCGGCCGACGTCTTCGACGCGGGCGCCTTGCGATTGGGGTTTGGCTGCCATGTATTACTCCCTCAGTTCAGGACCGCTTCGGCCGGTACCCATTTCTCGCGGTTCGCGCGCGCCATGGCGAACACATCGATGATCAGCGCGACGCTGCCGTCGCCCAGGATGGTGGCCGCCGAAACGCCGGGCACCTTGCGATAGTTCGATTCCAGATTCTTTACGACCACCTGGTGCTGGCCCACCAGATGATCCACCAGCAGCGCGAACCGCCGGTCCTCGGCCTGCATGATCACCGCAATGGCCTGCGTCGGGTCTTTCTGCGCGTCCGCGACCGAAAAAACCCGATGCATTTCGACCAACGGCAGGTATTCGCCACGCACGTGCATGACCCGCTCATTGCCGGCCACCGAATAGATCTGCTCGTTGGTCGGCTGCAACGATTCCGTCACGTGATTCAGCGGCAGGATGAAGGTTTCCGTCCCCACGCGCACCGACATGCCATCGAGGATGGCCAGCGTCAGCGGCAACACGATGCGGGTCGTCGTGCCGTTGCCCGGTACCGAGGACAGCTGCACATGGCCGCCCATGTCCTGGATATTGCGGCGCACGACGTCCATGCCGACGCCCCGGCCCGAGATATCGGTGATCTGCTCCGCCGTCGAAAAACCCGGCGCGAAAATAAGCTGCCACACTTCGTCATCGCTGGCGTTCTCGCTGACCGCGATGCCCTGCTGGATGGCTTTCTTCAGAATGCGGTCGCGATTCAGCCCGCCGCCGTCGTCGCTGACCTCGATCACGATATTGCCGCCGCTGTGCTGCGCCGACAGCACGAGCTGGCCGACCGGGTCCTTGCCCGCCGCGATGCGCTTCTCGGGCGTCTCGATGCCGTGGTCCAGGCTGTTGCGCACCAGATGGGTCAAGGGATCGATGATCCGCTCGATCAGGCTCTTGTCCAGTTCGGTCGCGCGGCCATAGGTCTGCAGTTCGATCTGCTTGCCCATCTTGCCCGCGAGGTCGCGCACCAGGCGCGGGAAGCGGCTGAACACATAGTCCATGGGCATCATGCGCACCGACATGACGGCTTCCTGCAGGTCGCGCGCATTGCGCTCGAGCTGCTCCATGCCGTTGAGCAGGCGGTCGTGCAATACCGGATCCAGCGTGGATGCGGTCTGCGCCAGCATGGCCTGGGTAATCACCAGTTCGCCGACCAGGTTGATGATCTGGTCGACCTTTTCCACGCCGACGCGGATGGAAGTGGATTCCTTGTCTCCCGCCGGGGCGGCGCCGCCGGCTCGCTGCGCGCGGGGCGCGCCGCTCTCCGGGGCAGCGGCCTTGGCGGCAGCGGGCGCCGCCGGAGCGGGAGCCGGGGCCGCCGCCGGGGCGGCCGGCTGCGCCGCCGAAGCCTGCTGTGCCTGCGCCGCGAAATCCGCGGCAGCCTGGGCGAAGTCATCCACCGCGCCGTCCTGCACGGGAACGGCTTCGCGGGCGATGGAAATCTGGTCGGCATCGACGATGAAGCAGCAAACCGCCTCGATATCGTCGGCCGAGCAGGTGCTTTCCAGCCATACGGTCAGCCCGCCACCCAGCTGGTCGCTGGCCAGCACGCGGCCCAGGTTGTTCATTTCCTCCAGCAGCGACTGGGCGTCTTTTGCGGAGACCCGGTTGATGCGGACGCGCAACGGCAGATGGTCCCCTCCCGCCGGGGCGGGGACGGGGGCGGCAGCCGGAGCCGCGGCTGCGGGCGGTGCCTGGACAGGCACGGGCGCCGGGGCGGGCTGCGCCGCCGCGACAGGCGCGGGAGCGGCGGCTTGTCCGCCGTTGTGCTCCAGCGCCAGCTGGCGCAGCACCTCGCAAATGCGCTCGTAGGCGGCGGCATCGGGCTCCTCGGAGGCGCGGTAGGCGTCCAATTGGCTTTTCAGCACGTCCTTGGTTTCCAGAAAGATGTCGATCATGTCCGTGCGCAATGCCATTTCACCGCGGCGAATGGCATCGAGCAGGTTTTCCAGGAGATGGGTGGTTTCGGCCAGCGCAGTGAAACAGCCGAAGGTGGCGGCGCCCCCCTTGATCGAGTGCGCTGCCCGGAAGATTGCGTTCAGTTGCTCGATGTCCGGCTGGCCGGCATCCAGTTCGAGCAGCAGTTGCTCCATCTGGGCCAGCAGCTCGTCCGCCTCATCGAAGAAAGTCTCGTAAAACTGACTCAGGTCAAGACCGCTCATGACGTCCTTCCATGCTCAATGCGAAGGCTCGCCGGGCTGACCCAGGAGCTCCGACGCCATTTCTATCAACAGGTCCGGGTCGACCGGCTTCTGCAGCCAGCCGCATACCCCCAGATCGCGCGCCGCGGTCTTGCTTTCGACGTCGTCCTCGGTGGTCAACACCAGCACGGGCACGTCCTGATAGCGATCGACCTGGCGCAACCCGCGTATCAGGTCCAGGCCGCCCATAACGGGCATATTCCAATCGCTCACCACCAGGTCCACCGGCGCTGCCTGTTCCATCGCCAGCGCCAGCGCATCCTTGCCGTTGCCCGCGGCCAGGACTTTCCAGCCGGCCCCGGTCAGGGTGGCCTGGACTATCATGCGCATCGTCGCGGAATCGTCCGCGACCAGTATCGTCGCCGTCATGGTCGAACTGCTCCTATTGTGCGGGACGAACCGGCACGACCAGGGCCGCCCCGGCGGATGTCGCCGTGACCGCCTGACCGTCCGCCCCGGGCGCCACCGCCGCGCCTTGTCCCGTCGTGGTGGTGTAACTGACCCCCGTCGCGGTGGGAGCCTGCCCCGTCCCCGGGACATCCTGGATCACGCCGCTGCCCCGGGGCGTTTGGGTCGGCCGGGGCGTCTGGGTCGACAAGGCGCGCGTCAGGTTATTGCCCAACTGCTTCGCGTCCGTGGCGGAGACATCCGCCGCCGCCGCGTTCTCGCGCTCCAGGCGTTCCTGCGTCGCCTTGTTCAACACCACCAGACTGATACGTCTATTAACGGCAGCATAAGGATCATCTTTAACCAGACTGACGCTGGAAGACAGGCCCATGACCCGCGCGACCTTGGTTTCGTTCATGCCGCCGGCCACGAGCTCCTGGCGCGAGGCATTGGCGCGGTCCGCCGACAGCTCCCAGTTGCTGTAGGCGCGCTCGCCGCGCGCATATTGGGTGGCGTCGGTATGGCCGGAGATACTGATCTTGTTCGGAATCTCGTTCAGGACCGGTCCGAGCTCGCGCAGGATGTCGCGCATATAGGGCTGGACCTCGGCCGAACCGGTCGCGAACATGGGCCGGTTCTTGTTGTCGATGATCTGGATGCGCAGCCCTTCGGTCGTCATGTCGATCAACAGCTGCGGCCGGAAATTCTTCAGGACCGGGCTGCTCTCGATGAGATTGTTCAGGCGTTTTTGCAGGTCTTCCAGGCGCCGCTGGTCGCGGCGCTGGGCCTCGTCGCCCTGTACCTGCGCCTCCACGCGATTGCCGTTGGCGCGGCGCACATCGCCGTCGCTGCGCACCGGGTCGGCGCCGCCGCCAGGGATCGCGCTGGTATTGGCCGAATTATTCGGACCGCGGGTCAGGGCGACCGCCAGCGGCATGCGGAAGTATTCGGCGATGCCCTTCAATTCCTCGCGTGGCACGACGCTGATCAGCCACATGACCAGGAAGAACGCCATCATCGCGGTGATGAAGTCGGCGTAGGCGATCTTCCAGCTGCCGCCGTGGTGCCCCCCGTGCGCGCCTTTCTTGCGCCGGATCACCACGCGGTGGTTGTTCACAGGTGCCATGCGGACGCCTCTACATCAAGCCTTGGAGGTGGACGTCTTGGCCTGGCGGACGTGCTCTTCCAATTCGGCGAACGACGGACGCACACCCGAGAACAGCACCTTGCGCCCGAACTCCACCGCGAGCTGCGGGGGGTAGCCGTTCATGCTGGCCAGCAGCGTGGTCTTGATGCACTCCAGGATCTTCACCGCCTCGCTGGTCTGGCGGTCCACGCGCGAGGCCAGCGGCGACACGAAGCCGTAGGCCAGGAGAATGCCCAGGAAGGTTCCTACCATTGCCTTGGAGATCAGGTCGCCCAGCACCGCGGGGGGCTGATCCACCGCCGCCAGCGCCTTGATCACGCCCAGCACCGCGGCGACGATACCGAAGGCGGGCATGCCGTCGGCCACGTTCTGCAGGGCCTGGACCGGCACCTGCCGCTCATGGCGGAACGTCTCGATTTCCTCGTCCATCAGGGTTTCGATTTCGAAGGAGCTCATGTTGCCGCTGATCATGATGCGCAGGTAGTCCGTGATGAACTCCATCAGCTTCTGGTCCTTCATGATGCGCGGGCATTCGGTAAAGATGGGGCTGGAGGACGGATCCTCGATGTGGGACTCGATCGCCATCAAGCCCTCGCGCCGCGCCTTGTTCAGGATCACGTACATAAGAGACATCAACTCCATGTACACGTCCTTGCCGTACTGCGCGCCGCGCAGGGCATTGGGGACCGCGCTCTTGACCAGCTTCAGCGACTTGCGGCTGCTGCCCGCCAGAAAGGCGCCCGCCGCCGCGCCGGCGATGAGCGTGAATTCGAAAGGCTGGTACAGCGCGCCCAAATGGCCGCCCAAGGCAACGAAGCTGCCGATGACGGACGCGATCACCACAAGATAACCAATAACAATCAGCACATCAGGCCCCTGCCAAGCGTAGATGTATTACACGAGCGTCCATGATCCCCCGAGACCGTCGCCGCGAAAGCGCGGTTTACGGGTAATTTTCAGGGGCATTTGGGGTTATTGGAGCGGCGCCGATCCGGGAACGCCGGGCCGCCGCCCGGCGCTTTGCCCCGCACGCGCATGGACCGGGCATGCCCGGTCCGGTGGTCCTTCATATCCCGATGGCATCGACCGCGGCAGCAGGAGGCTGAACGGCGCGACGGCTGGCGCGTTCCTTGGCCGCCGCTCGGGTCTTTCCGGCGCGGGGGGGCGGGCGGCAGATCGCGCAGACGAAATCGGCGCGCGGATCGTGCGCGTGGGCGATGAAATGGCCGCCGCACTGGCGGCATTCCGACAGCTGCAGCATCTTGCCGTCGAAGAACCGCACAAGCATCCAGGCCCGGGTGAAGCTCAGCACGGGCTCGCCCTGCTCCACATCGGTCACGCCGGCATGTTCGAGGTACAGGCGATAGGCATCGATGATGGCCCGCACGCCCTTGCTGCCGGTATGTTCGTTCAGGAACTTGTAAACGTTGTAGAACAACGACGAATGGATGTTCGGCAGCCAGGTCATGAACCAGTCCACCGAAAACGGCAGCATGCCCTTCGGGGGCGAACAGCCGCGGATCTCGCGGTATAGCCGTGCGAGCCGGTCGTGGCTCAGGCTGGTTTCCGACTCCAGGACCTGGAGACGGGCGCCGAGACTGATCATGGCACTGGCCAGCAGAATCTCGTCGGCTTCTTGGGAAACGCTTCTAATAGCCATGACCGTCGCAGGATAAGAAGGATCAGGCCAACTGTTCGACCGGCTGCTTGGCCAGCAGAATCGTGGCGTGTGCCTGCTGCAACGCGCCGCCCAGGACGTCGTGCGTCAGGGCGGACAGCAGGCTGTAATCGTCGAAGCGGAAGCGGCACAGCAAAGAGCTCGAGCTCGCCAGCTTGACCAGTTGTGCCGGGGAAAGTCGCATCAGGATGTCGGCCACTTGCTCGCTGAAGCCCAAGCGAAACATGGACGCTGCATAGTCGTCGCGTAGCATGCGCTGCGCGAGGAGCAGGTAGGACAGGTTCACTTCGCGAATGTCGGCGAGCAACGTGTTCTCAGGCTGTTTCATCGGATATCCCTTGTCACTATTACAGTTCTGTCCTGGGCCAGCCGGCCCGCGCGCCGGATCTGGTTACTATACGTATGCAATAAATCTCAAAATATTTCTTTTGTTCCCACAAGTCATACAATTTACCATGTGCAATGTCATTTTGTATGTCAGGCATGACAAATCTTTGTCATTCGTGAAATATCGCACCGATGGGACATATATAGCAACAAAGACTTTTGAGAGTGTAAGGCAATTCCGTAAACAAGCATTAGAAAGCTTGTGTCTTTGTGCCAATGAACTGGGCCGAAAACCGCACAATGCAGGCTGAAACGTGGGTACACCTTGGATGCTTTCCGCCGCTTCGTAACAATTGAACATGTCGCGTACAGGCAACAAAGCAAATGTGGTGACGAGACGCTCCAACCTTCTAGCCGACCGCAATGTCCCCTTCCGAAGATCGCCTGGCTGAATATGCGCCCCTGGTGCGCAAGCTGGCCCTGCAGCTGCTGGCACGCCTGCCGGCCAGCGTGGAACTGGACGACCTGATACAGGCCGGAATGATCGGCCTGCTGGATGCGGCGCGTCGCTACCAGGAGGTGGCCGACGCCCAGTTCGAGACCTACGCTACCGCGCGGATCCGGGGCGCCATGCTGGATGAGCTCCGCAACCAGGATTGGCTGCCCCGCAGCGTGCGCAGCAAGGCCAAGCGCATAGACCAGGCCGTGGCGCAACTGACACAACAGTTGATGCGCCCGCCCAGTGAAGCGGAAATCGCCGCGCACCTCGATCTGCCCCTGGCGGAATACCACCAGCTGCTCTATGACGCCCAAGGCGCCCAGATCGTCCATTACGAGGACTTCGGCAGCGAGAACGGCGCCGACGCCCGGGACGGCGACTGGGCCGCGGGCGCCGCCGAAAGCGGCACCTGCGCCAATCCCCTCGATAGTCTGCTTGCCAGCGACTTCCGCCAGGCCTTGGCGCAGGCCATCGACGCCCTGCCCGACCGCGAAAAGCTGCTGTTATCGCTGTGTTACGAGCAGGGATTGAACCTGAAGGAAGTCGGCGCCGTCATGGGCGTCACCGAGGCGCGCATCTGCCAACTGCGCTCGCAAGCCATGTCGCGCCTACGCGCCAAGCTGAAGGATGGCGCCTGGCAGCAGTTGCCGGACGACGTCCGTATCGCCTACGTCGCCTGAAACAGCCGCCCCCCTGGGCTGCACCGGGCCTGCATATTCATTGCAATACATGTCAGCCCATCCGCGGGGCTGTCTTGCAGGCGCCGACGCGACAGTCGGAAATTTTTCGCTGTCCATCACCCTAAAGGTTTACTGAAGCTTGCCGTTACCCAGTCAGCGGCGCGGCATGCGGCCATCACCTCCGGTGGACGATTCCGTGCCCGCAGGGCGGCCTGGCTGCCCGGTTTGAAGAAGCCTTTCTCTCTTGGGAGCTATTCATGGCTGCAGTAATCAACACCAACTACCTCTCGCTGGTTGCTCAAAACAACCTGAACAACTCGCAGTCGGCCCTGGGCTCTGCGATCGAGCGCCTGTCCTCCGGCCTGCGTATCAACAGCGCCAAGGACGACGCCGCCGGTCAAGCGATTGCAAACCGCTTCACCGCCAACGTGAACGGCCTGACCCAGGCTGCTCGTAACGCCAACGACGGCATCTCCATCGCGCAAACGACGGAAGGCGCCCTGAACGAAATCAACAACAACCTGCAGCGCATCCGCGAACTGACGGTTCAGGCCCAAAACGGCACGAACTCGTCGTCGGACCTGTCCTCGATCCAGGCTGAAATCAAGCAGCGCCTGGACGAAATCACCCGCGTTTCGCAGCAGACCCAGTTCAACGGCGTGAACGTCCTGGCTTCCAACCAAAGCCTGAGCATTCAGGTTGGCGCCAACGACAGCCAGACCATCGACATCAACCTGAAGCAGATCAACGCTTCGACGCTGGGCCTGGGCACGTTCGACGTCACCAAGACGGTCGACACGACCAACATCACCACGACGGCGACCACGCAACTGGCTCCGGCCACCGTCAGCGTGACCGACCTGAGCTTCACCGACACGAACACCGGCAGCACCTGGGCCGTCTATGTCGACGACACCGACGCCAACAAGCTGTACGTGTCGAAGGACGGCGGCAGCACGCTGTACAGCGCCACGTACAACTCGGCTACGAACTCGCTGCAGTTCGACTCCAGCAGCTCGGTCGCTGCCTCGGCCACCGCGGCTGCCGGCAATGACGTGCACGTGGGCGGCGGCGTGATCATGCACGCCGACGACATCACCGGCCGCACCGACGCCAACGCCGCTGCCGAACCGGAACTGGTGCTCGACTCCGCAGGCAACTACTACGTCACGCTGGACGGCGGCAGCACCTACACGTCCGCCACCGTCGACGCGTCGGCCGGCACCGTGTCCTACGACTCCAGCACCAGCCTGGCCAGCGCCCCCACCGGCGTTTCCAGCTCGCTGACCGAAGTGGACGTTCCGGGAACGGCCGTCAACGTCAACCTGTCGGGCCTGTCGTCCAGCCTGGTCGGCTCCTCGCCCACCCTGCACGCCCTGAAGGATGGTTCGGGCTACGTGGTCCAAGGCAGCGACACCGATGGCAACACGGTGTACTACAAGGCCAACGTCAACGCGTCGACCGGCGCCGTCTCCCTGGGCGACAAGCTCTCGCAAGACCCGCTGGCCTCGCTGGACCAAGCCCTGCAAGACGTCGACAGCCTGCGTAGCGACCTGGGCGCCGTGCAGAACCGCCTGGAATCGACGATCGCCAACCTGAACAACACCGTCAACAACCTGTCCGACGCCCGTTCGCGTATTCAAGACGCCGACTACGCGACCGAAGTGTCGAACATGACGCGTGCTCAGATCCTGCAGCAAGCTGGTACCGCGGTTCTGGCGCAAGCCAACCAAGTGCCGCAAACCGTGCTGTCCCTGCTGCGTTAATCGCCGCGGGCCGGGTTCCCCTCGCGGGGATCCCCGGCGCAGTACGCAAAAGCCCCGATCTTCGGATCGAGGCTTTTTTTATCGCGCGCGACACGGCACGCCCGGCCGGACAAACCGCGTGGAGTACAAAAAAGCCCCGGATCGACCGGGGCTTTTTGCGGGAGATGCAGCGGCGGGGCTAGGCTGCCACGCGGCGGGGCAGCGCGGCGGCTTCGGCGATAACGTCGATCACACGCAGCACGTCCCGGTCGTCCAATGCCGGATAGAACGGCAGGCAGATCACCCGGTCGGAAACCGCCCGGGCATTGGGCAGATTGGCGACATTGGCCGACGGCATATGCCGATACATCGGGAAATCCGAAATCAGCGGATAGAAGTACCGGCGTCCGAAAATACCCTCGTCGCGCAAGCGCTGGTAAAGCTCGTCGCGCGCCATCGGAAAATCGTCCTGCACCAGGATGGGAAAGTAGGCGAAGTTCGCCACGCCCGGCACCGGGTCGGCGCACCGTATGCCGCGCAGGCTCGACAAGCCTTCGCGGTAGGTCGCGTCGATCCGCTCGCGCGCGCGCAGGGCATCGGGCAGGTGCTTCAGGCTCATCAGCCCGAACGCCGCCTGTACCTCGTTCATCTTGCCGTTGATGCCGGCGGCCACCACCGTGGTTTCGCCGGCGAAGCCGAAGTTCTTGAGGTAGTCGATACGCTGTTTGGTCTTGGCATCGGGACATACGATCGCCCCGCCCTCCAGCGTGCTGAATACCTTGGTCGCATGGAAACTCAGCACGCTCAGATCGCCGTGGCGCAGCACGCTGCCGCCCGCGTCGCGCACGCCGAAGGCATGGGCCGCGTCATAGATGACCCGCAGGTTGTACTGGTCGGCGATTTCCTCGATCCGACGCACATTGCAGGGGCGGCCATAGCAATGCACCGGCAGGATGGCGGTCGTGGCCGGCGTGATCGCGGCTTCGATGCGGTCAGGGTCCAGGTTGAAGGTATCGGGATCGATGTCCACGAACACCGGCTTCAGGCCGTTCCACAGCAGCGAATGCCCCGTGGCGACGAACGAGTAAGGCGTCGTGATGACCTCCCCCGTTACCCGCAGGGCCTGCAGCGCCGTGATCAGTGCCAGCGTGCCGTTGGAGAAAAGCGCGATGTGTTCGACACCCAGGTAGTCCTGCAGCGTCGACTCCAGCTCCTGGTGGAAGGGTCCGCCATTGGTCAGGTGCTTGCTCGCCCAGATCTTTTCCAGGTAGGGCAGGAACTCATCCAGGGGCGGCAAATTGGGCTGGGTGACGTAGACGGGTTTCATCTCGGCTCCACGGTAAAGCTGGCGGGCGCCTCGCCATTGCACCAACGGCGCCACATCTGCCTGACAGCGTCCTGCACGTAGCCGGCCACCGTGCGGTAGTCCCGCCCGGCATGACTGGCGATATGGTCGCGCATGGTCGAGCGCCACCTGGCCAGTTCGTCCAGGCGCTGCGTCCAATCCACCGCCTTGGCCACGAAGTCCTCGGGCGTATCGGTCACCCATTCGGCCGGCAGCCCGCATTGGCCGATCGTTCCGGCCGTCTGCGCCGATATCCAGGTCTTGCCGCGCATGGTGACGATCGGCAGGCCCATCCAGAGCGCGTGGTTCGAGGTCGTGCCCCCCGTGTACGGGAAGCTGTCCAGTATCAGGTCCACCTCGTGGTGGAAGCGAAGGTAGTCCACCATGTTGGCCCGCGGCCGGAAGATCAGGCGTTCGCGGTCCACGCCCAATCCCTCCAGTTTCTCCGTAAGCTGGATCTTCGCGTCGTCGCTCGGTACGCCGCCCAGCAGCATGCGGGCGTTGGGCACGGCATTCAGCACGCGGGCCCAGAGCGACAGCGTGACATCGCCCACTTTGCTGGGCCGATTGAAACTGCCGAAAGTAAAGTGGTCGTTGGTCAGGGCGGGAAGCGCGTTGACCGCCGGTGCGTCGGCATAGGGCTTGAACACGCCGGAAGCGGGCAGGAAAGCCAGCTTCTCGGTAAACATGTCATCCATTTTGCCGGGCTGCGTCATGTGCTGGTCCGACAGGAAATAATCGATGGAGGTCATACCGCTGGTGGCGGGGTAACCCATCCATGTGATCTGGACCGGCGCCGGCTTATAGGCGAATGCCGGCAAGCGGTTGTCGGCGGTGTGTCCGGACAGGTCGAACAACACATCGATGGCGTCCTCACGGATCATCGCCGCCAATTCGCGGTCGGTCACGCCGACGGCGGAGCGCCAGGACCGCGCATAGCCACGCAAACGCTGCGTGACGCCGTCCTCGTGCGGCGAATTGCTGTATACCCAGATCTCCATGCCGCTGGCATCCCATGCTTCCCAGATTGGCTCGATGAAGCTGGACACCGCGTGGTTGCGAAGATCCGCCGATACGAAACCCACGCGCAGCGTTCGTTGCGGGTCGCGGTCATTGGCATGCGGCGGGATACGCGTGGTGACGCGCTTTTCCGCGATCTCGCCGAACCTGCGGTGTTCGGCGATCAGGTCCGCCGGGGAAATCTGGTCCGAATGCGCCAGCACGAACAGCAGGTTGCTGTGGTTGGGCATGTGATTCGGCGCCAGTTCCAGAGCCTTGCGATGGCTGGCCAATGCCTCGGCGTGCTTGCCATGCTCGAAGTAGATGTTCCCGAGATTGGTGTGGCTTGCAAAGGCGTCGGGCCTGGCGGCGACACCGCGCAGGGCATGCGACTCCGCTTCCGGGAACATGCCGCGATCCTTGAACAGGTTCGTCAGGTTGACATGGGAAGCATAGTTGTCGGGCTGCAGCGACAAGGCGACGCCGTAGCATTTCTCGGCCAGATGCGACAGGCGCTGCGTTTGCGCGGCCAGTCCCATCGCCGCATGCGCGCTCGGATCCAGCGGGTCCAGGGCGACGGCGTGGAGGAGAGCGTCGTAGGCTTCCTTGGCCTTGCCGACGTAGCGCAGCGTGTCGCCATACTTCAACCACAGCGGCTGGTCGTCCGGGAACCGTTCGATGCACTTGCGGCCGAGCTCTTCCGCTTCGCTCCAGCGGCCGGCCACGAACAGGCGGTTGAATTCGATTGCATCCTTGTGGGCGACCGCCGCGCTCCTGTCTTTTTCCTTGGAAACGCGCCGGCCGGGCGGCATGCCGGCCTTCTCCATATGGGCCACGACCACCAGGGCGTCGAGGTAATCCTGCCAGTAGTTGCCCCTGCCCCGCGCGGCGCGAACGGAAGTCGCCAGATGGTGGCGCCAGGCAGCGGGCGCGCCGTACAAAAGCCCATAGCGCTTGAGCCGATCGAACAAGGTGGACACCAGGGTGACCGATTGCAGCTCCACCGCCGCGTCGTCCATGTCGTCCAGGTTGCCTACCGACGGCACAGCACCGTCCCGAACGGCCTGGGTCAGCAGGCTTGCCAGCTTGGCCAGCTCGCGGCCCTTCACCATGTGGCCCAGCAGGAACGCGTCGGCGTTCTGCAGCGGAAACTCGATGTATTCGCCCCACAGATTGAACGTCCACAGGCTTTCCGTGGCCGGGAAGCCGGGCTGGGCGACCTGCTGCGCCAATGAGGCCACCAGGCGCAACCCTTCGGCCACCGGCACGTCGTCGCACGGGCCGGCACCGTCGATATAGCGCAGAACGCCCTTTTGGAACAGATATTCGACAGCCCGCCATACGGCCTGCTCGTGGCGCGTATCGTCGGTGTTCAATCCGAGCGGCCGGCGCGTCCACGCGACCAGTTCCTCGAAACCGAGCGTCGCGGGCCAGGCGTGGCCCAGGGTTTCCATGACCAGCGTCAACAGGGGATCGGTAATGACGATCTCCACGCGGGTGCCGCTGCAGGCGCGGAAAGCCTTGGCATCCTTCGGATGCTGCCCGTTGCGCGGCAAGCGCGCGAAGCTGGCGGCCAGGCGGCACTGGCGCAAGCGTTCGACCTCCGGCCCGGGCTGCGCCAACGCGGCCATGCCGTCGTGCGCCACCAGCGAAAAGCGCGTGCTCCGGCCGACGGCGAAGTCCAGATACTGCTGGCGCACGGCCTTGGGCTTGCCCAGCGCAACCAGACTGTGAGTCAGCGCCACATGGTTGCCGTAGGTCTGGGGGGTTTCGACATGCGGTTGCGTGTCGCCCACGTAGCCCAGCCCCGCTTCCTGCACCAATGCGGCGAACTCGGCGAAATAGCAGGCCGAGACCCCGCCCAGCAGATAATCGCGAACCAGCTCGTCGTCCGTGCCGGCGCGCACCCGCTGCACCAGGCCGCGCAGCATGCCCCCATACGGGTTCTCCGCGGCCAGCCCTTCTTCCATCAGGCTGAGCACGCCGCGCGCCTTGCCGATCAGTTCCGCATCGCTCTGCGAGCCCTGGATATGCATCTGCATGGCCTCGCGCAGTATTTCGGCCGACTTCCAGCCTGGATACGTGCGATAGCCGATCATGGCCACGCCCGTCGGCGACAGGCTGGCCCGGCACAGCGCGAGCAGCATTTGCAGGGATTGCGCGGGCACGCGCGTGTGAATGTCCTGCGCGATGATGTAGTCGAATTCGCCCAGTCCCGCGCCTACGGTTTCCCAGGCCATCGCGCGCAGGTCCACGTTGGCGGCGCCCAGCATGGCCGCTTGCGCGCGGCCGGCCTGTATGCGCCCCTCGTCCATGTCGATTCCCACCACGCGCGCGTCCGGATGCGTCAACGCGAACGGCAGCAGGCTCTCGCCGGAGCCGCATCCCAGGTGCAGGACGCGGGCTTGCGCCAGATCGGTGGGCTGCACGCCGTATAGCCGCGCTGCCGCGTGCAATTGCAGCGGTGTCGTCGCGTACGAGACGGGGGGGCGATAGCCAGCGGCGGCGCCGTCCGACGCGTCGGCGTCCTGTTCCGAAGAGGGAGAATCGTCCAGCATGGAATAGCAAGGCGTGATTGGAGATGCCAGCAGCGTACCAGCGGGAAAAGCAGTTCAAAGCCGCAAACTAAGGCCCAAAGTGCGACCATCTGGACGGATTCGGCGCGCCCGGTGACCGGCTGGCCCGACGGGGTTCCGGACGCCCCCGCGACACTGGTAGACTTGCCCGCAGAAGGCCCATGCCGGAAGACCCAGCCATGCCCCGCGATACCCTGCAGGAATCCGCCCGTTACCTTGAACGCCTGGGCTATGCGGCCCCGCCCCCGCCGACCCTGGCCACCCTGGCGGAACTGCAGGCGCGCCACACGCGGGTCTTCCCTTTCGAGACGCTCTCCTGCCTGCTGCGCCAGCCTGTTCCGATCGACCTGCCCGCGCTGGAGGAAAAAATCCTGCATGACGGCCGTGGCGGCTACTGCTACGAACTGAACCTGCTGTATCAGGCCCTGCTGCGCCATCTGGGATACACGGTGCGGGCGATCAGCGGCCGGGTCGTCATGGGAGGCCCCGAGGACGCCTGGACCGCCCGTTCGCACCTGCTGGCGCTGGTCACCGTGGACGGCGACGATTACATCTCCGACGTCGGTTTCGGCCGCCTGGTCCCGACGGTACCGCTGCGGCTGGAAGACCGCCAACCGCAGCCCACGCCCCTGGAAACCTTCCAGATCGGCGTACAGGATGACGGATATATGCTGCGCGCGCAGGTCAACGGCGTATGGCGGGCCCTGTACCGTTTCGATACGCAGCGGCAGGAGGCGGTCGATTTCGAGATGGGTAACTGGTACGTCAGCACCCATCCGGACTCGCCGCTGCTCGGCCAGCTGGTGGTCGCCCGCTGTGGGGACGGCCACAGAAAAACGCTGAACAACGGCAGCTACGGCGTGCATCGGCCGGGCGCCATCAGCGAACGGCGCCAGCTTACCGATGCCGACGCCGTACTGGCCCTGTTACGCGACGAGTTCGACCTGGCGCTGCCGGCCCATCCGGAGCTGCGAACCGCCATCGCCCGGCGGCTGGCCCCCTCCGCCACGCGCTAATCCGCGGCCGCGCGCTCCGCTGCGGCAATCGCCCAGAAACACGGGGTTTTGCCGCACTGTTTCAGGATTCAGCCAGGCGTCGCTTTCGCTAGGATACGAAACTGAGGCCAGGCCGCGAAGATTGGCCGGCGGTCGCCGCCCGTTTGCGCGCGCGACGTCAACCATTCCGAGCATACGACGCCAGCAACACCATGCAAACCAACGCGATTGAGTATTTCGAAGGGGGAGCGCTCGCCCACGCGCCGCGCAAGACGGCCATCCTGGACGGGGACAGCCGATACACCTTCGACGAGGTCGCGTCCCACGCCAAGCGCCTGGCCATGGCCATTCTCGCGCGCCAGCCCGCGCTGAACCGGCCCATCGCCGTTTACCTGCCGAAGAACGCGCAAACGGTCTTCGCGGATCTCGCCATCGTCTACTGCGGGAATTGCTACGCCAACCTGGACGTACGCTCACCCCGCGAACGGGTGGCCGCGATACTCGGAAACCTGGACTACGAACTGGTCCTGACTTCCGCGGCCGGCGCGGAGGCACTCGCGGACATGGGCGTGCCGGCGGACCGTGTCCTGCGTATCGAGGACGCGCTGGCGTCGCAGGGGGACTGGGACGAAACCGCGCTGGCCGCGCGCCGCGAGCAGGTCATCGATACCGACCCGCTTTGCATCATCCACACCTCCGGCTCCACCGGCATCCCCAAGGGCGTCGCGCTGAACCACCGCTCGACCATCGATTTCATGGACTGGGCCTTCGCCACCCTGAAACTGGATGGCAGCGAAGTCATAGGCAGCCTGTCGCCCTTCTACTTCGATATCTACAGCCTCGAACTCTTCCTTTGCCTGGCCAAGGGCGCCACCCTGGACATCATTCCCGAATCGCTGTCCACTTTTCCCGCCCGGCTGCTGGAACATCTGCGGGAGAACGAAGTCAGTTTCATCTTCTGGGTGCCGACCATCATGGTGGCGATCGCCAACCAGGACCTGCTATCGCGCCTGCCGCTGCCCGCCATGCGCAAGGTTTTGTTCGCGGGCGAAGTCTTCCCCACCCGCCACCTGAATACCTGGCGCCGGCAGTTGCCCCAGGCGATGTTCGTGAACCTGTACGGGCCCATCGAAATCACCGTCGACTGCACCTACTTCATCGTCGACCGCGATATGGCGGACGACGAAAAGCTGCCCATCGGCATTCCCTGCCGCAACTCCGACGTGCTGATCATCACGGACGACAACCGCCCGGCGGGTCCGCTGGAGCACGGAGAACTGTGCGTGCGCGGCAGCTCGCTGGCGCTGGGCTACTGGAACAATCCCGAGAAGACCGCTCAGGCCTTTACCCAGAACCCGTTGCAGACGCATTATCCCGAACGCATCTACCGCACCGGCGATATCGTCTATCGCAACGAGCGCGGCGAAATCATGTTCGTCGGTCGCAAGGACTACCAGATCAAGCACATGGGTTACCGCATCGAATTGGGCGAGATCGAGCATGCCGCCCTGCAGGTCCCCGGAATCAAGAATGCCTGCGTGGTCTACGACGCGCCGCGCAAGGAAATCGTGCTGTACGTGGAGTCGCCCGAGGAAATCGCGGCCGCCGACCTGCGCCGGGACCTGAGCGGCAAGCTTCCCAAGTACATGCTGCCCACCGTCTTTGAGCGCGTGCCGCAGATGCCTCGCAACCCCAACGGAAAAATCGACCGCCTGGCGCTGCAGCAACGCCGCGCGGCCGCCTGAACGAGACCCCCAGCCATGTCCGCCCTGCCTGAACTCCTGGCCAGCATCCGCCCCGAAGCGGATTTCATCAACTCCACCGACTTCATGCTGGACGGCCTGCTGGACTCCTTCGACATGATCACGCTGGTCGCGTCGCTGGACAAAGCCTACGGCATCTCGATCGACGGGCTGGACATCGTGCCCGAGCATTTCCAGAACATCGCGACGATAGAAATGCTGCTGGCCAGATACGGAGTAAAGCCGTGAAACTGCGCTTCCATGGCAAGCGGATCGCCGGCCTGTTGACCGTCGTGCCCGCGCACGAACAGTCCTTCATCGAGGACATGAAGGGCTTCAACTTTCCGGAAGCCCGCTCGCGCAAGCTCATGGAAGTCATGGGATACGACAAGCACCGGCTGGCGTTGCCGGGCACATGCGTGTCCGATCTGGCAGTGGCCGGATTCGAGCATCTGTTCGCCAATGGGCTGCTGGACCGCGACGGCTTCGACGCGATGATCGTGGTCACGCAGACGCCCGATTACCTGATGCCGCCCACCAGCGCCGTCATCCACGGCAGGCTGGGCCTGCCCCAGGACATGCTGTGCCTGGACATCAACCAGGGCTGCGCGGGATTCATCGTCGGCCTCATCCAGGCGATGTCCCTGCTGGAGCAGGAAAGCGTGCGCCGCGTGGTGGTGGTCAACGCGGACATCATCAGCCAGAAGACATCGCCGAAGGATCGCAATAGCTATCCGCTGGTAGGCGACGCCGCATCCCTGGCCATCGTCGAAAGGGATGCCGATGCCGCGGCCATCACCGGGGAAATCAAGGTGGACGGCGCGCGGCGCGAGGCGCTGATGATCCCGGCCGGCGGCATGCGGCTGCCGCATTCGTCCGCCACCGCCGTCCTGGAAGACGTCGGCGACAACAACCTGCGGGCACAGGACCACCTGCGCATGGACGGCACGGCGGTTTTCAACTTCGTGCAGACCGAGATCCCGCCACTGATCGATGGCCTGCTGCGCGACGGCGGGGTCGACCGTGCCGAGGTCGAATGGTATCTGTTTCATCAACCCAACCGCTTCATGCTGCAGAAGCTGGCCGACCGCCTGGGCGTGCCCCATGACAAGGTGCCGATGAATGTCGTCGAAAAATACGGCAACAGCAGCGGCGTCACCATTCCCATGGCGATCACCGAAAACCTGGGCGATGTACTGTCCGGCGCGCCGCGTCTTGTCTGCCTGGCCGGCTTCGGTGTCGGCCTGACCTGGGCCGGCCTGCTGATGCGGCTGGGCAAATTGCGGTTCTGCCGCATGATCGATTTTGAATAAAGAGGTATTCGAATGGACAAGTTCTACGCCGATCTGGCGGAGTTGCTGGAAGTGGACGCCGTCGATCCCGCCAAGGCGCTCGACACCTACGACAATTGGGACTCCCTGACCATCCTGTCGCTGATCACCATGCTGGATGCCGACTTCGGCGTGACCTTCCACGCATCGGATATCCGCCAGTTCAACTCGGCGGCCGACCTGCTCGCCGGCGTGCAGGCCAGGGCCGCGAAGTAGTTCGATGACCCATCCGTTCGTCCTGACCGGCCGGCGCATCCTGGTGACCGGCGCGGCCTCCGGCATCGGACTGGCCACGGCGCACCTGCTGGCGCGTCTCGGCGCGACCGTGGCGGCACTGGACCGCGACGAAGCCGGCCTGGCGGCCGCCTTGGGCGCGTTGCCCGGCAGCGGCCATACGACGCACACGCATGACCTGCGCGACGTGGAAGCCATCCCCGCGCTGATGCAGGCCATCGCCGCGCCGGACCGGCCGCTGGCGGGCATGGTGCACGCGGCGGGCGTGGCGTCCATCTGGCCTACCCGGCTGCTGTCGCCCGATCGCTACCGCGATGTCTTCGCGGTCAACACCGAGGCCGCGCTGGCCCTGCTGCGAGGATTCCAGCATCGGGCGGTATGCGCGGCCGGCGGCGGCTCGGTGGTATTCATCTCGTCCGTGGTGGGCATGGTGGGATCCAGCGGCGCAGCGGCCT
Source organism: Bordetella genomosp. 11 (assembly GCF_002261215.1). Taxonomy (NCBI): domain Bacteria; kingdom Pseudomonadati; phylum Pseudomonadota; class Betaproteobacteria; order Burkholderiales; family Alcaligenaceae; genus Bordetella; species Bordetella genomosp. 11. The sequence goes on along the minus strand of NZ_NEVS01000004.1, from coordinate 1,099,606 downwards.
ATGCGATGTCCAAGGCAGCGCTGACCGGTCTGGCCAAATCCACGGCCCTGGAATACGCGCCCCGCAATATCCGCGTCAACTGCGTCGCGCCCGGCTTCGTCAAAACCGACATGTACGATCGCGTGGCCGCCCGCTGGGACGAAACGCAACGCCTGCAAGTGGAGGCCATGCACCCGCTGGGCCTGGGCCAGCCCGCCGACGTCGCCAATGCGGCCGCCTTCCTGCTGGGCGACGCGGCCCGTTGGATCACCGGCACCGTGCTGGTCTGCGACGGCGGCTATACGGCATCCTGAAGCCACCGACCCATGGACGATACCCCTTACACCCTGATCACCGGCGCCTCGTCGGGCATCGGCCGCGAAACCGCCATCCGCCTGTCGAAGTCGAGCCGGCTGGTGCTGCACGGCCGCGATGCGGACCGCCTGGAAGAAACGCGTCGCCTCTGCGAAAACGCCGACGCCCATCTTTGCTGGCCGATGGACCTGCGGCAGGTCGATCGGATCGAAGCGGCATTGACCGGCCTCATGCAAGACCATGGCATACGCGTCCGCGGTTTCGTCCATTGCGCCGGGCTGCTGAAGGTCGCGCCGCTACGCCTGCTCGACCCCCAGGCCGCGCTGGAGTCCATCAACGTCAACCTGCTGTCGGCGGTCGAGATATCCCGATTGCTGGTCCGCCGCAAGCTCAATGAAAAAGCGCTGGGCGGCATCGTCTTCGTATCGAGTACGGCCAGCCAGTTCGGCGCGCGCGGCTTTAGCATTTATTGCGCCAGCAAGGGCGCCCTGGATGCCTGCATGCGCGCGCTTGCCGTCGAACTGGCCCCGGACGTCCGCGTCAATGCGGTGCTGCCGGGAGCGGTGCGGACCGCCATGACAGAACATATGTTCGCGGACCCGGAACTCATGCGCAGAATGGCGGCCGACTATCCGCTGGGACTGGGCGAGCAAGCCGACATCGCCGCGGCCATCGAGTTCCTGCTTTCGGATAATGCGCGCTGGATCACCGGACAGCAACTGGTGGTCGACGGCGGCCGTACCGTAAACATATCCGGCTAGCGATCCGACACCATGCAGCAAAACGGTAATCTCGTCATCATCAGCGCCGGCAGCCTCGGACGCGAGGTGCTCGTCTGGGCCGGCCAATGCATCCAGGCCGGCACGCCGTGGCGGATAAAGGGATTCCTGGACAGCCGTGCCGATGCGCTGCGCGGCCTTGCCTATGATGTGCCCATCCTTGCGTCCCCCGACGACTACGAGCCCGCCTCCGACGACCTGTTCCTGTGCGCCATCGGCGATCCCGTGGCGAAGCGGCGCTACGCCATGCAGATGCAGGCCAAGGGGGCCCGCTTCACCCGCCTGATCCACCCCACCGCCCTGCTCGGGCGCAACATCGAGATCGGCGAGGGCGCCATCATCTGTCCGTTTACGCAGCTGTCCTGCGACCTTGCCCTGGGCCGACACGTCATGCTGGGCACGAACAGTTCGGCAGCGCACGATACCCGCGTCGGCGACTACACCCAGATTTCCGGCGCCTGCCAGATAAACGGCCACGCCAACGTCGGTGAAGGCGTATTCCTGGGCAGCAGCGTCACGCTGCTGCCGAAGTCGCGCGTCGAGGATTGGGCCTATGTCGGCGCCGGCAGCGTCGTACTACGCCGGGTCAAGGCGCGCACCAAGGTCTTCGGCAATCCCGCGATGCCCATCGGTACCGTCGACACCTGATTCCATCACACGCCGGCCGCGCCGGTTTTCCGACAACCCTTACCAGAGTCCATCCATGGCCACGCCGTCCCAATTCGATAACGATACCCTGGAGCTGACGAGGGAACATATCAATGCATTCCTGACCAAAACGGCGGCCAGCCTGGCGGGGGAAAGCGGCCGGCTGCTCGAGGTCGGCCCGCAGGAACGTTCTTTCGTGCGCGAGAAGTTTTCCAACTACGACATCGACACATTCGATGTGGTGGGCACGCATAACCCCACGATCGTGGGCGACATCACCAAAACCAACGTCACCATCGCGGACAGCACCTACGATGTCGTCGTTTGCATGGAAGTGATCGAACACACGCTGAACCCGTTCGAAGCCGTCAAGGAGCTGCGGCGCGTGCTGCGGCACGAAGGCCACCTGCTGATCTCGGCCCCCTTGAACTGGCGGATCCACGGTCCCTTGCCGGATTGCTGGCGCATTACGGAGCACGGGTGGAAAGCGCTGCTGCGCGACTTCGACATCCTGGAGATCGACATCCTGGAAAGCCCGGGGCGCGAACTGTTTCCCTTGAAGTACAACGTCCTGGCCAAGTGCAACAAGTTCAAGAACACGCAGGACAACGAACTGGTATTTCGCTGGATCTGAGCCCGGAGCCCGATCATGAGCACATACGGCATCGACGAGAAGTGGATCGAGCGCATCGCATCGGACACCTTCGACCTGGAGGTCTTCAATCAGACCGGCGTATTCGTGCTGCGTGGCGCGATCGCGCCACCGACCGTCGCCACGTGGCAGCGCGAATGGGCGGCATTCTACGAGGCCAGCCTGAAGAACGGGCGCGACGTCAACCGCGCGAATCCCGTAGCGCTGAATGAAGCCCTGCCGGAAACACTGGCGGGCATGTACCGGGACCCCGCGCTGATCGATGTCGCGCGGCAGGTTTTCGGCGCGGATATCGCCCTCTACAACCACCGCTTCGTCATCAAGGACCAGTTCAGCCGCACCCCGGTATTCCTGCACCAGGACAGTTGCTACCACCTGGGCCGGCATAACAAGTGCAGCCTGTTCGTGCCGCTTAGCGAGGTCAACGGGGATAACGGCGGATTGAGCTTCTATTTGGGCTCCCACAAGCTCGGTTTCCTGGGGGACGCGGGCGAGATCGACCCTGAAGCGTTCGAAATCAAATGGCCCAAGGTAACGCCGGAAATGCGGCCGGGCGACTTTGCCATCATGCATAGCTCGGTGTGGCATGAGTCGGGGCCGAACGTGTCCGGGATAGATCGGATCATGGCCGATACGATCGTCCAGCCCGCCGACGATCCCACGGGCAAGGAACTCCTGGCCGGAAGCTGGCGCACGGATTTCTTCTACTCGCCGATCAACTGCATCCGCTATTTCAAGAATTCGCGCGTAAAGAAGAACATGAAATTCCAGGAAGAAATCGCCGAGTTGCGCGCCAGCCTGGACGCGGCGAACGGGCAAGCCTGATCGGGCTCCCAAAAAAAAGGCTGCCGGTTCCGGCAGCCTTTTTCCCGACACGCGGCGAAACTACTTCTTCTTTACCGGAGGCAAGTCCGTGCAGACGCCTTCGGCGACTTCCGCCGCCATCCCCACCGACTCGCCCAGCGTCGGATGCGGGTGGATGGTCTTGGCGATATCGACCACATCGGCCCCCATCTCTACCGCCAGCGCCAGTTCGCTGATCAGGTCGCCGGCATGCGTGCCGACGATGCCGCCACCCAGGATGCGGTGGTTGTCGGCGTCGAAGATCAGCTTGGTGAAGCCTTCGTCGCGGCCATTGGCGATGGCGCGGCCGGAGGCGGCCCAGGGGAATACGCCCTTCTCGATCTTGATGCCCTGCTTCTTGGCCTCGTCTTCCGTCAGTCCCACCCAGGCGACTTCCGGGTCCGTGTAGGCCACCGAGGGAATCACGCGGGCGTCGAAGAACGATTTCTCGCCGGCCGCCGCTTCCGCCGCCACATGGCCTTCGTGCACGGCCTTGTGCGCCAGCATCGGGTTGCCGACGATGTCGCCGATGGCGAAGATATGCGGCACATTGGTCCGCATCTGCTTGTCGACGGCGATGTAGCCGCGATCGGTCACGGCCACGCCCGCCTTGTCGGCACCGATCTTCTTGCCGTTGGGCGAGCGTCCGACCGCTTGCAGCACCAGGTCATAGCGCTGCGGTTCCTTGGGCGCGCCCTCGCCCTCGAAGGTGACGTAGATCCCGTCCTTGCGGGCTTCGGCGGCCACCGTCTTGGTCTTGAGCATGATGTTGTCGAAGCGCGGCGCATTCATCTTCTGCCACACCTTGACCATATCGCGGTCCGCGCCCTGCATCAGGCCGTCCAGCATTTCGACCACATCCAGGCGCGCGCCCAGCGTGGAGTACACCGTGCCCATTTCCAGGCCGATGATGCCGCCGCCGACGATCAGCATCTTCTTGGGAATGCTGCGCAGCAGGAGCGCGCCGGTGGAATCGACGACACGTTCGTCGTCGGGCATGAAGGGCAGCCGCACCGCCTGGCTGCCGGCCGCGATGATGGCGTTCTTGAAGCGCACCGTCTGCGTCTTGCCGTCGGCGCCCTTGACCGTCATGTGGTTGGGATCGGCGAACTCGCCCACGCCGGTCACCACGGTGACCTTGCGCATCTTGGCCATGCCGCCCAGGCCGCCGGTCAGCTTGCCGACCACGCTGTCCTTGAAGCTGCGCAGCTTGTCCAGGTCGATTTTGGGCTCGCCGAAGGTGATGCCGTGATCGGCCAGCGCCTTGGCCTCTTCCATGACCGCCGCGACGTGCAGCAAGGCCTTGGACGGGATGCAGCCGACGTTCAGGCAAACGCCGCCCAGGGTGGAATAGCGCTCGACCAGGACGGTCTTCATGCCCAGGTCGGCGGCGCGGAACGCCGCGGAATAGCCGCCGGGGCCGGCACCCAGGACCAGCATGTCGCATTCGATGTCGACACCGCCCGAATACGTCGCGGCCGCGGGGGCGTTGACGGGCGCCGCCGGGGACGGCGGCACGGACTTGCCTGCCGTGTCCGCCGACGCCTTTGCGGGCGCGGCGGCGGCGGCCGGCGCGGCGGGCTTGTCCGCGGCCGGGGCGGCCTGTTCGGCGCCGCCTTGCGCCGGCTCCAGGTCCAGGATGGCCGTGCCCATGGATACCTTGTCGCCGACCTTCACCTTCACCGACTTGACGACCCCGCCTTGCGACGAGGGGATTTCCATGGATGCCTTGTCCGACTCCACCGTGATCAGGCTCTGTTCCGCCTTGACGGTATCGCCGGCGGCCACCAGCACTTCGATGACTTCGACTTCCTTGAAGTCGCCGATGTCGGGTATCTTGATTTCCACCGTATTGCTCATATCGATCCCCGATTACAGCGCGATGCGGCGGAAGTCGGCCAGCAAGGCGGTCAGATAGGCATTGAAGCGGGCCGCGGCCGCGCCGTCGATGACGCGATGGTCATAGGACAGCGACAGCGGCAGCTTCAAACGCGGCACGAACTGCTTGCCGTCCCACACCGGCTTGAACTCCGAGCGCGACACGCCCAGGATGGCGACCTCGGGGGCATTGATGATGGGCGTGAAGTGCGTGCCGCCAATGCCGCCCAGCGACGAGATCGAAAAGCAGCCACCCTGCATTTCAGCGGGCGACAGCTTGCCGTCGCGCGCTTTCCTGGCCATATCGGAGCTTTCCTTGGCCAGGTCCAGGATGCCTTTCTTGTCGGCGTCGCGGATCACCGGCACCACCAGCCCGTTGGGCGTATCGGCGGCGAAGCCGATGTGGTAGTACTGCTTCAGCACCAGGTTGTCGCCGTCCAGCGAGGCGTTGAATTCCGGGAATTTCTTCAGCGCGGCGACCACGGCCTTGATCAGGAAGGCCAGCATGGTGACCTTGATGCCGGCCTTTTCGTTTTCCTTGTTCAGCGTCACGCGCAGCGCTTCCAGATCGGTGATGTCCGCTTCGTCGTTGTTGGTGACGTGCGGGATCATGACCCAATTGCGGTGCAGGTTCGCGCCGGAAATCTTCTTGATGCGCGACAGCGGCTTGGCCTCGATCGGACCGAACTTGGCGAAGTCGACCTGCGGCCAGGCCAGTACATTCAGGCCACCCACATTGCCGCCCGCCGCGCCGGCCGCCGCCGGGGCGCCGCCCGCGAGGGCCTGTTTGACGAAGCCACGGACGTCGTCCTGCGTAATGCGGCCCTTGGGACCGCTGCCCGCCACGCGCGTCAGGTCCACGCCCAGTTCGCGCGCGAACTTGCGTACCGACGGCGATGCGTGCGGCAATTGGCCGGGCTTGGCTTCGGCCTGCGGCAGCGCGGCGGCCGGAGCCGGGCGCGCGGCAGCCGCAGGCGCCGGTGCGGCGGCCGCGGCGCTTGCCGGTGCCGGCGCTGCCGCCTGGGGCTGGGCCGGCGCGGCGGCGGGCTGGGCCGGTGCGGCACCGCCTTCCACCACCACCAGCGGCGTACCCTTGGATACCTTGTCGCCGACCTTGACGCGCACTTCCTTCACCACGCCGCCCTGCGACGCCGGGATCTCCATGGAGGCCTTGTCCGACTCCACCGTAATCAGGCTCTGCTCGGTCTTGATGGTGTCGCCGACGGCGACCATGACCTCGATCACCTCGACTTCCTTGAAATCGCCGATGTCCGGGACTTCGATCACCGCCTGGCCGCCACCCTGGGCGGGCGCCGCCGCCGGGGCGGCCGCGGCAGCCTGCGCCGGCTGCGCATCGGCCTTGGCGGCGGGTTTTTCTTCCTGCTTCGCCGGTGCGGCGGCGGGCGCTTCGGACGCCGCCCCCGCTTCCAGTTCCAGGACGACGGTGCCCATGGACACCTTGTCGCCCACCTTCACTTTCACCGACTTGACCACGCCGCCTTCGGACGACGGGATTTCCATCGACGCCTTGTCCGACTCCACCGTAATCAGGCTTTGCTCGGGCTTGATCGTGTCGCCCGGCGCCACCAGGACTTCGATAACCTCAACTTCCTTGAAGTCGCCGATGTCGGGTACCTTGATTTCCACCGTATTGCTCATGTCGTTCGGGCCTCAGGCGTATTGCGGGTTGGCTTTCTCGGGATTGATTCCGTACTTCTTGATGGCTTCGGCCACCTTGGAAGCCGGAATGGCGCCTTCGTCCGCAAGCGCCTTCAGCGCGGCAACCACCACGAAGTGGCGGTCGATCTCGAAGTGCTCGCGCAGCTTGTAGCGGAAATCCGATCGGCCGAAACCGTCCGTGCCCAGCACCCGGAATTCGCGGCCCTTGGGGATGAACGGACGGATCTGGTCGGCGTACAGCTTCATGTAGTCGGTCGACGCGATGATCGGGCCTTCCGTCTTCGCCAATTGCTGCGTGACATACGGCACCTGCGGCTTCTTGTCGGCCGGATGCAGCATGTTGTGGCGATCGACGTCCTGTCCTTCGCGGCGCAGCAGCGTGAAGCTGGTCACGCTCCAGATGTCCGCGGCCACGCCCCAATCCGTGTCCAGCAGGCCGGCGGCGGCTTCCACTTCGCGCAGGATGGTGCCCGAGCCCATCAGCTGCACGCGCTGCTTGCCCTTGCCCACGGTCTTCAGCTTGTACATGCCGCGCACGATCCCTTCCTCGTCGCCCGGCTTCAAGCCCGGGTGCGGGTAGTTCTCGTTCATCACGGTCAGGTAGTAATAGACGTTTTCCTGGTTCTGCACCATGCGGCGCAGGCCGTCCTGGATGATGACCGCAACTTCGTGCGCATACGTCGGATCGTAGGGCAGGCAGTTCGGGATGGTGGCCGCCATCAGGTGGCTGTGTCCGTCCTCGTGCTGCAGGCCTTCGCCGTTCAGCGTGGTACGGCCCGCGGTGCCGCCGATCAGGAAGCCGCGTGCCTGCATATCCCCGGCCAGCCAGGCGAGATCGCCGATGCGCTGGAAACCGAACATCGAGTAGTACACGTAGAACGGCACCATGATGCGGTTGTTGGTGGAGTAGGACGTGGCCGCGGCGATCCAGGAGCTCATCGCCCCCGCTTCGTTGATGCCTTCCTGCAGCAGCTGGCCGTCGGCCGCTTCCTTGTAGTACATCACCTGGTCCTTGTCGACCGGGGTGTACTTCTGCCCTTCAGGCGCGTAGATACCGATCTGGCGGAACAGGCCTTCCATACCGAAGGTGCGCGATTCGTCGGCCAGGATGGGGACGACGCGCGGCGCCAGGTCCTTGTCGCGCAGGATCTGGTTCAGCGAACGCACGAAAGCCTGCGTGGTGGAAATCTCGCGGCCTTCCGCGGTGGGTTCCAGCACGGGCTTGAAGGCCTCCAGCGCCGGCGCCTTCAGCTGCTCGTCGGCCTTGGTGCGGCGCTTGGGCAGGTAGCCGCCCAGCGCCTTGCGGCGTTCGTGCAGGTACTTCATTTCCGGGGAATCCTCGGCCGGCTTGAAGAACGGCAGTTCCTCCAGCTTGTCGTCGGGGATGGGAATGCCGAAGCGATCGCGGAATTCGCGCACCGCCGCCACGTCCAGCTTCTTCTGCTGGTGGGTGGGGTTCTTCGCCTGGCCGACATGGCCCATGCCGTAGCCCTTGATGGTCTTGGCCAGGATGACGGTGGGCTGGCCCTTGTGGTTGGCCGCCGCGTCGAAGGCGGCGTAGACCTTGTGCGGATCGTGGCCGCCGCGATTCAGGCGCCACACGTCCTCGTCGCTCATGCGGGCGACCATCTCCAGCAGCTTGGGATGCTTGCCGAAGAACTTCTCGCGCACGAACTTGCCGTCGTTCGCCTTGTAGGCCTGGTATTCGCCGTCGACGGTTTCCTCCATCACGCGGCGCAGGATGCCTTCCTTGTCATGGGCCAGCAGCGGATCCCAATAGCCGCCCCAGATCAGTTTGATGACGTTCCAGCCGCTGCCGCGGAAATCGCCTTCAAGTTCCTGGATGATCTTGCCATTGCCGCGCACCGGGCCGTCCAGCCGCTGCAGGTTGCAGTTGATGACGAAGATCAGGTTGTCCAGCTTTTCGCGCGCCGCCAGGGCGATCGCGCCCAGGGATTCCGGCTCGTCCATTTCGCCGTCGCCGCAGAATACCCAGACCTTGCGGTTGGCCGTATTGGCCAGGCCGCGCGCGTGCAGGTACTTCAGGAAGCGGGCCTGGTAGATGGCGGTGATGGGCCCCAGGCCCATGGAGACGGTCGGGAACTGCCAGAATTCCGGCATCAGCTTGGGATGCGGATACGAGGACAGGCCCTTGCCGTCCACTTCCTGGCGGAAGTGGTTCAGTTGTTCTTCGGTCAGGCGGCCTTCCAGGAAAGCGCGCGCATAGACACCGGGCGACGAATGGCCCTGGAAGTACACGAGATCGCCACCGTGGTCTTCGGATTCCGCGTGCCAGAAGTGGTTCTGTCCGGTGCCTATCATCGTCGCCAGCGAGGCGAAGGAGGCGATATGCCCGCCCAGGTCGCCGCCGTCCGGGGGCGAATGCCGGTTGGCGCGCACCACCATCGCCATGGCATTCCAGCGCACGTAGGCGCGGATGCGCGATTCCAGCTCGAGGTTGCCCGGATGCGCCGGTTCGAGCCCGGGGGGAATTGTGTTCACATACGCGGTGTTGGGCGAATACGGAATATGCGCGCCGGACCTGCGGGCCTCGTCGATCAGGCGCTCCAGCAGGTAATGCGCGCGTTCCGGACCTTCGCGGTCCAGCACCGCCGCCAGCGCTTCCAGCCACTCCTGGGTTTCCAGGGTGTCTTCGTCATTGGCAGCCGTTTGGGCGCCAGCCAGGGCGTTAGAGGACATCGTGTGTCTCCAGCAGAGAGGGTTGTAGCCGTGCGCCTGTGCCGGCGCGAGGGGCATGAAAAAACGCCCGCAGAAAACCGTACCTGACGCGCGGGTACGCGTCCGGTGGCTGGCCAGGGCAACTTATGCGGCGCATTCTAGGAAACAAGATTACCCCGGCGCAAGAGAAATTTCATGTTGCGGTACGGCATTTCATAATATGAAATCATCGCCAATCGCAACAAACGACTAAAATGCGGCAAGATCCCACGACCATCGCCATGGCCAGCGCACCCAAGTCGAATATACCCACGCCGTTCCACGACCATGCCCGCTTGCGCAGGCGGGGCCTGTATTGGCTGACGCCCGTCCTTGTACTCGTACTCTATATATGTGTCATGGGCGTGTTCTTCTGGCTGCAGCGCATCCACGACGACAGCGTCATGTTCGTCACGATAGACCAGGAGATGCGGCAGCAGCGCCTGCTATGGATCGTCCTGGCGCTGTCCTGCGTGATCATCATCAGCCTGCTGATGCTATGGCGCTACACCCGCTTCCGGTCCCATGCCGAGGCGGCGCTGATCGCCGAGACCGGTTTCCGGCGCGCGATGGAAAACTCCATGTCCACCGGCATGCGCGTGCTGGACATGGAAGGCCGCATCGCCTACGTCAATCCGGCATTCTGCCGCATGATCGGCTGGAACGAAGCGGATCTCCTGGGGCGCAGCCCGCCCTTCCCCTATTGGGTGCCGGGCCGCCACGATCAGCACCAGCACACCCTGGATATCCTGCTGTCCGGCAAGACGCCCAGCAGCGGCCTGGAAGTGGAGGCGCAGCGGCGCGACGGGTCGCGCTTCACCGCGCGCATGTATGTGTCCCCGCTGCTGGACCCGAACGGCAACCAGATCGGCTGGATGACGTCGATGACCGACATCACCGAGCCCAAGCGCATCCGCGAAGCGTTGACGGCGGCGCACGAACGCTTCATGACCGTGCTGGAAGGCCTGGACGATGCGATCTCGGTTACGGCCGATACCCACGATGGCCTGGAACTGCTGTTTGCCAACCGCACCTACCGCCGGGTCTTCGGCGCGCAAACGGGCGGCCATGACGAACTGCTGGCCGGCCGGCGCGGCCGCTTCACCGACGAATCGGTCGAGGTCTTCGCCCCGTCGGTGCAGCGCTGGTTCGAAGTCCACCATCGCATGCTGGCCTGGACCGACGGCCGCCGGGTGCGCCTGCAGGTGGCGCGCGATATCACCGAACGCCGCCAGCACGAGGAAGCCTCCCGCGTGCAACAGGAAAAAATCCAGCTCACCAGCCGCCTTACCACCATGGGCGAAATGGCGTCGTCGCTGGCGCATGAGTTGAACCAGCCGCTGACCGCCATCACGAACTACAGCATGGGCGCCGTGGCGCTGGTCAAGGCGGGCCACACCAATCCCCGCATGCTCCTGCCGGCCCTGGAAAAAGCCGCCGCGCAGGCCGAACGCGCCGGCAAGATCATCAGCCGCATCCGCGAATTCGTGAAACGCAGCGAGCCGCGCCGCCAGCGCGTCGCCATCGCCGGCATTGTCGACAATGCCATCGGCTTCGCCGAGATCGACGCGCGCAAGCGCCGCATCCGCATCGAACGTTTCGTGCCCTCCAACGCGCCGGACGTGCTGGCCGATCCCATCCTGATCGAGCAGGTACTTTTGAATCTTCTGAAAAACGGCCTGGAGGCCATGGAAAACAGCGACTCCGACGAATTGAAAGTCGCCGTCATCCTGCACGAACAGCACATCGAAGTCGCGGTGGTCGACCGCGGCCATGGGCTGGCCGATCCCGAAAGGCTGTTCGAACCGTTTTTCAGTACCAAGGCCCAGGGTCTGGGCATGGGCTTGAATATCTGCCGTACCATTATCGAGTCGCACCACGGCCGCCTCTGGGCGGATCCCAATCCCGCGGGCGGCACGATCTTCCGCTTCACCCTGCCCTGCGCGGCGCCACAAGCACAGACGCAGAACGACCAGTCCGAGGAGCTTCACGCATGAACACCCCAAATCCGTCCAGCACGGTATTTATCGTCGACGATGACGAAGCGGTACGCGATTCGCTGCGCTGGCTGCTGGAAGCCAACGGCTATCGCGTGCGCGCCTACGCCAGCGCGGAAAGCTTTCTGGAAGACTACGATCCCAACCAGGTCGGCGTGCTTATCGCGGATGTCCGCATGCCCGGCATGAGCGGACTCGAACTGCAGGAACAATTGATCGCCCGCAAGGCACCGCTGCCCATCGTGTTCATCACCGGCCACGGCGACGTGCCGATGGCCGTGACGACCATGAAGAAAGGCGCGATCGACTTCCTGGAGAAACCCTTCAATGAGTCGGATCTGCGCGAGATCGTGGCCCGCATGCTCGAACAGGCCACGCAGCGCGTGTCCAAATTCCAGGCCCAGCGCGATCACGAAGCCATGCTGGCCCGCCTGACCGCGCGCGAACAGCAGGTCCTGGAGCGCATCGTGGCCGGCCGCCTGAACAAGCAGATCGCCGACGACCTGGGCATCAGCATCAAGACCGTGGAAGCGCATCGCGCGAACATTATGGAAAAACTGGAAGTCACCACCGTGGCCGACCTGATGAAGGTGGCCCTGGCGAAACCCGAGGCACACGCATGACGGCACGCATTATCGATGGTTCGGCGCTGTCCCAGCGCATCCGCGACGACGTCGCGTATCGCGTGGCCGAACTGGCGAAGCAAGGGGTGCGGCCGGGCCTGGCCGTCGTCCTGGTGGGCGATAACCCGGCGTCGCAGGTGTATGTCAGGAATAAGGTACTGGCCTGCGAGAAAGCCGGCCTGCATTCGGTCAAGGAGCAGTATCCCGCCACCATGAGCGAAGCGGAATTGCTGCAACGCATCGCCGTGCTGAACGGAGACCCCACCATCCACGGCATCCTGGTGCAGCTGCCTTTGCCGCCGCATATGGACGCCCACAAGGTGATCGAGGCCATCGCGCCGGAAAAGGACGTCGACGGCTTCCATATCAGCAACGCCGGCCTGCTCATGACCGGCCAGCCGCTGTTCCGGCCCTGCACGCCCTACGGCGTGATGAAGATGCTGGAATCCGAAGGCGTGGCGCTGCGCGGCGCCGAAGCCGTGATCGTGGGCGCCAGCAATATCGTCGGCAAGCCGATGGCCATGCTGCTGCTCGCGGCCGGCGCCACGGTGACGCTGTGCAATTCCAAGACGCGCGACCTGGCCGCCCACACCTCGCGCGCCGATGTACTGGTCGTGGCCACCGGCAAGCCGGGCATCGTCACCGGCGCCATGATCAAGCCCGGCGCCGTGGTGATCGACGTGGGCATCAACCGCGGCGAGGACGGCAAGCTGCGCGGCGACGTGGATTTCGACAGCGCCGTGCGCGTGGCGGGAGCGATCACGCCCGTGCCGGGCGGCGTCGGTCCCATGACCATTGCCATGCTGCTCGTCAATACGGTGGAAGCCGCCGAACGGCTGCGGTAGAGGCCCCCCCCGAAGCGCTGCGCGCTTCCCCCCCAGGGGGCGACGCTGGCGGACCGGCGGAGCCGGATCCGCGGCGTCCCCGGTCTGGCGACGTCCGCTTTATTCTGAGCTAGAGGCCCCTGTCGAACCGCTGCGCTTCCCCCAGGGGGCGACATTGGCGGACCGGCGGAGCCGGATCTGCGGCGTCCCTGGTCTGGCGACGTCCGCTTTATTCTGAGCTAGAGGGCCCTGTCGAAGCGCTGCGCTTCCCCCCAGGGGGCGACATTGGCGGACCGGCTGAGCCGGATCCGCGGCGTCCTTTGATCGGGCTACACCGTTTCAGCTTCGCGGGGCGGCGCGGCCCTTGCAACCTATGCGGGCCGTCTCCATCTACACTGCATTGTTGTCGTCCCACATCGAGCTGAACATGAGCGTGAATCCGCTACTCGCCCCCGCCGAAGACCTGGTGGACTATGCCGCCGTCAAGCCCTCGCACATCGTGCCGGCCATGGACACCTTGCTGGAGGTGGCGCGCCAGGCGGTGGACCGCGCCGCCGATCCGGCACTGCCCGCCACCTGGGAAGCCGTGATCGAACCCCTGGACTCCACCTCCGAACGGTTGTGGCGCGCCTGGTCCGTCGCCGGCCACCTGAACGCCGTGGTCAACACGCCGGAGTTGCGCGAGGCCTATAACGCGGCACTGCCCAAGGTCACCGATTTCTCTACCTGGGTCGGACTGCACGAGGGCCTGTACCGGCAGTACCAGCGCTTGCGCGCCGCGCCCGCCTTTGCCTCGTGGAGTCCGGTGCGCCAACGCGTCATCGAACTGGCGCTGCGTGACTTCCGGCTGAGCGGTGTGGAGCTGCGCGGCGCCGACCGCGATCGCTATGCCGAGATCTCGGATCGCGAGGCCCAGACTTCGCAGAAGTTCTCCGAAAACGTGCTGGACGCCATCGACGCGTGGTCGCTGCTGGTCGAGGACGAAGCCCGCCTGGACGGCGTGCCGGCCGACGTCAGGCAGGCGGCGCGCCAGGCGGCCGAAGCCGACGGCAAGCCGGGCTGGAAGCTGACGCTGAAAATGCCCTGCTATCTTCCGGTCATGCAATACGCCCGCGACCGCTCGCTGCGGGAAACGCTGTATCGCGCCTACGGAACGGTGGCGTCGGAGCTGGGCGACAGCCAGTTCGACAATTCGCCGCTGATCGAGGAATTGCTGTCGCTGCGCGCGGAGGAATCGCGCCTGCTGGGGTTCCGCAACTTCGCCGAACTGCGCCTGCAGACCCGCATGGCGCGCAGCGCGGAACAGGTCATCGCCTTCCTGCGCGATCTGGCCGGCCGCGCCCGTCCCTATGCCGAACGCGACCTGGCGCAACTGCGCGACTATGCGCGGCAGGAGCTGGGCATGGACGACCTGCAGCCCTGGGACGTGACCTACGCATCGGAACGCCTGCGCGAAGCGCGCTATGCGTATTCCGAGGACGACATCAAGCAGTACTTCACCGAACCGCGTGTGCTGGCGGGTCTTTTCCAGGTCATCGAAACCCTGTTCACCGTGCGCCTGCGCGAAGTTCCGGTGTCGGCCTGGCATCCGGATGTGCGTGGGGTACGCGTGGAACGGCCCGACGGCGACCTGGTGGGCTATCTGTACCTGGACCTGCACGCGCGCGCCGGCAAGCAAAGCGGCGCATGGGTCGACAGCGAGCGCAGCCGGCGCCTGGCGGCGGGCACGCTGCACACGCCGGTTGCCTACCTGACCTGCAATTTCTCGCCGCCGAACGGCGGCAAGGCGGCGCTGCTGACCCACGACGACGTCATTACGCTGTTCCACGAAACGGGACACGCGCTGCACGCCCTGCTGTCCGAGGTGGATGAGCCCGGTGCCGCCGCCTTCGCGAGCGTGGAGTGGGACGCCATCGAACTGCCATCCCAGTTCATGGAAAACTTCTGCTGGGAATGGCCGGTGGTACAGCGCCTATCCGCCCACGTGGACAGCGGCGAACCGCTGCCGCGCGCGCTATTCGACAAACTGCTGGCCGCGCGCAACTTCCAGAGCGGCATGCAGACGGTGCGCCAGATCGAGTTCGCGTTGTTCGACATGCTGCTGCACGACCGGCCCGACGGCGCCGATATCCGTTCCGTGCTGGATCTGCTGAACGAAGTCCGCCGCGAAGTGGCGGTGCTGATGCCGCCGGCCTGGCATCGCATGCCGCATAGTTTTTCGCATCTGTTCGCGGGCGGCTATGGCGCCGGCTACTACAGCTACAAGTGGGCGGAAGTGCTGTCCGCCGACGCGTATGAGGCCTTCGAAGAGGCAGCCCGCGGCGGCGACCAGGGCACGCTGGATGCGCAGACCGGGGCACGCTTCCGGCGCGAGATCCTGGCGGTGGGAGGGGCGCGGCCGGCGGCGGATTCCTTCAAGGCCTTCCGCGGCCGCGAGCCGCGCATCGACGCGTTGCTGCGCCACAGCGGCATGACCGCCCTGCAGGAGTAGCGCCATGCGTCGAACCGCCATGCCGCGCTTCGCCCTGCCCGGCTCGGCCGCCCCGCTATGCACCGGGCCGGATGCCGGCCCCGCGGTATGGGCGCGCGCCGGCGCCTTCCTGTCGCGCCTGGCAGTCGCGATCGCGGCCATTTTTCTGGCAGCCGCCGCCCACGCGGCCCCGCAGCCCGCGATCTACGACATCCATGGCCATCTTCCGGACCTCCGCTTCTCCTTGTCCGGCGCGCAGGGCCACTCCGTCAGCCAGGATGACGTCAAAGGCAAAACGGTATTGCTGTTCTTCGGCTACGCCAGTTGTCCCGACGTGTGCCCAACCACGATGGCGCAACTGGCCGATGTGATGAACCGGCTGGGAGAAGACGCCGCCAATGTCCGCATTCTTTTCATCAGCGTGGATCCGCACCGCGACACCCCGGATGGATTGCAAGCTTATGTGAACGCCTTCAACAGCAATGCCATCGGCCTGACCGGCACGGAAAGGCAGATCGCCGATGTCGCCCGGCGGTATCGCGTCTCTTACCAGATCGATAAACCCAAACCCGGTGCCGACCCGAAGGTCTACAACGTCACGCACAGCCGCGGTGTGTATATCTTCGATCGCGAGGGCGAAGCCCGTCTACTACTGTCGGACAGCAGCTCCACGGAAGAGATCGTTGACGCGCTGCGCAAGCTGATCGGGGGCTCGCGGCGTTAATACAACAGGGCAATCTGTTGTTACATGACATGGACGACCCCGCCACCCCGCCGCCGCTATGATGGCCCGTGTTGCTGTTCCCCTTGGACGCGTATCGAAACGGAAAGGAGCACGTATGGAAATCATCATCATGATCATCGTGGGTTTCATCGTCGGCCTGATCGCGCGCGCGCTCATGCCCGGCAATCAATCCATGGGCATTATCCTGACGAGTATCCTGGGCATCGTCGGGGCCGTCGTGGCCGGATTCCTTGGCCGCACGCTGGGCTGGTACGGGCCCGGCGAACCGGCTGGGTGGATCGCTTCGGTCATCGGCGCGATCATTGTCCTGTTCGTGGTGGGGATGTTCACACGTCGCCGCGGCGCCTAGCCCCCTGCCGGCCCGCGCCGGCCAGCCGCTTGCCCGAAAAGCCGCGCTGCATCGCAGCGCGGCTTTTTTTCGTTTGTTCAACGCCACGGGCACGCCTGACTCGTCCACACGATCAGGGCCGCAATGCCCGCGTCGACCGTACCCGTATGGTCTTTCCAGGTGCGGCGCTTCTTTCCTGGCACACCGGCACGGACATCCTCGACAACAACCACCCGGAAAAAGCAGGCGGGTCCTGTCGACACATGAAGGAATCAACCCGCGGGGAATTGCACGCATGCCGCATTGGCGATGACGTCACAGTGTTCCGGGACGACGCATAGCCGACCGGCAACCCTGCGCCAGATCGCCACCGCATCCTCCACCACGCCGTGCCGGGATCCGACCGTCCGCCCGTCAACGCACTCGCCTGTATCAAGGGAATCCCACCGATGCCAGATCATCTCGTCCTGACGCCATCCGCGTCTGCCTCTTATTCATTCGCCCCACCCGCCGGATCGCCAGGACACACAGGCGGTGCGTTCAAACCGGAAGCCGTATGCCAACGCCCCGCCAGGGCGTCCTCGGACTGCTCGCGACGGGCGCGACCCGCTTCGTCCATCATCGAGACGCCCCCTTTCCGGCTCTCCGCCGGGCGCGCGTCCGGGACGGTATTGCGCCACGCGCCATTGCGCCCTGGAAGAAAAGCGCACGACGATGCGCCCACGTCTTCCCCAAGCAGCGACAGCCTGGCCAGCAGCGGCTATCACGGCAGCACCGGCAGCATCAGCCTGGCGCCGTCCATCGCCAGCGTGTCGTCTTCGGTCTTCACGAGCAACGACAGCCTGTCCACCTTCCCGCGGCCTTCCAGCCAGTTTCGCGCAAGCAGCGAGATCAGCATAACGCTGGTCGACGACACGGCAGGTGCCGCGTTGCCCGCACTTCCGGCCTCGCATCCCGTGACCAGCGTGGCGACGGCAACCATTACCGATCCCAGCGCCATCACCGAGAAGGTGCTGCGCACGGCCGAATCCATCGTGTCCCTGGATCGGGCGCCCCTGGTGCGGGCCGCCGTGGACGCATTGCTGGACGAATGCCCGGCTTCCGACAGCATCGGGCCCACCCTGCCGGCCCCGCCGCAGTCCTTCAGCACCGCGACGCCGGAACCATCCCCTGCCGAGCGGCCGACGCCCGGCTCGCGGCTTTATATCGTGGGCCGCGATATCCATAGCCACCTGTCCGAGCGAACAGCCGGCTGGCACGAACGCGCGGCGTCGAGCATCGTGCAAGCCGCGCGGATGCTGGCGGACGGCGTCGAACGCAATACGATCGAATTCAATTTCATACGGATGTCGCTGGCCCAGGCACTTAACCACTTCGGGCCGCGAACCGGCTCCCCCGCCTCGACGCCGGGCGACAATGACCGTGCCGTTCCCGCCACCGCGGAACAACTGGATGCGCTGGACCGTCCCGGGCGGCTACGCGATCCCGAGAACGCGGATCGCCGCAAGCTCGATGCAGCCCTGGATATCGCCCTCCCCGGCCACGCCGATCCTAAAGTGCGCCGTTTGGCCGGGCGCATTGTCGACCTGGTGGCGGAAATGGCCAACGAGGCGTTCAGGCAGCGCCTGTACCGTGACGAGGTCGAGCATTTGGTGGCCGCCAGCGATCGGAACGACCTCGATGCCATGCATAAGGCGTTCATCCAAATGTACGGGCTCGACCGGTCCTTCGCCTCCCCCTATCGGAGCGACCTGGACCGCTGCGTTGCGCTGGTCGACAGCCTGCCGCCGTCCGTGCAGGAAGACTTCATGCGCACTTTCGCGCTGTCGGCGCAGGTCTCCCCGACGCACGGATTGGGGCGCTACCTGGATACCATCCTGGCGGGCACGGCACTTCCCGACGAGACCAGCGAACGGTTGCGATCCGATCTTCGGCGCTTCATGATGGATCTCTTCGCAGCTGCCGAACGGCTGGCCGGCGCGCGCACCGGCACCGCGCCGGCGGCAAGAACAACGGGTGCGCGCACGACGGCGACATTGCTCGACATGCCGCCGCCAGCCCGCCCAACCGTACGGGCTGTCGCGCTTGGGATCTGGCGCCGTATCTTTCCCGGCACTCGCCTGGAACGCGCGAAACGCCAGGTCTTCCAAGCCATCAAACGACAAGCCGCCTCCGCGAGGCTGCTGACCAGATCGGAATGGCAAGCGCTCGAGAATGCCATGCGGGAACTGGCTCGCCTGCAGCGACCACCCGCCCGTTATGCCGATGTCGTCCAAGCCTGCGTCGGCACGCTGACACCGGGCGAATGCATCGCCCTGCACCACGTGGTCGAAACCTATCCCTTCCTGAAGGTGGACGATCCCGAAGGCCGTCGCATCATGCCGGCTCCGCAAAAGCAACACCTCCTGGCCCTGGATGCGGCACTGACCATGGAATCGGCGACGCGCCACGCCGTGCCGGTGGTGGCCCAGGCGGTCGAAGCACTGCGAGGCGATCGCCGCTCCCCGCGTTTCCTGGACGCGCTTGAAGCCTTGTCGGACTGCCTGGACAAACACGCCGCCGACTTGCCGGATGCCCGGGCCTTGTGCGAATCGGCGCTGCGACGTCTCGCCCTGCCATCCCGCGATGTCCATGCAGCGCTGGAACGGCTCGCAACGCTGACGGCGCAGGGGCGCTTGAAGGACGATATCAAGGCAGAGCAGATCAACAACCGCAAGGCTTCGAACCCGCGGATGGAAACGATCAGCCTGATGCCGGCGCTGCGTGCCCTGGGCGCGGCGCTCGAGCACCGCGCCGCCTGACACCGTGTCACGGTGCCGCCCCTTGGCCGCGCGCCACCGCTGAAAGACAAACGGCCTGCCGTGTTACCGGCAGGCCGCAAGGCCACGGGCGCGCCGCGAGCGGCACACCTATGCAGCGTTAGCCAGCGCCGGCTCTTGCGCCCGGACCTGCGCTTCGGCGTCGCGCAGCGCGGTGCGCAAGCCCTCTTCAACCACCGGGTGGTAGAACGGCATCTCGAGCATGCGGGCCACGGTCAGCTCCTGCTGCAGCGCCCAGGCCAGCAAATGGGCCAGGTGTTCGACGCTGGGACCGACCATCTCGGCCCCCAGGAACCGGCCGGTGCCGCGTTCCGCATATACGTGCAGCCGCCCCTTGTTCTTCAGCATGACGCGCGAACGTCCCTGGTTGCCGAAGTCCACCTCGCCGGTGACATAGTTCCCCTCGGGCAAGCGGTTGTAAGGCGTGCCGACCACCGCGATCTGCGGATCCGAAAACACCACCGCCATGGGTGCGCGGCGCAAGCCCGCCTGGACCTGAGGAAAACTGGCGGCGTTTTGTCCCGCGATACGGCCTTCGTCCGCTGCCTCGTGCAGCAGGGGCAGATCGCTGTTCGCATCGCCGGCGATGAAGATGGGCGACTTGCCCGCCTGCATCGTGTAGCGGTCGTATTCCGGAACACCCGCCGCGTTCAACTTCAGGCTGGTGTTCTGCAGGGACAAATTGCCCACGTTGGGCCGACGCCCGGCGGCGACGAGGACATAGTCGAAATGCTCGACGCGCTCCGTATTGTCCAGCGCGACGTAGCGCACACGCGCCCGGTCGCCATCTCGTGACGTTTCCAGTACGCGCGCATCGGGATCCAGGTAGAACTCTTCCTGGAAAGCCTTCTTCGCGCTTTGGCGCACGGCGGGATCGGTGATACCGCCCAGGCTGCCGCTGACACCGAAGACGCGGACACGCACACCCAGCCGCGCCAACGCCTGTCCCAGTTCCAGCCCGATGACGCCGGGCCCGAAAACCGCGACGCTGCCCGGCAGGTCGTCCCAATAGAAGACGTCATCGTTGACCACCAGCCTGTCGCCCAGCGCGTGGAAGGACGCGGGAACGGCAGGCGTCGAGCCGGTCGCGATCACCACGCTGCGCGCATGCACCTCGGTATGGTCATCGACGCGCAGCACCGTGTCCGTAACGAACCGCGCATAGCCTCGCAGCTTGTCCTCGGCGGGAATGTTCTCCACGCCTTCGAGGACGAAGCCCACGAAGCGGTCGCGTTCCCGCTTGACGCGGTCCATGACCTCGCGTCCATCGACACGCACCTTGCCGTCCACGTGCACGCCGAAGGGCGCGCCATGCGCGGCGGCATGTGCCGCCTCGGCGGCCGCGATCAGCAGCTTGGAGGGCATGCAGCCGATCCGCGCGCAGGTCGTGCCGTATTGCCCGCCCTCTATGATCACGGCGCGCTTGCCCGCGGCCACCGCCGCGCGATAGGCGCCCAGGCCCGCAGTGCCGGCGCCGATAACGGCCACATCGGTGTGCAAGGTTTTCATGCGTAATCCTTATGATGCTCGGATGATGTTATTGCGAGGTCATGTCCGTCCGCGGCCGGAGGCTCAGGCGAAATGCGCCTTGAGTTCTTCCAGGCCGCCGATCAGCGCGCCATTGATGAAGACCTGCGGCGCGGTGGCCTTGCCCGACACGGCACCGATCACCCGGCCACGCACTTTGTTTTCGAGCGGGATGTCGATCGTCGCGTAACCCTTGCTATCCAGCAGCGCCTTCGCTTCGATGCAGAACGGGCAGCCGGGCTTGGAAAACACCACGACCTGATCCGGCTTGCGGGCCTCGGGGGCAAGGTAGTTCAGCATGGTATCGGCATCGGAAACTTCGAAAGGATCGCCGTCCTTTTCCGGTTCGATGAACATTTTTTCGACCACGCCGTCGCGCACCAGCATGGAATAGCGCCAGCTGCGCTTGCCGAAGCCCAGGTTGCGCTTGTCGACCAGCATCCCCATGCCTTCGGTGAAGTCGCCATTACCGTCCGGCAGCAATGTGATGTTCGACGATTCCTGGTCCTTCGCCCATTCGTTCATGACGAAGGTGTCGTTCACCGAAACGCACACGATGCTGTCGACACCGTTGGCGAAAAAGGCGGGCGCCAATTCGTTGTAGCGCGGCAGGTGCGTGGACGAGCAGGTCGGCGTGAAAGCGCCGGGCAGCGAAAAGACGACGACAGTCTTGTTCTTGAAGATATCGTCGCTCGACACCTGTTTCCACGCGTTGTCTTCGCGGACGGGGAAAGTGACGTTGGGAACACGTTGGCCTTCGCGGGCTTGCAGCATCGGTAAATCTCCGGATTCGGGTTGGGGCAAGGACGCCATGGATGAATAATAAATATCCTCTATCGAAACATCAAATTTAATAATTCTTATAAATCGATAGCTTGCTTCAATGACGCCCCTCCACAGGGCTAGACCGGCGTGGGCGTGTAGCCCGCGCCCCGTATTGCGCGTTCCACGGTCGGCTTGTCTTCCGTGCCGGTCACCGTCACGCGGTGATCGGACAGTTCCACCCGAACCGCCGCGCCAGGCAGGGCTTCGGTTACCGCCCGGGTAATCGCCTTGACACAGTGATCGCAGGACATGTCGGGGACTTGATATTGCAGGACCATCATGACTCCTTCAAGCGGATAGCGGCGACGTGCCGCCTTCACGCGGGGCGATACGCCCCGACGATGTTGAAAGGCTACACCTTCCTATGATGGCAAGGTCAACACCGCGCTGGCGCTGCCCGTGGCTTGACCTTACCATTATGGGAAGGATCAGACTAGGCAGCATTCTTTATCTGGAAGCCGACATGAAACCCTCTCCCGAACCCGGCGCCGGCCTGGATCTGTCCATAGAAGGCATGACCTGCGCGTCCTGCGTCAAGCGTGTCGAAAATGCCTTGTCCGCCGTGCCCGGTGTGCGCGCCGCCAGTGTCAACCTGGCCACGGAGCGCGCGCACGTCGCCTTCCAGCCAGCCGGCGACGTCACGGCCGACGCCCTGGTCGCCGCGGTGGCCAAGGCAGGCTACGGCGCCAGGGCCCTGGTCCGCGACGAGGACGAAACGGCACGCCAGGCCCAGGCCCGCGAAGCGGAAGCCCGCCGGCTGGGCCGCCGTTTTGCCCTCGCCCTTCTGCTTACCCTGCCCGTCTTCTTCCTGGAAATGGGCGGGCATATCTTTCCCGGCCTGCATCACAGCCTAAATATGTACGTCGGCACGGCGCGCCTGTGGCTGCTGCAATGGGGCCTGACCACGCTGGTACTGGCCGGTCCCGGCCGCGATTTTTTCCTCAAGGGCGGCGCCGCCCTGGCGCGTGGCGGTCCCGACATGAACTCGCTGGTCGCGGTGGGCGCCGGCAGCGCGTGGCTGTATTCGGCGGTAGCCACTTTCGCGCCCCAATGGCTGCCCGAGGATGCGCGACACGTGTATTTCGAGGCTGCCGCGGTCATTGTCACGCTGATCCTGCTGGGACGCCTGCTGGAAGCCCGCGCCAAGGGCCGGACCGGAGCGGCAATCGCGCGGCTGGCATCGCTGCAGCCGCGCCAGGCCAGGGTCCTGCGCGGACAGGACACGGTGGACGTCCCCATCGAATCGGTGCGCGCGGGCGACGTGGTGCGGATACGCCCCGGCGAAAAAATCCCGGTCGATGGCAAGGTGCTGGACGGCACATCCTTCATCGATGAGTCCATGATCACCGGCGAACCGATACCCGTGGAGAAGCGCGCTGGCGACGCGGTCACCGGCGGCACCCTCAACACGCAGGGCACGCTGACCGTCCAGGTAACGCACACCGGCGCGGACACGGCGCTGGCGCGCATCGCCCGCATGGTGCAGGATGCCCAGGGCGCCAAGCTGCCCATCCAGAGCCTGGTGGACCGCATCACCTACCGTTTCGTGCCCGCCATCATGGCGGTGGCCGCCGTGACGTTCTTCGCCTGGCTGGCGTTCGGCCCGCAGCCTGCCCTGCCGCAGGCGCTGGTGCACGCGGTCGCCGTGCTGATCGTCGCTTGCCCCTGCGCCATGGGACTGGCGACACCCATGTCCATCATGGTGGGAACCGGCCGGGCCGCCGAGATGGGAGTCCTGTTCCGCCAGGGCGACGCGTTGCAAAGCCTGCGCGACGTCAAGACCGTTGCCTTCGACAAGACGGGCACCCTGACGCTGGGCAAGCCCGCAATGACCGATATGGCAATGGCGCCGGGATTCCGCCGCGAGGACGTGCTGGCGTGGACGGCGTCGGTACAGGCCGCTTCGGAGCACCCGATCGCCTCGGCAATCGTCGCCGCGGCCCGGACCGCGGGGCTGGCGACGTCGCCTGTCGGCGACTTCCTCGCCATCGCCGGCGCGGGCGTGCGCGGCGATGTGGGGGGACACCGCCTGCTTGTGGGCGGCGAACGGCTGATGCGCGAACACGGCATCGACGCCGGCACCCTGGCCGGCATGGCGGACGATTGGGCGCGGGCCGGAAAAACCGCCATCTACGTGGCCGTCGACGGCACCGCCGCGGCCGTCATGGCGGTGGAAGACCCCATCCGCGAGACATCGGCGGCGGCGATCGCCGCCCTGCGCGAGGCCGGCGTACGCACCGTGATGATTACCGGCGACAACCGCCACACCGCCCGGGCGGTCGCCACCGTGCTGGGAATCGACGACGTGCGCGCCGAAGTCCTGCCGGAAGGCAAGGTCGAGGCGGTGCGCGCGCTGCGCGAGCAAGCCGGCGGGCATGGCGGCGCGGCGAAGTCCGGTGCAAAGGCGGAGCGTCCCCTGCTCGCTTTTGTCGGCGACGGCATCAACGATGCTCCCGCGCTGGCGGCGGCCGATGTCGGGATTGCCATCGGGACGGGGACCGACGTCGCCATCGACGCCGCGTCCGTGGTGCTGATGGCGGGAGATCCGGCGGGCGTGCCGCGGGCCATGGCGATCAGCCGGGCGACGCTGGCCAACATCCGCCAGAACCTGTTCTGGGCCTTTATCTACAACGTTGCGCTGATCCCGCTCGCCGCGGGGCTGCTGGCGCTGTTCCATGGACCCTCGCTGTCGCCGGTTTTCGCGGCGGCGGCGATGGCCCTGTCCAGCCTGTTCGTGGTCGGCAATGCCCTGCGCCTGCGGGCCTTCGACGCCCGCGGCCAGGGGGCGCTCCCGCGCGCCGGCCGCGCACGCGCGGGCGATCGCGGCGCGGAGCTTCCATCCGGAGCGAAAACATCATGAATATCGGGCAAGCGGCAACGGCATCCGGCATCACTGCCAAAATGATCCGCTATTACGAAAGCATCGGGCTGACACGCGCACCGGAACGCACGGAGGCCGGCTATCGCATCTATGGCGACCATGACGTGCATACGCTGCGGTTCATCAGGCGCGCACGCGACCTGGGATTCTCCGTCGAACAGATGCGCGACCTGCTGGCCCTGTGGCGCGACCGCAGCCGGGCCAGCGGCGATGTGAAACGGATCGCCATGGAACATGTGGCGGCGCTCGAGCGCAAGGCGCGCGAGCTGCAGCAGATGGCCGACACGCTGCACCACCTGGCGGACCATTGCCATGGCGATAGCCGCCCGGAATGTCCCATCATGGACGAACTGGCCGCGGGCTGAAGCGGCTGGCGCTCAGGCCGGCTGGCCTGTCCAATCGGACACGAACTCGCGAAAATCCGGGCGATTGGCCGGCGGCACGGCGCAGGCCGGCGTGCCGATCGCCAGGAATCCCAGGAAACGGTAGTCCAGGGAATCGAAGCCCAGGGCTTCCTGCACCGGCTCCAGATAGGTTCCCAGGCCGGTGCTCCAGAATGCGCCATATCCCAGCATATGCGCGGCATTCAGGATGTTCATCACCGACGCGCCGGTGGCCAGCAGTTGCTCCTGCTCGGGGATCTTGACGTTGTCGTGGTCGATCTTCTGGGCCAGCGCGATCATCAAGGGCACGCCGGCCAGCCATTCGCGTACGGACTTTTCCTTTTCGGGCGTCATGCGCTTGTCGCCGCTGCGCTTGACGGCGTCCAGCGCCATATCCGCCAGCCGGCCGATGGCCTCGCCACGGATCAGCTTGAAGCGCCAGGGGCGCAAGGCGCCGTGGTCCGGCGCCGACATGGCGGCTTGCAGCATCTGGTCCAGTTCTTCGGGGCGCGGCGCGGGCGCGCGCAGGAACTTCATCGAACGTCGGGTATGCAGGGCGTGTATGGGTGCGGAAGTCATGGGGTGTCGATAGGGATTACGGTACGGAGGTAGCCCGGTCCGCGCGCGGCGGCGGGCGATAGAGGTCAACCCAGGTGGGTATGGCGTTCGGGGCGCTCCTCGACCTGCATTTCCGCCAGGCCGTGGAGGATTCCACAGTCCTCCGCGTGGGGCTGCGCCGACAGGCAGCGCTGGCGCAGCGCCGACAATTGCCGCTTCAACTGTGTCAGTTCGGCGATACGTTCGTCGACGTGCCGGATGTGGTCTTCGAAGATTTCATTGATGGGGCCGCAGTTCGCCGCCTGGCTGTCGGCCAGCCTGAGGATCGCCCGGATCTCATCCTGGGTCATATCCAGTGCGCGGCAGTTGCGGATCAGGCGTAGACGCTCGACATGCAGCGGACCATAGCTGCGGTAGTTATTCGCACCCCGTTCCGGAGCGGGCAGCAGGCCTTCCTTCTCGTAGTAGCGGACCGTCTCCACGGTGGTGCCGGCCGTTTTGGCCAGTTCTCCGATCTTCATGGAGATCCTCCTGTTCGTTGACTTGACCCTATAGTAACCCCAGGGTGTCCAATTACCGCTATGGACAAGAAAACGATTCCCATCCAGGTGCGGGCCTCCCGGCCGGAGGACGATTGCTGCCACGCGCACGAGCACGGACATGCCCACGGCCACCCGCACGATCATGGCCACGATCATGGTCATGGTCACGATCATAGTCACGATCATGGTCACAATCTGGCCCACGGCGGCGCCGGGTCGTCCTGCCAGGACGCTGCGGCGCATCGCCACACTGCGGCGTGCTGCCACGGCGATCACCCCGCCGATGCCTCGGCGCCGCCGGCGATGGAAGTCGAGGCCGGCATGACGCTGACCCGGATACGCATCGGGCAAATGGACTGCCCGACCGAAGAGGCCTTGCTGCGCAAGAAACTCGGCGGCATGGCTGGCGTGGCCGATATGCACTTCGACCTGATGCGACGCATCCTTTCCGTGGCGCATGAACCGGCCGCGCGGGAGCAGGTGCTGGCCGGCATCCGCGCGGTCGGCATGACCCCCGAAGTACTGGCCGACCAGGCCCCGGCGATGCCGCCGCCCGCCGAGCGGCCACGCTGGAAGCTGCTGGCCGCGGCCGGCGTCCTCGCGGCGCTGGCCGAGGCGGCGCATTTCACCGGCATGCCGGGCGTCGTCAGCGCCGTCCTGGCCGTGGCGTCCGTGCTGGCCTGCGGGCTGAACACGTATCGCAAGGGCTGGATCGCCGTGCGCAACGGCAATTTGAACATCAATGCCCTGATGAGCATCGCCGTCACCGGCGCGGCCGTCATCGGGCAATGGCCCGAGGCCGCCATGGTGATGTTCCTGTTCAATGTCGCCGAACAGATCGAAGCCCGTTCGCTGGATCGCGCGCGGCACGCGGTGCGCGGCCTGCTCGATCTGGCGCCCCCCACCGCGACCCGGCGGGAAAACGGCGCCTGGCGCGAGGTGCCGGCGGCCGAACTGGCGGTCGGCGATATCGTGCGCGTGCGGCCCGGCGAGCGCATCGCCGCCGATGGCGTCGTCGTGGCCGGACGGTCGGCCGTCGATCAGTCGGCCATCACCGGCGAAAGCCTGCCCGCGGACAAGACGGCCGGCGATCCCGTCTACGCGGCGACCGTCAACGCGGAAGGTTCGTTCGAATACCGCGTCACCGCGGCGGCGCAGGACACCACGCTGGCCCGCATCATCCACTCGGTCGAACAGGCGGCGGCGTCGCGCGCGCCCATGCAGCGCTTCATCGATCGGTTCTCCCGCATCTACACGCCCGCGGTGGTGGTGCTCGCGGTACTGGCCGCCTGCGTACCTCCGCTGCTGTGGGCGCAGCCCTGGGCCGAAGCGGTGTATCGCGCCCTGGCGCTGCTGATCATCGCCTGCCCTTGCGCGCTGGTGATCTCCACCCCGGTCAGCGTCGTCAGCGGCCTGACCGCCGCGTCGCGTCGCGGCATCCTGATCAAGGGCGGCGTTTACCTGGAGAACGGCCGTAAATTGCGCTGGCTGGCCTTCGACAAGACCGGCACGTTGACGCACGGCAAGCCGGCATTGACCGATCTGGTGGCGATCCCGACCGCTGGCGTCCCCCTGACCGGCGGCGCGCCGCGGTCCGCCCCGGACAAGGCATCGCCCGCCATCGCAGGCGAATCGCCTGCATCGCCCGAGACCGCGCGTCTGGCCGCCAGCTTGGCCGCCCGCTCGGATCATCCGGTTTCGCGGGCCATCGCGCGCGGGCATGGCAACGGACCGCTGCACGAGGTCGAGGATTTCGCCGCCCTGCCCGGCCGCGGCGTACGCGGCCGCATCGATGGCACCCGCTATCACCTTGGCAATCGCCGGCTGATGAACGAACAGGGCTGGGAAACGCCGGCCTTGACGCAGGTACTGGATGCCCTGGAAGCGCAGGGCAAGACCGCCGTCGTGCTGTGCGGCGACGATGGCGCGATCGCCGTGGCCGCGGTGGCCGATACCGTGCGGCCCGAAAGCCGCGCGGCCATCGGCATGCTGCATCGCCTGGGCGTGCGCACGCTGATGCTGAGCGGCGACAACACGGCCGCGGTGCGTGCCGTGGCCGGCCAGTTGGACATCGCCGACGCGCGTGGCGATCAGTTGCCCGAGGACAAGCTGGCCGCGCTGGAATCGCGCATGCGCGACGGCCTTGTCGGCATGGCGGGCGACGGCATCAACGATGCGCCGGCGCTGGCGCGCGCGGACATCGGTTTCGCCATGGGCGCGGCCGGTACGGGCACGGCAATCGAGACCGCGGACGTGGCCCTGATGGACGACGACCCGCGCAAGGTCGCCGAATTCGTCGCCCTGTCCCGTGCCACGCATCGGGTGCTGGTGCAGAACATCGTGCTCGCCCTGGGTATCAAGGCGGTGTTTCTGGTGCTGGCCCTGAGCGGCCTGGCGACCTTGTGGATGGCCGTCTTCGCCGATGTGGGGACCAGCCTGCTGGTGGTGGCCAACGGCCTGCGCCTGTTAAGGGCGGGAAACGCGCCGCCGGCCGTGCGGTACGCGAGGAGCGGCACCGCAGGCCATGCCTCGTCGCGGACGAATGAGAGCGAGTCGTTACTAACGCGCTTCCCATCGCAATAACCCACGCCACGCCCGGGAACAGCAGCGCGGCGCTTTCCCGGACACGATGACACTCTTCTCGCCAACGGGCGCGGCATGTACCGCGGCCCCCAAGACACAGCGATCTTCCCTATCCCCACCCCCGCGCGGCCGCCCCTTTACATCGATGCCGCGCTAGCATTTGCCACACATGCGGATACGCGACCTGGCGTCGCCCGCGACGAGGCGCGTCACCGGCGCGACGCCATGCCGGCGACCCTCACGGCGACGGCCGGCGCCGCGACAGAGCCGCCCCGTCCCACCGACGATCCCGCGACGGCTCCGCCGCCCTCGGACCACTGCCTGGAGCCCGCGCTGACGGCCAGGCCCGGCCGGGACTCCCTGCTGGGTGCCCGCATCGCCGGGGCACGCGCCATCCTGCAGGACGAGGCGGGCGATGACGACGACGTGCTGCTGGTCGCGGCCAACGATGTCCACCAGAAAGCGGTGGCGAACCCCGGGAACGCCGACGCGCAGGCGGCCTCGCTATTGCTGTGGCGCGCCGAGGCCGACGCCTGGGCCGCGGCCAACGGCGCGCCATCGTCGCTGGATGAAGAGACCCGGTTGCAGGCCTACCTGGATATGTGGTCGATGGCCTTGGACCCGCCGGAGCCGCCTGTCTTTCATACGCGGCGCGATGTCGCGCGGACATATGTGCTGGAGCGCGCCCGCACCGGCCAGTCCATCGCCATCGCAACGCAGCCGGCGCCGGGGCCTGTCCCGCTCGACAGGCTGATCGATCGGTTCCTGGAAACCCCGGAGGTTCGCACCCGCTATTACCGGCAGTTCGCCGACTATGTGGATACCCACCTGGATCATTTCAGCAAGCTGGGCGCCATCGGCGACGCGCTCGCCGCGGGCATCCCAAGCCTGCGGCTGGAAGAGCGGCCCGCACGCATGTGGCATATCGCAAGCCTGACCGCGTATCCGGCCGGCGCGCATCTACTGCCTTCCGGCTGGGTACTTACCGCGCTGGGCCGGTCCTTGGGGGAATCCTATATTGCGGAAATGCCGGACGGCGAATTCCTGCATATCGATGCCGCGGGCAGGATGGCAAAGCTGCCGCCCGACATGGTGGACCGCGCCGGACGGCTGAACGCGACGGCATTGCTGCAAAGCCTGGGCCTGCGATCGCCACAGCCTGCAGGCCACGGGGAATCGTCCGGGAAGGAATATACCGTCTCGTATAGGCCGTGCGACCCGATCCTCCTGCGCGGCCATATCGTGGCCCAGCGGCGCAAGGCCGTCCTCGCCGCGATCGAGCAATGGAAGGCGGACAACTATCTTCCTTCCCGCACCGAAAGCGTGCTGCGCGTGCTGATTCCCTTCTATGGGCTGCATCACAACCTGAAGTGGGATCCGGGCTACCGGTTGCAGGCCGGCGACGTCGCCTGGGACGCTGCCGCGTTGGCGATCACGGTGGCGGGCATCGCCCTGACCGCCGGCGGCGGCAGCGCCGGCGTCGTTGCGGCCCAGGCTTCGATGCGCACCGTGGCCTCTCAGGGCGTCAAGGCCATGATCAAGGTGGGCATGCAGTCCATCATGCGGCAGTTCCACGTCAGGGTGCTGATGCTGGGTGGCGCGCGCGAACTGGCGGATTTCGTCCTGCCCGTGTTCTCGGCGGCGCGGCTGCTGAAAAGCGCGGCGCGCGTCACGCCGCTGGCAGCGCAGGCCTTGAAAACCGCCACGCAGAACGCCGGCATCGCGCTGCGCGCGGCCGACGCCAGGCTATTGATGAACGGCATCTACGAAGTGCTAGCGCGCACCGCCCCGGCACGGCGGAACTTCACCGCGAACACGATTCGCCATACCCTGGAAGCGGCGTCCCGGCGGCCGGTCCCCATGCGCATCTATCGCAGCGAAAGCGGCGGACTGCGGCGCGGCACGCCGCAATCCGCGATCGGCCCGGACGCGTCGATAGACGATATCCTGGTCGCGATCATCCGCCAGACGGCCTGCGGCGGCAGTGAAACGGGCCCGGTCATGTGCTTGACCGTCAACCGCGTCGTCCCGGCGCAATCCGCGCGAGACCGCCCCGACCCTTGCATCTACACGATCGATACGTCCACCGCGCCCGGCCAATTCCGCAACATCGAGGACATTCTGCTGAACGAGGGCCCGCGCCTCGTCCAGGCGGGCAAGATACACGGCGCCATGCTCGAGCACGCCGTCATGCGCACGCTGGAGCGGCAGGAAGAAAGGATTTTCTATATCGGCACCCGCATCCCGGATGCCATGGTCGTCGGCCGCGAGCATATGGCACCAGACGAAACGCGGGACACGGCTACGGGTGGATAACGGGTTCGGCCGCGGCCAGGGCACGGCCCAGCGGCGCGGCCCCCTCCCCCTCGAAAAGCCCGATCGCCAGTTCGAGTATCCGCCCGGCCGACTCGCTGCCCACCGACGCCCGTGCCAGCGAAAGATACTTGTGCTCGATCTCCGCGTGCGGCATCGGATTCTCCGGCATGCCCAGGGAATAATCCACGCGGCGCGTATAACTGCGGCCACCGCGCACGACCACGGTAACGCGCCCGCCGTAGACTTCCGGATAGGCGCGATCGATCTCCGGATCGATCTCGATATCGACGCGCCGCGACAACGCGACGACGCGCGGCTCGACGATGCGTTCGGGCGTGAACTGCTCCAGGTACGCCTGGCCATCCATCAGCGCCACGGCGATGTTGTAGCGCAGGCTCATCTGCGCATTCAGCACCGAATCGGCGAGATAGTCGAAACCCGTCTGGGTATTCACGACCGACGCAATTCCGGCCACGACCCGTTCGATGTCGTCGCTGGCGATACGATGCTCCCGGACCAGCGCCAGCGCCGCGTCCACGCAGGCGTGGTTACTGCCGCAGCAGGCATGCGGCTTGAAGCAGGTCGCATCGGTATGCCACGTCGCCCCCAGTTCCCGCACGATCATGCCGGGTCGCGGATCGTCTGACATGCCGAACAAAAAGCTGCCATCCCCGGCCTCCAGGATGAAACGCGGCCCGGCGAACCCACGCGCGGCCAGCAGCGCCGCCGTCACGCCGGCTTCGGCGGAACGTCCCGGATGCATGCGCTTGCTCATGCCGCCGTCGGCCGTGAAGGCCCATAGGCCAGCCGACTGCGTGCCCGCCAGGCCCAGCGCGCTCGCCGTGGTGGGCGCATCCAGCCCCAGGATGACGCTGGCCGCCGCGGCGGCGGCGAAAGTGCCCGTCGTTCCGGTCAGATGCCAGCCGCGCATACGCGCGCGACTGGGGTTGGCGGCCTGGCTGACGCGGTTCATGGTCTCGTAGCCGGCCGCCATCGCGGTCATCAGAACGGCGCCGTCCACCTGCTCGCGCTCGCCCAGCGCCAGCACCACGGGCAGCACGACGGCACCCGGATGGATTTTCGCGCGGCTGTGATCGTCGAAATCGAACCCGTGGATGGCGGTACCGGCCGCAAGCACGCTATTTCCCACGCCGACGCGCGCCTGCCCTCCCCATAGCGCGGCTTCGGCCGGTCCCTGACGGTCCCGCGCATACTCGCGCATGATGCGGCCCCAGGGCGTGGCCAGACCGTACAGGCCGCAGCCCAGGCCATCCACCACGGCCTTGCGCAGGACCTCGCGTGTCGCCCGAGGAACCGCCGCCGGTTTCAGCCCGGCGATGAACTCGGCCAGCGCCATCGTGATTCCGCGATGCTCGCGCGACAACGCTTTCCATGATTGCAGGTCGTCCATGAAGTCCTCCGTCGCGATGTTCGTGTTTGCGTGCCCCGGCCACGGACGCCGCCGCGCGGGGCCACGCGGGGATGCCCTAATCGGCCTTCGCGCCGGACGCGCGCGCCACCTCGCCCCAGCGCACCAGTTCGGCCTTGATGAACTCGCCGAAGGCTGCGGGCGAAGTTTGGGTGAAGGGCTCGATGCCGAGTTTGGCCAGGCTGGCCTTTACATCGGGCGCCTGCACCGTCTGCACCAGCGCCTTGTACAGCTTGTCGATCACCGGCTTGGGCGTCTTCGCGGGCGCCATGACGGCAAACCAGTTGAAAGCCAGCACAGTGGGCAGGCCGCCCTCGGCCGAGGTGGGCACGTCTTTCATGACGTCGGCGCGATGGGTATTGGTCACGGCGATGGCGCGCAGCTTGCCCTCGTTCACCATCGTATAGAGCGCAGGCAGGTCGACGATGATGCCGTCCACGTGGCCGCCCACCGCATCCGTGATGGCGGGACCCGCCCCCTTGTAGGGCACGTGGACGATGCGGCCCTTCGAGGCGATCTTGAGCGACTCGATCGCCAGGTGCGGCAGGCCGCCGTTGCCCGAGGACGAGAACGTCACGTCGCGCGTTTTGGACAGCGCGACCAGTTCGGGCAGCGTTTTCGCCGGCACCTTGGGATTGACCGCGATCAGTTCCGGTGTCTGCGCCACCGTGGTGATGCCTATCAGGTCCTTGAGCGGATCGAAGGGCATATTGCTGTACGTATGCGGGCTGATCGCCAGCGGACTCGCACTGCCCAGCGTAATGGTATAGCCGTCAGGGGCCGACCGCGCCACGTAGTCGGTGCCGATGATGGCATTGGCGCCGGGCCGGTTTTCGACGACCACGCTGGCGCCGATGAATTCGCTGAACTTGGGCGCGAGTATCCGCGCCACGATGTCGTTGGACCCGCCGGGCGGAAAGCCCACGACCAGATGGATCGGCCGCGAGGGGTAATCATCCTGCGCCGCGGCCGCGGCCGGAAGAATGGCGGCCACGGCCACGACGCCGGCCACGATGGCCAGGGGCTTGGACAAATTCAGCATGTGAGTCTCCTTGGGATGCGCTTCGCTTGTTCCGGCGTCACCGGCCCTGCCGGGCCGATGACGCGCGGGCGTTCTTGTTGTCTTCGTACGTTTCGTACGCCGTGCGCGATCAGCGTGCCGGGGCAAGCAGGCGCATCAGCTCGCCCACGTCGCCGCACGCCTCGATATCGGCGACCCGTTCGGCTACCTGGGCGGCGCGGGCCGCACCCAGCACGGGCGTTGCCAGGCTGTCGAACTTGGCGCGCAATTCGTCGTCGGACATCGGATTCTGAATCGATCCCTTCGGGTAATCCACCTGGGAACGCCAGCTGGCACCGTCATCCATCTCCAGGGTCATCAGGCACGACACGCCGCGCGGCAGGCTTTCGTCGACCGTAATCTCGACCATCTCCGCAAGCTTCTTCAAGATGGGTTCTTGCAGCCGGGCGTTGTTGTACTGCGGGAACAGCGCCTGGCCATCGGTCAACGCCACCGCCACCGAATACGGTAAGCTGACCTGCGCCTCGTGGTACGTCATGGGATGCGCGTTCTGGTGATACAGCGCCCAGTCAGGATGCCGGGCCATGCGGATGCGCCGGATGCGGCCTGGCTCCGGCGCGTGCTTGCGGCGGATATCCAGCGCGCAGTCGATCGCGTTGTGAATTGGCCGCGCGCAGGAGTACGGCTTGAATTCGATGTCCAGCAGATAGGGCTTATCCAGATCCTTCACAAGCTGGCCAGGATCGTTGCTGTCGGTAAAGGCGTTCAGGAACCCGCGCTCGCCTTCGAAGATGGTGGCGGCGCCCGTGAATCCCAGCTGGGCCATCAGCGCGGCCGTCACGCCGCTGCGCGAGGCCGGGCCGGGATTGAAGCGCTTCTGCATGGACGGACCGTACATCTCCATCAGGCCGCCCGCCTGCGCGCCGGCCAGCCCCAGCGCCGATACGGTTTGCTCCGCCTGCAATCCCAGCAGCCGCGCCGAGGCGATCGTCGCGCCGAAGATGCCGCAGGTGGGCGTGGTGTGATAGCCGCGATTGCGCAGCGAATTGTTGGCCGCCTTGCTGACGCGCTCCATCATCTCGCAGCCGGCCGCAAGGGCCGCGAGCAGCGCCTTGCCGTCCGCCTTCTGCCGCTCGGCGGTGGCCAGCGCGGCGGAATACACCGGCGGGCTGAAATGAAAAAGCGCCAGCACGTCGATATCGTCGAGCTCGACGCTGTGCGACGAAATGGCATTGGCCAGGGCGGCCTGCATCGCCGGCACCCGTGTGCCCTCGCCGATCAGGGTGGCCTCGGCATGGCCGCCGCTGGACTGCGCGAAGCGGCGCGCGACCTCGCCGCTGCCGGTCTGGCTGCCCGCCACGGCCACTCCCAGATAGTCCAGCAGCAGCCGTTTCATCGCCTTGCGGTTGGCTTCTGGCAGCGGTTTGTCACCGAAGGCGGCGAAATGATCGGCGAGTTGTTCGGAAAGCGTCTTGGGCATGATGTTCCTGTCGAGACGTTGATGATTGGGTCTATGTTGAAGATCGGTATCCGTATCGCGCGACGCGCGGTCATTCCGCCGCACGGTCTGGCATGGATAGCAGGTCGATCAGCGGGCGCGCATCCTCCAACGCTTCCAGCGTGTCGCACAGGCGCACCACCTCGTCGATATCGGCGGGCGCCAGGCAGGACTCCACCACGTTGCGGAACTTGTATTCCACGTCGCCTGGCTGCAGGGGGTTTTCCGGGCTGCCGCGGCGGTTTAGGATACGCAGGGTAAAACTGCGGCCATCGCGCGTGCGCGCGGTGACGGTAGCGGCATGGCGGAAGGCCGGACCCATCGCGTTGATCTCCGGGTCCGAGCGGGCATGGACGCGGCGGATGAAGTCCAGCAGGCGGGGATCGCTCAGCCGGTCCTGCCGGTACTGGCTGACGAAGGCAACGCCGTCATGGGCGATGACCGCCAGCCCGTAGTACAGGTTCATCTGCGCCGCCGTCACGCCCTGCGCCTTGTAGTCCCAGGCGCAATGCACGAAGGTCATCTCGCTGACGCCCACGTCCAGCGATTCGATATCGTCCGGCCCCAGCCGGTTTTCCTGCATGATTTGCGCCAGCGCGTCCAGGGCCGAATGGATGCTCGTCACGCTGGCGTGCGGCTTGTATCCCACCTTGGCGGTCTCCCATATTGTCCCCAGGCCGTCGGTCAGGCGCGCGGCGTTGGGCGAATCCGAATACGCCACCAGGTAGCCGCCATAACTGGCTTCCAGCACGTCGCCGATACCGGTGAAGTCGCGCGCCGCCAACTGCGCCGAATACACGCCACTCTGCGCCGCGCGTCCGGCGTGCAGGCGCTTGACCATCGCGCCTTCCTGCGCGGCCATCAGGCCGCCCGCCTGCGAGCCGGCGATGCCCAGCGCATGCCGCATGCGGCCGGCGTCCAGGGCCAGGCTCTTCCCGGCGCAGGCCGCGCCGACGAACACGCCCGACGAACCCTGCGGATGGAAGCCCCGGAAGAACAACCCCATGGTGGCCGCATTGCCCACCCGTATGCCGATCTCGTAGCCGGTGGCCATCGCGGCAATAACGTCGCGGCCGCTCCAGCCGCCGTCGCGTTCCGCGTACGCCAGTGCGATCGGCAGGGCAATGGAGCCCGGATGCAGGATGGATTCCTTGTGAATGTCGTCCAGCTCGAAGGCATGGCCCGCCGTGGCATTGACCAGCACGGCATTGGCGACCGAGGAGCGGCGGCCCGTGCCCATGATGGCGGCGACCGGCGCCGCGCCCTCTTCCTCCACCATATCGGCCACTTTGCGGGTCCACGGCAGCGTGGCGCCGTACAGGCAGCAGGCGATGCTATCCAGCGCGCTTGTCTTGATACGCTGGATGACGTCCGGCGGCAAGTCTTCAAAGCGTATCGACGCCGCGAAGTCCGCCAGGTCGCGGGTTGCGTTCTCCAGCAACGGAGGCTTGGAACTGCTCATGCGAGGATCTCCTATTTGCTACTCGATATGCGTACCGGAGGCCGCGATGGCCTTGGCCCAGCTGGATGCCTGCCGGTCCAGGAAGGCCTGCGTCGCCTGCGGACCTTCGTTGATCACGCTGACGCCGGCATTGCGCAGCTTCAGCTGCAGATCGGGAGACTTGAGGGCCTGATCGAGCCTCGCCGCCAATGTCCTGACGACAGCGTCCGGCAGCTTGGCCGGACCGAGCAGCATGTACCAGGTGGTCACCGAATAACCCGTGACACCCTCTTCCGCCAGCGTCGGAATGTCCGGTGCGATCGGCGAACGCGTGCCGCCGGTCTGCCCGAGCGCGCGCAACCGGTTGTCGCGGATATACGGCATGCTTTCGGAGATCGGCAGCATGGTCACATCCACGCGCTTGCCCAGCATGTCCGCCATCGCCGCGCCGCCGCCCTTGTAGGGAACGTGCAGGTATTGCAGTCCCGCCATCGATTTCAGCACTTCCATCGCCAGGTGCGAGGAGCTGCCGTTGCCCGAGCTGGCGAAACGAATCGCATCGGGCTTCTGGCGGCCGGCCGCCACCAGATCCTTGATGTTGTGGATGGGAAGATCCGGACGCACCATCAGCATCAGCGGCGCCTCGCCCACCAGCGCGATGGGCTTGAAATCGCTTAGCTTGTATTCGACCTTGCGGTACAGGCTGGGATTGATGGCGATGCCGGGCGTGCTGAACAGCAGCGTGTAGCCATCGGGCGGCGCCGACGCTGTCGCATCGAAGGCCAGGTTGCCGCCGGCGCCCGGCCGGTTCTCCACCACGAAGTTGAACCCGGACATTTCGCCGACCTTCTGCGTCACGAGGCGGGCGACGATATCGGCGCTGCCCCCCGCCGGAAATGCGACCAGCGTGCGGATGGGACGCGAAGGCCAGTTATCGGCCTGGGCGGCCTGGCCCAGGGCACAGGCCAACAACGCGCCGGCCAGCAGCGATCTTGTCGGTTTCATTGTTGTCTCCTTCCTCGGTTATGGAACGGATGGCGTGCGCGCGCCATCCCCTATTCGGACGGCGCGACGTCCAGCCGCACCGCGATATTGCGCAATTCGTCGGATACCGGGGGATAGCGCCACATCACCAGGGGATCGTGTCCGGGCACGATGTGCGCCGTCGTGTCGGCCAAATGCCCCAGCGTGTCGTAGCCTTCGATGGCCTGCCCGACGTGGAACACCGTGGTGAAAACCCGGCGTTTTTCGAGGTGCTCATAGAAATGGCTGGCATCGGAAGCCAGCACCACCCACCCGCGCCGCGTATGCACGCGAACGCATTGCAGGCCATGCGTGTGGCCGCCGATGTGATGTACGCTCAGGCCCGGCGCGAGTTCGCTGTCGCCGGCATGG
Organism: Bordetella genomosp. 11; assembly: GCF_002261215.1. Classification (NCBI taxonomy): domain Bacteria; kingdom Pseudomonadati; phylum Pseudomonadota; class Betaproteobacteria; order Burkholderiales; family Alcaligenaceae; genus Bordetella; species Bordetella genomosp. 11. The sequence continues at coordinate 1,061,909 of NZ_NEVS01000004.1, read as the reverse complement.
AACACCACCCTGTCCTTGTAGACCAGGCGCACCATTCCGGTGACCTCGTCCACCTCGTACCCATGGTTGAACTGGCGATGGCGCATATGGCGACCGGTGGCGTAGGCCATCTCCGCATCCTGCAAATGAAAGCGCGCGGAGGCAAACGTTTCGAAGGTGCCGACGTGGTCGTAGTGCAGGTGAGTAATGATGACGTCACGCACCTGCGCCGCGTCGACGCCCAGCAGCGCCAGGCCTTCACCCGGCGTACGCAACAGCGTGCGCCCGCGCTTGCGCGCGACCTCCGGCCCGAAGCCGGTATCGACCACGAATTCGCGGCCGTCGCCCCGCACCAGCCAGACGTAATAGTCCATGGGCATCGGGGCGTCGTGCGGATCGCCGCCGACAAAATGATTCTGGCGCCGTCCCTCGCGCGTGGCGTAGCGGACGGCATAGACCTCGTATTGCGGCAGGACCGCGGAGGAAACGGGAAGGATCGTGGTCATGGGTTCGTGGCGGTGAACGTGGAAGAAACCGGTGCGGCCGGGGTCGAGAGCAGCGCGTCCAGGGCGACGGGCACCGGCATGGCGTGCGACGACGATCCGCGCGCCATTCCGCTGCCCAGCGGGACATCGGTACGCGCCAGGCCCGGCGGCCCGTCGGCGTCCAGATCCAATACCGCATCGCGGATGCGCGCGTGCTCCGTGCTGTAGAGAGGAGCGGCCAGGAGGTCGAATTTGCGGACAATGTCGTTGCGCGACAGCGGGTTCTCCGGTTCGCCCCGGGCATGGTCCAGCGCATGGCACAACACGCGGCCATCCCGTAGTGTCACCGTCACAAGCGCCGGACGGCGGTCGGGATAGCCGGCGTCCAGCGCGGGGTCGGCGATGACGGACGTGCGCGCCATCAGCGCACGCACGCCTTCGTCGTCCAGCATGGCGCGCGTATAGCGAGCGGGTGCGGCATCGCCCGCCACCAGCATCGCGGCGATTGAGAACGCGATGGAGAACTGCGCCTGGTCGGCATTGCGTGGCGGCTCGATAGCCGCGGCCCGTGTCACCGTATCGACCTTGACGTCGATATGCGCGATCGCGCCGGGATCCACGCCGCGCATCGCGGCGGCGGCGGCATCGATGGGCGCATGATTGCCACGGCAGCCGCCGTGCGTCTTCATATACGTTTCCGCAATGCTCCAGCGCTCGCCGAGTTGACGCGCGACCTCCCGGCCCTTGCCCGCCTCATCGCCCGCGCCGCCGAAGGCGGGCAGGAAGCCGGTTTCGAAAATGTCCAGTGCGCCTGTCACCCCCTGCGCCGCGTACAGCGCCGCCAGCAGCCCCCCTTCGCAGCTGCGCCCGACCTGCAAGGGTTGGCTGTCTGCGCTCTTGAGCGCGGCCTTCAGGCCCGCGCCCTGGCTGCAGGCGATCGCCACCGCATGCGCGGCGCGGGCTGGCGGCAGGTCCAGCAAGGTGGCCGCCGCGGCCGCCGTCGCCGGCGCGGCCAGGATCGCCGTGCTCTGGAAACCTCGGCGCACCGTGGCGGGGTAGATGGCGCGCCCCAACCGCAGGAAGACTTCGTAGCCGTTGGCGATGGCAGCTACCAGCAGCTGGCCGTCGGCGCCCCGCGCGGCCGCCAACGCCATCGCGGCTGGGATCACGGCCGAGGACGGATGTCCACCCGTATAGCGCGAACCGTCCTCGAAATACGTGGAATGGGACACGGCGCTATTCACGATGACCGCATCGCGCAGGGACCGCCGCACCGGGGTGCCCCAGATGCCACGGGCACCCTCGTCGGGCAGCAGGCGCAGCAGTCTTTCGTGATGGCCCGCCAGCACGCCACTGCATGCGGCCGCCAGCACGTCCAGTACACGCAGCTTCACGGCATCCGCGACATCCGCGGGCAGGCTTCCGTGGCGCGAATGCGCGATGAAGCGGCCCAGCTGCACGGCAAGGGTGTCGACGTTGTCCTGGCTCATCGTGCGCCCCTTAGTCCATCGTCAATCCGATGGACCGGATCACATCCCGCCACTTGCCCACCTCGGAACGCACTTTGGCGTTCGCGTCGGACGTGCTGTCGCCGATCACCTCGGCACCCTGCTCGGCGAAGAATGCCTGGATGTCCGGCAACTTCAGTACCGCGACGACATCGGCGTTCAGCTTCCGGACGACGTCAGGCGGCGTGCCGGCCGGCGCGAACAGGCCATACCAGGTATCGGCCTCGTAGCCCTTCAGGCCGCTTTCGGACAAAGTTGGGATATCGCGCAGCATCGCGGGCCGCGTGGCGCCGGTCGAGGCCAGCGCGACCAGCTTGCCCGACTTGATATAGGGCAGCACCACCGGCGCATTGGCGATCATCATCTGTACCTGGCCCCCCAACAGATCCGTCATCGCCGGGGCACTGCCCTTGTACGGCACATGCGTGATCGAAACGCCCGCCATGCTTTTGAAGATCTCCGCAGCCAGATGCGGCGGCGTGCCGTTGCCGGGAGAAGCGTAGTTGAGCGTTCCCGGCCTGGCCTTGGCCAGGGCGATCAACTCCGCCACCGAACGGGCCGGCACACCGGGATTCAGGACCAGGACGTTCGGAGTGTTCGCCACCAGCGTGATGGCGGTGAAATCCTTCGTCGCGTCATAGGACAGATTGCGGTACAGGCTTTGGTTGATGGCATGGGTGCCCACCGTGCCCAGGATGATGGTGTAGCCGTCGGCGGATGCCCGCGCGGCGGCCTCGGTGCCGATATTGCCGCCAGCACCCGCGCGGTTCTCGATGACGACAGGCTGCTTCCATCTTTCACCCAGCTTCTGGGCCAGCGGCCGCGCCAGGATGTCGGTACCGCCCCCCGGCGGAAACGGCACGATCAGTTTCACCGGCCGATCCGGAAAACCTGCCGCACCGTCGCCCTCGCCGGCTGCGCTGGCCGGCGCCGCGTGTAGCGCGGCCACGACGGTGACGAATAGCGCGCCCGCGATGGCGGCCCGGGCGCATGCGGCGATACGCCCCGCGCGATGGATGGTCTTCTTGCCTCGTATGCTCATATCCGCCCCTTTTCTATGTTCCACTCCATCTCGCCCGATCGTCGGCAATCCGCGTTCACGCCCGCGCTTCCTTCCGCATCTCGCCGGCGTGCTGCCGGCGTGTGCGCTCGTCCACGCTCAGCGCCACCATCCAGGCATCGCGCAGCGCGGCCAGGAAATCGCCGGGCACATTGCAATCGCCCACGCGCGCGTAGGGAACGCCACTGGCTTCCACCGCCGGCAATAGGTCCAGGTTCGGCCGCGGACCCGTGGCGAACACCAGGATGTCGCCGACCGGAATGTGCCGCGGCGCCTCGTCCCGCACCTGGATCTCCAGGGCCTCGCCTGCCGCTTTCAGGATGCGGCAGCGCGTCAGCAACGTCACGCCGTCCGCGGCCAGCCGCTCGATCAATTCGAATTTGTTGTTGCGCGCCATGCCGTTGGCGATGCCCGCCTGCATCTCCAGCACGGTGACCCGGGCCCCGCGCACCCGCAGTGCGTCGGCGGTCTCCGCGCCTACCATGCCGCCGCCCACGATCGTGACCCGCGCGCCTGCCGGCAACGCGTCAAGGTCGGCCAATAGCTCCCAGGCATGCGCGACCCGCACCGTCGCCGCCAGCGCACCGATATCCAGCGGCGGAGCAGCCGGCCGCGAACCCGTCGCGACGACGATGTAGTCCGGCGCATACGCCTGGATGGCGCGTACGTCCGCGGCCACGCCCAGGCGCACGACGATGCCCATGCGCTGTACCGTCCGCCAGCGGTAGCTCCATACGGGCTCCACCTCCTGCTTGTCGGGGGAAGCCGTCGCCAGCGGCATTTGCCCCCCGGGCCGCTCCCGGCTCTCCCACACTTCTACCGCATGCCCGCGTCCCTTCAACACCCGGGCAGCCTCGATCCCCGCGACACCGGCGCCCAGCACGAGCACCCGGGCGCGCGGACCGGCAGGAGCCGGGTAAAGCTGCGGTTCCGCGTATTCCAGGCGCTCGAACTCCGTGCCCATCATTGGGTTCTGCACACAGGCGACGTCTTTCTCCAGCGTCAATCGTTCGAAACACACATTGCACGCGATACAGGCGCGGACGGGCGCATCGATCTGCCCGAAGGCCTTTGCGGCCCAATGCGGATCGGCATACAGCGCGCGCCCGATGGACACGAAGTCCGCGGCTCCGCTGGCCAGCACCTGCTCGGCATCCTCGGGCTGCACAATGCGGCCGGCCACGAACACGGGAATGCCGACGGACTGCTTGATGGGCCGCGCCGTATCGGCCAGGCAGCCGCGCGGAAACGACGGCGGCTGGATGCAAAACTTCGACAGCTGCGGACTCTCGTTGCTGCCGCCGGACAGGTCTATCGCGTCGGCGCCGGCGCGCTCCACGGCTTGCGCCAGCGCGATGATTTCGTCCTGTCCATAGCCGCCCGCGGCGAACTCGCTGGCGCTCAGGCGTATCACCAGCCGCAGGGATGGCAAGGCATCGCGCACGCGGTCTATGGTTTCCAGCAGGAAACGCATGCGATTGCCGATCGACCCGCCGTAATCATCGTCACGCCGGTTGATGCGCGGACTGAAGAACTGCTGGAACAGATATCCATTGGCGGCATGGATCTCCACCCCGTCATAGCCGGCCAGCCACAGACGCCGCGCCGCCGCCACGAAAAGCATTTGAATATCGGCGATTTCCGCGGCGGACAGGGGGCGCACCGTGTCGCCCGTATTGGGATTGGCCCACGGCGACGGCCCGACCGGTTCCATGTTCAGCACGGAACGGCGCAGCAGCGCGCCGCGATGATTGAGTTGGCCGAAAACCGCGCAGTCGTGGCGCTTGATGGCTTCCACGATACTGGCCAGGCCGGGAATGAAGCGGTCGTGATAGCAGCACAGCGAATTGTTATGCGGCCGCGCCTGCTCGGTCACCACCATCGCTTCGGTCATGATCATGCCCACGCCGCCGCGCGCGCGCTCTTCGTAGTACTGCTTGTCGCGTTCGGTCGACAGACCGTCGGTGGTGCTGTAGTTGGTGCCCATGGGGGCCATCACCACGCGATTCTTCAGGCGCAATCCGCCTACCAGCCCGGGCTGTTGCAGCAGCATCGGCTTGTCTCCTTGTCGCTTCGAATGGATCGCCTCAACGTCGCGGGGGACGGTCCAGGCGGACGGCGATGTCGTCCAGGCCCGGTCCGGCGCCGGGATAGCGCTGCATGACCAGCGGATCGTGTCCTGGCACCACATGGGCCGGCGACGCCGCCAACGCTTTCAGGCGCCGATAGCCTTGCAATACGTCGCCCACGCTGTACACCAGCGGAAATACGCGATCCTGTTCGAAGTGCTCGTAGTAATGGCTGGCGTCCGAAGCGAGCACGACCCAGCCCCGCGCCGTATGCACGCGCACCGCTTGCAGGCCGTCGGTATGGCCGCCGATCCGGTGCACGCTGATGCCGGGCGCGATCGTGGCGTCCCCATCATGGAAAAGCACGCGGTCGCCATAGACCAGACGCACCATGCCGCAGACATGGTCGGGCTCGTAGGCGCGATTCAACATGCCGCAGCACATATGCCTGCCAGTGGCGAAGGCCATCTCGCCATCCTGCAGGTGGAAACGCGCGTTGGGATAGTCGTCCAGCGTACCGGCGTGATCGTTGTGCAAATGCGTGATGACGATGTCGCCCACGTCGCCGGCCCGCACACCCAGCCGTTCGAGCGCGTGCGCCGGGTGGTGCAACAGGGTGCGGTGCCGCTTGTCCGCCATGTCCTGCCCGAAGCCGGTATCCACCAGTACGACACGAGGGCCATCGCGAATGACCCACACGTAGTAGTCCATCGGCATGGGGGCATCGTGCGGATCGCCACCCAGGAAATTGGCGGCCCGCTGCGCCGGGCGCGTCGCGTACCGGACGGCCAGGACCTCGTAGTCGGGCAGGCTCGCGGCGTCCGCGACCTGGACGTCCCGAGACGTCGAAGCACCCGCGGCGGTCTGAGGCTGCTGCATCGGATCGTTGTCTCCATGCGATGCGCGCCTCCGTCCCGCCCCGGCTTGCTGCCGGGCCGTAGTGGCGCGCTCTTGTGATGCAGAGCAGTCTAATTTCAGGCCTTTAATCGATCAATTGGATAGAATTACAAACACTAATGAACCTGATTCATCAATTGCCCATGGAAAACCTCAACGCATTGCGCGTCTTCGCCAAGGTCGCCGAAACGCGCAGCTTCACCGATGCCGCCAAGCACCTGGGGCTGACTTCCTCGGCGGTCAGCAAGGCCATCACCCGTCTCGAGCGCGAGCTGGGCCTGCGCCTGCTGCACCGGACCACGCGGTCTGTGGGACTGACCAACGACGGCGCCAGCTTCTTCGAGCGTTGCCAGCAAATCCTCACCGACGTCCAGGATGCCGAGAATTCGCTGAATCGCTCGCGCGCCGCGCCGCACGGGCGCCTGCGGGTACACATGCCGGTGGGATTCGGCCGGCGCGTGATCGTGCCGCATCTGAGCGGTTTCATCGAACGCTATCCCGACTTGGTGCTGGACGCCGAATTGAGCGACCGCATGGTCGACCTGGCCTACGAAGGCATCGACGTCGCCGTGCAAATCGGCGAACTAGCCGATGCCCGCCTCATCGGCCGTCGCCTGTGCAACCTGCGCTTCGTCGCCTGCGCCGCGCCGGAATATCTGGCCCGCCATGGCGAACCGGCCACGCCGGACGATCTCGACCATCACCATTGCATTGCCTACGTACTGATGCACACCGGGCGCTACCGCGAATGGCAGTTCATCAAGGATGGCCGCACCTTCGGCAAAACCGTCTCGGGCCGGCTGAACATCAACAACGCGGAATCGCTGCTGGAGGCCGCCACCGCGGGGCTCGGCGTGGCGATGATCAGTAACTTCATCGCGGCCGACGCGCTGCGCGACGGCCGCCTGCGGGCCATCCTGACGGACTATGTCGCGCTGGGCCCGCAGGTGTCGGCCGTCTATCTGCCAGGCAAGAACCTCTCGCCCAAGGTGCGCGCCTTCGTCGATTTCCTGACCGACCTCATCGAGCGCAATCCGCATTGGGACGAAGCGAGCGGCGGCCTGCCCTATCGGCAGGCAACGTAGCTCGCTATACTGCCGAACGGCCCGCCATCCACGGAATGCCCTTGTCCACGCAGCGAACCACCCCCACCCTGCCGAAGTCCCGCGCCACCCGCGGACAAAAGAACGGATACACACAAAAAGACGTCGCGCGCGAAGCCGGCGTATCGCAGAGCGCGGTTTCGCGCGTATTCGCCGGCCGCGGCTACGTGGCCGCGGAAGTGCGCCAGCAGATCGAGAAGGCCGCGCGCAAGCTGGGCTATCTGCCCGACATGGCGGCACGCTCGCTGGTGAAGGGACGGTCGAACATCGTGGCGGTGGTCACCAGCAATATCACCCACCCGTTCGTGCCCCAGATGCTGGAAAAAATGACGCTGGCGATCCAGCAGCGCGGACAGGAAGTGCTGCTATTGAATTCGCCCCCCGGCCAGGATATCGACCGCCAATTGCCGCTGGCCCTGCGCTATCGCGTCAAGGGCATCCTGATCGCCAACGTCAGCATCGGCGCCCGCGTTGCCCGCCAGGTGCGGCAAAGCGGGACGCCGATCGTGATGGTCAACCGCTATGTCGAGGAAAAAGCGGTTCATGGGGTGTCCTGCGACAACGTGCACGGCAGCCGCCTGGTGGCGCTGGACTTCATCGCGGCCGGCAAGCGGCGTATCGCCTATATCGGGGGCCTGCCGGATTCGCCGACCAATGTCGTGCGGCGGGATGCGTTCCTCCACGCGCTGCGCGAACACGGCATCACGCCGGAAGTCGTGCTGGAAGGGGCGTTCTCGCATGCCTGGGGATATGAAGCGGCGGGCATCCTGCGCCAGCGGCATGCCGCCGTGGATGCGGTGCTCTGCGGCGACGATATGATCGCGATCGGGATGCTGGACGGTTATCGGGGCCTGCCGGGCGGATTGGCCGCCGCGCCGGCTATCGTCGGCTTCGATGACATTCCCAACGCCAGCTGGCCGCCCTATATGCTTACCACCTACAGCAACCCGTTGGACCGCATGATCGATCGCGCGCTGGACCTGCTGGAGCAACCCGCGGATTGCGCGCCGGTGCGCGAGGTATTGCAAGGAGAACTGGTGCGCCGGGCGTCGTTCTAGGCTTAGGACGGTATCGACCCGACCCGCGGATCCAGCACATCCCGCAGCCCGTCGCCGATCAGGTTAAGCCCGAGCACCGTCATCGCCAGCACCATCCCGGGGAACAGGCAAATCCACGGCGCGTCCGGGATAAAGTCCCTGCCGTCCGCGATGATGTTGCCCCACGTGGGCGTCGGCGGCGGAGGCCCCACGCCGATGAAGCTGAGCACGGCCTCGGCGAGTATCGATATCGCGAAAATAAAGGTCATCTGCACGATCAAGGGCGCCAGGCTGTTGGTGGCGATATGGCGCAGCAGGATACGGACATGTCCCGCTCCCGCCACCTTCGCCGCCTGCACGAATTCCATCTGCGCCAGCACCAGCGCCGCCGCCCGCATGATGCGCGCCGTGCGCGGCGTATAGGTGATGACGAGCGCGATCACCACGTTGGTCTCGGAAGGCCCAAGCACCGACGACAGCGCGATGGCCAGCAGGATGCCGGGAAACGCCATGAGGGCATCCATCACGCGCATGATGGGATTCTCCAGGCGCCGGAAATACCCCGCGCACAGGCCGATGATCGTCCCGAGCAATCCCGTGAACAGCGTCACGAAGAAGCCGATGCGCAGCGATACCCGGCTGCCGTACAGCATGCGGCTGAATACATCGCGGCCGAAGCTGTCCGTGCCCATCCAATGGGCGGCGTTGGGCGCGCCCAGGCGGTAGCGGTAGTCGTTGACCACGGGCGAGTACGGCGCCAGCCAGCCCGCCAGCAAGGACATCAGCACGATAATGGAAAGCAACACCAGTCCCGTCATGAACAGGCGATGTCCGCGCAGGCGCGCCACGATGCGGGACGAGGCCACGCGCCGCCACCATGACGGCGTGGCCCCGGTCTTGCCTGCGGTCAACTCAACGGCCATAGCGCACCCGCGGATCGAAAACGGCATACAGCAGGTCCACGACCAGGTTCACGATCACCATGGCGCAGGCGATCATCAGCAGGCCGCCCTGTATCACCGGCAGGTCGCGCCGCTGGATCGCGCCGATGACCAGCCGCCCCACGCCGGGAATGGAAAAGACCGACTCGACGATTACCGCCCCGCCGATCAGGATGCCCACGTTCACGCCGATCACCGTCAGCGTCGGGACGGCGATGTTGACCAGCGCATGCCGACCCACCACCGTGCGCGGGGGCACGCCCTTGGCCCGGGCGGTGCGGATGTAATCCTGGCCCAGCACTTCCAGCATGCTGGAGCGCGTCATGCGCGCGAGCAGCCCGAGTTGCGTGGCGGCAAGCGCGGCCGCGGGCAGGAACAGGCTATGCAGCCAGCCCAGTGGGCTTTGCGCGAAGGGCACATAGCCGCCTGTGGGAAACCAGCCCAGTTGCACCGAAAACAGATAGATGCCGACCAGGCCCAGCCAGAAATCGGGCAGCGAGAGCCCGAGCAGCGCCAGCGACATGGCCAGCTGGTCCACCCAGGTATTGCGTCGCACGGCGGCCAGTATGCCCGCGCTCATGCCCACCGCCACGGTCATCAGCAAGGCCAGGAAAGTCAGCGATGCGGTCACCGGCAGGCGTTCGAGGATCGCTTCGGTCACGCCACGGTTCAACAGCAGGGAGCGGCCGAGATCGCCATGCAGGACGTTGACGTACCAGCGCCACGCCTGCACGTAGGCCGGTTGGTCCAGGCCCAGTTCGGTGCGCAGGCGCGCCAATTCCTGCGCGCTGGCGCCAGGACCCGCCAGTTCCGCCGCCGCATCGCCGGGCACCAGCCAGATCAGGCTGAGCGTCAGCAGCGAAACCAGCAGCAGCACCGGAACGGCGCTCAATAATCGACGCAAGAGATACATCAACATGCCTGCTCCCCGGCACGGCATCGCGGCGCGCCAACGCGCCGCGAGTGGCCGCGATCGCGCTTATTCGTACCAGACATCCCACATGCGCGGGACGCGATGCGGCACGAAGTTCTTCAGGTTGGACCGCGCGGCCTCGAGTACGCCGATGTCGCCGACCTTGATGGCATACACCTGCTCGTAGACGATCTGCTGGATGGTCGCGAAGGCAGCCTTGCGGTCGGCGAATTCCGGGGCGCTGTTCAGCTTGGCCACGGCGGCCTCCAGGCCGGCATCCTTGTGGTGCTGCCAGTTCTGGTCGCCCGTGAACAGTACGGCAACGCCGTTGGGCCCTTCGTAAGGCTCGATACCGACCATGATGGGGAACAGGTTCCAGCCCGTGGGCTTGTCGCGGGCGGCCAGCGTGGTGGGCCAGTCGGCGATGCGCAGCTTGACGTTCATGCCGATCGCCTGCAACTGCTGGGTGGCGATGACCGCCGTGTCGTTGTGGTTCTTGAAGCCGTTGTCGGCGATGAAGGTGATTTCCTCGCCCTTGTAGCCGGACTCCTTCAGCAGCTTCTTGGCCAGATCCAGGTTGTGCTGGTTGTACAGGCTCTTGCCCACATCGCCCGCGTAATAAGGCGTACCGGGATGCTGCCAGCCATGCGTCATGCGGTACAGGCCATCGGTGGAGATGGCCATGATCTCCTCGTCGTCCAGGGCCGCCTGGATTGCCTGGCGTACCTTCAGGTTATCGGTGGGCGGCGCGCCGGCATTTAGGATGATGGTCTGGAAGGCCCAGGGCATCATCTCGTAGATCTTGATACTGCTGTCGTTCTTCAGGCGCTTGGCGGCGGTGGGCGAAATGGCTTCCAGCACCTGGACTTCGTTGGTCTGCAAGGCCGACTCGCGGGCGCCGGCCTCCGGCATGAAACGGAAGGTCACCGTATCGAAGTACGCCGTCTTGCGGCCGCCCAGCCCGTCGCGGCCCGGGTAGTTCGGGTTCGCCGAATAGGAGTCGAAGCGCTTGAGCTTGACGTAGCTGTCAGGCTTGTACTCGACCAGCTGGAAGGGGCCGGTGCCGATCACGTTGATCTGGTTCGGTCCCTTGGCGGCTTCCTCGGCCGGATAAATGGCCACGGGCGCGCGGGGTGAACCCAGGAATTCGATGAAACCCTGGAAGGGCTTCTTCATGAAAATCCTGATCGTGTAGTCGTCGACGATGTCGATATGGTCGACAAGCGACATGTTCTGCGCGCTGCCGCCGTAGCGGGCGTAGCGCTCCAGCGAGGCCTTCACGTCCGCGGCCTTCATTTCCTTCATGTTATGGAACAGGACACCCTTGCGCAGCTTGATTTCGTACGACAGGCTGTCCGGCGCGACGGAATAGCTTTGCGCCAGGTCCGGGATGGTCTCTCCCTTGTCGTTGCGGGCGAACAGCGCTTCGTAGATGTGCAGGTTGATATTGCGTGCCGCCTGCGCGAAGGTGATCTGCGCGTCCAGGCTGGGCGGCTGGGCCTGCTGCGCCACGACCACGTCGCCGCCGCGCTTCTGCGCCAGGGCCGGAGCGGCGGCCAGCACGAAGGCCGTCATGCATGTCGCCGCCAGCAAGCCGGCGGACGGAAAGAATCGCTTCATATTCACTTCCCCTTGACACTAGTCTGTGGTGCCCGTTGCCGGCAACGCGCTGCCCGCCGGGAATCCCTTGCCCCTGTGACGCCCGGCACGGCAAGGCGCCGGCAGCGTCGCGCGCACGGGCATGGCGCGCCGGATCAGGTCGCGTAGTCCGGTTCCTGCTTGTCCAGCATGCGGCGCCAGGCATCCAGGTGCAGGCGCGCGTCGAAGCGCTCGCCCCACGGGCCGTTGTAACGGTCGCGCAGGTTGTCGCCTATGCTCTTGAGCTTCATGCCGGTGTTCATCGCCGTCATCTGGTACATGCAGGTGCGCTCGGCGATGTAGAGTTCATCGAAGGCCTCGGCCACGCTGGGGCCGACGACCGTGACACCGTGGTTCTTCATGATCAGGATGGTACGTTCGCCCAGCACGTCGGCAATGCGGTCGCCCTCTTCGTCCCACAGCACGACGCCGTTGTGGACCTCGTCATAGGCCACGCGGTCGTACAGCATGGCGCTGTTCTGGTGCACCAGTTCCAGCCTGCCCTCTTCCAGCAAGGACAGCGCGGTAAGGTATTGCGGATGCACGTGCAGGATACAGCGCGCCTGGGGATGCTTCAGATGCAGCCGGGCGTGAATGTGAAAGGCGACCTTGCGCAGCTCGCCGTCGCCGCGCAGGACATTGCCCTGCAGGTCGCAGACGATCAGGCTGCTGGCCGTGATCTCGCTGTAGTGGTAACCACGCGCATTGATCAGGAACAGGTTGTCGGTACCAGGCAGCATCATGCTGCAATGGTTGGCGATCTGTTCGTTCATCCCCAGGCGATTCATCGCCCGGAAGATCGCCGCCATATCGCAGCGGATTTCCCATTCGCCGTCGATCATGCCGGCCGCCTGCGATGGCGGCGCGGGCCGCGTCGTTGCGCTCATTTATCCCTATCCCTCTACCGACGGCCGGAAGCGGCCTTGATGTGACTACGTATGCACATCATGGTAGAAGCCCCGGGATGGGGGCGTCAACGGGAAAGCGCGCGGCTGCGGGTTTTACCTAGGATGGGCGACGAAGAAATCCCGCAGCGCCTCGCCCAGGGATACGGGCTCTTCGATGGGCGTCTGGTGGCCTCCCGCCAGCTCGGCATAGCCGGCGCCGAGGATGGCGGCAAGGGCCCTGCCCTCGGCGGGGGTGGTGATGATGTCTTCGGCGGCCGATATCACCAGCGAGGGCTGGATCCACGGCTTGGCATCCGGCGCCGCCTTGAATGTTCCCAGAGCCTGCAGTTGCCGCTTCTGGTCGGCCAGCGACTGCGGCGCGGGATGGTCGCGCAGCGCCGCGGTGAACCCCGCGACGTTCCTCGGCGATGCCAGCCACGCCTTGCCCGCCAGCCAGGGCAGCGCCGTATCCACCAACAGGTCCAGATCCGCGTCGGCCTCGCGCAACGCCAGCAAGGTTTTCAGCGCGAGCAAGGTCGTGGTACTGAACGAGCGCGTGGAATTCACGATGGCGCAGGGCCCGCAAACTTCGGGCACCGAGGCCATCATCGTCTGCACAATCGCGCCCCCCATGGACTGGCCGACCAGCCCGACACGGGTGTAACCCAGGTGGCGGATCAGGCCCGCCGTGTCCGCGGCCATGGTCTCGATCGAAAACGCCCTGCCGTCATCTTTCGTGCGGCCCACCGCGCGGTTATCGAAAGCGACCACGGTGTACCGTTCGGCCAGGGTGGGCACGACAGCATTCCAGAATGTCAGATCGCAGGCGTAGCCCGCCACAAGGACGATGGGATCGCCGGCGCCCTGGATCTTGTAGTGCATTTCCAGGTCGCCGATTCGCGCTGTCGACATGATGATTTCTCCGGATCCGTGTCGGGTTGGAATAAGAACAGAGCGTTAGCACGAAAGGACACGGGCTTCGGCGTAATCTCCGGTATCCGAAATTATCGGCGCGCCGGTCCGACATCGCGGTTGCGGTTCCGGCGCGGCATGCCACAACATTCAACGCTTGGTAAACGTACGATCAACGGGCCTCCGCGATGGCCCAATCATGGAAGGCGCGCATGCCGGGAGACATGCCCCGCGAACGCAACCACGTCAGCCAATAGCCGCCGATGCTGACCTCGGTATCGAAAGGCCGCACCAGCGCGCCGCGGCGCAATTCGGGGGTGAACATGCAGGGCGGTGCCAACGCCACCCCGGCGCCTTGCACGGCGGCCTCGACCATCAGCCGGGACGAATCGAAAACCGGACCGCTCAACGTCCAGGGCGCGAGACCGGCGGCCGCGAACCATATGTTCCATTCGTCCGCGCGATAGGAACGCAACAGGGTTTCCCGGGTCAGGTCGGCCGGCGTGGCCAGGCGTTGCGCGACCGATGGCGCGCACAGGACGGCCAGGGGCGCATCCAGCAGCAGCGCGCCATCCGTACCGGGCCATCCGCCCTCGCCGAAGCGGATGGCGAAGTCCAGGCCCTCTGCCGCCATGTCCACCAGGTTGTTGTGGGTCAACAGCCGCAGCTCCACGAAGGGATGCGTAGCGCGAAAGTCCTTGAGCCTGGGCAATAGCCATCCCACCGCGAAGGTGCCCACCACGCCGACGGTCAGCACTTCGCGCAGGCCGCCTCCCTCGAATTGCTTCACCACGGATTCGATGCGCCCGAACGCATCGCTCAGGACCGGCAGCAAGGCCCGCCCTTCATCGGTCAACGCCAGTCCGCGGGGCACGCGCTTGAACAGCGGCGTGCCCAGGCGATCCTCCAGTCCGCGTACCTGCTGGCTGACCGCGGCCTGCGTCACGTTCAATTCCTGTGCGGCAAGGGTAAAGCTCAAATGGCGCGCGGATGCCTCGAAAGCGCGCAAGGCATTCAACGGTAGATAAGGACGCACGCAACCTCCGGTACAAGTTTTTCTTTTGGGCGCCCTCAATTATCCTCGTTTGTTCCAGGGACCGAATCTCGCGATAGTTACGGCTCGATGCATATCCCCTGTTTTTTCCATCGTGAAGGAGACACGCCCATGCCCCCGAAGCCGGACCATCCCCCCATCTCGATAACCCGCCGACAAGCGCTGTCGTGGGCGGCAGCCGCCCCGCTGCTGATGATGCGCCCCGCGCTCGCGGCCGGTGACGCCGCTGCCGCGCCGGCCGGCACGGCGCGGGACGTCGAATATGCCCACCTTGAACGCGCCCATCGGCGCCGCCTGGGCGTCTACGCCGTCGACACCGCCACGGGCCGCGAAGTGACATACCGCGCCCACGAACGCTTCGCTTTCTGCAGCACCTTCAAGGCCGTGCTGGCCGGCGCGATTCTGTCCCAGGATGCCGCGCAGCCCGGCCTGCTCGATCAGCGCATTCTCTACACCGCGCACGAACTTGCTTCGTATTCGCCCGTCACCGAAAAGCACGTCCACGGCGGCATGACGATCGCGCAGCTATGCGCGGCGGCCATACAGTACAGCGACAATACGGCGGCCAATCTACTGCTGCATCGCCTGGGCGGGCCGCGCGCCCTGACCGCCTACGCCCGTGGCCTCGGCAACCCGACCTTCCGCCTGGACCGCTTCGAAACCGCGCTGAATACGTCCATTCCCGGCGATGAACGCGACACGTCGACGCCGGCGGACATGGCGCGCACGCTGGAAACCCTTGTGCTGGGCGATGCCCTGCCCCCGGGCGCCCGAGCGCGGCTGAAAACATGGCTGCTGGGCAACAAGACCGGCGATCGCCGCATCCGCGCGGCCGTGCCGCCCGGTTGGCAAGTCGCCGACAAGACCGGCACGGGCGACTACGCCAGTGCGAACGACTTCGGCGTCATCTGGCCGGCGGACCGGCCGCCCGTGGTCCTGGCGATCTACACCGCCAGCCGCGATCCGCATGCCAAGGCGGACGAAAGCCTGATTGCCGAAGCGGCGCGCATCGCGCTGGCGGCATTGGCCTGATCGGTCCGAAACACGGGCTAGCGCCGATATTCGTCGTAAAAGGGCACGTACGCCAGATCGGATAGCGCGATCCCGGACGCGCCGTTGCCTTGATATATCCGGCCGGCGGCATCGACGAAAACCGCCCCGGCGTTTCCTTGTCGCAGCCCTTGCTGCCAAAAAGCATAATTCCAGTCGTTCAGCGCCAGATTCACAATCGCTGTCGAATTGGGAACCGATATATATACGCCTCGCGTATCGGAGGATATTTTCGGGCTGCCGCCAGACGGGTTTGAGGGATCGGTGCCGGGGATATATAGGTCCAGCGGAGACTCGAGGCGGTCCGGCTTCCAGGAGGCGCCGCCGTCGACCGATTTCGCCCACCAGATATCGTGGCCCTCTCTATTGCATATCAATCCGTACAGCGCGTCGCCAGGATAGCCTGGCGACCAGACGTCGAACAATCTGTAAGGGTCGCCCAGCCGCCATGACAACGTTTTGAGTCCTGTCCATGTCACGCCCCCATCGTCCGAAAACGACAGAACGGCCGATTCCTCACCTGTCGAATTCCTGTCGTAGCCGCAAACGTATAGCCTTGTCCTTTCCTTATACCAACACGACCGGATACTGGTCACATAGTTGCCCGCCAACCCGTTGCCCGTGTTCACGACACGCCACTTCTGGCCGTCGTACCAGGAAAGGCCTTCGCCGGCGTGCCCCAGATAAGCCTGCATCGATGCATGCATCCGGGTAAAAACACACACGACCCGGTCGCTCGCCAGTCCGTCTCGAACCGTGTAATGCGACGCGGAAACATCCTGCAGCAACGGGTTGCTGGAAAAGAAGAAGCCCGCGTCCTCGGTAGCGATCCCGTAGTACGGCGTCGTCGGGCCGGGGCTGTAGCACAGATCATTGATTTGCCGCCGGCCCAGGTAGGTGGTGCCCAGGTTGTCTACGCTCGACCAGCTATTTCCGCCATCGATGCTGGCGGCCAGCCCGGTGTTCGTCCCCGCCAGGACGGGCACCTCGGGTTGATAGGACGACCCCATCACACAGCGGACGGCGTTGCCCGGAAGACCCTCGGCGGTGGTCGCATACTGCCAAAGCGGTGGGTATGAGTCGATATCCGCCGTCGCGGCCACCGCGTTACCGACATTTGTCGGTATGAAGACCTGTCCGCCCTGTACGGTGAAACGATCGACGGCATCTTCCGCTGCCCCCGCCCCGGCTCCCAGGTCCAGCCCATTGGTCGGGCCGAAAAGCTTCACGGATTCCCTTTCCTTATCCATAACCCTTAGGTTCCTATCGTCCAGGACGAATAGATTCCCCGCGGAAGCATGGAGGGTACGGAAGAAATCATAGCCAATGGTCAGGAGCATTTCCCAGGACTGCCCATCGTCGACAGATTTCAACAGCCATGCAGACTGGTCCCGTCGACATAATATGTACCAGCTTCCGTCGGCATCGATATGAATGTCATCGACCTCGTACGCATAGGCGCTGTCGAAACTCGGCGGTTTGGAGGGGGCTTTGAATTCTGTCTTATAGGTCCAATGCTCTCCGCCATCGCTCGATATGGCCAGCCCGCCCTCCGTGCAAACGTAGACTTTCCCGCCAAAGTATCTGACACGCCACGTGATGAAATTGTCGGGAAGCACCGACGTCCGCCATTTCTTCGTCTCGACGTTGTATATCGATACGGTTCTATTGAAGATTTCGTCGCCAGGTGGCCACTCGGCCGCAAAATACGTAACGGCGACCGGTCCCAGGATGTCATCCGTCAGCATCGCCGCAGCCTGATCGATATCCACACTGCCTATGCAGTTCGTCGCCAGGCCATCATGCTCCCGGGTAAGAATCCGCGGGTCGCTGTCCGGCGATGCTTGAACCCCGAGTCCGCCGCAGGCCGGGGCGGCAAACAACAGCGCGCCGGAATGCTGATTCACGCAAATATCGCCCTCGCCCGTCTGGCCGGGAACCCGCGGAATCCACAATGTTCCAAGGTCGCTCGATGAGCAGATCGCAGGGCCCGCGGCTGCATACACGTCCTGGCCTTTCCCGGGCACGACAGCCGAAACGGCGTTGCTGGACAACCCATTAGCTTGGGTCTGATAGCGCCATATATTTCGCATTCGAGTCTCCACGCAGGATGAGTATGGCCGGACCTATCCGGATACGCCGAGCCCGAGGCTCCTCTGGTGGGCATGCGTACACGCGCCGGCGATATGGAGAGCCTACTTAAGTCGCCGCGAGAGAGCTTTTAAATACGGTGGTTTAGTGTTGAATTTCGTCCCGACTCGGCCCGGCGCCAGACGCGACGCGTTCCGATAACGCGGTTGGCCAGGTCGGCGCGATGGGCCTGCAGGTCCGACGGAGAGGTTCCCGCATCTGGCGCCAGCCGCGCCCATCCGCTGGAGATAGGTACCGATCGCGGCGGGCGCATGGCCGGAAAACGGCTGGGCGCCTCAGCCCTCCGGCTGGCCTGCCCAATAGTAGAAAGGCATATATGCCACGTTGGATAAACCTACACCAGACGATCCATTACCCCGATATATGTTCCCATCGGCGTCAATGAAGGTTGATCCGACATTTCCTTGCCGTAATCCGTCTTGCCAATACACGCACTGCAGGAAATTCTGAGCCGGCACGGGGAAATAGATTGAATTCGGCAACGATATAAATTGCCCCCGCGTGTCCGAATAGATCTTCGGACTGCTGTCCGGCGCCGAACCGGCGCTCTGCTTGTAGATGTCCAGCATGAAGGCGCCGGCAGTGTCCCATGAAGCGCCCCCGTCGACCGATTTGGCGAACCAAATATCATGGGCTGCCTTGTTGCAAATCAGGCCATAGAGAACGTCGCTGGAATAATCGACCGAGCATACATCGAACAGCCTGTAAGGCACGCCAACGGGCCAGGACAGCCGCCTGACGGCAACCCAGGTTTTACCGTTATCTTCGGAAAACGACAAAGCCGCCGATTCCTCGCCCGTGAAGGGATCTTTATCGTAGCCACAGGCGTACAGACGCGGCTTTTCCTTGTACCACCCTGGCCGGATACTCAGGACGTGATTCCCGGCCAGACCGCTATCCTTGTTCGCGATATGCCACTTTCCATCCAGGCAATAGGAAAGGCCTTCGCCGTCATGTCCAACCCACGCTTGCATGGACGTGTACATTCGGGCAAAGACACAGACGACTCGGTTGCTCGCCAGTCCATCCCGCGTTGTGTAATGCGCCGCCGACACACCGGGCAGAAGCGGATTACTGCAGAAGAAAAAACCGTTGTCGGCGGCGATGCCATAGAAAGGCGTCGTGGGCGTCGAACAATAGAATAGGTCGTTTATTCGCGTCCTTCCCAAGAGAGTGCTGCCCAGCCTGTCCAGGCCGGCCCATGATTGCCCGCCATCGATGCTGGCCGCCAAGCCACTTGGGGTCCCCGCCAGCACAGGCACGCCCGGCTTGCTGGGCGACCCGGAAACACACAGCACGGCGTTATCCGGCAGACCCCGGGCTGTCGTCGCGTACTGCCAAAGCGGAGGATACGATGCGATGTCGGCGGCCGCGGCGACCGCGACGCCGACATCCGTCGGTATGAAAACCCTGCCATCGTGCACAGTGAAACGATGGTTCGAGTCGACCGAGGCGCCCACCTTCAGACCATTCGCATCCCGGAATATCTTTACGGAACTCTCGCGGGTATTGAATACCGTCAGCCGGCTGTAGGAAAGGACAAACAGGTCGTCGCGGGATGCCTCGATCGTTTGGTAGGCGTCCTGCAGGTTCGACAACAGTATTTCGCAGGTTCGCCCCCCATCGCTGGATTTCAATAGCCAGGATGACACTGTCGATTGGCACAGGATATACCAGGTCCCGTCGACGCCTATGTGAATATCGTTGACCCGTGCCCCGGAAGCGGCTTGACCGGCCCAAGGCAATCTGGGCGGAGCGGAGAACCTGTCTATATAGCTCCAATGCTCGCCACCGTCGGCGGATATGGCGAGGCCACCTTCCGTGCAGGCATAGATTTTTCCGGAGAAAAACCTGACACGCAGAATGTTGAAGCCGTCGGCGAGTTCCACCATCCGCCATTTCCCGGTTTCGACTTTATATACGGATAGCGTCCTCGCCAGGCGGTCGCCCACCCCGCTTCCGTCGTAGTGCGAAATGACCACCGGCCCCAGTTCATCATTGGCCGCCACTGCCGCTGCCTGATCGATGTTTACCGATCTTATGCAGTCCGAAGCCAGTCCGTCACGTTCGCGGGTGAGGAAATGCACCTCGCCGCCAAACGATCGTTGCACCCCAAGTCCCGTGCAATCCACTGTGGTGAAGACCAGAACCCCGGAAGCCTGATTGACGCAGATGTCGAAGTTATTCGACTGGCGTAACACTGCCGGGTTCCACCATTCTCCCAGGGTATCCGATCCCGAAATTCCCCCGGTCGTCGCCACATATAGGTCTTCACCTTTGCCGGGCACCAGGGCGATGACCCCGTTGCTCAATAAACCGTTCGCCAGTGTTTGATAAGTCCATATACTGCGCATCCGGCTCTCCGCTGAAACGTTCGTGGCGGCGGCCTATCCGGATGCGACCCTCTCCCCACCTGGGCTATTCGGATGCAACGCCTGGAACCGGGACGATATGCAACTTCAGCGACACGGGCTTTTAAATCTCGACGAGCTGTTTTGACTTCCTGCCGAACCATCGGGTGGGATTCACGCCGCACCTCGAGCCGCCACGATGCCCGGCCCACGCATCACAGTCACGCCGAGCTTCGCCAGGATGCCGCGCGTCGCCTCGTCCGGCACGTCTTCCGCATAGACCTGGATGCCCAGCGAGCGCGCGGTTTCCAGCACCGAGACCGCCAGTTGCTGGCTGCCCAGGCTGCGGGCCATGCCGGTGACGAAGCCTCCACCCAGTTTCACATAGGCCAGCGACAGGCTGTGCAGCAGGCTGACCGCGCTGAGCTGCTGCGCCAGGCGGCGCACGCCGACGTGGGCGCCGCAGTCGTTCGCGATGCGGCACAACTCCGCCACGGCATCGCGCCGCTCCACCACCGCGTGCGCATCGACTTCCAGGTACAGCCGCGTCGCCAATTGCTTGCGTTCGGCCAGCATCCGCTCGACCTGCAGCAGGAAGTTGGGATGCGACAGCGAGGGCATCGCGATGCGCACCGTCACGTCGCCTTCGTTCATCATCAGCCAGCTGACTGCCAGGCGCACGGCCTGGATATCGCAGTCGGCGGTCAGATCCAGGCGTGTCGCCGCCGGAATGAACAGCTTGGCGGGAATCGGTTCCGGCGATCCCTGGCTGTGCAGCATCAGGGTGGCTTCCTGCCGCATGACGGAGCCATCCAGCGCCAGCAGGGGTTCGAGCGCCAGCGTAAAGCGCTGGCGCTCGATGCCGTCGGCGATCGCCCGGCGCCACGCCGATTCGCCATGCGCGGACAAGGCCTGCGCATCGTCCGTCGCCAGCTGCACGTGATCGTCGCCCGCGCTTTCGCCGCGCATCAAGGCGAAATCCAGGCGTCCCAGCAGATCGCCGACCTTGTCGCCGCGCTGGTAATCCGTCATGCCCAGGGCCCAGCGGCAAAGCCCGCCCTCGCCGACCGGAATGCGCGCCTCGCGCAGCTCGTTGCGCAGGCGCTCGGCCACCAGCATGGCGGTCGGCGCGGCGCAGCCGGGCATCAGCAAGGCGAAGTCCGAGCCGTTCAGGCGCGCGACCAGCGTATTGTTGAGCTGGAATTGGTCGAGCAGGGCCGCCACCCTGCTCCCCAGGCCGGCCAGCCATTGGTCGACGAAATCACGGGGCATGTGGCGATTGATCGCCGCCAGGTCGCGCTGGCGGAACACCAGCACGTGGCCGTCTTCCGATTCCGTCCCGCGTTGCGCGTCCGGCCTGCCGGGGCTCTTATCGACGGCACGCAGGAATTCGTTGATGAAGTACTTGCGGTTGGCCAGTCCGGTAACCGCGTCCTGGTTGACCTCGATCTCCAGGGATTCGATGCGCGCCGTCTGTTCCTCGGCCGTGGCGCGCAGTTGCTCGCGCGTCTCGTTCAGGGCCTCCGTGATGCCCGACAATTCCGGCACGCGCGCGGTCAGCGCCCCGCCGAACTGCCCGCGGCCGATCGCGCGCATATGTTCGCCTACCTCGGCCAGCAGGCGCTTTTCGATCCACCGCACCAGGGCAAAAGCGAACAAGGCCCAGACCAGGCCCGCCGCGACGATGACCAGGATCATCTGCAGGCTGCTCGCCCACAGCGTCTCCCAGGCATAGGCGTCATTGGCCGTCAGCGTGACCTCGCCGATCTGGCGCCAACCGTCGGTCACCACGTGGCTGGCGGATTTGGCGGACAAGGAAACCAGCCGCTGGAACCAGCCGGGCACCGCCGTCGCCGCGCTCTGGCCGCTGCGTTCGATGATGATCTGGCCCTGGGGATCGGTCAGCCGCACCAGCGAAAAATGCCCGCCGTCATACAGCGCGGACACCAGCAGTTCCTGCGTCACGCGCGAACTGTTCGCGGGCTGCGAGAGCGATAGCGCCAGGGATACGGCCGCATCGCTGCTCTGTACCTGCAATTGGCCGGCCAGGTAATCGCGCGCCGCGGTCACGCTCAGCGCCAGGGTGCCGAGCAGGATGATCGCGATGGCGATGGTGATACTGAGCAGTAGTTGTCGAAGTATGGACATGGATGAATTCCTGCAACGCCTATTGCCGGATGCCTTCACGCGCCATGCGCTGAAGCAGATCGCGCCAGCGGCCGATACGATCGACCGGGGCGGCATGTTTGCCGTCGACGTACACGCCGTCGGCATTGAAACTGAATACGGGTGTCAGATCCCTGCGCTGACTGGCGGGCAGGATATCGGATATCAGGCTGTCCAGCACCAGCGGCACCGAATTGGCGGTCGGATAGTAGGCCAGCACCATGTGAGCGATCTGCTCGCTGCTTTCCGGCCCACCGATGCGCGCGCGCACATACACGAAACGGAGCTTGCTGGTCGGCACGCCCAATTTGATCAACGAAAAATACTTGCCGATGACGAAGTCTTCGCAGTCGCCGGCGCCCTTGCCCAGCGCCTCCAGCGGCGTGGCCCAGTAATCGGCCTGTCCCCATATCGTCTGGTCCTCGGCCTGCAACAGCCTCCGGTTCCAGAAGGTATTCACGCTGGTCAGTTTGTCCGGCTCGTCCAGCGCCCTGTCGTCTTGCAGCAATTGCAGCCAGGCCGCGACCGCGTGCGCCCCCTTGCTGCCATACCGGCTGGCCGCGACCTGCTCCAACCGCGCGGTGTCCAGCTCCAGCGCGCCGCTGATTCCCCACCCGAACAGCAGGCAGAAGAAAGCCGCCCTGGCCCAGGCCCGGACGGCGCGCGAAGAGGTGGGGTTAAGCATGAAACATATTGTAAGACCAACCCGGACGGTCCCCGTCGCCGGGGCCGTCCGGGAGCGCGGCCCCCGCTAGCGATCAGCTGTGGCCATGCAGCTTACCCTTCTGGATCAGATCGTTGATGATGGCCTGGTCGTTCTGCAGGCTGCCACCGTTGGTCAGATCCACGCCGTGCAGCACGATCTTCTGGTCGAAGGCCTGTTGCGCCGCACCGCCCGTGGTGCTGACGTTGATGACCGTATCCGTACCGCTCTTCGAGAAGTGCAGGTACTTGGACAGGTCGCCGTCGGCCGGGTTGTTCAGCAGCTCGTGCAGGTCCAGGACATCGCCGCCGGCGGACGCGGCGCGGGTATCGAAGTCCATGATGGTATCGACAGCGGGGTTGGCCGTCGTGCCGCCGTCGTGCAGCGACCACTTGAAGGTGTCGCTGCCATCGCCGCCGTACAACGTGTCGTTGCCCGCGCCGCCCACCAGGGTATCGTTGCCCGCATCGCCGTACAGGGTGTCGTTGCCGCCCTGGCCGTAGATGGTGTCGTTACCGTTGCCGCCGTGGATCGTATCGTTTCCGCCGCGCGTGTCGCCGCCCACGTTCAGCGTATCGCTATGCTGGCTGACGTAGTTGTAGACATCGCTCGACGTGGGAGCATGGCCCAGCGTATCGGTCAGGTAATCCAACAGCCCTTGCAGGCCCTGGCCGTTGTGCGTGCCGGCCGGATGCTGCGTCGAGTTCAGCGCGTCCGTGTTGATCGTATCGCCGAAGATGATGTCGTTGCCATCACCGCCATTGATCGTATCGGCGCCGACCGCGTTGGGATCGGAATGCGATCCGCCGCCGTTCAGGGCCGTGGTCAGGTCGCCCGGCTGCAGCACGATGTCCACTTCGCCGGTGGGACCGGTGACGTAGAGGTGATCGACCAGCAAGAAGTTGTCCACGCTGATGGACGCGTTCGAGTTGTTGTTGGTGTTGTCCTGGACATCGAAATCCAGGCGATACTGGCCCGCGCCGTGATCGCCGGTCGTGATGTGGCCGGTGCTGGTGCCGGACTCGATCGTCGTCCAGCTATTGCCGTTCTTGACCTGCAGGTACCAGGTGACCGCATCGCCGGCCTTGAAGCTCGAACTGGTGCTCAGGTCGAACTCGAAGTGCGCGGTATGGCCGCTGGAGACCGTCACGCCGTCGGTCGCGTACTGCGTGGACTTGGGATCGTTCCCCTTCGTACCGTACTTGTCGGAGATCTGGATCGATGAGCCGCTGCCTTCGCTGATGGACCCGCCGCCGTTCTGGATCGTATTCCAGCTGCCGGTGCTGTCGAAGCCGTAGTACCACGACGTGCTCAGGTTGGTGGTGCCGTCGCCGAAGTCGACCTGCCCAGTGCCGGCGGCATCGGTGTTGTCGAAGAACTTCAGGTAGTTCTCGTTCACACCGTCGCCGATACCGATACCGTGCACGGTGCTCATCGCGGCCAGCGCCTGGAACGCGTCGATCGAGTGCTGCAGGGTCGTCGAGCTGGTCGACGAACCGTTGCCGCCGCCGTTGTAGACGGTGGGATCGCCGTCGGTCATGAAGAAGCTCAGGTTGTCGTAACCGTTCGCCGTTCCCTTGCCGGCCGCCGCCTGCGCGTTGAACCAGTCCACCGCGGAATCGAAGGCGTCCTCGTAGTTGGTCGAACCGGAGGCATCCAGGTTGTTGATCGCCTTGATCAGCTTGTCGGTCGCCTGATCGACATCGCTCAGGTCCAGGTTCTGCACGGTGACGGCCGTATCGGCCGAGCTGCCGAAGCCGATCAGCGTCACGTTGACAATGCCGTCGTGGCCGGCCAACTGCTTGACGAACTGCGTCAGCGCGTCCTTCACCAGTTCCATGCGGGTCTGGTTGCCGGCGATGTCGCTGTCCATGCTGCCCGAGTGGTCGACGATCAGCGCGATGTTGTAGTTCTGGCCCGGCGTGGTGGTGGTGACCGTGCCGCCCGTATCGCCCATGATGATGTCGTTGCCCGAACCGCCATTCAGCGGCGGCGTGGTACCGCCATGGCCGTTGTTGTCGCCGGTGCTGGTGTTGTCGCCCTGGATCAGATTGTTGGTGGCCAGGCCGAAGTTGTGCTCGGTGGATGTGTCCTGGCCGCCGTGCGCCGTACCGCCGTTGTCCTGCACCTTGAAGCCGAAGGAAGTGTCCTTGCCGTCGGCACCCGGGGTGTATACCAGCTTGCCCGCCGCGATATCGCTGGCGGAAATCACCTGGCCCGCGGTAACGGCCTGGCCGTTCAGCGTCAACGTGCCGCTGTCCGGGGTGCGGGTGATGATGACGTCCTGCAGCGTGTTGTGCTCGCCGTTGCTGTCGGCGAAGTTGAACTCCGCGGTCGTGAAGGTGTGCGATCCACCCGCGTTGACGGTCGTGGCATTGTCGCTGGCGGTCGGCGCATCGTTGGTGCCGTTGATGGTCACCTGTACCTGATGCGTGGCCGTGCCGTCGGCCGAAACCACGGTGTAGACACGCGTGCCCAGGCTGTCGCTGCCGGACAGCGCCTGCACCGCCGGATTGCTGTTGTCCAGCGTGTAGGTCCAGTGGCCATTGGCATCGACCGTGAACGTGCCGTACTGGTCGTGGATGGTATTGGCCTGGAAGCTGCTTTCGCCCGCGTCCTTGTCCTGGATGGCCAGGGTCCCGGTCAGGGCGGCGCCGTCTTCGTAGACGGTGCCGTGATCGGAACTGCCCTGGCCGACCGTGATGATCGGGATGTCGTTGGTACCGGTCAGGGTAATGGTGACCGTCTGCGTGTCGGTGCCGCCGTGGCCGTCATCGACCTTCACCGTGAAGGTGTCGGTCTTGTGCTCGTCCTTGGCCAGCGCCTGGGTCGCCTGCTGGTCTACCGTGTAGGTCCACTTGCCGGTGCTGTCCAGCGTCAGGGTGCCGTAGGCGCCCTTGGCCGGCGAATCGATGGTCCAGGTATGGCCGTCGTGGTAGTCCTTGTCCGCGACGGTCAGTTGGCCGGATACCGAGGTTTCGAGATCCTCGGTCACCGAGGCCGTGGACTTGCCGCTGATGACCGGGTCATCGTTCGTGCCGACGATCGTAACCGTCACGGTGTGTTCGCCGCTGCCGTCCAGCGACTTCACCGTGAACTGCTCGGTCATGGTTTCGTCTTTACCCAAGCCCTGCACCGCCGGATCGCTGTTGTTCAGCGCATAGGTCCAGTTGCCGTTGGCATCGATGGAGAACGAACCGTGCACCCCAGGCGTACCGGTCTGCACCTGGAACTGCGATTCGCCCGGATTCGGGTCGACCACATCCAGCTTGCCGCCGGTGGTGTTCGGGACCGCGTCCTCGACCACCGTGCCTGCATCGCTGCCCGGGCTGTGCGGCGTGATCGTCGCGCCATCGTCGGTACCATTGATGGTGATCGTGATGGTGCTGGTCTTCGAACCGTCCTGGCTGGTCACCGTGTAGGTCTCGACGATGCTCTGCCCGGCGTTCAGGCCCTGCACCACCGCGTTGCCGTTGTCCACCGTGTAGGTGTACGAACCGTCGGCGTTGAACACCAGCTGGCCCAGCGGCACGTTGCCGTTGCCCGTGCTGCCGTCAAAGTGCGCGCCCGCCTGGAAGTGGCTTTCGCCGGCGTCCGTGTCGCTGATCGTCAGTTGACCCGTGGCCACCAGGTTGCCATCGTTGTTGACGTTCTGGTCTTCGGTCACCGCACCGGTGCCGGCGCTGACCACCGGCACGTCGTTCGTGCCGATAATCGTCACCGTCACCTGGTGCGTGGCGCTGCCGTCGGCCGAGGTCACCGTGAACTGCTCGGTCATCGTCTGGCCCGCGCCCAGCGCTTGCACCGCCGGATCGCCGTTGTTCAGCTTGTACGTCCAGTTGCCGTTCTCGTCGATCGCGAATGTGCCGTGCTCGCCCACATGGTTGGTCTGCGCCACGAACTTGTTCTGGCCCGCGTCGGCATCCTGGATGTCCAGCTTGCCGCCCGTCGTGTCCTGCGCGGCGTCTTCCACCACCGTGCCGTGGTCGCTGGCCGTGCCCGGCTGGCCCGGCGTGCCCGGGTCGTGCGGGGTGATCGTCGCGCCATCGTCCGTACCGTTGATGGTGATCGTGATGGTGCTGCTCTTCGAACCGTCCTGGCTGGTTACCGTGTAGGTCTCGACGATGCTCTCGCCCGTCTTCAGGCCCTGCACCACCGCGTTGCCGTTGTCCACCGTGTAGGTGTACGAACCGTCGGCGTTGAACACCAGCTGGCCCAGCGGCACATTGCCGTTGCCCGTGCTGCCGTCAAAGTGCGCGCCCGCCTGGAAGTGGCTTTCGCCGGCGTCCGTGTCGGTGATCGTCAGCTGGCCCGTGGCCACCAGGTTGCCATCGTTGTTGACGTTCTGGTCTTCGGTCACCGCACCGGTGCCGGCGCTGACCACCGGCACGTCGTTCGTGCCGATAATCGTCACCGTCACCTGGTGCGTGGCGCTGCCGTCGGCCGAGGTCACCGTGAACTGCTCGGTCATCGTCTGGCCCGCGCCCAGCGCCTGCACCGCCGGATCGCCGTTGTTCAGCTTGTACGTCCA
This sequence comes from Bordetella genomosp. 11, assembly GCF_002261215.1. Classification (NCBI taxonomy): domain Bacteria; kingdom Pseudomonadati; phylum Pseudomonadota; class Betaproteobacteria; order Burkholderiales; family Alcaligenaceae; genus Bordetella; species Bordetella genomosp. 11. The sequence continues at coordinate 1,034,474 of NZ_NEVS01000004.1, read as the reverse complement.
GTTGCCGTTCTCGTCGATCGCGAACGTGCCGTGCTCGCCCGCATGGTTGGTCTGCGCCACGAACTTGTTCTGGCCCGCGTCGGCATCCTGGATGTCCAGCTTGCCGCCGGTCGTGTCCGGTGCCGTGTCTTCCACCACCGTGCCGTGGTCGCTGGCCGTGCCCGGCTGGCCCGGCGTGCCCGGGTCATGCGGGGTGATGATCGCCGTGTCGTTGGTACCCGTGATCGTTACGGTCACCGTCTGGGTGTCCGTGCCACCGTGGCCGTCGTCCACCTTAACGGTGAAGGTATCGGTCTGCTTCTCGCCTTCCTTCAGCGACTGCACGGCCTGCGGGTCGACGGTATAGGTCCACTTGCCCGTGGCGTCGACGCTGATCGAACCGTAATCGCCCTTGGAACCGTTGACCACCGTCCACGTATGCGTGTCGTGCGCGTCCACGTCGGAAACCGTCAACTGGCCGGTCACCGAAGGCGCGCCGTCCTCGGTCAAAGCCCCGTTGTGCACGCCGGAGATGACCGGGTTGTCGTTGGTGCCATCGATGGTGATCGTTACCGTCGCGGGCGTGCCGTCGGCGCTCTTCACCGTGAAGGTTTCGGTCAGGTGCTCGCCCGCGCCCAGCGCCTGCACGCGGGGATCGCTGTTGTTCAACTGGTACGTCCAGGTGCCTTGCGAATTGACGGAGAAGCTGCCGTACTCGCCCGGCGTCTTGCTTTGGGTCTGGAAGGTCGCTTCGCCCTTGTCCGCGTCCTGCACATCCAGGTTGCCGGACACCGCCTGCACGCGATCTTCCTGCACCGTACCGAGGTCGTCGCCGGGGTGATGCGGGGTGATGATCGCCACGTCGTTGGTGCCGGTGACGTTCACCACCACCGTTTGCAGGTCGAAGCCGCCATGGCCGTCGCTGACCTGGACCAGGAACTTCTCTTGCACCGTCTCGCCTTCGCGCAGCGACTGCACGTTCTGGTTCACGGTGTACGTCCACTTGCCGGTCTGGTCGACCGTCAGGTTGCCGTAGTCGCCCTTGTTGCTGCCCAGGATGGACCAGCTGTGGGTGTCATGCGCATCCACGTCGCTGACGTTCAGCTGGCCGCTGACCGCGGTCGCGGCGTCTTCCTTGATCGCACCGCTGCTGACGCCGCTAATGTGCGGCGCATCGTTGGTGCCGAGGATGGTAACCGTCACCGTTTCAGGCGTACCGTCGGCGGTCTTGACGGTGAACGTCTCGACCAGTTTTTCGCCCGCGCCGAGTGCCTGGACTTCGGGGTTGTTGTTGTTCAGCGTGAACAGCCAGCTACCATTGGTTCCGACCAGGAAGGTACCGTGGGGCGTGGTGATGACATTGGCCTGGAAGTAATTCTGGCTGGCGTCGGCATCCTTGATATCCAGGTCGCCGCCCGTCCACTGCTGCAAGGGGAAATCTTCCCGCACCGTGCCGGAGTCGTCGCCCGTGACGACCGGCACGTCATTGGTGCCCGTCACGGTAACCGTCACGGTCTGCACCGCCGTGCCGCCGTGGCCGTCGTCCACCACGACATGGAAGGTCTCGACCTTCTCCTGGCCTTCGGCCAGCGATTGGATCGCCTTGCTGTCGGCCGTATACGTCCACTTGCCCGTGGCATCCACCGTCAGCGTGCCGTACTGGCCCTTGGGATTGCCCTGCACCGACCACGTGTGCGCGTCGCTCGTGTCCACATCCGACACCGCCAGCTGGCCCGATACCGACGGCGCCGCGTCTTCCTTCAACGCGCCGGTCGCTTCGCCGCTGATCTGCGGAACGTCGTTCGTACCGTCGATCGTGATCGTGACTTCGGTCGTCGTGCCATCGGCCGTCACGACCGTGACCTTCTCGGTCAGGCTCTCGCCCACGGCCAGCGCCTGGACCGCCGGATCGCTGTTGTTCAGGTTGTACGTCCAGTTGCCGTTCGCATCGATGCTGAACGTGCCATGCTGGGTCGCCGTGTTGTCCTGCGCCTGGAAGAACGACTGGTCATGGTCGGCATCGACGATGTCCAGCTTGCCGCTGGTGCTCAGCGTCGTGTCTTCCTTCACCTCGCCCTTGTCGCTGTCCGGCGAATGCGGCGTGATGACCGGAACGTCGTCCGTGCCGTTGATCGTGATCGTGATCGTGCTGGTGGCCGAGCCGTCCTGGCTGGTCACCGTATACGTTTCGACGACGCTCTCGCCGCTGCGCAGGCCCTGCACCACGGCGTTGTCGTTCGCGACCGTGTAGGTGTACGAACCGTCGGCATTGAATACCAGCTGGCCCAGCGGCGCGTTGCCGTTGCCCGTGCTGCCGTCAAAGCGCGCGCCCGCCTGGAAGTGGCTTTCGCCCGTGTCCACGTCGGCGATCGTCAGCTGGCCCGTGGCCACAAGGTTGCCGTCGTTGTTGACGCCCTGGTCTTCGGTCACGGCGTTGGTGCCGCTGCTCAATACCGGCACGTCGTTCGTGCCGATGATCGTTACCGTCACCTGGTGCGTGGCGCTGCCGTCGGCCGAGGTCACCGTGAACTGTTCGGTCAGCGTCTGGCCGGCCCCCAGCGCCTGGACGGCGGCATCCCCGTTGTTCAGGTGATAGGTCCAGTTGCCGTTCTGGTCGATCGAGAATGTGCCGTGGTCGCCCGCATGGTTGTTCTGCGGCGTGAACTTGCTTTCCCCGGCGTCCGCGTCCTTGATGTCCAGCTTGCCGCCGGTGGTGTCCGGCGTGGCGTCTTCCACCACCGTGCCGTGGTCGCTGGCCGTCTCCGGCTGGCCCGGCGTACCCGGGTCGTGCGGGGTGATCACCGGCACGTCGTTGGTGCCGGTCAGCGTCACCGTCACGGTCTGCAGGTCGAAGCCGCCATGGCCGTCGCTGACCTGGACGACGAACTTCTGCTGCACCGTGTCGCCTTCGCCGAGCGACTGCACATTCTGGTTCGCCGTGAAGGTCCACTTGCCGGTCTGGTCGACCGCCAACGTGCCATAGGCACCCTGGTTATTGCCGACGATGGACCAGCTGTGGGTATCGTGCGCGTCGACGTCGCTGACATTGAGCTGGCCGCTGACCGTCGTGGCCGCGTCTTCCTTGATCGCGCCGGTGCTCTGCCCGCTGATGTGCGGGAAATCGTTGGTGCCGACGATCGTGACGGTCACCGTGGTCGGCGTACCGTCCGCGGTCTTGACCGTGAAGGTCTCGGTCAGCTTTTCGCCGACGCTCAGCGCCTGGACCTGCGGATCGCTATTGTTGAGCAGGTAGCCCCAGGTGCCGTTCGAGGCGATGGCGAAAGTGCCGTGCTCGCCCGTCACTCTCTCGGCCTGGAAGTGCGATTGGCCCGCGTCCGCGTCCTTGACGTCCAGATCCCCGCCGGTCAACGGCAGAAGATCTTCGTATACGGTGCCCGTACCGTGGCCCGTGACGACCGGCACGTCATTGGTGCCCGTCACGGTGACCGTCACGGTCTGCACCGCCGTGCCGCCGTGGCCGTCGTCCACCACGACATGGAAGGTCTCGACCTTCTCCTGGCCTTCGGCCAGCGATTGGATCGCCTTGCTGTCGGCCGTATACGTCCACTTGCCCGTGGCATCCACCGTCAGCGTGCCGTACTGGCCCTTGGGATTGCCCTGCACCGACCACGTGTGCGCGTCGCTCGTGTCCACATCCGACACCGCCAGCTGGCCCGATACCGACGGCGCCGCGTCTTCCTTCAACGCGCCGGTCGCTTCGCCGCTGATCTGCGGAACGTCGTTCGTACCGTCGATCGTGATCGTGACTTCGGTCGTCGTGCCATCGGCCGTCACGACCGTGACCTTCTCGGTCAGGCTCTCGCCCACGGCCAGCGCCTGGACCGCCGGATCGCTGTTGTTCAGGTTGTACGTCCAGTTGCCGTTCGCATCGATGCTGAACGTGCCATGCTGGGTCGCCGTGTTGTCCTGCGCCTGGAAGAACGACTGGTCATGGTCGGCATCGACGATGTCCAGCTTGCCGCTGGTGCTCAGCGTCGTGTCTTCCTTCACCTCGCCCTTGTCGCTGTCCGGCGAATGCGGCGTGATGACCGGAACGTCGTCCGTGCCGTTGATCGTGATCGTGATCGTGCTGGTGGCCGAGCCGTCCTGGCTGGTCACCGTATACGTTTCGACGACGCTCTCGCCGCTGCGCAGGCCCTGCACCACGGCGTTGTCGTTCGCGACCGTGTAGGTGTACGAACCGTCGACGTTGAATACCAGCTGGCCCAGCGGCGCGTTGCCGTTGCCCGTGCTGCCGTCAAAGCGCGCGCCCGCCTGGAAGTGGCTTTCGCCCGTGTCCACGTCGGTGATCGTCAGCTGCCCCGTGGCCACCAGGTTGCCATCGTTGTTGACGCCCTGGTCTTCGGTCACGGCGTTCGCGCCGCTGCTGACTTCCGGCACATCGTTGGTGCCGGTGATGGTGATGGTCACATCCTGGAGGGCCGTACCGCCGTGGCCGTCATCGACCAGGATATGGAAGGTTTCCTGGACCTGTTGGTCCTTGGCCAAGGCCTGCGTCGCCTGCTGGTCGACCGTGTAGGTCCACTTGCCGGTCTGGTCGACGCTGATGGTGCCATATTGGCCCTGGGGCTCGCCCGACACCGACCAGGTGTGCGTATCGCTCTTATCCACATCGGCCACGGAAAGCTGGCCGGAAACGGTCTGCTCGACATCCTCCGTGGCCGCCGCCGTGTTGGGGCCGCTGATGGTCGGGACGTCGTTGGTGCCGTCGATGGTGATGGTCACCGTGGTTTCGGTGCCGTCCGCGGACTTGACCGTGAAGGTCTCGGTCAGCTGCTCGCCCACGGCCAGCTGCTGTACCTGCGGATCGTCGTTCGTCAGGTTGTACGTCCAGTGGCCTTCGGTGTCGATCGAGAACGTGCCGTGCTGTCCGGCCGTACCGTTCTGCGCCTGGAAGAAGGACTGGTCGTGGTCGGGATCGACGATGTCCAGCTTGCCTTCAGCCGTCAGGACTTCGTCTTCCTTGACCTGGTTGGCGTCGGGGCTGCCTTCGCCCGGAGTGATGACCGGCACATCGTTGGTGCCAGTCACCGTCAGGGTCAACGTCGCGATGGAGGTGCCGCCCTCGCCGTCGGAAATCGTGTAGTTGACGGTCGTCGTTTTGGTTTCGCCGGCCGCCAGGCTCTGGAAATCCTCGCCCGGATTGAAGGAGTACGTACCGTCCGCGCGGATCGTGAACGTACCGCCGGCCGAACCGGCAACCTCCACACCGGCCGAGGTCACGTCCTTGTCGCCCGCATGCACGACGGTCAGCGTATCGCCGTCCGGATCGATATCGCGGCCCACGCCCTGGGCGTTGCCGGTCAGGACGTTACCCGAGACCGCCGCGTCCTCGGTGGTGGTGGCGGCATCGTTGACCGCCAACGGCGCGGGGTTGGTGACGTTCCAGTTGAAGGTTTCGGTCACGGTCGCGCCGCTGGTATCGGTCGCGGTGATGGTGACCTGGTAGACACCGTTGTTGCCGCCCTGCGAGGCGGAATGGTCGATGGCGCCGGTGATCACGCCCGTGTCCGGGTTGATCGTCAGGCCTGGGGGCAGGCCGTTGGCCGTGAAGGTCAGCTTGTCGCCGGTGTCGACATCGGCGAAATGACCGGCCACGCTCACATTGATGTTCTGCTGCGCGTCCACGCCGTTGACGTTGTCGATCGCGGTCGCGGTCGGAGCGTCGTTCAGGCCGTTCACCGTGACGGTCACCGTGGCGGTCGACGTATTGCCGAACGGATCGGACACCGTGTACGTGACGGTGCTGGTTTCCGACTGGCCGGCGCCCAGGTGATGATACGCATCGCCCGGATTGAAGATATAGCTGCCGTCCGGGAACACCGTGAAGGTACCGCCGGTGGAACCGGCGACCTGCACGCCACCGGTCGCCATCGGCGTGCCGCCCACCGACTGGATGAAGACCGCGTCGCCGTTGGGATCGGTGTCGTTGGTCAGGATATTGCCGGTGACGAACGACTTCTCGGTGGTGGTGCCCGTATCGTTGCCGGCGGTCGGCGGGTCGTTGGCGGGCGCGTTATTGTTCGTCGCCAGGCCGGCCGGGGTCAGCAGGTTGATCGCGGGAGTACCGGCGCCAGGATAGGCAAGATCCAGCGGGGAGGTCGACTCGACCACGCGGGCCAGGCGCACGAAGCTGCTGCCGCCGGCATCGCCACCGCCCGCCACCAGGGCAGCCGTGGGATCCAGGTTGTCGAACGGGTCCTGGCCATTCTGCAGGGCCGCCAGCAGGCGGTCGGAATCGGTGCCGGTGGGCGGCGCCACGGCGGCTTCGGAGCGATCGACCGGCTGGCCCGCCATATCGGCATTGAACGCCACATCCCGGTTCTCGCCGATCGTCAGGGGCATGCCGCCTTCCGTCTGCAGGGCGACGGTGGCGCCCGTTGCAGTCACGATTTCGGTATCGGGCGGGATCCGGCTGCCGGCATGCAGTTCGGTGAGCGACCCATCGCTATTGCGTATCCAGGCGCGTCCGACGACTTGCGTAACTACGGCGGGAGTGGAGAAGGCCATTTTTTAGCTCCGGTTTTAGATGGCGTAATCCTAAAGACCCGGACCAATGGCGGATATTGTCCTGGAGGACAGGTTCTGCGATGGAATGAAGATGCCGGAGGCCGTTCGGGGACATTCGCCCACCTGGATGGCAGGGCAGCCCACCGGCCGCCCTAGGCGCCGGATTCCGGCCTACGCCGGACGGCTGCGCCCGCTGCAGGCCCGCTACCGGAGGCCGCCCCTTGGGTGTCCGCCGTCCGTCCATCGGCCGGCCGGCGCAGGGCCCGGGATGGAAACGCCGGCGCAGGCCGGCGTCACCGGCTGATGCCGTGCACCCGCAGCGCGAGCTGCAGACGGTCGCTCACGCCCAGCTTTTCGAAGACGGAGGATAGATGCGCCTTGACCGTGCGTTCGGTAATACCCAGGGCAGCGGCGATCTCGCCGTTGGCCTCGCCCACGGCGGCGCGGCGCGCGACCATGTCTTCGCGCTCGGTCAGCACGTTGGCATGCCATTCCTCTTTGCCGCCGGCACGGTTCTCCACCAGGCGCAGCAGCCGCGTCACCAGCGACCGGCCCATCCAGATTTCGCCGGCATCGACCACCTCCAGCACCTGGTTCAGCAAGGCGGGGGGCGCATAGGTATGGCAATACCCGACGGCGCCGGATGCCAGCACCTTGGTCCCCTGCTCGTCATGGGGACGGGCGCTGGCGACGATGGTCCGCAGTCCCCTGATCGCGCCGGTCCATTGCTCGGAATTCCACGCGGGCAACCTGGGAATGTCCGCGTCCACCACGGCCAGCGACCTGCCCTGCTCGCGCCAGCGCGCCAGATCCGCCAGGGCACGCCCACGCGCGGGCAGCCAGCGGCGCGCGTCCAGGCCCGACCAGTGTTTCCATAGCAGATCGTCGTGAGTGACGAACAGAACCGGTGCCACGTGCATCAATACCTCTTCCAGTAGCCTGCCGCCGCGCGACGTGACGCGCCGCGACAGGTATGCGGATGGGAATCCGAAGGAACGTACGGACTATTGAATCGAGCCAGCCTGCTAACGTTCGGTGAATGCGTTCTCTTTGGCGCGCAGGATGGGTTTGAGCAGGTACTGCAGCACCGTCCGCTTGCCGGTCAGGATATGCACTTCGGCGACCATGCCGGGAATAATGGGCAGGTGCTGGTCGCCGACCGTGGCTTTCGAGGTCCGGACCCGGACGATATAGAAGGAGTTACCGCGCTCGTCGGTCACCGTATCGGCGCCGATCTGCTCCACCACGCCCTCCAGGCCGCCGTAGATCGAGAAATCGTAGGCGGTGAATTTGACCTGAGCCTTCTCCTGCGGGTGCAGGAAGCCGATATCGCGCGGCAGGACGCGCACCTCGAGCAGCAGCGTATCGTCGGTCGGGACGATCTCGATGATGTCCTTGCCCGGCTGCACCACCCCGCCCACCGTATTGGCCAGCAGCGTCTTGACGGTGCCGCGCACCGGCGAGCGGATTTCCGCCAGCTTGACCTTGTCGGCCAGCGCGAGCTTGCCCTCGCGCAAGGTACGCAGCTTGGTGGTGGTATCGGACAGGTCGCTGCGCGCCTGGTTGCGGATGTTCAGTTCCGCCTCCTTGGTCTTGCTCAGCGCTTCCTGGATCGATGCCTGGATACGATCGATCTGGGCCTCGGCGGCCTTCTGGTCGCCGCAGCTCTTGGCGACGTCGCGCTGCAGGCGCAGCAAATCGACCTCGGAAACCGCGCCGCTGCTCAACAGCGGACGTGTCACGGTAAGTTCCCGCGACGTCAACGCGCAGGTCGTCGATGCCTGGTCGCGCTTGGCCTGCGTTTCGCGCAGTTCTTCCTGGCGCTGCTTGACCTGTTCCTTAGCGACGTTGATCGTGGCGTTCAATTCGTTGGTGCGCTGGATCCAGGCATTGCGCTCGGCTTCGGCCGCCGCGGGCAGCTTCTCCTGGACTTCCTCCGGCACCTCGAAAGGTTCGCCGGTCGCCAAAGCATGCAGGCGCGCGGCCTTGGCTTCCAGCGACAGGTACTCGGCCTGGTTTTCGCCCAGCGAGGAATTGAACCGGGTGGGGTCGATCTTGAGCAGGATCTGGCCGGGTTCGACAGTCTGCCCGGGCCTGACCATGATCTCCTTGACCACGCCGCCGTCCAGGCTTTGCACCACCTGCACCTGGCGGGAGGGCACGACCTTGCCTTCGCCGCGGACCACTTCGTCGATGGGGCTGTACGCCGCCCACACCAGCAGGCCGGCCACCACGACCAGCGAGGTCCAGAGCAGCACGCGCGCGCCGCGCGCGTCGGAATGGTAGATCGCCCACTCGGCATTGCCGGCGTAGCCGGTCGTCACCTTGGGCTTGCCCCGCTCCTCGCCGTCCAGCAGGACGTCGAACAGCTTGACGAACAGCGTCCGTGGCAGACGCACGAGGGTCCCCAGGAACGAACCGCTTTCGTTCGCGACATGCGTGTCCATGCTCAGCTCCCTCGTCCCACCCGGCCCGTGCGCAACGCTTCCACCACCTGTTCCTTGGGACCGTCGGCCACGACGCGGCCGCCATCGATCACGATCAGGCGGTTCACCAACTCGAGCAGTGCGGTGCGGTGCGTGATGAGGAACATCGTCTTGTTGGACCCGGCCGCCGCCAACTGGCCGCGCAGGCGCGATTCGCTCTGGTGGTCCATGTTGCTGCTGGGCTCATCCAGCAGCAGCACCGGCGGATCGTTGATCAGCGCCCGCGATATCGCCACGGACTGCCGCTGGCCGCCCGACAGCGATTCGCCGCGTTCGCCGATCAGCATGTCGAAGCCGTCCGGATGCACATTGGCGAATTCGCTAACGCCGGCGACCTCGGCCGCCGCCAGGATGCTGGCGTCATCCGCGTAGGGCGCGCCCATGGCGATGTTGTGCTTCAGGCTGCCATAGAACAGCACCGGATCCTGCGGCACATAGCCGATCGCGCGGCGCAGGTCCGCCGGATCGATCTGGCGGACGTCGACGCCGTCCAGCAGCACCGTCCCTTCCGTGGGCTGGTAAAGGCCCATGATCAGTTTTTCCAGCGTGGTCTTGCCGGAGCCGATGCGCCCGATGATGCCGACCTTGTCGCCCGGGTTCAGCTTGAAGGACACATTGCGCAGCACGGGCTGCGCCGCGCCGGGATAGGCGAACGTCACGTCGCGGAACTCGACGGATCCGTGGAAGACCGGACGGTGCAGGAATTCCGCAGTTTCCGGGCGTTCCACGGGCAGCTGCATGTAGTTGTCGATCGACCCCAGCGAGGTGCGGGCGTTCTGGTACTGCAGCAACAGTCCGGCCACCTGGCCCAGCGGGATCAGGCAGCGGCCGGAGATCATCGACGCCGCGATGATGCCGCCCATGGACACCGCCGAATCGTGGGCAAGGTACACGCCGATGGTCACCACCGCCACGGATACCAGCTGCTGCATCGCGGCGACGAAACCGACCGTCGTGCTGGACATCAGCTTGAGCTTGCTGCTGATATTGGCGATGTACTCGGTCGAGCGCTCCCAGTTCCGCTGCATCGCGCCCTGGGCATTCAGCGTCTTGACCGTCTCGAAGCCGGTCAGGGCCTCCACCAGGGTCGCATTGCGCTGCGACGATGCCTGGTAGGACGCCATGGTCAGCGTTTCCATGCGGAACTGCGCGGCCAGCGACACCAGCACGATCAGGACGATGGCGACCACCGGCGGAATGACCATCCACGGCGAAATCCACGCCAGCACGAGCAGGAACATGACCACGAACGGCAGGTCCACCAGGGTCGTGATGCTGGCCGATGCGATGAAGTCGCGAATGGATTCGAAGGAACGCAGATTGGCGGCGAACGAGCCGACCGACGCCGGCCGCCCTTCCATGCGCAGATCCAGCACCCGCTCCATGATAAGCGCCGACAGCTTCACGTCGACCCGCTTGCTGGCGCTGTCGATGACATGCGCGCGCGCCGTGGTCAGGATGGTATTGAAGATGACCACGATGGCGATGCCCACCACCAGGACCCAGAGGGTCTCCAGCGCGTTGTTGGGCACGACGCGGTCGTACACGTTCATCGTGAACAACGGCATCGCCATGGCGAACACGTTGATCAGCACCGCCGCCAGGATGGCATCGCGGTACAGGCGGCGGTTCTCGAATATCGCCGACCAGAACCAGTGCCGGCCGCGCACCTTGCCGACTTCCGGCGAACGGGCGTCGAAGCGGAATTGCGGCCGCACGAAACAGGCCATGCCTGTGTAGTCCTGCGCCAGTTCTTCGGCGCTGATTTCCACGGCACCCGCGCCCAGCTCGGGATGGCTGATCAGGTATTTGCCTTCGCGCGCCTCCAGCAGCAGGCAAGCGCGCTCGCCATGCAGCAGCAGGATCGCGGGCAGGATATCCGTCGGGATCTCCGCCACCGCGCGCTTGACCATGCGGGCCGACAGGCGGGCCCGCGCCGCGGCGCGCGGCAGCAGCGCCGGCGTCAGGCGCTGGTCCACCAGCGGCAGCCCGGCCGACAAGGCCTGCGGCGTCGCGGGGACCCCATGCACCCGGGTCAGCTCGACCAGGCACTCCAGCAAGGGATCGTCATGAACCGCGCGCGGATCTACGCGCCACGAGTCCACCGAGCGGTCAAATGACTTGTCCGTCTTCATCGTCCAACAGATCCAGATGTTCGGATAACCGGGCCCGGTGCTGCTTACGCTCGTTAAGCTTGCGCTGCGCGTGCGGCGGCAGGTCAGTCAGCCGCAGCGTGCCGTTGGCGATCAAGGCGTCTATCAGATCTTCGAGTACACGAACGAAGTCCAGATCCAACTTGGAAAATTCGCCGTCCTGATCCTTTTCGCCTTGAGTCGCCATGGCAAATCACCACTTCGGGGAGGAACCCGGCTGGGCCGGGCTGGGTTGCGAGGATTTGCCCGCGGGGATGAGATCCGGGGGCGTCATGCCGCTGTTGTAGTTGACCTTCACGGGCTCCAGGCGCGACGCATCGGGCACCGTCGAATTGCACAGCTTGATGACTTCGTCGCTGACCTGCAGCTTGCCGTTCTCTTCCGGCGTCTCGTCGTTGGCGGGACGCAGGCCCAGCGCGGGCAGCAGTTTGTGCGACAGCGTCAGCCAGCGGTACTGCGCGACCTGCAGGTCGTACAGCGCATTGGTCAGCGCGCGGCGCGATTCGAACAATTCGTTTTCCGTGTCCAGCAAGTCCAGCAGCGTGCGCTGGCCGATCTGGAACTGCTGGCGATAGGCATCGCGCACCTTGGTCGTCGCCACTTCGTGGTCGCGCAGGAACGGCAGGGCCTGGCGCAGGTGCACCACGTTGTTCCAGGCAATCGCCAGATCCTGCTGGATATTGCGGCAGGTGTAATTGCGGACATCGCGCGCGGCATAGCTCTGGGCGGACGTCTGACGTACCCGCGCCGAATCGGCGCCGCCGCGGTACAGGTTGTACGACATGACGACCTGTACGTTGGTGCTGCGCGTGTTCTTGTAGTCCGGACCCGGCTGCGACGTATCCGTGCCGTTGGACGCCACGAACTCGAACTTGGGCGAGAACGCGCCCTTGGACGATTGCACGCCGGCATCCGCGGCTTGCAGCAGCGCCTGCTTGGAGAGGAAAGCGGGATTGCTGCGCAGCGAATCGTTGAAGTTCTTCGGATCCTTGGGCAGCTTGTCTTCCAGACGGGGCGGCGGCGCCAGGGTCGACGGCACATCCAGCCCGGTGACGCGGCGGAAGCGCTGGGTCACGTCATTCAGGTTGGCGCTTTCGGTCATCAGGTTGGTCTGCGCCAACGCCAGCCGGCCACCGGCCTGTTCCAGGTCCACCCGGCGGCCCACACCGGAATCCGCGCGCTCGCGGATCTGCTTCATCGTTTCTTCGTGCAGGCTGTAGTTCTGGCGCGCCAGCAACTCCAGGTCACGGTAACGCTCGACGTCCAGGAAGGCCTGCGTCGCGTTGAAAGCCATTTCGTCGCTGGTGGCCAGCAGGTCGTAGAAGCGCGACAGTTTTTCGAAACCGGCCTGCTTCACGTCATTGGAGGTCTTGAAGCCGTCGAACAGCAACTGGCGCAATTCGACCGTATAGCCGGGACGGTTCCAGCTGGCCGAGCCCTGGCCCGGCAGGTTGCTTTGCCATTCATGGCCAAGCCAGCCTTGCGTGTTGACTTGCGGCAGGAACCCGCCGCGGGCGACGTTCTGCCCTTCCAGGGATGAACGGAAGTCGTTGTAGCGGGCCTGGATTTCCGGGTTGGTCAGCAGCGTCTGCTCGACGACCTGGTTCAGGCTGGCGGCGCCTTTGGCACCCGTGGCTTGCGCAACCGGTGCGTTGGTGGCCGGAACGACGGGAGGCTTGGCGAGCTGGCCGTTGGGCTGGCTGGGTTGAGCGACGGCGGCAGTGGCGGCGGCAGTTGCAAGTACAGCAACAAGATGCTTCAGACGAAACGAATGCATGTCTTTCCCGTGATGCGTGATCGTGGTTGAGTAACAGCTGATTGCCCGGCTGTAATACTTCGCGCTCAGCACGTGCCGCTCCGCATACAGGTTTTTTTAAGAGGAACGGTCGACGAAACAGCTATGACGAAACTGCGGCGGGCATTGTCTGTTTCGTTCAACGCTGCATCAACTCCATAAAAACGCGGTTTATTTCATAACGTCTCAAGCAGATGTAAATATTATGGTCGCAGGCGCTTTCGTTTCGTAGACACATTTGTAAGCCCAACAGCACACTTGCATGCTCTACAGTAAGAACTCCTGCCAATTTGGTCCAACTTCTGCGAAATCTGTACGATTTCCGGGCCCGGGCCAAGAGACGACAATGTAACGACGAGGGGAAACCCTAGAAAATCGGCTTTTGCCGGTGGTACGAAGCGACATTGTGGTTATGTAACAACATGTCTTGATACACACATATATCACTGCCTGGCGGGCAAAAAAATGCCTTCCTGAGGCCGCGAAACCCCGCACGGGAGGCGCGCCCGGGCTAAAAGTTTTCTGGTATAGTTGCGGACTTGCTTGATGTGGGGCGGTAGCTCAGCTGGGAGAGCGTCGCGTTCGCAATGCGAAGGTCGGGAGTTCGATCCTCCTCCGCTCCACCACCAGATTCCAGCGACGTCCACGGATGTCCGAAACAGCGCCGAAAGGCGCTGTTTTGCTATGGAAATACGGCCGCCGGGGTCCCCGTATTTCCCATTGTTTGCCAGAACCGCGTTCTGGCCTCGAACCTTTTCATTCAAGGCGATGTAGAGAGCTGGCCTCATCGCCAATGCAGCATCGTTCGGAACGCTCCCCTGATCAGCACCGTCCAGCAGTCCGCCATTTCCGTTGCTGGAAAGCAGCGCGAGATGGTCCTCAGCGGTCCAGCATCCGTCGGGGATCTGCTTGCCGTGCCCCGAGTCGAGCGCCCCTTTCCAAGCCGCTGCGACCGTACGCACATACCAACTTGACGCGGAAACGAGGGGTCGAAAAATACACTTGACTTAACTAATTCGTGAATTAACATATTGGTTATGGATTCACTTGACCCTGTCTTCAACGCGTTGGCCGACGCTACCCGGCGGGCGATCCTTGTTCGTTTGGCGCAGGGAGAGGCGACTGTTGGAATGCTCGGCGAGCCGTTCACGATTTCGGCGCCGGCGATCTCGCGGCACCTCAAAGTGCTGGAGGATGCGGAGCTGATCGTCAACGAACGGCGGGGCAAACAGCGAGTCTGCCGCCTGCGCCCGGAAACGCTGGCCAGTGCCCAGCAATGGCTCGATTTCAGCCGCCGCTTCTGGACCGCGAGCCTTGGGCGGCTCGATGACCACCTGAAAAACTCTCCAAAGGAAATATCGTGAACATCGACGACGAAACGACGCTCGTGATCACCCGGGTTTTCGACGCATCGCCCGAGGAGGTGTTCGATGCCTGGCTGACGCGGGAGCAATGGCAAGCGTGGATCGGACCCGAAGGCATCAGCTGCAAAGTGCCCGTTCTGGAGGCGTATGTCGACGGCAAGTATCACATCGACATGCAAATGTCGGACGGCTCTCGCCTGCCGGTTTCCGGCAGATTTATGACTATCGACCGACCGAAGACGCTGTCATTTAGCTGGGGATGGGATGGCGATCCGTCCCGGCAAAGCGTGATCACGCTGACGTTCCAGCACAGTGAAGGGAAAACGGAACTCACTTTGAGGCAGGAGGGCCTCGGCAGTGTCGCTAATCGCGATGATCACTGCCAGGGTTGGAACAGCGCGCTGAACAAGCTCCAGCGTTTTCTTCAGAAAGGACGGCTGTGATGCACACGGAGGGACGGTCGCGCGATGCCGCGATGGGCAGCTTCCGCCACGACAATCGACAGCGCGATGAGCCCCACCCCGACCAGGCTTAGGTAATGCGGGTCCAGGAACAGGGTGATGAAGCCGCCCAGGGCCTCGGCTTTTCCGATCGTGAGCAAATGCGGCGCGCATTCCTGCGCGTGCTGGGCCAACCGCCCCAGACCGTCCGCCACTTGTCCCGGGCAAGCCGTGCACCTGCCGCGCCGGCCGGCACAACGCGGGCGGAATCCCCCGCGCACCCGGCTCCCGCCGATAATGGACGTCGATTGCCGGCGGCCATCACGCCTGCCCGCAATGCGCGGTGATGCGGCGCGGGGACTAGCCTCAGGCAAGTCGTTCGCAGGCGCGCCGCAGGCGGTCGCAGCCTTCCTTGATGGTATCCATGGACGCGGCGAACGACAGGCGGAAGTACGGCGACACCCCGTAGGCCGCGCCCTGCAGAACGGCGAAGTCCACTTCTTCCAGCAGATACATGATGAAGTCCTCGTCGCTGCACAATGCCCTGCCCTGCGGCGTCCGGCGTCCCATCAGTTGTGCGCAGGAAGGAAAGGCATAGAAGGCGCCTTCCGGCACATGGCACCGGATCCCGGGGATATCGTTCAAGGTACCCACCAGGAAATCGCGCCGCTGCTGGAAGATTGCCGTGCGTTGCGCGATGAAATCCTGCGGGCCGTCCAGCGCCTCGCGCGCGGCGGCCTGGCTGATGGACGATGGGTTGGACGTGCTCTGCGACTGCAGCTTGGTCATCGCCTTGATCAGTTCGCCCGGGCCGCCCGCGTAGCCGATGCGCCATCCCGTCATGGCATAGGCTTTGGATACGCCGTTTACCGTCAGCGTGCGCGACTTCAGTTCCGGTTCGACCTCTGCCATGGTGCTGAACCGGCGCCCGTCGTAGAGGATGTGTTCGTACATATCGTCCGAGAGGATCCACACCTGAGGATGGCGCAGCAGCACCTGCGCCAGCGCTTGCAGCTCCTGGGCGGAATACGTCGCGCCGCTGGGATTGTTCGGCGCGTTCAGTATCAGCCACCGCGTGCGCGGTGTGATGGCGCGCTCCAGTTCGTCGGGGCACAGCTTGAAGCCGTCCTCGACCCGCGTCGGCGCGAAGACGGGAGTGGCGCCGGCAAGCAGCGCGATATCCGGATACGACACCCAGTACGGTGCCGGCACGATGACCTCGTCGCCCTTGCCCACCGTGCACATCAAGGCGTTGAAGATCACCTGCTTGCCACCCGTGCCCGCGATGATTTCTTCCTTCTTGTAATCCAGGCGGTTCTCCCGCTTGAACTTGTCCGCGATGGCCGCCTTCAGCTCCGGCGTGCCGCCCACATCGGTGTATTTGGTGCGCGATTGCGCCATGGCGCGCATGGCAGCCTCGATGATGTTTTCGGGAGTGTCGAAATCGGGCTCGCCGGCGGTAAGTCCCAGGATATCGCGCCCGCTGGCGCGCAATTCGCGCGCGCGCTGCCCCGCCATCGAGCTGGGAGACGGCTTGATGCGATTGACCCGGTCTGCGAGTAAGCCCATGTCTGTGTCCTTTGCGGTTCGTGGCGATGGCGCCGGTGTGCACATTCCCGGAAATGGGATCGTCGGCATGAATTCTAGGAACGGGCTTTGTTCATAACAAACAATGAATTTCGATTGTTTATTCGTTTCCATCAATATATGATCGGAAGCCGCCGGGCCTCGTCCGATCGGGCGCGACCTTTCGCCACGACGATCCCACGCACGCGCTTTTAAGCCCCAAAGACGCCCCGCCCCGCGCGGTGCAATCCAATCCGACCATGCTGCGCAATATCTCCCTCCGACACCTGCGATGCTTCGTGGCGGTGGCCGACGCCGGTTCTTTCACGGTGGCCGCCTCGCGCCTGTTCCTGACGCAGTCCTCGCTGACCGCCACCATCCAGCAGTTCGAGGAAACCGTCGGGGTCAAGCTGTTCGACCGCAGCACGCGCCGCGTCGCCATGACCAACGAAGCCGTGCGCTTCAAGGTGGAAGCCGAAAAGATACTGAGCCACTTCGACGGCGCGCTCAGCGACCTGCAGGCCTTTTCGCAGGGACGACAGGGCCATATCCGGATCGCCGCGGCGGCCTCGGTGATCGAGCATTTCCTGGCCAGCGCGGCCCATGCCTTCAAGACGGAATATCCGGACACCACGATCTCGCTGCGCGATGCCGGCGCGGAACTGGTCGAAACCATGGTGGCCGGCGGCGAGCTGGATTTCGCGGTGACCAGCCGGTACCGAGGACACGACGACCTCGTATACACCCCCTTGCTGGAGGACCGCTACGGGGTCGTATGCGATCCACGGCATCGCTACGGCGCCAGCCGCAAGCCCTTGCGCTGGTCCGAGCTGGACCCGGCGGACTACGTCAGCTTTTCGCCGGACACGGGCATCGGGGCCTTCCTGCGGCAGAATGCCGGCCGCAAGGACATGTTCTCCGGCATGCGCGACGAAATATCCAGCACCACGTCGCTGCATGCGGTGCTGCGCATGGGCGCCAGCTACGCCATTATTCCGGCACTCGCGGCGGGCATGGGACAGTTCGCGCCATTCGTGTTCCGCGAAGTAAGCGGGCCCAGGCTGTCGCGCGAGATCTGCCTGATCAGCCGCAAGCTGCGCGCGCTGTCGCCCAGCTCCACACACCTGCTGGAATTCATGCGCCGCGCCATCGACGAACGCGCCTTGCCACCCGGCGTCAGGACACTGGGCGGCAGGCGGACATCGAACAAAAGCCCCGCGCCGCGCAAATAGCTGGCAGCCCATCCCGCCGGGCCGCGCCCGCGCAGGGTGCCCGCAAGCCGGAAGACCCGAGGCCTCTTCTATTCCAGGCTGATCCCGGCCTTATCGATGACCTGCTTCCATTTGACGGTTTCGCTGCGCATCAGGTCGCTCAGGGCCTGAGGCGGGCCGCCGGCCACTTCGAATCCCAGGTCCTGGAGCTTCCTGCGGGTGTCGGGATCCTGCAATCCGCGGTTGAAGGCTTTGTTCAAGGTGTCGATGATCGGGGCGGGTGTGCCGGCCGGCGCCAGGAAACCGTACCAGCCGATCAGCTCATAGCCGGGCACGCCGGACTCCGCCACGGTGGGCAGGTCCGGATAAGCCGGCAAGCGCTTGGCCGTGGTGACCGCCAGCGCGCGCAATTGGCCGGTCTTCACCAAGGGCATCGCTTCGGGCAGGATCGCGAACATATAGGCCGTCTGCCCGCCGACCAGGTCGGTCAGGGCCGGCGCGCCTCCTTTATACGGGACGTGCGTGGCGTTCGTGCCGGTCAGCCGCTTGTACAGCTCGCCCCCCAGGTGCGCGGGCGTGCCGGCGCCCGACGACGCATAGCTGGCCGAACGTCCGGGGCCTTTCAGCCATTCCGTCAATTCCTGCACGGACTTTACCGGCACCTTGTCGTTGACCACCACCAGGCTGGGCAGCATGGTGGCCAGCACGATGGGCGTGAAGTCTTTCTGCGGGTCGTACGGCAACGTCTTGTACAGGCTCTGGTTCACCGACAGCGCCGTCGAGGTTCCCAGGAACAGCGTGTAGCCGTCGGGTTCGGACTTCGCCACAAAAGAGGCGCCGATATTGCCGCTGGCGCCGGGACGGTTCTCCACGATCACCGTCTGGCCCAGCGATTCGCCCACCTTCTGGCCCAGCATGCGCGCCAGCACGTCGGTCGAGCCGCCGGCCGGGTACGGCACGATTACCCGTATCGGCTTGCTCGGATATGCCGGCGCCGCCGATACGCCCCCCGGATTCAAGGACGCCAATATCGATAAGGCGGCCATTCCACACGTCAACGCTAGCTTCATCTGCTTTCCCTTGGATCGGCCGCTGCGGCGGCCTGGTTGATTTACCGAACCCGGCGGCGTCGTTCGCCGCCGGGTTCAGTCCGCCGAGATATAGCCTTGGGCGATATCCCGTGTCCTTGCCGCGGCATCCCGCTCCGCGGGGTCGCCGTAGCCCCCGCCCCCGGGCGTGCGCAATACCACTTCGTCGCCGGGATGCAGCACATGCGGGCGGCGGCTGTCGATGGCCTCGCCATTGACGATGACCTCGCCCAGCGCGCCATCGCCGCCGCCGCCCAGTCCCGGCGCGGGCACGCGCAGACGCTCGGTCAGGAACACGATAGCCAGCGGCGCGTGATGCCGGCTGACAAAGCAGATCTCCTGGCCCAGCCCGCCGCGATAGGTCCCCTGCCCGCCCGAGTCGGCGCGCAGGCGCTTGTACTTGAAGAACAACGGGGCTTCGCGTTCGGCCACTTCAATGGGCGTGGCCGAGATATTGCTGGGCCAGGACATGACCGATGCGCCGTCCTTGCCGGCCGTCCCGCCCATGCCGCCGTTATAGAACAGCACGGTGGCGAAGGGCCGTCCGTCCTCGCGCGTACCGCTCAGGTTGGCGATCCACAGCGGCGAGCCGACGCCGGCCATGACCTTGCGCGGCAGGATCGCGAACAAGGCGCCGAAGATCACCGTGGGCACATAGTGGCCGGTACAGGCACGGCCGCCCACCGGCGCCGGCATGCGCGGATTCAGGATGGAGCCTTCCGGTGCCGTGATACCGATGGGACGGAACAGGCCATCGTTGTTCGGCAATTCCGGCAGCAGCAGGCTCTTGATCGCGTACACCGTCATCGCGCTGGTGTAGGCCAGCACGCAATTGATGCCGCGCGGCTGCTGCGGCGAAGTCCCGGTGAAATCGCATTCGATTTCTTCGTCGTGGACGCGCACCCGTACGTGGTACTGGAACCGGTTCTCGAAGCCGTCGGTTTCCATGGCGTAGCGGTACTCGCCGTTCGGCAGTTGGCGTATGGCGCGGCGCATGGCCGCTTCGCTGCGATCGAACAAGGCCCGCGCCAGCGCATCGATACCGGCCAGGCCGTATTCATCCAGGATGGCGTCGAGGCGATTCGCGATCAGCTCCACCGCGCCGACCTGCGACCAGATGTCGCCCACCGTCTGCTGCGGCGTCCGGACATTGGTGCGGATCAAGGACAGCAGCGTCTCGTCCGCCTGGCCGTCGCGCAGCAGACGCATCAGCGGAATATGAAAGCCTTCCTCGAACAATTCGCGCGCGTCCACCGAGCGGATCTTGCCGCCGATGTCCGGCACGTGCGCGGCGGAGGCCGCGAAGCCGACCAGCACGCCGCCATGGAAAATCGGCTTGACCAGGCTGACGTCGTTCAGGTGCCCCGTACCGATCCACGGGTTGTTGGTGATGAACACATCGCCGTCGCGCATATCCTCGCGGCCGAAGCGCGCGATCGTCGCCTGCACGGTACGCGGCAGCGTGCCAATGAAGGACGGAATGCTGCCGGAATTTTCCGCCAGGGAACGGCCGGCGGAATCGGTAAGCACCACGGCGAAGTCGTTCGCCTCGGTGGATAGCGTCGAGAACGATGTGCGGACGATCAGCTTGGCGGCTTCATTGACCACGGAACGGATCCGCGTCCAGAACACTTCCAGGAAGATCGGGTCTGCCGCCGGGTCGCCGTGTCGGCGGTTCGGATGGGTCATGCCTGCTGCTCCTGAATCGTGACGATCAAATTGCCGCTTGGAAGTTGCCGGACGTGGCCGCGCGGGCCGACGACCAGGGTGGATCCCTCGTCCTCGATCAGCATCGGCCCGACGCGGTCGAAACCCGGATGCAGGACGTCGCGCTTGTAGACCGGGGTATCGACAAAGCCGGCCGACTCGCGGAAATAGACGGCGCGCATGCCGGCCGGTTCGATAGGGCCGGCCAGCTTCATGTCCGCGTGGGCCAGCTGCTCGCGCGGCGGCGCGGTTGCGCTGACGCGCAGGTTCAGCAGTTCGATGGGCACGTCCGGCGGAGTGCGGCCGAACTTCTCGCGATAGCCGGCTTCGAATGCGCGCAGCAGCGCCTGGCGTACCGTCTCGCTGTCGGCGGCGCCCGCGCCCGCATAGGGGCCGGGCGGCAGATCCACCGTCAGGCTGAAACCTTGCCCGGCGAAACGGCCATCGGCGCTGCGCCGCGCCGCGCACGGCCCGAAGGCCGCGTCCAGCGGACGGAGGGATTCGACGGCGTTGCGTTCCAGCGCCGTGTAGGCGTGTTCCAGGTCCTCCAGGCTGTCCACGGCCGGCCGCACGTTGACCGTGCGCGAGCGGTCGGCGCGCGCCGGCGCGACCAACAGGCCATAGGCCGAAGCCACGCCGGCGGCGGGCGGGCAGATGATGGTGCGCACGCCTATCTTCTGCGCCACGTAATAGGAATGCAGCGGACCGCCGCCACCGGTGCACAGCAGCACGAAGTCCCGCGGATCGCGGCCGCGTTCGGCGACGTGCACGCGCGCGGCCCCGGCCATGTTCTCGGCAACGATGTCGTGGATGCCCCAGGCGACGTCGATGGCGTCGTGGCCCAGTTCCGTTCCCATGGCGTCGAGAGCGGCGCGCGCCGACTCGCGGTCGATGGACATCGTCCCCCCCGCGAAATAGTCCGGATTCAAATAGCCCAGCAGCAGATTGGCGTCGGTCACGGTGGGTTGGTCGCCACCCAGTCCGTAGCAGACGGGCCCGGGTTCGGAACCGGCGCTATGCGGTCCCACCTTCAACAGGCCCAGTGCGTCCTGGCTGGCGATACTGCCGCCGCCGGCGCCGATTTCGATCAGGTCGATCGTGGTGATGCGTATCGGCAGGCCGCTGCCTTCGGCGAAGCGCTTCTGGCGCGCGGCTTCGAAGCCGAACGAGATCGAGGGCTGGCCGCTTTCCACCAAACAAAGCTTGGCCGTCGTCCCGCCCATATCGAAGGCCAGCAGATCGGCCTGACGGTCGCGCTGGCTGTAGTGGGCCGCCGATATCGCGCCGGCCGCCGGGCCGGATTCCAGCAGTTCGATGGGCACGCGCCGCGCTTCGCCCAGGTGGGACAGACCGCCATTGGAAAGCATCATCAGAATGTCGGCGCGCAGGCCCAGATCGCGCAGGCGGCGTTGCAGGTTGTCCAGGTAGCGGCTGGCCAGGGGCTTGATATAGGCATTGGCCGAGGTCGTCGACATGCGCTCGAACTCGCGCACGACCGGAGCGACCTCGCTGGAAAGGGTGATCGCCAGATCGGGGAATTCCCCCTGCACGATCTCACGGACCTGCCGCTCATGTTCGTCGCTGGCATAGGCGTGCAGCAGGCACACCGCGAGCGACTCGATCCCGTCGCGGACCAGCGCGCCCACGGCGGCGATCACTTCGCGCGCGTTCACGGGCTCGATTTCGCGGCCCCCGGCGTCCATGCGGGCGCCGATCTCCGCCCGCAGACGCCGTTCGACCAGCGCGGGCGCTGCCTCGATCTGCAGGTCGTAAAGGTCGTACTTGCGTTCGTGACCGATCTCGACCACGTCCCGGAAGCCCCGCGTGACCAGCAGGCCGGTCCTGCTGCCACGACGCTCGATGAGCGCGTTGGTGAACAGCGTCGTGGCATGCACGATACGCGTGACCTTCGCCGGGTCGATGCGGCGGGATGCCACGATCCGGCCCACGCCGTCCGCGACGCCTTCGGCGGGGTCGCCGTGCGTCGTCAGCACTTTCAGGCTGTACAGGGTCGAAGCCCCGTAGTCCAGCGCCACGATATCGGTGAAGGTACCGCCGATATCGATCCCGATCGCCCACCCTGCCACGTGCTTCTCCCTGTATGGCCAAATATCCGCCGGATCATAGGAGTGGACATTGATTTATTCCAATGAAAAATAACGAATCACTTTTCGCCAAATCCGATATATCCGGCCTATGCCCCAGCGTGGCGCGTCGATGCGGGCGAACCGCCCGCGGCGATGTTCCGGTGTGGTGCGGTGGGCGCGCCGCCGGCCTGCGCGGTGCGCCGGAATGGGGCAGGCACCGGCCGTTTGTCCCACCGCATGGGACAACGCGGCGCATTCCGTATCCTAGGGTAATCCCTTAATAAACCACATTCTCCGAAAAATCAGCTACTTACGCCTGCCGGATGGGTACGCCCCGCTCATCCAAAATACGCAGCCGATTCCCACCGGATGGGACTCCGCGCTTGGCGCGCGTGCCGCGCTGGCCGATACTTGCGCCATCATGTCTGCCGCCGCGAACTCCCCCGCTTCCCAAGACCGCGTCCTGCTGGTGCTGGCCACGCTGGCCCAATGGAATGGCCCGGCCACCGCGCAGGAGCTGGCCGACGCGACCGGGCTGCCGCGCAGCTCGCTGTACCGTCAGCTGGCCCGCCTGAAGCAGTGGGGCTTCGTGCAGGAAGAAGACGGCACCTATGCCCCCGGACCGGTAGGCCTGCAACTGGCGCAGGGCTTCGATGCCAGCTCCAATCTGGTCCACATGGCGCGCATGGACATGCAGAGGCTGGTGAAGCAATCGCATGAAAGCGTGGGTCTGATCGTGGCGGTGAATGACCGCGCCATCTGCCTGGACATGCTGGAAAGTCCGCAAGCGCTGCGCTGTTCCTTCGAAAAAGGCCGCAGCGTGCCCTTGCGCAAGGGTGCCACCGCCAAATGCCTGCTGGCCCACCTGCCGGCTGCGCGGCGCGATGCCGTGCTGGATGCCTGGCAGGGCGACTCGACGGATCCGCAGTTGCCCGACCGCGCATCGCTGGCCGCGATCCGCAAGGCCGGCTACGCATGCAGCCAGAATGAAATCGATGAAGGCGTCTGGGGCGCCAGCGCCCCCTTGTTCGGTCCTGGCCAGCGCCTGGCCGGCTGCATGACGCTGATGGCCCCGATCGCGCGCGCCCTGCCCCGCGAAGGCGAACTGATCGAAATGGTAGTGGTGGCCGCCGCGCGCGTGTCCCGCCTGTTGAGTTTGAGTTGACCCCCGCCCACCGGACCTGCGTGTCCTGAACCCCAAGGAGCCTTTCATGAAAGCCCTAAGCCGCCGCGCCCTGATGGCCGCGATCGCCCTGTGTCCGATGCTGTGGGCCGCCGCGCCGGCCCCCGCCCGCGCCGACGACGTGATACGCGTCGTCACCGACGCCACCTTCCCTCCCATGGAGTACGTCGAAAACGACAAGCTGACCGGTTTCGATATCGAATTGGTCGAAGCCCTGGCCAAGGCCATGGGCAAGAAAGTCGAATGGACTCAGATCGATTTCAAGGGCCTGATTCCCGGGCTGGTGGCCAAGCGCTATGACATGGCCGTGTCCGCCATCTACATCACCGACGAACGCCGCAAGGTGGTCGACTTCGGCGACTCCTACTATGCCGGCGGCCTGGTCGCGATGGTCAAGGCCGACAACACCACCATCAAATCGCCCAAGGATCTCGAGGGCAAGCAGGTCACCGTACAGGTGGGCACCAAGTCGGTGAGTTACCTGAAGGAAAACTATCCCGGCGTGAAGCTGGTGGAAGTGGAAAAGAACGACCAGATGTTCAACCTGGTGGCCATCGGCCGCGCCGATGCCGCCGTCACGGGCAAGCCCGCCGCCTATCAGTACGTGCGCACGCGCGGCGGCCTGAAGGTGCTGCCCGAGCAGTTGACGACCGAAGCCTACGGCATGGCCGTGCGCAAGGACAAGCCCGAGCTGACCGCCAGCCTGAACAAGGCGCTGGCCCAGCTGAAGGCCGATGGCACCTACGACGCCATCGTCAAGAAGTGGTTCAGCAACTGAGGCCCTGAATGGATCTGGATTTCTCCCCGGTCTGGGCCAACTGGCCCGACCTGCTGCGAGGCGCCGCCGTCACGGTGGAGATCGTCTCGGTGTCGCTGCTGTGCGGCTGCGTGATCGGGCTGCTGGTCGGTATCGGCCGGCTGGACCCGCGCCGGCACGTCGTCTACGGCATCTGTTCGGCCTACGTGGCGGCGATCCGCGGCACGCCCCTGCTGGTGCAACTGTTCATCCTGTTCTTCGGCCTGCCGCAGTTCGGCATCATGCTGCCCGCGTTCGTGTGCGGCACCATCGGCCTGTCGGTCTACAGCGGCGCCTATGTCTCCGAGATCGTGCGGGGAGCCATCCAGTCCATCGACCGCGGACAGGTCGAGGCCGCGCGCTCGCTGGGCATGCCGGCGCGCATGGCCATGATCAACGTCGTGCTGCCGCAGGCCTTCGTACGCATGATTCCGCCGCTGGGCAACGAGTTCATCGCCTTGATCAAGAACTCCGCGCTGGTCTCGCTGCTGACCATCCACGACGTCATGCACGAGGGCCAGAAAATCATCTCCGTGTCGTACCGTTCGCTGGAGGTCTACCTGGCCATCGCGGTGATTTACTTCATCCTGACCGGCGCCACGACATTCCTGCTGCGCCGTATCGAGCTGCGCCTGCGCGCGGGAGGAATGGTGCAATGAGCGCGGCCGATCAACTACCCATGGTCCGCATCCGCCAGTTGACCAAGGCCTATGGCGATAACGTCGTCCTGCGCGGCGTCGACCTGGACGTCATGCCGTCGCAGGTGGTCGTGGTCATCGGCCCCAGCGGATCGGGAAAAAGCACCCTGCTGCGCTGCTGCAACGGCCTGGAGCAGGCGCAGGGCGGCGACATCGAGATCTGCGGCCGGCCGCTGCTGGCCAACGGACGCATGCTGCCCGATGGCAAGCTGAACAAACTGCGCGAAGAAGTGGGCATGGTGTTCCAGTCCTTCAACCTGTTCGCGCATCTGAACGTCCTGCACAACATCACCCTGGGCCCGCGCAAACTGCGCGGCATCCCGCGCCGGCAGGCTGAAGAAGAAGCCCGCGCGCTGCTGGAGAAAGTCGGGCTGGCGCACAAGGCGGACGCGATGCCGGCCAGCCTGTCCGGGGGGCAGAAGCAGCGCGTCGCCATCGCGCGCGCCCTGGCCATGAAGCCACGGGTGATGCTGTTCGACGAGCCCACCTCGGCACTGGATCCGGAACTGGTCGGCGAAGTGCTGAAGGTGATGAAGATCCTGGCGACCGAAGGCATGACCATGATGGTGGTCACGCATGAAATGGCTTTCGCCCAGGAAGTCGCGGACAGCGTGGTGGTGATGGATGGAGGCGGCATCATCGAAGCCGGCCCGCCGTCGCGGATCTTCACCATGCCCGATCAACCTCGCACGCGCGAATTCCTGCAGGCGGTGCTCAAGCGTGGCTGACAGACTTTCCCCCGGGAGCGGCGAGACGGCCGATCGGAACCGAAGCGCCACGCTCCCTGGGCTGACACATTTCCGCCTGGCCGACCTGCCCGCGCAACCCTGGAAAAACGGCGGCGGCCTGACCCGCGAAATCGCGTGCTGGCCGCCCGGCGCCGGACTGGACGATTTCCTGTGGCGCATCAGCGTTGCCCGCATCGACGCCGGCGGGCCGTTCTCGCGCTTCGCGGGCGTGGACCGCGTCATCACCCTGCTGAGCGGTCCCGGCGTCGTGTTGCGTGGCGATTTGCCGGCGGGGGAACACGCGCTGACCCGGCCGCTCGCGCCTTTCGCCTTCCCGGGCGACGTGGACGTCGACTGCGTTCTGCAGGGCGGCGCGTCGGAAGACTTCAATGTGATGAGCCGCCGCGGCTCCGCGCGGACACGGGTGACCGTCATCCGTGACAGCGGCGAACTGCCGCCCATCGCATTCGGCCTGCTGATGGCCGTCGGCGGCACCTGGGAGGTCGATACCGGCGATGGCGCGCGGCATGTGCTGGCGCCTTGCGCCGGCCTGTGGTGGGCCGGCGCGACCCAACGCTGGCGCGTGCGCGGCGCCGCACCCGAAGGCGATGCCCCTGAAACGGGATTGCTGGTCGTGGACATCGAGCTCCCTTCCCCGAACGATGGCGCGGGCGGCAACGCCCGCGCGCAGGCCACCCGCGACGACACGCGCGGACAGGAACCGATATGAACGGAACACACAGTCTTTGGGCCGCGGATGCGCTGCTGCCGGGCGGCTGGGCGCGCGACGTCGCCTTGTCCTGGGATGCGCATGGCCGCCTGACGGCGGTTCGGCCCGGCACGGCCCCCGCACCGGACCAGCCACGCGCCACCGGTCCGCTGATTCCCGGCATGCCCAATCTGCATTCGCATGCGTTCCAGCGCGGCTTCTGCGGCTTGACCGAATACCGGGCCCAGGCTGCCGACAGCTTCTGGAGCTGGCGCGAGCTGATGTACCGCTGCGCCGGCCGCATCGACCCCGCCCACGCCGAGGCGATCGCCACCTGGCTGTATGTCGAAATGCTGGAGGCCGGCTACACCGGCGTCTGCGAATTTCATTATCTGCACCACGATCCGCGGGGACAGCCGTATGCCCAGGGCCCGGAAATGGCGCAGGCCATCCTGCGCGCGGCGGCACGGGCCGGTATCGGCATGACGCTGCTGCCGGTGCTGTACCAGACCGGCGGCTTTGGCGGCGCCGCGGCACATGCCGGCCAACGCCGCTTCCTGCACGACACGGCGGCCATGCTGCGGCTGCTGGATACCTTGAAGCCCGCCTGCGACGCGCAAGGCGCACGGCTCGGGCTGGCGCCGCATTCGCTGCGCGCGGTGCCGCCCGCGTCGCTGGCCGAGGCCCTGGCCGGCCTCGACGCCCTGGACCCGGGCGCGCCCATCCACATCCATATCGCCGAGCAGGTCAAGGAAGTGGAAGACTGCATTGCGTGGAGCGGCCTGCCGCCCGTGCGCTGGCTGCTGGAGAACGCGCCGGTGGGACCGCGCTGGTGCCTGGTCCATGCCACGCATATGACGCCGGAGGAAGCCGTCGATGCCGCGCGCACCGGCGCGGTGGCCGGCCTGTGCCCGACGACCGAAGCCAACCTGGGCGATGGACTGTTCGACATGGCCCGCTGGCGCGAAGGCAACGGACTGTGGGGCATAGGCTCGGACAGCCACTCCACCGTCAATGCCGCCGAAGAACTGCAATGGCTGGAGTACGGCCTGCGCCTGACCACGCGCCAGCGCAACGTGATGGCCGATGCCGAACAACCGCACGTCGCCACCGCGATGACGCTGGCCGCCGTGGCGGGCGGCGCCCGGGCCAGCGGACGCGCCACGGGCGGCCTGCAGCCCGGCGAACAGGCCGACTTCCTGGAACTGGACGCGCAGCATGTCGCCCTGGCCGGTCTGCCGGCGCGCGATATGCTGTCGGCCCATGTATTCGGCAGCCACCGCACGTCCGCCATACGCAACGTCTGGGTGGGCGGACAAGCCCGCGTGCGGGAAGGCCGCCATGCACTGCGCGACGAGGCCGCGGCGGCATTCGTCCAAGTGCGCCGCATGCTCGTGGCGGAAAGCTGATTCATCATCTGGAGGAACATCCATGTCCCAAGCCCTGACCGACCGTCCCGTCTACACCTTCCGGCAAGGCACCGCGCCGCTGCTGGTGTCGATGCCCCACGTCGGCACCTACGTGCCCCCCGCGATCGCCGACCGCCTGACCGACGAGGCGCGCCAGGTACCCGACACCGACTGGCACCTGGAACGCCTGTACGACTTCGTGGTCGGCATGGGCGCATCGGTGCTGGCCGCCACGCATTCGCGCTACGTCGCCGACCTGAACCGCCCGACCGATGGCAGCAGCCTGTACCCGGGCCAGAGCGTGACTGGCCTGTGCCCTGTCGACACCTTCGACGACACGCCGCTGTACCGCAACCCGGATGACGTCCCCGGCGAGGCCGAGGTCGCCGCGCGCCGCGCGCAGGTCTGGCAGCCCTATCACGACAAACTGGCCGAGGAGCTGGCGCGGCTGCGCGCCCGGCATGGCGCGGTGCTGCTGTGGGACGCGCATTCGATCCGCTCGGTGCTGCCGCGATTCTTCGAAGGCAAGCTGACCGACCTGAACCTGGGCACGGGCAAAGGCATCGCCTGTGCGCAGGACATCGCCGAAGCCGTCTACGGCGTGGCCCGCGAGGGCGAGCCGCAGGGCTATACCAGCGTACTGAACGGACGCTTCACCGGCGGCTACATCACGCGCCACTACGGACAGCCGGAACAGGGCATCCATGCCATCCAGCTGGAGATGACGCAGTGCAGCTATATGCAGGAAGCCCTGCCCTTCGACTACCTGCCCGAACGCGCCACCCGCATCCAGCCGCTGCTGCAACGCATGGTACAGACGGCATTCGACGGCGTGCAGCGCACGCGTAAAGCGTAAGCGAAGCCGCCGCGCCGGGCCGGACAAGCGCGTCGATGGCGTGCTTGCCCGGCCCCGAAACATTTCAGGCCGGCACCCACCGGGGTCTTGCGCCCGCAAAACATCCACTTGTATGATAACCATGTGACCGGCTCACCTGCTGGCCTGCTCGAGGACGCTTCCCCATGCCGCCTGCCCTGCGCAATGCCAACCTGACGGAAAAGCTCAGCGAGATCCTGGCACGCCAGATCGAGTCGGGCGAGCGCGCACCCGGCAGCCGGCTTCCCACCGAGGAACAGCTCGCCGCGGAGTACGGTGTCAGCCGCACCGTCATACGCGAAGGCATCGCCCGCCTGAAATCCGACGGGCTGGTCACCACCCGGCAAGGCCTGGGCGCCTTCGTCGCCGAAACCCTTACCGCCGCGCCTTTTCGCATCATGGCCGGCGCCGAATCGCCGCAACAAACCGTCCAGCAGGTCTTCGAGCTGCGGATCGGGGTGGAGACGCAAGCGGCGGCGCTGGCCGCCGAACGGGCCACCGCCACGCAGTTGCGCGAAATCCGCGCCGCCCTGAAAGAGCTGGAACACGTGCAGAAGCACGGCGGCGACGGCGTGGAGCAGGACATGCGCTTTCATCGCGCCATCGCACGCGCCACCAACAACCGCGTCTACGACGACTTCACGCGTTTCCTGGAGCGCCATGTCCGCGCGCAATTGAGCATCAGCCGCGGCAACAGCAGCATTGCCGGCTGGCTGCAGGCGGTGCAACAGGAACACCAGGCGATCTACGACGCCATCGCCGCGCGCGACAGCGCGGCGGCCGCGACGGCCGCCGGCGCGCACCTGCGCAACGGCATGGAGCGGCTGCGCAAGTTCCACGCCCATTAGGGCCGCCGCGCCCGGGGCGACACCCCGCCTACGCCCGGAGACACGGACGAGGCAACTTCCCTGGAGGAGACGACATGAAGGCACGACATTGGTTGGCCATCCTGGGCGCCGTATCGGCGCTCGCGTTCGGCACGGCGCCCGATAGCGCGCGGGCCGCGTATCCCGACAAGCAGCTCAAGCTGATCGTCGGATTTCCCCCGGGCGGGGGTACCGATATGCTGGCGCGCTACCTGGCCCAGCAGTTGGGCAAATCGTTGGGGCAGACCGTGGTGGTCGAAAACCGTGGCGGCGCCAATGGGGTGATCGGCACCACGGAACTGGCGCGCTCGGCCCCCGACGGCTACACCCTCATGCTGACGATCTCGTCGCACATCACCAACGGCCTGCTTTACAAGGACCTGCCCTATAACGTCCTGAAGGACTTCACGCCGGTCTGCGTGGTGGCGACCTCGCCCTTCGTGCTGCTGGCCAATCCCCACCTGCCGGCCAACAACGTCGCGGAGCTGATCGCGCTGGCCAAGGCCAAGCCGGGCAGCATCAACTTCGGCTCGCCCGGCAACGGCTCGACGCAGCACCTGTCGCACGAGCTGATGAACCAGATGGCCGGCATCAAGATGACCCACGTCGCCTATCGCGGAGGCGCGCCGGCCATGAACGATCTGCTGGCGGGCCAGGTATCGCTGATGTTCCTGACCACCGTCCAGTCCCTGCCCTTCCTGAAAGACAAGCGCCTGAAGGCCCTGGCGGTCAGCTCGGCGCAGCGCGCCGCGGTGTTGCCCGACGTCCCCACGGTGGCCGAAACCGTGCCGGGCTACGACTCGGATGTGTGGTTCGGCGTCATCGCGCCCGGCGGCACGCCCCAGCCCATCGTCGACAGGCTGAACAAAGAGATCGTGGCGATCGTGCGCAAGCCCGAAACCCAGCAGTGGCTGGCCCAGCAAGGGGCCGTTCCCGTCGGCGATACGCCCGCCGAATTCGCCGCGCTGATGCAAAGCGAATATGCGAAGTGGGCGGACGTCTTCAAGAAAACCGGCATCAAAGCGGAGTAACCATGGCAGCTATCGAATCGGTATCGGCCTGCATCGCCAGGGTCCCCCTGGACAACCCGGTGCAGTTTTCCACGCGCACCGTCAACGCGCGCGAATACTGCCTGGTGCGTGTCCGCGACACGGACGGCGTCGAAGGCATCGGCTATTGCTACGCGGTCAACACGTCCGGCCGCCTGCTGCAGGTGGCCGTGACGGACCTCCTGGGCCCTCTGCTGCTGGGCCACGACAGCTGGCGCGTCGAAGGGCTGTGGCGCGAGATGTACCAGGAGGCCCTGCTGCAGGGACGCGCCGGCGCCGTGCTGCGCGCCTTGTCCGCGCTGGATGTGGCGCTGTGGGACCTGAACGCGCGCAGCGTGGGCAAGCCCTTGTACAAGCTGCTGGGCGCGGTGGTCACGGACAAGGTGCCGGCCTACGCCAGCGGCGGCTACTACTGGCCCGGCAAGACGGACGACGACCTGGCCGCCGAAATGCGCGCCTTCGTCGACGAGGGCTACGCGGCGGTCAAGATCAAGGTGGGCAAGCTGCCGCCCGGACAGGAAGCCGCGCGAGTGGGCAAGGTACGCGAGGCGATCGGCCCGGACGTGCACCTGATGCTGGACGCCAACAACGCCTGGCCCGACCTGCCCACCGCCTTGCAATACATGGAGCGCATCGAACCGCACCGTCCCTATTGGATCGAGGAACCGTTCTCTCCCGACGATATCGACAATCATGCCCGCCTGGCGCGCGCCACCCGCGTTCCCGTGGCGACCGGTGAAATCGAAGCCGGCCGCTGGCGCTTCAAGGACCTGCTGGAGCGCGGTGCCGCGACCATCCTGCAAACGGACGCCACGGTGTGCGGCGGCATCACGGAATGGCGGCGCATCGCGGCCACGGCGGCCAGCTACGGCGTACCGGTAGCCCCGCATGCCTGGCATGACATCCATGTGCACCTGGTGGCGTCGTGCCCGAACGCCAACTGGATGGAGTTCATGCCGGACGACCATATCGTCAACCTGCGCCGCCTGCTGGACCGGCAGTTGGTCGCCCGCGGCGGCCAGCTGCTGCTGCCGACAGAGCCCGGCCTGGCCTTTCGTTTCGACGAGGATGCGGTGGCGCGCTACGGCGTCACCTATCCCGGCAATTCCGGCCCCTGGGCCACGCTGACCGCCCATCGCGGAGGAAAACCCGCATGAAGATCACCGCCATACAGACCATGACACTGGAAGCGCCGCTGGAAAAGCCCTGGCGCATCTCCACCTTCACGCTGGCCTCGCTCACCGCCACGGCGGTGCGGATCGTCACGGACGAGGGTATCCACGGCACCGGCGAATGCATTGCCCGCCTGGGGCCGGGCGTCGCCGCCGCCGTGGTACGGGAGATCCTGGCCCCCGTGCTGATCGGCCGCGACCCGCAGCATGTGGAGGGACTGTGGGAAGACATGTATCGCACGATGCGAGCACGCGGGCATTCCCGCGGCTTCCTGATGGAAGCGATCGCGGGCGTCGATATCGCGCTGTGGGACCTGCTGGGCAAGGCCGCCGGCCGGCCGACCTGGCAATTGCTGGCAGGCTGCGGACGGCGGCAGATCGAGGCGTATGCATCGTCGGTGCTGCTGGATACCCCGGAAGTCATGGCCGACGAGTCGCGCGCCCTGGTGAAACAGGGATACCGCGCCATCAAGCTGAAGGTGGGACAAGGCATCCACGCCGACATCCCGCGCATCGAAGCGGTGCGCGCCGCCGTCGGACCCGATATCGAGATCATGCTGGACGCGAACGCGGGATACGACCCCACCTCCGCCATCGTCGTCGGACGGGCGGCGGAACGCCTGGGCGTCTATTGGCTGGAAGAACCCGTGCTGGCGGACGACCTGCCCGGCTATGCCCGCGTGCGCGGCGCCGTCAAGGACATCCGCATCGCGGCCGGCGAAGGCGAATTCACCAGCGCGGGCTTCAGGCCCTTCTTCGAGCAAGGCCTGCTGGATGTGGCGCAGCCGGACATCGCCCGCGCAGGCGGCTTTACGGGATGCCGCCGCATCGCCGCCCTGGCGGATGCCTACAACATCGCGGTGTGCCCGCATACGGGCGCATCGGGGCCGATCTGCATCGCGGCGTCCATGCATCTGTCGGCCGCGATACCGCGCTTCCGGTATTTCGAAGACATGTATATCCGCAACCCATTGCATGACATGCTTGCGAGCCCCCTGCCGGCGCAACGGGACAGCGTGATCGCGCTGACGGACGAGCCGGGGCTGGGGCTGGCACTGGACGAGGACAAATTGCGCGGGTTCTCGCGCGACGGGATGGGGTGGCAAGATGTAGCAAAATAGCCTTTTCCCACGGCTGCGGCGCTTATGTCGACTTCCACTGCCCACTTCGTGCCGGCGCGCACCGCGCTGCTGGTGATGCATTACCAGACCGACATCATGGCGCTGTTCCCTTCGGCGGCGCCCGCCTTGCTGGCCAATACGCGCAGCCTGTGCGACGCCGCCCGGGGCAAAGGCGTCGGCGTCTATTTCGCGAAGATCCACTTCAGCCCCGGCTATCCCGAAGTCAGCCCCTTGAACAAGAATGGCCAGGGCATCAGGCAGCTTGGCCTGTTCGTCAACGACAGGATCTCGCCCGAACTTGGCCAACGCGCCGACGAACCGCTCATCGTCGCGCATCGTGCCAGCGTCTTCTTCGGTACCGACCTGGAAGCCCGCCTACGCGCCCGGGGCGTCGATACGCTGATCATGGCGGGCATCGCCTCGACCGGCGTCATGCTGTCGTCCATCGCACACGCCAGCGACGCGGACTTCCGCCTGTTCACCGTGAAGGATTGCTGCTACGACCCCGATCCGATCGTGCACGAACATCTTTTCGCCACGGCATTCGAGTCGCGTACCACGGTGCTTTCCCTGGATGAGACGTTGCAGTTGCTTGGCTAGCGTGGAGTGCACGATTGACACAGGTAATGCAATTGCATTACCATGCGATACTCCTTACTCGGAGGGTCCCATGCCCACGACCATGGAAGCCGATTCCACCTTGACAGACCGCTACCAGACCACCGTCCCGGAGACGGTGCGGCGAGCGCTTGGCTTGAGAAAGCGGGACAAAATCCACTACAGCATTCGTTCCAACGGTGAGGTCGTGCTCTCGCGTGCGGAAGCCGCCGAGGATGACGATCCGGCGCTGGACGCCTTCCTGACATTCCTTGCCCACGACATCGCGATGCACCCGGAACACTTGGTGCCGCTGACGAATGACCTGCTCAAAGCCGTGCAAAAAGCAGCCGCGGAAGTGGATGACTTTGATCTCAACGCGCCTTTGTCAGCGGATGACGAATGACAGTTGGTTTGAACGGGCCCGTCACGATTCACGGCTGGACCATCTATCTCCATCCCCTCTTTAGAGCCCAGCTCGCCACGCTACAAGACCAAGTCGACGCACTACGACTCAAAGATCCGGGCGGCTACCACCGCCGGAACGCCTCCAAACGACTGGCCGCCATAGCGCGTTTGGCGTTCGATGTCATTCCGCAGGATCCCACGCGATCGGAATACCGTCAGGGCGGAACACTTGGGGAACACCACAAGCATTGGTTCCGCGCCAAATTCTTTCAACAGTACCGCCTGTTCTTTCGATATCACCTCACCAGCAAAATCATCGTCATGGCCTGGGTCAACGATGACGGCACGAAGCGCGCCTACGAAAGCGACGACGATGCATATCGAGTCTTTAGAAAAATGCTGGAGAAAGGCAACCCTCCGAACGACTGGGATGCGCTTGTCAGTTCGGCCAAAGCCATAAAGTAAAACGGATACAAAGGCGCACGCCGGCCGATGGCGCTGATCGACGGCATCTCGGACCGGGCCAACTACATGCTGGTCCGGGCGCGGCGCTTTTCCTGATTTAGCGCAAGATGCCAGGGGCATGGACCACAGGCGCGCGCCTCGCGGATCAATCGCGGCGAAACGTACCCAGGCGATTCTTATCCAGCAATTCCACCGTCATCGAGGCCATGGCGTGCGCGCCAGCCCCGCTGAAATCGACCGCGGACACGGATCCTTCCTCGTAGTTCTCGCCATGCATATCGATCACGAAGCGATCGCCATCCCAATGCCGCAGGCGAAAACGCATGTCCCTGGGGCCCAGCACGAGCGTGAGGCCGCCTGTGTCCGCAACGACGCGAGCGGTGCCGAAATACTCGTTACCGTAATCGCCCGTATAGAAGCCCGGCTCGCGCGCGGGCGCCGGCTGGCTTGGCGGCTGCCTGCCGACCAAGGTCCCGACCGGCTCGGCATAGGGCTTGAACAAAGCCTGATAGCCGGCCAGCCAATCCCTTCGGATTTCGCCAAACTGCACCAGTTCCATGAACTCGGCGATCAGCGCCTCGGCCGCGCCGACCGGCGCCGCATTGGTCAGCACGACGATGCCGACCCCGGCGGACGGCAGTATCGCGAAGGCGGTGCCGGCGCCCAGCGCGAATGCGCCCGAATGGCTGATGCTGGTGCGGCCCGAGGGCTGCACATTCAGATTGAACCCATAGCCGTACATGTCCGCCCTGGCGCTGGGCGACGAAGCGGGCCGCGAAATCACCTGCGGCGTTATCGCAGGCAACAGCGCGTCGGCCGGGATAAAGGGCTGGCCGGCCGCATCGTCGCCATTGCCGATCAGCATGGCCAGCCACTTCGCCATATCGTTGGCGCTTGAACTGACGCCGCCGGCGGGCGATTGCGCATCGGGCTCGCGCTGGTACTTGGGCCGGTAGACGCCGCCGCTCTTGATGTGGCCGTGGGCCCGGTTGCCGGTACCTTCGAAGTCGGCGAAGCGCGAGCTGG
This sequence comes from Bordetella genomosp. 11, assembly GCF_002261215.1. Taxonomy (NCBI): domain Bacteria; kingdom Pseudomonadati; phylum Pseudomonadota; class Betaproteobacteria; order Burkholderiales; family Alcaligenaceae; genus Bordetella; species Bordetella genomosp. 11. The sequence goes on along the minus strand of NZ_NEVS01000004.1, from coordinate 998,966 downwards.
TGCGGTCCATATGCAAGGGTTTATAGAGCGCCTGCTCCGACAGGCTCGCCCAATCCGTACCGGCGGCCCGCGCCACCGCTTCCGCCGCCGCGGTCACGCCGAAATTGGTGTACTCGTACGTCGAACGAAAGGGATGCAGCGGCAGGTACCGCAGCCGTTCCAGCACCTGGGCACGGTCGTAGCCCAGGTCCTCCAGGTCGTCGCCGGCATGGTCGGGCAGCCCGGAACGATGAGAGTAAAGATCGGCCAGCGTCACATGGGCGCTTACCCAGGGATCGGCCAGCTGGAACCGCGGCAGGTATTTGACGACGGGATCGTTCCACCGGACGCTGTGCTTGCCGACCTGATGCGCCACAACGGTGGCCCCCACGGACTTGGACAGCGAGGCAAGCTGAAAGACGGTATCGGCGTCCACGTCGCCGTCCATGTCGATATTGCGCACGCCGTAGCCCTGGGCGAAGACCTTGCGGCCCTCGTGCACGACCGCGACCGACATGCCGGGAATACCGGTGCGCCGCATGATCTCCCGCGCCAGCCCGTCGATCTGGCTGACCGCGGCATCGATCCGCCCAGGCGGAATGGGGACCCCGGGCGTCTCGTTGGGCGGCAATTCGGGAACGACAGGCACGGCCGCGCAGGCGCAACTCCCGCCAGCCACCAGCGCGACACAGATCAGGCGAGCGGCCATGCGCAGGTGGCGCAGCATCATTGAAGTCCTTGTCATGGATACGACGGCGCGATCGTGGAAGGGTTCCAGTGCCGGGGAGCCTGCCCCCGGTTGGCCAAGGCCGGCGTGTTGCATCCGGCTGCGCAGTCCGCATCGCTCGAAGAGGCACCATGCTCGGAATCGGCAAACCGACCCGCGATGTCGTCGCCCTCCAACGGACCTTACGGAGTTTTCCCGCCGAGCTCAATGTGGCTCTTTGCACGAGATGGGCATTACACCCGTCGGGTCGGGCCGAGGGGCCGGCCAGTCGGGCCTTCTGCCGTCGCGCCCGCGCGCCTACGATTCCGGAGTCGCTCCAGCATGCGTCTCGCCCCCGTCCGAGACGGGCTCCGGACGCATTAACCCATCGAGAAAATCACCATGAGCCAACGTTAAGCGGCAACGGTGATACCCGGTGCATGGGCGCGCCGAGCCGGCTGAACCACAATTTCAACATGCTGATCCAACGAAACCAACGCCTGCATCAGCCGTTCGAGCGAAATGTTCTGAAGCTTGTACCGACGTACCTGCGACACCTTCGGCTGGGTCATACCTGTAATCGCCGCCGCTTCCATCTGGTTCAAGCCCCGCTGGTCGATCAACTCGTTGAGCTTGAGCGCGAGCGCCGCCTTCGCCGACAGTTCCTCTGCATCATCGAACCCAAGGTCGTGCAATACGTTGTCGGTGCCTTGAGGATTGTCTTTGCGTACCATCAGGTTCTCCCACCCGCCCCATAGCGGGCGAGCACTGCTTTCAACCGCTTCTCGATCAATTCCACGTCCGGCCGTGGCGTGGCGATACCGGATTTCGACTTCTTCTGAAATGCATGGAGCACATGCACTGCATCGCCCACCTTCACGGTATAGACCGCGCGGAATGTGTCGCCCCGGTGGTCTTCCACTAGTTCGTGCACACCAGAGCCAAGCCCCTTCCAAGGCTTGGCCGAATCCGGCGTGCCACCCAACTGGACGATAAACAGCGCCACGCCCATATCCTTTTGCACGTCGATCGGGAACTCCTTGAAGTTCTTTTTCGACGAGCCTTCCCAATACAAAAGCTTGCGTTTCTGAATCACTAATATACCCGTTCGTATATAAATTGCAAGTGCTCGAATTGTCGCAACGTCCACGCGGCGATTCGGGCCTCACGGTTCAGGGATAGCGGCGTCCTGTGACTCGGACGCTGGCGCGGTCGCAGTCCGCTTCGTGCCAGGCGGTACGACACGCGATGGACTTTTGCGATGCCGGTAAGGACGATCGTTGCCTTGGCTGGTGCGAGTTTTGTCGCCTTCCCGATAGCGGGAGCCTCTACTGACAGCGCAGCCGGTGCGCGGCCGCCGATGGTGTCCCGCCGCTGGTTCGCGAACTTCTCGGCGGTGGCCCAAATCGGGTCGTCCTCGGTATGCACATACGTCCTGAACATCGTGTCGGTATTGTGCGAGGTCAGCCCCGTGCCGACCTTGGCGGGAACGCCTGAACTGGCGATGTCAGCGGCAGCACGATGACGGATGCCATGTGTACGACGTGCGGCAGTTTCGCGCTATCCAGAATGCGCTTCCACGTGTTGTAGTAGCTGCCTTCGGGGAGCGGTTCCTCGCCATGTCCCGAATCAACGCCGTGATGTGCGTTCGCGTCACATCGGTCCCGGCCGATCTGGCGAATTGGCTGGATCGGAGGTTCATACCGCCGGAGGCGGTCGACGGCGATGCCTTCCGGTGGGGGCCGGCGATCTGGGATTTCTGACCGCCACGCCGACCGGGACGGGCTTACACCGCTGGCGTTCCCGCGCTCGCGCCCTCGCCCTCGATCCATGAACGAAACAGCATGACGCGTTCATCGGCGGATTTTTCTTCCGGAACGTAAGTGCAATAGCTGCGCGACGGCAGGCGGGGTCCCGCGAGCGGCGCGATCAATCGGCCGGCGGCGAGATCGTCGGATACCAGCGCGGTGGGACCCATCGCGACGCCGATGCCGTCGATCGCGGCCTGCAAGGTCAGATAGAAGTGGTCGAAAGTCAGGCTGGCGGCCGGCGTCAGGCCGGGCACCCCTGCCCTGGCCAGCCAGTCCGGCCACAGCCGCGGCAGGCTGGAGGTATGCAGCAAGGTGTGCTGCCGCAAGTCGCCGGGCGCATGCAGCGGCAGGCGCCGCATAAGCTCGGGGCTACAGACCGGCAGCCTTTCTTCGGACAGGAAAGGACGCATCGAGTACCCGTAGAACGTGTCCGGGCCGCCCCGGATGACGATGTCGTGGCTTTCGTCCAGGCTTTCCAACGGCCCGTTCGACGTCTGCACCTTGACCTCCACGTCGGGATGCAGGGCGCGGAATGTCGCCAGCCGGGGCACCAGCCAGCGCAGGGTGAAGGTCGCGGGCGCGTTGACGGAAAGTGTCCGGGAGACCGTTCCCGGCACGCCGTAGGCCGCGGTGGCCTGCGCCAGCTGCTCGAACAGGGGCCCGATCTTTTCCAGATACGCCTGCGCGGCGGGCGTCAGCGTGACCCGCCGGTTGTGCCGCTCGAACAAGGGTGCGCCCAGCCATCCCTCCAGCAGGCGCACGTGCTGGCTTACTGCGCCGTGCGTGACGTGCAATTCCGCGGCAGCCTCCTTGAAGCTGCCCAGCCGGCCGGCGGCCTCGAAGGCCCTCAAGGCGTTCAGGGGCGGCAATATCCGTCTCATGTGGAAGATTTTCTAACTCGACGGGGCAATTTATCTGGTTTGTCGCGCCGACACAAGATAGATAACCTATCGAATTCGATTTGACCCTTTTCGCCATCCCGTTTCCGCTCCTCTCCGGGCCCGACACCCATGTTCAGCTATACCGGCGGTATCGTCCTGCTAGCCGCCGTTCTCCACGCGAGTTGGAACGCGATGCTGCACGGCAACCGCGACCGATTCCTGTCCATGACCTGGATGAGCGTCGCCATCGCGGCGGTGTCCACGCTGGTCGTGCTGGACCACCCCTTGCCGCCCGCTGCCTCCTGGCCGTACATCGCCGCGTCGGGACTCGTGCACATCTTCTACAACCTGTGCCTCGTCCGCTCGTATCGACGCACCGACCTCGCGCTGGCATACCCCATCGCGCGAGGTTCGTCGCCGCTGATCGTCACGCTGGGCGCGGCGCTGTTCGCGCACGAGGAAATCGGCCCTCTGCGCGCGCTCGGCGTCGCGATGATATCGGGCGGCATCATTGCCATCGCCCTGCAGGGCCGTCGCGTGTCGCGGGCCGGCGTCCTGGCCGCGCTGGCGACCGGCGCGACCATCGCCGTGTACACCGTGATCGACGGCATCGGCGTCAGGTTGGCCGAGGGCCAGGCGCTGGTCTATACCGCCTGGATGTTCCTGTTCTATTGGCTGATGCCCGCCCTGTTCGTCGCGGCGCGCGGATTCGCGCCGCTGTGCAGGCCGGTCCTTGCCGAGCCGATGTCGGTCGCCGTGTCGCTGGCCGGTGGACTGGTATCGATCGCCGCGTATGGCATCGTTATCTGGGCACTGCAATCGGACGCGATGGGCGCGGTCTCGGCCTTGCGCGAGACCAGCGTGGTGTTCGCCGTGCTGATAGGCAGGCTGTTCCTGCGCGAGACGGTCAGCCCGACACGCTGGCTGGCATGCCTGGTCGTCGCGGCTGGCGCTGTCTGCCTGGGGCTATGAATTGCGCATCTTGAAATGCCTGGAATTCAGAGCGTGTCCCCGAGCCAATCGGCGATGATGTTGGCCCCGACCTGGCGATTGTCTTCCTGGCAATGTTCGCTGCCGCCTTCGTACGCGGTCAGTACCCGCAAGGTCTTGTTCTTCGCTCCGACGGCCTCGTACAGGCGGCGCGCGAATTCCACCGGGACGATGGTGTCGTTTTCGCCGTGCAGGCAGAAGAAGGGGCATAGGAGATCGCCGGCGACATCCTGCAGCCGGTAGTCTTCCAGCTTCTTCATGCAGGCGTCCATATCGGGCTTGCCCAGCACCCATGGCAATTGGAAATTCGGCGCGGATATCTTGGTGCCGCCCGACTCCATGATGCGGCGGCGGCGGGTCCAGGCCTCGTGGTAATCGAAATGGCCGCCCCAGGCGACGCAGGCGGCAAAGCGGTGGTCCTTCGCGGCGGCGCGCGGCGCATAGTAGCCGCCCATGGAAAACCCCATTACCGCCACCCGCCGGGCATCCACCTCGGGCCGCGCCGCGACCCAGTCATAGGCCGCGCCGGCGGGCACTTCGTAGTCGTAGCGGCTGGGTATGCCCTGCAGGCGCAGGGCCTCGCCCTGTCCCGGGCCGTCGATGGCCAGCACATGTATTCCGCGCCTGGCGATTTCGATGCCGCCGAACAGCACGCTCATCTCCTTGGCGTTGTCCAGGCCGTCGAACATCACCACCGTGGGGGCGGGGCCGTCCACGTCGGCGCGCAGCCACCAGGCAGGCAGCGTCGTGCCCTCATAAGGAACTTCCGCGCGCGTGATGCGCGGATAGCGCCGCTCCAGTCCCTTGGCGAAACAGCGCAGGCAGTCCCGATAGGTTTGCCATTTGCGTTCGGAAGGCGCGATGAACCGTTCGCCGCAGAAGTAGTAGACCGCGGCGCGCAGGTAATAGGCGCCCGACGTCAGCCGGTGGCCCCTGGCCTCTTCGTCGTCGCCGAAGCCTTCGATGCGGCGGGCCATGTCGACCCACTCCTTCCACCACAGCTCATTGTCGCCCTCGTGGCCCTTGAGCTTCTGGCCGATCTGGTCGATCTCGCTGATGGACGCGGCGCCCCAGCCCGCCATTTCGATGCCGAACATCATGCCCTGCGACCACATATGGTTGCTGGGGAAATACTCGAACCAATGACTCATTTCCTTCTCCAATTGCCGCGCCGGACCGGGAGCGACGGACCGCGCGGCCTTTATCCGGGAAAGAACGACAACCCGGCCTGATCGATGCCGAACACATCCGCCAGCCAGTCCAGCATCAATTCCTGTCCCAACGTGGGGTTGTCGTGCTGGCAGTGTTCGGCCCCGGTTTCCTCGGCGCTGGTCAGCTTCAGCGTGGCCTCGATGCCATGCGCGAGCGCGTAGTCATGGACCTTCCTGACCGTCTCCACGCCCAGCACGTCGTGGCCGCCGTGGATGATCAGGTAAGGGCATTTCATATGTTCCAGCACGCCTTCCAGCGTGAAGGGCCGCGCGATCTCCGTGGCCTCGGCCATGCTGCCCGCCCCGAACACCCACTTGATATGGCCCGCCAGGCCGTGGTTTTCGTCACGGGCCTTCCAGCGTTCGTGGATATCCCAAATGGCGCCGTGGGAGATGCAGGCCGCCAGCCGCGCGTCCATGGACGCGGCCCGCGCCGAGTAGTAGCCGCCCAGGCTGGATCCGCTGACGGCGATGCGGCTGGCGTCGACGTCCGGACGGGCCGACAGCCAATCGATGCAGCGGCCGATGGGCACCTCATAGTCGTAACGGGTCGCCAGGCCATGCCGGCGCAGCGCCCCGCCCTGCCCGGGTCCATCGACCATCAGCACCGACATGCCGCGCTGCACGGCCCCGCGGCCGTTCATGAACCAAAGTTCATCCTTGTACGAATCCAGCCCGCCCACGGAGATCAGCACGGGCTGCCGTGGCCCGCCATTGGCCGCGCGCACGAAATACGCCGGCAAGGTCTTGCCGTCTTCATAGGGAATCTCCACGACTTCCGCCGGCGGACTCATGCGCGTGAAGGCATTGGCGGAGGCGCGCTCGGCTTGCGTAAAAGCGTCGAGCCGGCGCGGATCGTCGGGCTTGAGCCAGAACTCGGCCTCGCGGTAGTAGTTCGCCGCGCGCAACCAGCAATTCATCGCGGTGCGGATGTGGCCTTCGCGCAAGGCCTGGTCGCCGCGCCGGGCGTTGCGGTCGGCGATGTGACGCCAGGCGGCGTACCAGGTTTCGAAGTCTCCGGGCACGATATGCGTGGCGGCCTGGAAAACCTCGCTGACGGCGCCGCCGCCTTCCTGCGTCTCGCCCAGGCCGCGCCGGAACTGGTATGACATCCAGAAATCGTCCGGCCAGTGATGCCAGCCGAACGCTTCATATTTGGGTGCGGGGTGTTCAGAGGCAGCCATGCCGCGTGTCTCCTTGTTGTGGCCCGTGCCGTCGCCCGGCGCGGAACGCCGGTCACTTTTTCCTGGCCAGGCCAAGATTGCTTATCGTGCCGCCCCATTTGGCGTAATCGTCGGCCCAGACTTTCGCGAACTGGGCCGGCGTGCCGGTCGCCGCGTCCAGGCCCAGCCGCTGCGCCTGCACCTGGACCTGCGGATCGGCAACCGCCTTGTTCAGGGCGTTATTCACTTTTGCCACCACGTCGGCGGGGGTACCGGCCGGCGCGAACAAGCCGAACCATCCCAGCGCCTCGTAGCCAGGCACGCTTTCACCGAAGGTGGGGATATTCGGCGCGTTCGGCGCCCGGCTGCGGCCCGTCACGCCCAGCGCGATCAAGCGGCCGTCCTGGACATAGGGGTACAGGCCCGAGTAGCCGAACACCGTCAACTCGACACGCCCGGACATCAGGTCCGACATGATCTGGGTGCTGCCTTTGTAAGGGACGTTCGTAAAATCGAAGCCCGCCTTTTCCTTCAACAGCTCCATCGACAAATGGGGGAAACCGCCCTCCCCGTTGGTGCCGACGCGCACCCGGCCGGGATGCTGCCGGGAATATGCGATCAATTCCGGCAACGTCTTCGCCGGGAAATCCGGCTTGGCCACCAGCATCATGTAGTTGGTGTATGCCAGCGCCACGGGCGCCAGCGTCTTGCGTACATCGATGGGCCAGTCGTTGGTCAAGGGCGCCACCACCACCGCGCCCATCTGCCCCATCACCAGGGTATAGCCGTCGGGTTCGGCGCGCGAGGCCATCTGCAGGCCGATCAGGCCCGATGCGCCCGGGTGGTTTTCCACGACGATGGACTGCCCCAGCGATTGCGCCATGTCGTTGCCGAGCAGCCGTGTGATGACGTCGGCCAGGTCTCCGGGCGGATACGGGACGATGATGCGTATCGAATGGTCGGGATAACCCGCGGCGCGGGATGGGGTCGGGCTGGCGAGCGCCAGGGAAAGCAGAATCCCGATGGTCCAGGCGAAGATCTTGTCCATGCAACGACCCCCTTTGTTGAAGGCATGCCGCGTGTCCGCGTGGCGCCTTCGTTCCCCGTGATTGCGCCGGCTCGAGCGGCCGTGCGCGTTGTCAGGGCGATATTGGAACCCGCCGAAACGGCCGTCAATGTTTCGGCCGGTTTTTCCCATTTAGTAAAACCCGGCGCAAATGGTGCGGCGCGATGGCGAGGGTGGCGCGCGGCAAGGCCGCCAGCTCCCCCCGGTGGTGCGCGAGGCCGGCACCAAAAGCGCGCGGCACCTTCGTTCATGCACCGCGATCGCGCGCGCGGAACGCCCGGGTAGGGATCGTGCGGCGCGATGCGAAAAAGGGGTTTGTCGCGCGCATGGCGCGTGATATTTTGAGGCAACGCAGCCGTCGCGGGAAACGCGGCCCCGGCAGCGCCGCATCGATGCATTCCCAGTATCTGGAAATTTGTATGACGTCCTGGATGACCGCTTCAGGCGGTTGATACGAACCATGCAAAACCGAGCTTCGCCGGCCAGCACCGTGGGCCGCGCCGTCGATCTGCTGCGCCTGATTGCCAGCAGCCCGTCGCAGCACTTGCGCCTGATCGACCTGGCGCGGCGCGCCGACATGGAAAAATCCACCGCGCACCGCCTGCTGCAACGGCTGGTCAGCGAACGCATGCTGGTGCGCATCCCCGGCCAGCGTGGCTATCGTCTCGGTCCGCTGATCTACGAGCTGGGCCTGTGCGCGCTGCCGGAAAACAATCTGCGGGAAACCTGCCACCCGCATTTGCGGCGCCTGGCGGAACAGACCGGCGATATGGCCTTCCTGGTCGTGCGCAGCGGCTTCGAAACCGTATGCCTGGACCGGATCGCGGGCAACTTCCCGATCCAGACCTTGACCTCGGGCGTGGGAGACCGGCATCCGCTGGGCGTGGGGGTGGGCGGGCTTGCCATCCTGGCCGCGATGAGCGACGAGGAAATCGATATCGCCCTGCACGCCATCGCGGACAAGCTGGCGCGGTACCCGAATTTCAGCGCCGCCTCGCTGCGCGAATCGATCCGGCAAACGCGGCAAATCGGCTACGCGCTGGATGACGGCGTCGCGGCCGCCGGCGTCAGCGCCATCGGCATGGATATCCGGCAACCCGGCGGCATGGCCGCCGCCGCGGTGTTCGTCACGACGATCTCCCAGCGCATGGATCCGCCACGCAGGGCCTTGCTCGGCAAGTATCTGTCGGCCTGCGTGAAGCATGTGCAGGCCGACATGTCGCGCGGCGCGGCGGGCCCGCTCAGCCGCTATTGCGCAGACCCGCCGCAATCCCGTTGATGGAGATGTGGATACCGGTTTTCACCACCGCGTCGCCGCGTCCTTCGCGATAGCGCTGCATCAACTCCACCTGCACGTGGTGCAAGGGATCCAGATAGGGAAAGCGATGGCTGATCGAGCGCGCCAGGACCGGATTGTTCGTCAGCCGCTCGCCCTCGCCGGTGATGCGCGATAAGGCCTGCGCCGTGCGGTGCCATTCGGCTTCGATGACCGGGAAGATGCGATCGCGCAGCGCGGTATCGGTCACCAGCTCGGCGTAGCGGGAAGCCAGGGCAAGATCGGACTTGGCCAGCACCATATCCAGGTTCGACAACAGCGTGCAAAAGAAAGGCCAGTCGCGGTACATATCCCGCAGCAGCGTCCAGGCGGCCTCGGCGTCGTGGCCCGCCTCTTCGACGAAGGTGCGCACGGCGGAGCCGAACCCGTACCAGCCGGGCAGCGTCAGGCGGCACTGGCCCCAGCTGAAGCCCCAGGGAATGGCACGCAGATCCTCGATCCGCTGGCCGCCGCTGCGCGATGCCGGACGCGAGCCGATGTTCAATTCGGCGATCTCGCGGATGGGCGTGGAGCCGAAAAAATACTCGCGGAAACCCGGGGTTTCGTACACCAGTGCCCGGTACGCCCGCATGCTGGCATCCGACAGGGCCGCCGCGGCGCGCAGGAAGGCATCCGGCGCGGACTGCTGGGTGCGCAGCAGCGTCGTTTCCAGGGTGGCGGCGACCAGCGTTTCCAGATTGCGGCGGCCGATGTCCGGGTTGGTGTACTTGGAGGCGATGACCTCGCCTTGCTCGGTCAGGCGCAGCTGGCCGCGCACCGTTCCGGGTGGCTGCGCCAGGATGGCCTGGTAGCTGGGACCGCCGCCCCGCCCTACCGTGCCGCCGCGGCCATGGAACATGCGCAGCTTGATCGGGGCACGCGCGGCGAATTCGTCGAACAGCGAGGCCAGGGCGACCTCCGCGCGATAAAGCTCCCAATTGCTGGTGAAAATGCCGCCGTCCTTGTTGCTGTCCGAGTAGCCCAGCATGATGTCCTGCTCGGCGCCGCTGCGATGCACCAGATCGAAGATCCCTGGCAAGGCATAGAAACCGCGCATGATGGCGGTGGCGTTGCGCAAGTCCTCGATGGTTTCGAACAGCGGCACGACGATCAGTTCCGCCCGCGCGTCCTCGCCCAGCAGCCCGCGCATCAGCCCGCATTCCTTCTGCAGCAGCAGGACTTCCAGCAGATCGCTGACCGTTTCCGTATGGCTGATGATGTAGTGCCGGATGGCGTGCCGGCCATAACGCTCGCGCATGACCCGGGCGGCTTCGAAGATGGCCAGCTCGCCGCGCGCCAGTTCGGAATACGCGGATCCGGGAACGCGTAGCGGGCGGGGATCGTCCAGCAGCCGCAGCAACAGATCGACCTTTGCCGCCTCGTCCAGCGACGCGTAATCGGCATGCACGCGCGCCACGGCCAATAGTTCCGCGATGACGGCCTCGTGCTTGTCCGAGCTTTGCCGCAGGTCCACCGTCGCCAGGTGAAAGCCGAACACGCTGGCCGCGCGCATCAGCGGGTGCAGCCGCTGCGCGGCCAGGGCGCCGGCATGATGGCTGTCCAGCGACGCTTCGACCACCTTGAGATCGTCCAGGAACTCTTCCGCCCGTGCATAAGGCGGCTGCGGCGCCACCGGATGCGGCGCGGCCTCCCCGCCCGTCAAGGCCTGGAGCGTCGCCGCCAGCCGCGCATACGCGCCGGACAGCGCCTTCCGATAGGGTTCGTCGCGGCGATGGGCGCTATCGTCCGGCGAGCGGTCCGCCAGCGCCTGCAGGGCCGGCGCCACGTCCACCAGATAATTGGACATGGATAATTCGCCACCCAGCTGGTGGACCTCCGCCAGGTAGTGGCGCAGGGCGATTTCCGACTGGCGCTTCAGGGCATAGGCGAGCGTGTCGGCCGACACATTGGGATTGCCATCGCGGTCGCCGCCTATCCACTGGCCCATGCGCAGGAAACTGGCCACGGCATGGCCGGGCATCTCGCGCTCCAGGCTGGCGTACAGGCGCGGGATTTCGCGCAGGAAGGTCGTCTGGTAGTAGCTGAGCGCGTTCTCGATTTCGTCGGCGACGGTCAGCCGGGACATGCGCAGCAACCGCGTGGTCCATAACTGGATGATGCGGCCGCGCAGCTGGGCGGCGTTGGCGTCCAGCTCGCGCGCCAGCACGGCGTCGGCGGCACCCGCCACGCCATGGCCACGGATGTCGTCGCGTTCGGTCAGCAGTTGCGCGATGGCGCGCTGCGCATCCAGGATGCTCTTGCGCTGCACCTCGGTGGGATGCGCCGTCAGCACCGGCGACACATGGCTGTCTGCCAGGGTGCGCGCAATGCGATCGGCCGCGACGCCGGCCGCGCGCAGCCGCCCCATCATGGCCTCGATGCTGCCTTCCTGCACGTCGCCGCCGCGCTCGCGCGCCACGCGACGGCGGATGTAGTGGCGGTCCTCGGCCAGATTGGCCAGCAGGCTGAAATAGGTAAAGGCGCGCACCACGCAGACCAGCATGATGCCCGGCAGCGATTGCAGCAGGTTCTTGAGCGTCTGGTCCGCCTGCGCATCGTCGTCGCGGCGAAAGGCCACGGCCAGCTGGCGCACTTGCTCCACCAGCGTGTAGGCCTCGTCGCCTTCCTGTTCGCGGATGACTTCGCCCAGCAAACGTCCCAGCAGGCGGATATCGTCCGCCAGGGGCTGTTGCGAGGGCGCGGCGGGCGGCGTGCCGTCGTCGCGGCCGGCATACGCAGCGGCACCGGCATCGGGGGCAATGGAGGCGCCGCTCATGCCGCGAGCTCCGAGATTTCGATCAGGTTCAGGTCGGGGTCGCGCACATACACCGAACGGATGCGCGAGGTCGCTCCGGTGCGCATGACGGGGCCTTGCTCGATCTCTACATGGTGCTCGCGCAGGCGCTGGATGACCTGCTCCAGGGGGACGCTGGCGATAAAGCACAGGTCCAGCGCGCCCGGCACCGGCAGATGCGCCTTGGGTTCGAATTCCCGGCCCTTGACGTGCAGATTGATCTTCTGGTTACCGAAAGCGTAGGCTTTGCGCCCCTCGCCGAAGGTTTCCAGGCGCATGCCGAGGATATCGACGTAGAAGCGCGTGCACGCGGCTTCGTTCGCCGTGGTCAGAACCAGGTGATCCAGATGGTCGATCAATTTGCGAGTCTCCCAGGGTTGCCTGCGGCCCCGGGGTGCCGGGACGGCCGCGGCCGCCACGCGGACCGCCACCGGGATAGACGATGCCGGCACGCGGGCGACAGCACGACTGTAGGAGATTCTGCCCGCCTTGGGAATTCATGTTCCGGATAGGCACCCTTCGCGGGCGGTTAAGGCCGCCGGACCGGCGTCAGGCGCCGCCGGGCCTGACCGGCGTGGCGGCTTTCGCGCCGACCACGGTGTGCCAGGGCTTGACCGTCCAGCGCGTGACCAGGCCATTGACCACATAAGGGTCGTTCCTGGCGAAGGCTTCCGCTACCGCCGGGCTATCCGATTCGAACAACAGAAGCGCGCTGTCGATCGGATCGCCGGCGGCGCCGGCCAGGACGATTTCGCCGCGTTGGGACGCCCGCCAGGCCAGGTCCAGGTGCGCGTCGCGGAACTGGCCGCGGCGGGCAAGGTAATCGGGCGCCAACTCGTAGGCAAGCAGGTAGTGCATGATCCATGCCTCCAGGAAAACGGCCGCCGGAACACCGGCGGCCGTGTCGATGACATACGGTCGGGCAAGGCGCCCGCCGGCTTACTTGCCGCCCTTCAGGATGTCATGCCACTTGTTGGTCTGGTCGACGATGAACTTGCCGAACACTTCCGGCTTCTCGCCGCCCGGCTCCGCGCCGATGGTTTCCAGCACCTTGGCCATCTGCGGGTCCTTCAAAGCCTCCAGCGTGGCCTGGTACAGCTTGGCCTGCACATCCTTGGGCACCTTGGCCGGAACCACCAGGCCATACCACGTCGAGAAGGTGTAGCCCGGCAGCCCGGCCTCGTCGATGGCGGGAATCCCGGGGAAGTAGGCGCTGGGCTTCTCGCTGCTGACACCCAGGGCGCGGACCGTGCCGGCCCGGATCTGCGAAAGTGCCGAGCCGCTGGTTTCGATGGCCATCTGGATCTGGCCGGAAATCAGGTCCGCCATCATCGGCGCGCCACCCTTGTAGGGCACGTGCGCGATATCGATTTTGGCCATTCTCTTGAACAGCTCGCCAGCCAGGTGCTCCGTGCTGCCGATGCCTGCCGAACCGAAGTTCAGCTTGCCCGGATTCTTCTTGGCGTAGTCGATCAATTCCGGAATGGTCTTGACCGGCAGGTTGTTATTGACGATAAGCAGGTTCGGCGAGGACGCGATGATGGTGATCGGCGCGAAATCCTTTTCGAAGTCGTAGGGCAGCTTGTCGTAGGTCGAAGGCGCGATGGTGTGCGCGATGGTCGACAGGAAAATGGTGTAGCCGTCCGGATTGGAACGCGCAACGTACCCCGCGCCGATCGTGCCGCCCGCGCCGGCGCGATTGTCCACGATGACAGGCTTGCCGAGTTTCTTGGCCAGGGCTTCCGCCAGCGGGCGGCCGACGATGTCGGTGGTGCCGCCGGGCGGGAACGGGACCACAAGGGTGATCGGCTTCTCGGGCCAACCGGCGGCGTGGGCCGCCAGGGTGCCGGCGCAGAGCACGGTGCCTGCGAGCAACTTCCCCAGCAGGGATTTGCCGAATTTCATGTTTTCTCCTGATATCCAGGTTTGTGGGAGCTTGGCAAAAACGGTCGAGGGGCGGCTGATGCCGCGCTTTTTGAAGACCGTCGCGTCCCGCGAGCACTTGCGGCAGGATTGTATACCCGCGTGTACAAGCGCCTTCCCCGCCGCGCGGGTGCTCTGCCGCGGCGGCGCGATCCCGCAAGGGCGGGCCCGCCCGGTACGCCACGCGGGCGATCGCGGCCTGCCCGGGGATCGTGCGCCCGGCGGGGCTACGCGCCGACCGGCGCGCCGTCCGTGCGCCGTATGGCCAGGGTCGACGAACGCGGTGTGCGACCGGCGGTGGGCCAGGCCTGCGTGGGGTGCTGGATGTTGACGAAGAACGTGGTGAGGTCGGGCGTGTAGGCGACGCCGGTCAGTTCGCAGCCGACCGGGCCGACCAGGAAGCGCTTAGATTGCCCGGTCGCCGGATCGACGCAGTACATGCCGTTGTTGCCGAAGACGGCCGGCGTGGCGACCGCGCCCAGGTTCATATCCGTCTGGACCCATAACCGCCCTGCCGGATCCTGGCGCAGGCCATCCGGGCTGCTGAAACTATCGCCCTGGATATTGCCCGCGAGATTCGGTTTGCCTTGCGCGGCCGCCTGCCGCGGATCCCCGGCCAGCAGGAAGATGTCCCAGGTGAACGCGGTCGCCAGCGGCGAGTGCCCGGCTTCCGTCCAACGGATGATATGGCCATGGTGGTTCTCCGGCCGGGGGTTGGCGTCGTCCACCGGCACCTTGCCGCCCCGGCCGTTGTAATTGGTCAGCGTCACGTGGATATCCTTGCCGGGACCGACGGTGATCCACTCGGGACGATCCATCACCGTGCCGCCGGCAGCCACGGCGGCCCGTTGGCATTCGACCAGTATGTCGGCCTGCGTCGCGTAGCCCTCGGCGGCGGTAAGGCCGGGAAGGCCCTGCTTCAATGGAAGCCATTTGCCCTGGCCCGAGGGTTCGAACCGCGCGACATACAGCGTGCCTTCGTCCAGCAATCCCAGGTTGGCCGCGCGGTCCGCGGCATCGTAGGGCCGGTCGGGCACGAACTTGTAGATGCAGCCTGGCGTGCTGTCGTCGCCCATGTAGAACGCCACGCGCCTGTCGGCGTCGTCCAGCCAGGCGACGTTTTCATGGTTGAAGCGTCCCATGGCGGTGCGCTTGACGCCCTGCCGCAGGATCCGGCCCTGTGGATCCAGCTCCACCACCCAACCGTAGCCGTGCCTGGGCTGGCTGGAATCGAAATAGTTGAACGTCGCTTCCTCGCAGGTAAGGTAGGTGCCCCACGGCGTGGCGCCGCTGGAGCAGTTGTTCAAGGTGCCGGTTACCGTCGCGCCGACGCGTTCGCGCGCCGGGCCGCCGACGTCATAGACCGTGTTGCCCGTATAGCGGCGGTTGTAGCGGGAATCGCGCTGGATGCGCCATGTACCGCCATCGAACTCGATTTCGATGATGGAAACGCCGACCGCCGACAGCGCGACGCGCTTTTGTTCGGGCGTCGCTGTCTTTTCGTCGAAAGCGTTGCCCGGGAACGTTTCCTCGGCAAAAAAGACCCGCATGTCGACCTGTTCATGATTGATCGCCAGCAGCCCGCCCCTGCGCGGGTCGACGCCGGGCAGCTCGAAGTAATGCATGCCGTCGTGATCTCCGCCGGCGCGCCGGCCCGCGACGTCCCAGGAGGGAAAGACGCCTTCGGTCCAGGACGTCGATCCCGCTTCGACGGCGTCGCCTGAAGAAAACAGCACCTGTACTTCGTACCCGGGCGGCACGACGACCCGATCGGCCAGCGAGCGGGGCACGGACTCGAAGCGGACGGTGTAGTCCTGGGCGGGGTCCAGTCCCGCCGTGTAGGGCCGCCCGGTATCCGGCGCCTTGCCGCCGACATCCGCGCCACCGTTGGTTCTATCCGCATTCCCCGCCAGGGCGGGCGCGCCGAACAGGGAAAGCACGGCCGCCCCCAGGCCGGACTTCAGCCAGATCCGCCGCGCCGGATCGAATGCCAGTACGTCGTCCAGCGTCTGGCCCGGACGCGGCGTCGGCGGTTCGGCCGCATCCGGCAACAGCGCAAGGCAGCGTGTCTTTGCTTGGTCGGTCGAGTGCGACATGCGGTTCTCTCCTTGCCGGGCGGCGTTCGGTCCTGCACATGTTGCCCGGCAAGTTTGACAGCTTCTTGTCAGCCGGCCACCGTCCAGGGATGCGCCTGCACCTCCGCCCGCAGGCACGTCAGGAAATGGGAAGTCCGGGCGGAGCGCTCCTGGCGCGAGGGCAACAGCGCGATCACATCCGCATCGGGCAGGCGCCAACCCGGCAGCAGCGCGACCAGCCGGCCATCGCGCAGGTCGCCCGCGACATCCCATTCCGACCTGACCATAATGCCCATGCCCGCGACCGCCCAATCATGGACCACCGCCCCTTCCGTGCTGGCCAGGACCGGATCGATGCGCACACTGGCCGTTTCGCCGCGCGCGTCGGTGAAACGCCAGAGCGTGACGTCCTCGTCGTTTTCCCGCAGGGCGATGCATTCGTGCGTCCGCAAGTCCTCCGGACGGGCCGGCATGCCGCGCCGCCGCAGGTAGGCGGGCGCGGCGCAGAGGATGCGCCGGTTGGCCGCGATGCGATGCATGACCAGCGCCGAATCGCGCAATTCGCCGATATGGACCAGGACGTCCCACCCGTCCTCGGCCACGCGGCCGGGGCGGTCTGACAGCGTCAGCGTGGCGGTGACTTCGGGGTAATCGCGCCGCACCCGCGCGACGGCGGGCCCCACGTAGCGGTGGCCGAATCCCAGGGGCGCGAGGACGCGCAGATGTCCCGCGATGACGCTGCCGCGGCTGCCCAGCGTATCGGCCAACTGACCGAGGTCCTCGCAGATCCGGCGCCCGCGCGCGGCCAGCAGCTCGCCTTCGTCGGTAAGCGCGATGCGCCGGCCGGTCCGTTCGACCAGCCGGATGCCCAGGCGCCTTTCCAGTCCCGCCAGCCGCTGGGTGACGGCGGGCGGTGTCACATCCAGCGTGCGCGCCGCTTCCGCCAACGAGCGCGCGGCCACCACGGTCAGGAAAAAACGCAGGTCTTCGCTGGACAGCAACCCCTTGCTCCATTAAGCCCCGGCTTAAGAATGGATTCATTGCCGGTTAACCCGGGACTTTAGCCTTATCTCCATACTTGCGGCATCCGTGCTTTACCTCATTGCCGTTCACGGCGGCCGCACCAGCCATGGACACGGGCCCGCCCGTGTATCCGGCGGGGACCGGCCAGCGGCGCGGCCTCGCTCCCCATCCTGGAGGTTGTATGCGACGTACCCTTGCCCATGCCTGGACCACCCTGATCGCCGCCGGCGCGCTGGGACTGCTGGCATCCACCGCCCACGCCGCCGGCTCCGACTGGCCCAACCGGCCCGTCACGGTCATCATTGCCTCGGCGGCCGGCGGCTCGGCCGACGTGCTCAGCCGGATTGTGCTCAAGCACGTGGCCGAGGATACCGGCGCGAACTTCGTCGTGGAGAACCGCCCGGGCGCGGCCGGCAACATCGGCATGGCGCAGATCAAGCGCGCGGCCCCGGACGGCTACACGCTGGGCTACGGCAATATCAATACGCTGGCGGTCAATCCGGCGCTGTTCAAAAAACTGCCCTACGACGCCGTCAAGGATTTCGCGCCGGTAGGCCAGATGTTCGCCGTCTATAACCTGCTCGTGGTACGCGGCGATTCGCCGATCCATACGGTTGCGGACCTGATCGCCCAGGCCAAGCGCGAGCCCGGCAAGATGTCGTATGGCGCGGCGGGCATCGGCAGCAGCGGCCAAATGGCGGGCGAACTGTTCAAGCAGATGGCAGGCGTGGACGTGATGTTCATTCCCTACAACGGCGATCCCGCGTCGCTGTCCGACCTGGCGGGCGGACGGCTGGACTACACATTCACCAATGCGTCCGTGGCCTATCCCCTGGTCAAGAGCGGCAAGCTGCGAGCCCTGGCGATCACCAGCAAGGATCGCGTGGCGCTGTTCCCCGACATGCCCACCTTGAACGAACTGGGCCTGAAGGGCTACGAGAATGTATCCTGGGGCGGCCTGGTGTTCCCGGCCGGCACGCCGCAGCCCATCATCGACCGCCTGTCGCAATCGTTGCGGAAAGTGCTGGTCAGCGATTCCCTGGCCAAGGATCTGGCCAACACCAGCGCCTCGCCGGGCACGCCCGGCACACCGGAGGAGTTCGCGCGCTTCATCGCGGCCGAGCAGCGCAAATGGGGCGACCTGATCACCGACGCCCATATCGAGAAACAGGATTGATCACGCCATGTCCCTACGCATTGCCCTGCTGGGCTTCGCCATCGAATCCAACCGCTACGCGCCGGTCTCCACCCGCGAAGACTTCGTATCGCGCGCCTATCTGGCCGGCGCGGAGCTGATGCGCGACGCGCGCGACGCGACGCCTCGCATGACGCCGGAAATCCCCGCCTTCGTGCGCCGCATGGATGCCACCGCGGAATGGACGCCGGTGCCCATCCTGTTCGCCAACGCGGAATCCGGCGGGCCGGTGGAACACGGTTTCTTCGCCGATACGCTGGCGCAGTTCGAGAGCCGCCTGCGCGCGGCCCTGCCCCTGGACGGCGTCTATATCTGTGAGCACGGCGCGGCGATCACCACCGAGGAGGACGACCCCGACGGCCTGGTCTTCGAAACCGTGCGGCGCATCGTCGGTCCGAAGGTACCGATCGTCGCCACGGTGGATCTGCACGCCAATGTCTCGGACCGCATGGTCGACCAGGTCGACACCTTGATTTCCTATCGCCGCAATCCGCACGTCGACATGGCCGAACGCGGCGCGGAAGCCGCTGACGTCTTGCGCGAGCTGCTGGCCGGCCTGCGCGTGGAAGTCGCCCATGTCCGCATGCCGGTCTGCGCGCCGCCCACGCAGTTGCTGACCGCGGCGGGCACCGGCCCCTACGCGGACATGATCCACAAGGCGGAAGCGCTGGACGATCCGCGCATCCTGAACGTGTCGGCGATGGGCGGATTCGCCTATGGCGATACGCCGAAGAATGGCTTGACGGTCCTGGTTACCACGCGCGGCGACGCCGAACTGGCCCGGCGCACGGCGCTGGACCTGGTCACGCCGGCATGGCGCGACCGCGCCGCCTTCTTTCCCCAATTGATGCCGCTGGACGACGCGGTGGCCCTGGCCGTGGCGACGGGCAACGATGCCGCGCGGCCGCCGGTCCTGCTGGCGGACGTGGCCGACAATCCGGGCGGCGGCGCGCGGGGCAACACGCCTTACCTGTTGCGGGCGCTACTGAAGGCCGGCGCGCGCGGGGTGATTGCCGGTGTCGTCACCGATCCCGAACTGGCCGCCGACGCGCATGCGGCCGGCGTGGGCGCGGCCCTGCGGGCACGCTTCAACCGCAGCGAAACCACGCGCTATTCCGAGCCCTTCGAGGCCGATGCCACCGTGGTGGCGCTGCGCGACGGCAAGGGCGTGGGGCGGCGCGGCCAGCTGGCGGGGTGCAGCTTCGACCTGGGCCCTTCGGCCTTGATCGCCGTCGACGGCATCCAGATCGTCGTCATCACCCACCGCCACCAGTGCCACGAACCCACTTTCTTCGAAATGTTCGGGCTGGACATCGGCGCGGCACGCACCGTCGTGGTCAAATCGCGCGGTCATTTCCGTGCCGCTTTCGACGAGTTCTTTCCGCCGGAGCGCATCCATAGCGTCGACGCGCCGGGGCTGACCTCGCCCATCCTGTCGCGCTTCGACTTCCGGCGCCTGCCGCGCCCCGTCGTGCCGCTGGACCCCGATACCGAATGGACGCCGACCGTACGGCTGTCCCATTAAACCCATGGAGACTTCGTGACCACGTCGATCATCGATCACGACCGCCTGCAAGGACAGGAAACGCCCAGCCTGGTGCTGGACGAACGCCGCATGACGGCCAATATCGAACGCATGCGCGAGCGCGCCCGCGCCCTTGGCGTGCAACTGCGCCCGCACCTGAAAACCCCGAAATCCATGGACGTCGCGCGCCGGGTCATGGATACGCCGCAAGGGCCCGCGACCGTCTCGACGTTGCAGGAAGCGGAGCAGTTCGCGCAGGCCGGCGTGAAGGACATCCTGTACGCCGTGGGTATCGCCCCCAACAAACTGGACCGCGTGGTAGCGCTGCGGCAGCAGGGCGTGGACCTGACCATCGTGGTCGACAGCGTCGACGGCGCGCGGGCGGTGGCGGATAAATCCCGCGCCAGCGGGATGCGCATTCCCTGCCTGATCGAGATCGATTCGGACGGGCATCGGGCCGGCGTGGCACCGGGCCAGACGGACCGCCTGCTGGCCATCGGACGCGCGCTGCAGGACCACGGCGCGGAACTGCGCGGCGTGATGACCCATGCCGGCGAATCCTATAACTGCGATACCACCCAGGCCATCGAAGCCATGGCCGAACGCGAACGGGCCGCGGCGGTCTCCTGCGCGCAAGCGCTGCGCGCGGCCGGGCTGCCCTGCCCCGTCGTCAGCGTGGGCTCGACGCCGACCGCCCTGTTCAGCCGCGACCTGACGGGCGTCACCGAGCTGCGCGCGGGCGTCTTCGTATTCTTCGACCTGTTCATGGCGGGCCTGGGCGTTTGCCGCCAGGACGACATCGCGCTCAGCGTGCTGACCACGGTGATCGGCCATCAGGAGGACAAAGGCTGGATCCTGGTCGACGCCGGATGGATGGCGATGTCGCGCGACCGCGGCACGGCCAAGCAGAAAGTCGACCAGTATTACGGCGTGGTATGCGACATCGATGGCAAGCCGTATGCGGACCTGGTCATGCGCGAGACCAACCAGGAACAAGGCATCCTGGCCCTGCGTCCCGGCAGCACGGCGACGCTGCCCGACCTGCCGCTGGGCACGATGGTGCGGATATTGCCCAACCACGCCTGCGCCACCGGTGCCCAGCACGAGATGTATCACGTCATCCAGGACGATTCCGGCCGGGTCGTCGCGCACTGGCCGCGCTTCCGCGGCTGGTAGGCCGGCGACAGGAT
Organism: Bordetella genomosp. 11; assembly: GCF_002261215.1. Taxonomy (NCBI): domain Bacteria; kingdom Pseudomonadati; phylum Pseudomonadota; class Betaproteobacteria; order Burkholderiales; family Alcaligenaceae; genus Bordetella; species Bordetella genomosp. 11. Next base: position 978,119 of record NZ_NEVS01000004.1, on the reverse strand, counting down.
ACCCCCGACGCCGCACCACGCAGGGGCATGCGCTGCACCATAAGTGCGTGCCGGGCGGCCACGGACCGGGGCATGAACCGCATGCCCAAGGCGCATCGCCCCGCCGTGGAGTTGGCACAAGCTTTGCATCAGGCTTACTCCAGACCAACAAGGCCTGGAGCCATCTCATGAGCGTATCCACGGAAGCCGCACTCGACACACCCAGGGACATCCTGGGCAATCGCTGGACCCAGCTGGGACTTGGCCTGATCTGCATGATGGCCATTTCCAGTCCCCAATATGTCTGGGCGCTTTTCACCAAGCCCCTGTCCGCCAAGCTGGGCGTACCGCTGTCCGAACTGCAGATCACCTTTTCGCTGCTGATCGTGCTGCAGACCTTTTTCTCGCCCTTCCAGGGCAGCCTGATCGACCGCTTCGGTCCGCGGCGTCTCATCGCCCTGGGCACGCTGATGTCCGGATGCAGCTGGATCCTGGCCGCATCGGCCGGCAGCATCGGCATGCTTTACCTGACCTACGGCATCGTGGGCGGCCTGGGCACGGGCATCGTCTATGTCGGCGTGGTCGGCCTGATGGTGCGCTGGTTTTCCGACCGGCGCGGCTTCGCCGCCGGCATGGTTGCCGCCGGCTACGGCATGGGCGCCATCCTGACGACCTTCCCCATCGCCAGCGCCCTGGCGGAGTCCGGCCTGGAAAACACCCTGTGGCGCTTCGGCGTGCTGTTCGCGGTGATCGGCGTGATCGCCGCGCAGGGATTGCGATCGCCCGTGGACGCTGCCGCGACGCAGGCGCAGCCGCAAACCGCCGGCGCGGCCAGCGGCCTGGCGCCGCGCGAGATGCTGAAGCAGCCGCTGTTCTGGCTGATGTTCGTCATGATGACGATGATGTCGACCTCCGGCCTGATGGTGACGTCGCAAATGGGCAGCTTCGCGCGCGATTTCGGTGTCGCCGATCTTCTGGTCTTCGGCATGGCCGCGCTGCCGCTGGCGCTGACCGTGGACCGCCTTACCAATGGCCTGACACGGCCTTTCTTCGGCTGGGTGTCCGATCGCTTCGGACGTGAGAACACCATGTTCATCGCCTTCGCCCTGGAAGGCTGCGCGATGGCGATATGGCTGGCGACGCGCGAACATCCGCTGCTTTTCGTCTTGCTGTCCGGCGTGGTTTTCTTCGGCTGGGGGGAAATCTTCTCCCTGTTCCCTTCCACGCTGACGGACACATTCGGCACGCGCCATGCCACGGCCAACTATGGCTGGCTGTATATCTCCCAGGGAATCGGATCCATCCTGGGCGGCCCGCTGGCCGCGCTGATGCACGAGAAAACCGCCAGCTGGCATCCGGTTTTCTACTCCGCCATCGCGCTGGACATCGCCGCCGCCCTGCTGGCGATCGCCGTGCTCAAGCCGCTGCGCGCGAAATACCCGGCGCGCTGAGCGGGACCGGCGCGCCGCGCGCCGATACAATCGGCGCTACGATACCGATGCGGCACGCACGAGGAATGGAAAACGGAGAACGCCGGACGCGGGCCTGGGAAGACCAGGCCGTGCCCTTGTCCCTGCCGGGCACGCCGGGCGACCTTCGAATATGGTGCCTGGAACTGGACCTGGCGGCGCCTGTGCCGGAGCCGGCCCTGGCGCTGCTGGACGCCGCGGAGCGCGCGCGGATGGACCGCTACCGGCACCGCGCGGACCAGGTGCGTTTCGGCATGACCCGGGCGATGCTCAAGCGCCTGCTGGCCAGCCATACGGGCGCCGAAACCGCGCCGGACGCTGCCGCCATCGCCTTGGCCCATACGGCCGCGGGGCGCCCGGTCTGGCCGGGATCGCGACTGCATTTCAACGTGGCGCACTCCGGCGCGCTCGCGCTGATCGCGATCTCGCGTCTGCGCCCGGTGGGCATCGATGTCGAACTGCGCAAGGACCTGGACATCGACGCCCTGGCCGCCATCGTTCTTACCCCGCGCGAACGACAGTTGCTGGGGCAGGCGCCCGCCGCTGTCAGACGCGACGAGTTCTACCGCTACTGGGTATGCAAGGAAGCCGCGCTGAAAGCCACGGGCCGCGGCATCGCCGACGCGCTGCAGCGCGTCGAAGTCCGCACCGATCCCGCGGCAAGCGATGCGCACGCCATACACTGCGAGGACGCCGCCATGGCGGACCGCGATCTCCTGCGGTCGCTGAACCTGCGCATCCTGCCTTTGCCCGGCGCCTATGCGGGCGCGGTCGCCTGGGCATCCGGGGCGGATGCCGCCTGAGCCGGCACGCCTTCCGACAGACGGCCGTTTTCCATGCGCAGCACGCGATCGGCGACAGCGAAGTAGCGGTCGTCATGCGAAATGACCAGCACCGCCTTGCCCCGCGCCCGCAGCTCCGGCAGCAGCTCCAGGTAGAAGACCCGCTTGAAGACCGGATCCTGGTCGGCCGCCCATTCATCGAAGACCAGGAAAGGCCGGTCTTCCAGATAGGCCGCCACCAGCGCCAGCCGCTTGCGCTGGCCTTGCGATAGCGCGCGTGTATCGAACGCCCCATCGCGCACCCGCACCTTGTGCTGCAGATGCAGTCGCGCCAGCCAGCCGTTGGCGTCGCGATCCAGCGACTCGCGCGGCGCCTCCAGCAAGCGGTCGAACAAATGGAAGTCCGAGAAAATCGCGGTGAAGGCCTGGCGATAGCGGTCGCGGTTCGCGTCGTCGATGTTCTCGCCGCCGAACAGGACCTGGCCGCTTTCCGGGCGATACAGGCCCACCAGAAGCTTGGCCAGCGTGGTCTTGCCGCTGCCGTTGCCGCCGACCAGGAAAACGATTTCGCCCGGATCCAGGACCAGGTCCACCGGTCCCAGCGCGAAAAAATAATCGCTTTGCTCGTGGTAATACCGGTGCATGACGCCGCGCAGTTCCACGCGCGCGCCGCGTGCCGCGAAACCGGCGGGCGCGGACGGCTCGCGCGCCACCAGGTCGCCGGCCACTTCGGCGATGCGCCCCGCCGCCACCTTGGCCAGATTGGCCCGCGGGATGTTCAGCAGCAAGGCCTCCAGGGGGGCGACCATGTACAGGAACAACAGCGCGAAGCCCGTCATGACGCGTTGCTGGGACGGCTCGCCCGTGGCCAGCACGAAAAGCACCAGGCCGATGAAGGCGTAGATCAGGAAGCTGCTCCAGCTGGCCGACACCACGAAAATCGACATGCCGCGGGTGCGCGCCCGGCGTACCGCTTCGATGGAGGCGTTCAGCATGTCGGCCAGGAAGGCCTGGCGCTTGCCGCGGTTCAACCGCAATTCCTTCGCGCCGCCGCTGATGGAGCGGAAGTGGCCGAACAGCGCGTCCTGGTGCCGCGAGGCATCGTCCAGGTGCCGGATCGCGCGCAGATGGGCCAGGTGATAGCCCAGCGAGCCCAGTCCGACGACCAGCAGCGCCGCCAGGAAGACGCGCCACGAGAGCATGGCCATATAAACCAGGCAGCCGGCCACGACGACCGTATTGGTCAGGATGGCGGGCAAACTGACGAAGTACTGGGCCACGTTGGCGCTGTGTTCCGTCAGCGCGGATTGCAGGCGGTCGGCGCCCACCCGTTCCTGGGAGGCGAAATCCGCGTGGACCGCGCGCTCGGCGATAGACCGGCGCAGGTCGGCATGCGTACGCTGGCTGAGGCGTTCGAACAGCAGCGCGGACACCATGCGGAAGACCATCACCAGCACGGCGGTGGCGGCGAAGCGCCATGCCAGCTGCGTCCGGTCGGCCGACGGCGCGGTCAGCGCAATGTTGATCTGGGCCACCAGCAGGACGCTGGCCGCCCCGGTGCCGATACTGGCCAGTGTCGCCATGGCCAGCAGGCCCCGCGTCTGTTTGACGAGCTGTTTGATCACTGGGGGCACCGGCTGTGAATGAAGTCCATGCCATAAGGTGACGAACCAGAGGGGGCGATGTTTACCCGACTGAATTTTCGCCGCGCCGGTTCGTCTGCATAACTATGCCGCCCGCAAAACTTCCTCCGGCGCCGACGTGCCGTACCGCCTGATCGCGCCGCTCGTTCCCCTGTACGCCGGCGGCCTGGAGCGGCACGCGCGGCGGCTGGTGCTGGAATCGGATACCGGTCCGGACACCCGGGCGGACACATCGGCGGCCATGCGGGACCCGGCCGGGGACGGTGCCCGGGCCGCGCGGCCCACGCTGGCACGCGTGCTGGCCGACCCCCGCGCCCTGGACCGCCTGCTGGATGCGCAGGCCCGCCACTTCCGAAGTACCGATCGCATGGTGGTGGCATCGGTCTGGAGCCTGACCTATTTCGAACGCCTGATTCCGTCGGTGGCCGCGGCGGCCAGCGTGCTGGGACGCGTGCTGCCCGTCGGCGCGGCCGAGGTCGTGCCGCGCTGGGCGCGCGATGGTTCCGCATGGCGCTTCGTCCTGCCGCACCACGGCACCCCCATGGCCGGCGCCCCGACGCTGCACCGTTATGCCCCGCTGCTGGAGGATCACCTGCGTCCACTGGTCGAAGCGCTGGCCATCCATGCGCGCCTGCCCCGCGCCGTCGCCTGGGGCAACGCCGCGCGCCTGCTGGACATGACCCTGTCGCGCCTGGACCAGGCGATGCCCGGCCAACCCGGTATCGCGCTGGACCGCCAGCGCTTGCTGGATACGGCCACGCTGCAAGGCGATGCGCCCAACCCCCTGTACCGGCAACAACGATATGCCGAGCGCGGCGGCCGGCATGTGGCGCTGTTGCGCCGTTGCTGCCTCTATTACCGCCTGCCCGGTCACGGCTATTGCGATCCGTGCCCGCTCGCGCCCTGCAATCGGCGGCCAGCGGCGGTCCTGCCGGACTGACCGGCCAGGTCGGCCCGGACGGCCCGCGCCCGGATCGATGCGCCGGACCATGGCCGCGCCGGGGCTAAACAGCAACCTTTCTCATTCGTCTCTCAAGAATACGGACCGCATCATGGCTGCACGCCGGCCGGGCCCTTACTGGGGGAAATGGATCGATGGACCAAGCAGGGGATCAGACGCAATCGCCACGGCTGGCATGGCCGGGGCCGGGCGGCGCTATCCCGTCATTCGACGACCTGCTGGCGGCCGCCGAAGCCGCCTTCACGCGTTATCCGCTGGCCGACGCCATGGTGCTGGACGCACCGCCGCCGTATCTGGAACGCCTGCGCATCCAGGGACTGCTGGATGCGCCGCCGGACGGCCAGACGCGGCTGGCGGCCGATGCCTTTTACCAGTACGCACCGCTCTGGCTGCCCGAGCGGCGCGCGGAACCCTTCCCCCTGCGTTACACGATGACGGGCGGCTACCGCCACCCGCTGCGCCCGCCCAAGCCCGCGGGCGTTGTCTACCGGCGTCCCATTTCCTGGCTGGGGGCCACGCTGTCGCTGCGCGTCGCCAGCGCGGAGCTGGATAGCGAGCGGCTGAACCGCTGGATGAACGATCCGCACGTGGCCGCCTTCTGGCAGGAAGAAGGCCCCCTGGAAAAACACCGCGACTATCTGCGGCGAGGTGCCGAGGACCCGCACATGCTGGCCTTGATCGCCTGCCTGGACAACGTGCCCTTCGGCTATTTCGAAACCTACTGGGCCAAGGAAGACCGCATCGCGCCCTTTTGCGAGGCGCGCGACTACGACCGCGGCTGGCACGTGCTGATCGGCGAACCGGCGTTCCGCGGCGCGCGCTACGTGCCCGCCTGGCTGCCGTCGATTTCGCATTACCTGTTCCTGGACGACCCCCGCACCCAGCGCATCGTCATCGAGCCTCGCATCGACAACGCGCGGATGCTGCGCAATCTGTCGCGCAGCGGCTACGCGCTGGAGAAGGCCTTCGACTTCCCGCACAAGCGGGCAATGCTGGGCACGCTATCGCGCGAGCGCTTCTTCGCGGAGCGCTTCTGGATACCTAGAGGACCGGCCGGCGCATACATCGCCGCGCCGGCATGCTGAACGGGACGACATGCACGTACACGATCTGATCGGTATCGGTTTCGGACCTTCGAACATTGCCTTGGCCATCGCCCTGGAAGAGGTCCATGGCCGGGCCGCGTCCACGGGCGCGCTGTTCATCGAAAGACAGCCGCGCTTCGCCTGGCATCCCGACATGATGCTCGATGGCACGCATATGCAGATTTCCTTCCTGAAGGACCTGGTGACGCTGCGCAACCCGGCCAGCCGCTATTCCTTCCTGAACTATCTGCACAGCAAGGGCCGCCTGCAGGACTTCATCAACCTGAAAACGTTCTTCCCCAGCCGGCAGGAATTCAACGATTACCTGACCTGGGCGGCGGCCCATTTCGACGATTGCTGCGCCTATGGCGAACACGTCCTGGACGTGCAGCCCGAGCCGGCGGGCGGCGTGGTCGAGCTGCTGCGGGTGCGGTCCCGCGCCGCCGACGGACGCCTGCGGGAACGGCTGGCCCGCAACCTGGTGGTCAGCGTGGGCGGCCGCCCGCGCATTCCGGAAGTCTTTGCCGGATGGATGAAGGACGGCCGCATCTTCCATACGAGCGGCTATCTGTCCTCGCTGGCCAGGCAGCCGCGGCTGGAGCGGGTCGCCGTGATCGGCGGCGGCCAGAGCGCGGCGGAAATCTTCATGCACCTGCACGAGCATCCCGCGCGGCCGCGGGTGGACATGCTGATACGCGGCCATACGATACGGCCCTCCGACGACAGCCCCTTCGTCAACGAGATCTTCAACGCGGACCACACGGATTATCTCTATACGCGCCCGGATGCCGATCGCGCGGCCCTGCTCGCGCAGACGCGGCATACCAATTATTCGGCACCCGACCTGGCGTTGATCGAGCGGATCTACGACCTGCTGTATCAACAGAAAGTCGGCGGCAAGACGCGCCATCGCGTGTTGCGGCGCCTTGAAGCGACGGCCGTGGACGCCGACGAGGCTGGCATCGCGCTGTCGGTGCGCAATCTGCACGACGGCACGCAGGACACGCTGCATTACGACGCGGTCGTGCTGGCCACCGGCTACGAGCGCGACCAGCACCAGGCGCTGCTGGCGCCGCTGGATGCGTACCTGGACGGCTATGCGCCGGATCGCCATTACCGCCTGCGCGCCGACGAACGGTTGCGTCCCGCCATCTATGTGCAGGGCGGCAGCGAAGACACGCACGGCATCAGCGACAGCCTGCTATCCATCCTGGCGGTTCGCTCCTGGGAGATCGGCGCGGCGCTCAGGCGCCCGGAAGCGCCGGCCGCCCCGCCGCTTCCCCGGACGGCACGCGCCGTCTCGATCTCCTGACCTTGTGCGAGGCACAGACCATGGCTTGCCTGCCCCCGCTGGAACAGACGGAAGCAACGGAAACCGAACTGGCCCGGCGTCATGACGCCCTGTCGCAGCCCTATCAACTGACGGACAACGCGCTGCTGCGCTACCAGGCCGGCCGCGAGTCCAACGCCCGCAGCTATCCGCGGCGCCTGCCGCTGGCCCTGCGGCGCGCCAAGGGCGTCTACGTGGAAGACGTGGAAGGCCGCGTATTCATCGATTGCCTGGCCGGCGCCGGCGCGCTGGCCCTGGGCCACAACCACCCCGCCGTGCTCGAAGCCATCCACGGCGCGCTGCGCGACGACGCGCCCATGCTGACGCTGGACCTGACCACGCCCGTGAAGGACCGCTTCATGCGCGATCTGTTCGATACGCTGCCGGCGGCGTTCGCCCGCGACGCCCGCGTGCAGTTCTGCGGTCCCGCCGGCACCGATGGGGTCGAAGCCGCGCTGAAGCTGGTAAAGAGCGCGACCGGGCGCGCCGATATCCTGGCCTTCCAGGGCGCGTATCACGGCATGACGCAGGGCGCGCTGCAGTTGATGGGCAACCTGCAGCCCAAGCGCTCGCTGAACACGCCGCTGGCCGGGGTGCAGTTCCTGCCCTATCCCTACGACTATCGCTGCCCCTTCGGACTGCACGGCGACGCCGGGGTGCGCGCGGGCCTGCATTACATCGGGTCGGTACTGCGCGATCCGGAAAGCGGCGTGCCGCGGCCCGCCGGCATGATCCTGGAGGCCGTGCAAGGCGAAGGCGGCGTGATCCCCGCGCCGGCCTCATGGCTGCGCGGCGTACGCGCCCTGACGGCGGCGGCCGAGGTCCCGCTGATCGCCGACGAAATACAGAGCGGATTCGGCCGCACCGGCAAGCCCTTCGCTTTCGAACATGCGGACATCGTGCCCGATGCGGTCGTGCTGTCCAAGGCGGTGGGCGGCGGACTGCCCCTGGCCGTGGTCGTCTATCGCAAGGAGCTGGACCTCTGGAGCGGCGGTACCCATGCGGGCACCTTCCGCGGCAACCAGCTGGCCATGGCGGCGGGCTCGGCCACCATGCGGCTGCTGCGCGAAGCGGGGCTGGCCGATCACGCGGCGGCGATGGGCCTGCGCCTGCTGGGGCTATTGCGGCAGCTGCAGCGGGACGTACCGGAACTGGGCGACGTCCGCGGACGGGGGCTGATGCTGGGCGTCGAGCTGGTGCAGCCCGGCGCCGACGGCGGGCGGGCCCCACTACCGGGCATCGATATGGCCGGCGCCGAATCGGCGGGAACGGCGGGGACGGCGCTGCCGGCCAACCCCGCGCTGGCCGGCGCCGTACAGGCCGAATGCCTGCGGCGCGGACTGATCGTCGAACTAGGAGGTCGCCACGGCAGCGTGGTGCGCTTCCTGCCGCCGTTGATCATTACCGAAGCCCAGATCGATCGGGTCTTCGACATTTTCTCCCTCTCCGTACGCGCGGCGCTTTCGGCCCAAGCGGACGCGAAGGGGTCACCGGGCCCGGCGCATATCGCCGCCGGTCCTCCGGCACTCGCACCCGCGGTCTGATGCCGGCCTGTCCGGCCTCGCATTGCCCAAGGGGATTCTTCACGCTACGACCATTATGAAAAACCAAAACAACACGCTGCCTACCGGAGTTCTGCCTCACCCTTTGCCCCGGCCCTTGCTCGGTACCTTCCTGATGTTCGGCCTGGCGCTCGCGGCCGGTGCCCAGGCGCAGCAGGCCCAGTCCACGCAACAAACGCCACAAGCGCAGCCCGCGCAACAGGCGCAGCCCGGACAATCCGCGCCGTCCGATACGGCCGCCACGACGACGCTGCCCACGGTCAACGTGACGGGCACCCAGCAGAATCCCGTGACCGGTCCGACCAGCGGCTACGTCGCCACCGACGCGCTGACGGGCGCCAAGACCGACACGCCGCTGCGTGAAATCCCGCAGTCCATATCCGTGGTCACCCAGCAGGAGATGCGCGACCGCAATGACCTGAGCGTCCCGCAGGCGGTGCAGTACGTGCCCGGCGTCCAGGTCAACAATTTCGGCGGCAACGATGTGCGCAATGACTGGATCGTGCTGCGCGGCTTCGATGCCAAGCTCTCCGGCGACTATCGCGACGGCCTGAGCCAGATGCCTTACGACCAGATCCGCATGCGCATGGATCCCTACGCGCTGGAACGCATCGACGTGATCCGCGGACCGTCGTCCGTGCTGTACGGCCAGGTCGCGCCCGGCGGTATCGTCAACCGTGTCACCAAGCGGCCCACCGCCGAACCCTTCGGCGACATCGGCGTCCAGTTCGGCAGCTGGGACCGGCGGCAGGCGCAGTTCGACCTGGGCGGCCCGGTCGACAAGGACGGCAAGTACCTGTACCGCCTGACCGGCATCTGGCGCGATGCCGGTACCCAGGACAAGTATGGTTCCGGTCACCGCTACCCCGACGACCTGGCCTACATCGCGCCGGCCTTCACCTGGCAGCCGGATGCCGATACCTCTTTCACGCTGCTGCTGAACTACCAGCACGATCGCACCGGCGGCGAGTCGCGCCCGGTCTATCCCACGCATACGCTGGTGGGCGACTACGATTTCAATAAATACGATCGCGAGCAGTACTCGATCGGCTATCAGTTTTCGCACCGTTTCAATTCTTCCTTCACGGTGCGCCAGAACGCCCGCTACCAGAAAGGCTGGCTGGATCAACGCGACCTGTACGCCCTGCGCGTGCTGCCCGACGGCCATACCATCAGCCGCTATGCGCTGGTGTCCAAGGAAAGCGCCGACAGCTTCGTGATCGACAACCAGGCAGAATTCAAGTTCCAGACCGGCCTGGCCGCGCACACCCTGCTGGCCGGTATCGATTACCAGTTCCTCGACGGCCAGCAGGATTACCGCCAGGGCACCGCCCCCAACCTGGATCTGGATAACCCGCAATACGGCCTGAACATTCCCTATCCCTCCGCGGCCGGGACCATCATCGATCAGAAGCAGGTCAACCGCCAGCTGGGCGCCTATCTGCAGGACCAGATCAAACTCGACAAATGGCTGCTGACGCTGGGCGGACGGCAGGACTGGGCGCGCAGCGACAGCCGCGACCGGCTGGCCGGCGACACCACCAAGCAGAACGACGACGACTTCACCACGCGCGCGGGCCTGGCCTATCTGTTCGACAATGGCGTCACGCCCTACGTGAGCTACAGCACATCCTTTCTGCCGCAAGCCGGCGTCGCCAAGGACGGCACGCCGTTCAAGCCCACCAAGGGCGAGCAGTACGAAGTCGGGATCAAGTACCAGCCGCCGGGCGGCAAAAGCTATGTGGCCGTGTCGGTCTATGACCTGACGCAGAAGAACGTGCTGACCACCGACCCGACCGATGTCAATTTCAGCGTACAGACCGGCAAGATCCGCGCGCGCGGCATCGAACTCGAAGGCAAGGCCAACCTGACGCGGAATCTGGACGTGCTGGCGTCCTATACCTTCAACGACATTCGGGTCAAGAGCAGCAACAACCCGATCGAGGAAGGCAATATCCCCATCGTGACGCCGGAACACATGGCATCCGCCTGGCTGAACTACACGCTGCCGTCCGGCCTGCTGCGGGGTCTGGGCATGGGCGCGGGCGTGCGCTATATCGGGACGACCTACGCCAACGTCGCGAATACCATCACCAACGATTCCGCCGTCCTGTTCGATGCCGGACTGCACTACGAGATCCGCGGTTGGCGGCTGGGATTGAACGTGATCAACCTGTTCAACAAGGAGACCGTGGTATGCCGCAACAACACACTGAACTGCCGCTACGGGCAGGAACGCACGGTCGTCGGCACCTTGTCGTACAGCTGGTAGCGTGAGCATGCTGCAGCCCGATCTGGCGGCATTCCTGGACATGGTGGCGGCGGGCAACGCCCGCCCCATGCACCAGTCCACGCCGGCGCAGGCACGCGCCGACTACGATGCGGCGACGCCGGTGCTGGACGCGCCGGGATCGCGGCGCGTCCAGGCGCGTCCGCTGGAGATGCCGCGGCGCGATGGCGGGCGCCTGGCGCTGCGCCTGTACCGGCCGGCCGATGCCGCGGCGCCGCTGCCCCTGGTGGTGTTCTTTCACGGCGGCGGCTATTGCGTGGGCAGCCTGGATTCGCACGATTCCCTGTGCCGCGACCTGGCGGAGCTCGTGCCCTGCGCGGTCCTGGCGGTGGATTACCGCCTGGCGCCGGAACACCGCTTTCCCGCGGCGGTCGAGGACGCCTGGGATGCCTATCGATGGGCGCTGCGGCACGCCGCATCGTGGGGCTGCGATGCGGCGCGCGTGGCGGTCTGCGGCGATAGCGCGGGGGCGACGCTGGCCACGGGCCTGACCATCGCCGCGCGCGACGCCGGCATGCCGCAACCCATGGCGCAGGTGCTCTTGTATCCCTGCGCCAGTGCCACGGACGACTTCGAATCGCGGCGGCGCTACGCCACGGGACATCTGCTGGAGGCCGCCACGCTGCGGTGGATGGTCCGGCACTACCTGGGCGACGAGGGCAATGCGCGCGACTGGCGTTTCGCCCCTTTGGAATGTGGCGACCTGGCGGGGCTGGCGCCCGCCCATATCCTGCTGGCCGAATGCGACATGCTGACCGATGAAGGCCTGGCCTATGGCCAGCGCCTGCGCGATGCCGGCGTGTCCTGCGCATGGGCGGTCTATCCCGGGATGGTGCATGACTTCGCGCGGCTGGGCAACATCGTTCCCGACGCGATGCGGCTGCGCCGCGATATCGCGGTGCGCCTGGCGAATGCGTTCGGGATGGGCACCGGCCTCTCTCCCCATCACGCGGCATGGCCGACCCCGTGATTGACGACGGCTGACGCGGCGGCGGGCCGCGGATTCCGCGCATCAGAGTTTTCGCCTTATCGCGAGATCCGGAATTGTGTGTAATTTGAGGAGAACGCGCGCATCGACGCGCCTTCCCTGGACGCGCACGTTCGCCAGGCATCGGTCCCTTGGCCCCCGGCCCTGGCGGTAGCCCATTCTCGAGTCATCGATATGCCGAATTTCTTATCCACTCGCCGTTATTCCGATCCGTCGGCGGACGGCAGGTCGTCACGGCGGCCGCTTGAAGGCGATCACCAGTTGCCGGAACTCGAGGCGCCACCGCGGCCGTCCGAGCACTTCTCCCGCCTTACCGATATTTCTTCGCGCTTCCCACTTTTGCCGGACGAAGGGCCCTATCGGCATGATCGCCTGGTCTATGACAAATACATGCTGTGGCGGATGAAGGGAAGGAAGAGCACGGAGCTGATTATTTCGTCTCATGGCGGTCAATTGCTGGGGCGTCGAACGATGGTGCCCCCGGGAACGGCCTTCCATTTTTACGGACCGAATCACGCCCCGCTTCTGACCACGGATATCTATCTGGGCTTCGTGTACCTTGACTTGGACGAGCGCCCATACGAAATCATGCGCAGTGGGCAGTTCTGTTCGGATTTCGCGCTGGCCGAGTATCAAGATACATACGAGAATTACGACGATGTCTGGCGCTGCATGCGGGAGCGCCAGCCTTACACCGACGTCGTGACGATACGCGGGAAGGCGCACGGGAATGGCTGGCAGGACAGGGTGCTATTTTCCGAGCTTCTGGCGGACCTGCGTGCCAAGAACCACAGGTATTCCAAAATACACTGCATCTTTTGCCGGAATTTTGCCAAGGGCACGGTTGATACGTATCCCGCGCTGGAGCCGTATGTAAAGCCACCCTATGCCGCGCGTTAGCCCGCATTTGCCATCCAGCGCGGATAGGCGCCGAGATCGGCCCCCGGCGCCGCGCCTGTTTCCGCTATCCCTGCATTCCCACATCCTCGACCAGCGACGCTTCGGTTGACACTTCAGCGCGGGCGCCCTCTTCCATCGCCGATAGCGCGCCCGCCACATGCTCCAGCAGAACGCCGTCACGGATAATGGCGTAATGATCCGCGGCCAGCGTGCGATGGGTTTCGCCGGCGGCATGGCCCAGTTGCGCCGCCAACGCGCGCCGCTGGGCCTCATCGCGGCCGGCTCGCCACCAGCACCAGGGCCGCGCCCGCAGCTTGCCCATCGGCCCCGCCTGCAGCGAGAGCACCTGGAGATGGCGAGCCACCAGGAAGATGCGCGCCAGTTCGCAAACGTCCAAGCCCGCCGGGCTCGCCGTCGCGCCGCCCAGCAAGCCGGCCAGGCGGGCTTCCACCGCTTCCTGGGTCAATGCCGGTGTGTCGGGCAGCGCTTCGGTGCGCCCGGCATTCGCCGGCCGCGGGTCGACGGCGGCATACGCGGCCCGCTGGGTCTGCGCCGCCGCGTCGATGCGCGCGGATGGAATGTCCGGCGCCATCAAACGCGCATAGCCCGGCAAGTCCTCGCGCCAATCGCGCTGCGCTTCCTGCTCCAGGCCGCTGATATAAGGATCCACCAGCCCCAGGAAGCCCACCTCGCGGCCATCCGCCTCCAGGCGCTGCGCCATCATCGCGGCCAGCGTGCCGCCCAGCGACCATCCCAGCAAATGGATGGGGCCTCGCGGCTGCGCGGCCGATACCATGGCGCTGTAGTCCTCCGCCATTTGCGCCAAGGCGCGGTCTTCATGCCCGGCGTCGAGCAGCATGCGGCAAGGCAAGCCATAGACCGGCCGGATACCGTCGAACCGCCTGGCCATCGTCTGGTAGTCGTAGAGCGTGCCCATGCCCGCATGCACGCAGAACAGGGGCGCGCCGGCCCCTTGGCCGCTGTTCAAGGGCACGGGCGCGGCGGCGGCGGGTTGCTCCAGGCCCAGCAGGCCGGCGATCGTGGGACGCTGCATCAGGTCCCGCAGGGTGAATGACAGCTCCGGCCGCTCCAGCACGCGCACGCGGCTCAACATCTTCAGGCTCAGCAGCGAATCGCCGCCGAGTTCGAAGAAGTTGTCGGTTTGCCCCACGCGCGGCACGTTCAGGATTTCCTGCCAGACGGCGGCAAGCTGGCGCGCCGCATCCGTGGACGGCGCCACGAAGTCCCGCTGCGCCGCCGCGCTGGGCGCCGGCAGCGCCTGCCGGTCCAGCTTGCCGCTGATCAGGCGCGGCAGGCGCGGCAGCACGGTAATGGACGCGGGCACCATGTAGTCGGGCAGGCGCGCGGCCAGCAGCCCGCGCAAGTGCGACGCCAGGCTGATCGGGCCGCCCGGGCCGGTATCGGCGCCGGCGGCCGGTACCGCGCGCGATGCCGATCCCGCAACGGGGTAAAGCGTCGATGCCGCCTTATCGCCCACGCCGATGTACGCCGCCAATTGCGCGCCGGAAGACGCCTGGTGGAAGACCACCGCGGCCTCCTCCACGCCGGGCAAGCCCAGGACGCTGGCCTCGACTTCACCCAGTTCGATGCGGAAGCCGCGGATCTTCACCTGGCTGTCGCGCCGGCCGATGTATTCGATATTGCCATCGGCCAGCCAACGCACCAGGTCGCCGCTGCGGTACATGCGCGAGCCCGCGTCGCCGAAGGGATCGGCGACAAAGCTTGCCGACGTCAGCGCCGTGCGGCCCAGATAGCCTCGCGCCACGCCGTAGCCGCCGATGTACAACTCGCCGACGTGGCCGATGGGAACCGGGCGCAGGTCCGCATCCAGCACGTACAGCCGGCGTTCCCCCACTGCCTTGCCTATGGGCGCATAGGCGCAGTCGAAGCCCGCGTCCGCCGCGGTCTTCCATATCAGGGGAGTGACGACGGTTTCGGTGGGACCATAGCCATTGATGTAGCAACGGGCGGGAAGGTAGCTGCGCACGCGCTCGTAAACGGCGCGCGGCATCGCCTCGCCGCCGAACACATACAGATCCATCGGCGGCGGGTTGCCATGCTGGGCGGCATGGTCCGCCATCTGCGCCAGGTAGGCGGGCGGGAAAGCCGCGTTGGTGATGCCATAGCGGTGCAGGGCCGCCAGCGACTCCTGCGCGGTCCACAGCTCCGCGCCACGCACGGCCAGGCTCGCGCCGGTGGTCAGCGCGGTCAGCCAGCGTTCGTGCGCCCCGTCGAAAGAGAAGGACATGAACAGCAGTTCCCGCGATTCGCGCGTCATGCCGTAGATGCGGGCGGTTGCCTGGCAATGCATGGCCAGGGGCCCATGGGTCACCGCCACGCCCTTGGGCTTGCCGGTGGATCCGGAGGTATAGATGATGTAGGCAAGGTTGTCCGGCGACAGGCGAACGCCGGGATCGGTGGCCGGCCCGTCGTTCGCGGCCGCCTCGTCGCAGACCAGCACCGGCACGCCAAGGCGGGACAGATGCGCCGGGCCCGAAGCGGACGCCAGCAGCAGGGCCATGCCGCTGTCGCGCGCGATATACGCCAGCCGGTCCTGCGGATGGTCCAGGTCCAGCGGGACGTAGGCCCCGCCTGCCTTCAACACCGCCAGGAAGGCGACCACGGTATCGAGCGAACGCGGCATCGCCACGCCCACGCGTCGTTCCGGCCCGATGCCGGCCTCGATCAACCGATGGGCCAGGCGGTTCGCGGCCGCGTCCAGCTCGGCGTAGGAACGGCTGTCGCCGTCCATGACCAGGGCCAGCGCATCGGGCCGCTGGCGCGCATGGGCAGCGATCAGACGATGCACGTAGCCGGGCCCCGCCGCGCGGACCTGCCCCGCATCGCGCCCCCACGCGCGCAGCACGTCAAGGGCCTGTTCGTCCAGCCACCCCAGATCGCCCACCGGGGCGCGCGCATCCCGCGTGATTTCGCGCAGCAGCTGTTCCATCTGGCGCCGCAGGTCCAGGACCATCGGCTCGGGCAGATGCGCGGTGCTATAGCAGTATTCGAGTTCGATTTCATCGGTGGCGACTACCTGGATATCCATGACGTAGCCGGTCAGGCCGCCACCCTGGCTTTCCCCGAAACGCAGCCCGTAGCGTTCGCGGTCTTTCAGCGTGCGGTCCACGGGGTAGTTCTCGAACACGACGATGCTGTCGAACAACGGCCGTCCGGACGATCCGGCCCAGCGCTGGATATCGGCCAGCCCGGCATGTTCATGTTCGCGCAGACGCAGGTTCTCTGCCTGCAGGTCGCGCAGGAAATCGCCGACGGCACGCGACGGCGCGGCGCGCACGGGAACCGGAATGGTATTGATGAACAGGCCCAGGATGTCTTCCACGCCGGATAAGGTGGCGGGGCGGCCCGAAACGGTGGCGCCGAACACCACCGTATCCTTGCCCGCGCACCGCTGCAGCAGCAGGCCCCAGGCGGCCTGTATGACGGTATTGAGCGTCACGCGCTGCGACCGGGCGAACTCGCGCAGGTGGATGGTCCGGGCGGCGTCCAGGCGGGTGTAGATGCGCGCGTAGGCTTCCGTGCCCGGCGCCGCATGCGCGCCGGGACATTGCGCCAGCAAGGTGGGGCCGTCCAGCGCTTTCAGCGATTCCTTCCAGAAGCGTTCGCTGGCGGTGCGGTCCTGTCGGCCCAGCCAGCGCACGTAGTGGCCGTAGGCGGGGCCGGCGGCCGGCAATGACTCGCCGCCATACGTGCGCAACCACTCGCCGACCAGCCGCGACGCGCTCCAGCCGTCGAGCAACAGGTGGTGATGCGTCCAGATCAATTGATGGGTATCCGCATCCAGGCGGATCAAGGCCAGCCGGGACAGCGGCGCGCGCGCGACGTCGATGCCCAGGGATTGTTCTTCCGCGAAGGCCGCGAGGTGTTCGGCCTGCTTGTCCCGTCCACGCCAATCCAGGATCGTGACGCCAGGATCGACGCTGCGGTGGACCAGCTGGAGCGGCTTGTCCATGCCGGCCCGCCATAGATAGGACGTGCGCAGCGTCGCATGGCGCGCCACCATGGCCGACCACGCGCGCGCCAGCCGCGCCGCGTCCGCGCCCTGCATGCGTACGCTGATCTGATTGACATACAGCCCCTTGCCCGGCGCTTCCAGGGTGTGGAACAACATGCCTTCCTGGGTGGGCGACAAGGGGTGCACGTCTTCGATATCGCTGTCGTCCAGCGCCAGGGCCGCGGCGGCGGGGGCGTCGGGATAGTCCGCCAGGCTTTGAGGGCCGGACGCGGGGGTATCCTGTCCTCCCCGATCTTGTTCCGCACGATCCTGTCGCGTCCTATCCTGTGCGCCCGGGTCTCGCGTAGCGCTATCCGGGAACGCGCCAGAGCCCGGCTGTCCGTCCGCCTGCACGCGCGTGGCGACTTCCGCCAGGGCCGCCACGGTCTGGCGCTCGAACACCTGGCGCGGGCTGATTTGCCAGCCCGCCTGGCGCAGCCGCGCCACGATCTGCAGGCTCAGGATAGAGTCGCCACCGACTTCGAAGAAGTTATCGTGGCGGCCAATTTGCTCCACGCCCAGGACTTCGCGCCAGATGCCGGCCAGGGTTTCCTCGAGCCCGCCTTGCGGGGCTTCGTAGGTTTGCGCCGAAGCGAACTGCGCCTGCGGCAGCGCCTTGCGGTCGAGCTTGCCGTTGGCCGTGATGGGCAAGGCATCCAGTGTGACGATGGCCGACGGCACCATGTACGCCGGCAGGCTGCGTTCCAGCGCCTGGCGCAGCATCGCCGTGTCCAGGCTTGCCGGGGTTACGTAGGCGACCAGTCGCAGGCTGGCCTGCGCGCTACCGGAGGAACCTTGCGCATCCAGGCCTTGGGGGCCGCTCGATCCGTCTTGCCCTGCTCCAGCAACCGCCAGCCCCTTCTGCGCCAGCACCACGGCCTGCTTGACGCCGTCCTGCGCCAACAGCTGCGCTTCGATCTCACCCAGCTCGATGCGCTGGCCGCGCAACTTGACCTGGTAATCCAGCCGGCCCAGGTATTCCAGCTGGCCTTCTCGATTCCAACGTGCCAGATCACCGGTGCGGTACAGGCGTTCGCCCGTGCCGAATGGGTCGGCCACGAAGCGTTCCGCGCTCAGGCCCGGCCGGCTCAAGTAGCCACGCCCCAGCCCAACGCCGCCCAGGTAGAGCTCGCCGCCGACACCGGGCGGGACCTCGTTCAGTTGGGCATCCAGCACATAGGTACGCAGTCCCGCGATCGGGCGCCCGATCGGCACGCCTGTTGCGGCCGGCCGCGCGCAGTCCCAATGCGTCACGTCGATCGCCGCTTCCGTCGGGCCGTACAGATTGTGCAGTTCGATCCCCGGGAACAGCGCATAGACCCGCGCGCACAACTCTGCCGGCAAGGCCTCACCACTGCAGAAGACGCGGCGCAGCACCTTCCTGGCCGCCGACAGCGCCGCACTGTCCTTGCGCGATTCGCAGTGCGCCACGAAGGCGTGCAGCATCGAGGGCACGAAGTGCAGCGTGCTCACCTGCTGCGCCACGATGCGCCCCAGCAACCGTTCCGCGTCGCGATGCTCGCCGACCGCGGCCAGCGCCAGGCGCGCGCCCGCCATCAGCGGCCAGAAGAACTCCCAGACCGAGACATCGAAGCTGAAAGGCGTTTTCTGCAGCACCGTATCTTGCGGTCCCAGACCATACGCCTGTTGCATCCACGCCAGGCGATTGCTCAATCCGGCGTGGCGGTTGGTCGCCCCCTTCGGCTTTCCGGTCGAGCCCGATGTATAGATCACGTAGCATGCCTGTTCTGCATGGACCGGAAGGTCCGGTACGCGAACCGGGTCCGATGCGTGAACTGAAGGATCCGATGCGTGAACCGGGAGCTTCGAGACCTGGATCGCGACATTCGACCCGTCGGCCACGCCGGCCGATTCGGCAGTCACGCCAGCAGACGCATCCAGCATGTCGATCTCCAGCAGCGGCACGGCACCCTGCTGCCGTGCCCCACCCCCGATCCACTCGCGTACACGCGCCGACAGCCACGACTGGGTCAGCACCAGCGCCGGTGCGCTGTCCTCGATCATGTACGACAGGCGATCGTCCGGATACTCCGGGTCCAGCGGCACATACGCCGCCCCCGTCTTCAGCACCGCCAGCAACCCCACCACCAGCGACGGATGCCGATGCGCCGCGATCGCCACCCGACGCTCCGGACCGACGCCCAGCGCCAGCAGCCGCTGCGCCAGACGGTTCGACTGGCGTTCCAGCTGCGCATACGTCAGCGTCAGCGCCGATCCCGTCAACGGGTCGGATACCCCATCGGCCGCCAGGGCCGGATCGGTCTCCATGATCACCGCCACCGCATCGGGCGTGCGTGCCGCCTGCGCCGATATCACCGCATGCACAGGCCTGTCCCGCCATTCCGCCATCGCCTCGCCCAGCGGCGAACCGTCGGTCCAGGACCGCAGCAGGTCCTGCTCGCCGGGGATCAACAAGGACAGCGTGCCCGATCTTTCCGGCGTTTCCGCCGCCAGCCGCTGCAAACCCTGCAACAGCCGCTGGCCCAGTGTCTCGACGGTGGCCGCCTCATAGTTGGCACGGTCATAGCTGATCCTGAGATGCAGCTCGCCGCGCTGCGAAACCACCAGCGTCAACGGATAGCTGGTCGGGTCCGTCGTCGCCAGACCGCTGAACCGCGCGCCGTCCGGCAGCGATTGTCCCAGCGCCTCGTCCACCGGATAGTTTTCGAAGACCACCAGGGTGTCGAACAGCGCCCGGCCACCCTGCCCGGCCCAGCGCTGGATGTCGTACAAGGGCGTATGTTCGTGCTCGCGCGCCGCCACGTTGCTTGCCTGCAGATCGCGCAGCCAGCTTCCCACTGGCTGCGTGGCCGGCAGCCGCACCACCACCGGCAAGGTGTTGATGTACAGCCCCAGCACGCGGTGCAGGCCCGGCAGGTCCTCGGGACGTCCCGCTGTCGTCGCGCCGAATACCACCGTGTCCTGACCGGTATGCAACGCGAGCACCAGCGACCAGGCCCCCTGCATAAGCGTATTAAGGGTTACACGTTCCCGGCGCGCATACGCCATCAGCGCCTGGGTCTGGGCCGCGTCCACATCGATCGCCCACTCGCCGTAGGCGGACTCATGCGCGACACGTTCCGGCGCATCGCTTTCCCGAGCGCCAGCGGCCGGGGCGGGCATTGCCTCGGCCAACAGGGTCGGGGCTTCCAGCTCCCGCAGCCGCTCCATCCAGTAGGCCTGCGTGGCCTGCGCATCGCGCCCGGCCAGCCATTGCAGATAGTCCCGATAGCGGCCCGCCGGGCGTGTCACCGCCCCGCCCGCGTAGTCGCTCAGTACCTCTCCCAGCAACTGCGACGTGCTCCAGCCGTCCAGCAGCAGATGATGATGCGTCCAGATAAAGTGGTCATACGCGTCGTTGACCCGCACCAGCAGGCAGCGCATCAGGGGAGGCACCAACAAATCGAACCCCGCCGCGCGTTGCGCCGCGGCCAGGGCGTCCAGCCGCGCGGCCACTTCCCCGGCATCGCCCCTGACCTGTTGCCGTTCGAACGGCAGCCGCGCCTGGCGTGCCACCCATTGCAGCGGCGCGTCCGCCCGCGCGATGAATCCCGTGCGCAGCACATCGTGCCGCGCCACCGCCGATTCCCACGCAGCCTGGAAACGCCGCGCATCCAGGCCTCGCACATCCACCCGAAGTTGGTTGATGTACGGCTGGACGGCCAGACCCGCAACGTCTTCCGTGACGCCCGATACGTCCTCCCGCATAGAGGCTTCGTCCCTTTCCGTATTCGAACGAAGCCCCATCGGCGCGCCATCGCCTGCTGGCGACCCGGCGACGGCATCCTGACCGTAGATGGAATGGAACAGCATCCCTGCCTGCATGGGCGTGACGGGGTAGACATCCTGCCACTGCCCCATCGGCTGGCCGATCGGCAAGGCATCCACTTCGGATTGCGTCAAGCCGGCAAGCGGGAAGTCCGATGGCGTTACCCCCTGCGCGCCGCCGGTGCAATGCCCGATCACCGTGGACAGCGCCTCGGTCCAGCGCGCCGCCAGCTCCCGCATCGTCGCCTCGTGCCACTGCGCGCCGCTGTAGCCCAGCGACAGCGATAGCTGGCCGTCGTAGACCCGTCCGTTCACGGTCAGCGCATGCGACAGGGGCGCGTCCTCCCATTGGCCCGAGCCCACGTCTTCCTCGGCCACGCGCCAGTCCCCGCCGCCCACGCCCGCGTCGAATTGGCCCAGGTAGTTGAACAGGATCGGCGAGGCCGGCGCGCCGGACAAGGCCTGCCGCACCGAGGCATCGCCCCAGCGGCCCAGCACCCCATAGCCCAAACCGTGCCGCGGCACGGCGCGCAAGCGCTCCTTCACGTCCCGAATCAGGTCGGCGGCTTCGCCATCCGTTTGCAGTACCACCGGATAGACCGTGGTGAACCAGCCCACCGTGCGCGTGACATCCAGGCCCAGCGCATCGGCCTCGCGTCCGTGTCCTTCCAGGTCGATGCGGATCTGCCGCAGCCCGCGCCATTGCCGCAACGCCAGGGCCAGCGAGGCCAGGAGCAAGTCATTGACCTGCGTGCGATAGGCCGACGGCGCTTGCCGCAGCAAGGCCTGCGTCTGCGCGGGTGTGAGATTGACCTCGACCCGGCGCAGGTCGCCCACGCGGGCCGGCCCATCCGCCCGGTCCGGCGGCGGCAAGGCGCCGGCCGGCAAGCCTGTCCAATACGGTTGCTCCTGGGCATGCATCGCTGCCTGCCGGCGCAGACCGCGCGCCCACGCGCCATAGCTGGCCGTGCGCGCGGCCAGGCGCGGCGCTTGACGCCGGCGCGCCTGCTCGTAAGCCTGGCGCAGGTCCTCCAGCAGGATGCGCCAGGAGACCCCATCCACCGCCAGGTGGTGGATCACCAGCAGCAAGCGCCAGCTACCGTCGGCCACCCGCATGCGCGCGGCGCGCAGCAACGGGCCATGGGTAATGTCCAGGCTCGCCTGCGCGCGCGCGCAGTGTGCTTCGATCTCGGCCGCGTCTACCGCCGTCAGGTCCCAGATTCCTACGTCGGAGGAATCCGGGGCTGCCTCATCCTGAGAGGCAATACGATCCGCATCGTTTTGAACGGTATGGATATCCGAAGAAGCCTGAACGGTATGGATATCCGAAGAAGCCTGAGCGATATGGATATCCGAAGAAGCCTGAGCGGTAGGGATATCGGCAGATGCCTGAACAGGATTGACATGGGTAGATGCCGGAGCAGTATTGATATCCGCGTACGCCTGAATCCATTGACCATCCTCGCCACGCCGGTAGCGCAGCCGCAGCGCGTCGTGATGCGAAACCACCGCCGCGAGCGCCGCGCGCAAGGCCTGGATATCCACTTCCGCGTCGCTGCGCAGCAGCACCGCCTGGTTCCAGTGGTTGTGCGTGGACAAGGGCAGCGACAGGAACTGCGCCTGGATCGGCAGCAAGGGCACTTCCTGGCCTGCTGGAATGTCTTCCTCGCCCGCTTGAGTATCTTCCCGGCGCGCTACGGGGTCCTCCTGACCCGCCGCGACATCTCCTTCGCCTGCCGGCTCCTGTGCCGCAGGATTGCCCGAGGCACCCTGCGCGGATGCGCCATCGCGGAACTGGCCGTTCGCCTGCACGCGCGTGGCGACTTCCGCCAAGGCCGCCACGGTCTGGCGCTCGAACATCTGGCGCGGACTGATCCGCCAGCCGGCCTGGCGCAGCCGCGCCACGATCTGCAGGCTCAGGATCGAATCCCCGCCAACCTCGAAGAAATTATCGTGTCGCCCAATTTGCGCCACACCCAGGACTTCGCGCCAGATGCCGGCCAGGGTTTCCTCCAACTGGCCTTGCGGTGCTTCGTAACTTTGCGTCGAAGCGAACTGCGCCTGCGGCAGCGCCTTGCGGTCGAGCTTGCCGTTGGCCGTGATCGGCAAGGTATCCAGCGTGACGATGGCCGACGGCACCATGTACGCCGGCAGGCTGCGCTCCAGCGTCTGGCGCAGCAGTGCGGTGTCCAGGCTTGCCGGGGTCACGTAGGCGACCAGGCGCAGGCTGCCCTGCCCATCCTGCCCCGCCCCGGCCAGCGCCGGCCCCGCCTGCGCCAGCACCGCGGCCTGGGTCACGCCTTCCTGCCCCAACAGCTGCGCCTCGATCTCGCCCAGCTCGATGCGGAATCCCCGGATCTTCACCTGGTGGTCCAACCGGCCCAGATACTCGAGCTGGCCATCGTGGGTCCAGCGCGCCAGGTCGCCGGTGCGGTACAGCCGCGCGCCATTGCCGTCGGGATGCGCGACGAAGCGTTCGGCGCTCAGGCCGGGCCGATTCAGATACCCGCGCGCCAATCCCGCGCCGCTGACATAGAGCTCGCCAGGCACGCCTATCGGCGCGGGCGCCATCTCTTCGTCCAGCACCGCCAGGCCCAGATCGGGAATACCGATTCCTATGGGGCTGCTGCCGGAATCCAGGTCGGCTTCCGTAATGGGCCGGTAGGTCACGTGTACCGTGGTTTCGGTAATCCCATACATGTTCACCAGGCGCGGCGCCTGGTCGCCAAAGGCGGATATCCACGTCCGCAGCGCACGCGGTTCCAGCGCCTCGCCGCCGAATATCACCACGCGCAATGCGAGGCCATGGCCGTCCTGCCGCGCATGCAGCGCCGGCACCTGCATCAACTGCTGGAATGCCGACGGCGTCTGGTTCAGCACGGTGACGCGCTGGTCGCGCAACAGCGCCAGGAATTCATCGGGGGACCGGCTGACGGCATAGGGCACCACCACCAGCTTGCCGCCGGTGCACAGCGCACCGAAGATTTCCCAGACGGAAAAGTCGAACGCATACGAATGGAACAGCGTCCAGACGTCGCCCGGCCCGAAGCCGAACCAGGCGTCGGTGGACGACAGCAGGCGCAGCACCTGGCCATGGCACAGCTGGGCGCCCTTGGGACGTCCCGTCGAACCCGACGTATAGATCACATACGCCAGGTTGGCCTCGCTCAGGCGCACGTCCGGATCGTGCGTCGGCTCATCGCCACCCGGCGCGGCCGGCAGGCCGCCGGCATCGAACTCCACCACCTGGGTCCCGGCCGGCAAGGCCGCGGCCAGCCAACCCATGCGACCGGCCAACTGCGTCTGCATCATCAGTTGCGTCATGCCGCTGTCCCGCGCCGTATAGCGCAGCCGTTCCTCCGGATAATCCGGATCCAGCGGCACATAGGCGCCGCCGGCTTTCAGAATGGCGAGCATCGCGACGATCATGCCGGCGGACCGCTCCGCGACCAGGCCGACCCGGACCTCCGGCCCGACGCCCTGCGCGCGCAAGCGATGCGCGAGCCGATTGGCGCGCGCATTGAGCTCCGCGTAATCGATGACGGATGCGCCGCAGGCCAGGGCCGGCGCATGCGGATGGCGGCGGACGGCTTCCTCGAATCGGCGATGGATGCCGGACGCGCCTGGAATGGCAGGCATGGCGCGTTGCGCCCCCCAGGCGGCAAGCCGGCCGCATTCGGCGTCCGTATTCAGCGGCACCCGCCCGACGGGGACCTGCGCATCCACGGTCAACTGCTCCAGCATGGCCAGATAATGCCGGCCGAACTGCTCGATGGCGCGCGGATCGAACAGCCCGCCCGCGTACACCAGGTTCACGGAGATGCGGCCATCGGGCAGCTCGGCCGTATTGCAGGTCAACTCGAACTGCGCGGCCTGCCCGCCTATGGCGTAGTCCGCCACCTCCAGCCCCGGCAGCTCGCGCAAGGCCGCGTAGTCCGGCCGTTGATGATTGAACATGACCTGGAACAGCGGGGTCTGTCCGACCGCGCGGTCCGGCTGCAAAGCTTCGACCAGATGCTCGAAGGGCAGGTCCTGGTGCGCCTGGGCCTCGCGCGCGGCATCGCGTGTCTGCGCGAGCAGTTCCGCCAGGGTGGTGCCGGCCGCGATCGTCGCCCGCATGACTTGCGTATTGACGAAGAAACCAATGATCTGTTCGGTGCCCGCGCGATGCCGGTTGGCGATCGGCACGCCCACGCGGATATCGGATTCCCGGCAATAGCGGTGCAGCAGTGCCTGGAAGGCGGCAATCAACCCAGCATACGCGGTCGCGCCGTGCGCGCGGGCCGTTTGCCGCAAGGCTTGCGCGAGTCGCGGCGGAAGATCGAAGCCATGGGTTCGCGCCGGGTAGGCGCCGTCGGTACGGCGCGGCGCGTCCGCGGGCAGATGCAATACCGGTTGTTCGCCCGCCAGCCTGTCCACCCAATAGGCAAGCTGGCGCCGGCCTTCGCCCTGTTCCAGCCAGGCGCGCTGGCGCGCCGCGTAGTCTCCGTAATCCCCGGCAACGGGCGGCAGCGACGGCGCGCGGCCCTGTACATACGCGCGGTACAGCGTGGAGAACTCGTCGACCAGGATCTGCATGGACCAGCCATCGGACACGATATGGTGCATGACGAGCACCAGGACGTGTTCGGCATCGTCAAGCTTGATCGTGCCTACCCGCAACAAGGGGCCGGCTTCCAGATCGAAGGATTCCGCGACCCAGTCGCGGGCCACCGCGCGGGCGCGTGCATCGCGCTGTGCCCGCGCGATGCGGGTCAAGTCGCAATCGCGGATCGCGACCGGCCGCGCCGGCTGGACCTCCGGCAATGCGAGGCCGTCCGGCGTCGGCCGGAAGCAGGTCCGCAAGCCCGCGTGGCGTTGCGCCAGGGTATCGAAGCTGCGCGCCAGCGCATGCCGGTCCAGCGGGCCGCGCAGGTGCATGGCGCCCGAGACGTGATAGGCGGAACTCGCGGGGTCCATGCGCCAGAGAAACCACTGGCGCTGCTGCGCATAGGACATCCGCGGCGGCGGGGGCTCGGACGCCGCCGGACCCGGCTGCATTCCGGCCGGCGGCGCATCGTCCCCCGCCGCCGCGGCGATGGCGGCGGCCAGCGCCCGCAGCGTCTGGTGGTCGAAGATCAGGCGCGGCTCGATGCGCAGCTTGTGCCGGCGGGCCCGGGCCATCACCTTCAGGCTGAGTATGGAATCGCCGCCCAGCTCAAAGAAATTGTCCTCGCGGCCCACACGCGGCACGCCCAGCACCTCGGCCCAGATGACGGCAAGGACTTCCTCGACCGGCCCCACCGGCGCATCGTGCGCGGCGGGCGCCGAGCGCCGCGGTTCTGGCAAGGCACGGCGGTCCAGCTTGCCGTTGGCCGTTCTCGGCAGCGCGGGCATCAGGGTGAATGTGGCCGGCACCATGTATTCCGGCAGCCGGGCGGCCGCGTGGCGCCGCAGCGCCTCCACGTCCGGCGCGCCATCCCGGGACATTTCCGAGGGAGCCACATAGGCATGCAGTTGCAGGCGTCCGTCCGGTTCCGCGCGCGGCAACACCGCGGCGTCGGCGATGCCTGGCGCGGTCCGCAATACCGCTGCGACCTCGGCGGGTTCGACGCGGTAGCCGCGTATCTTTACCTGGTCATCGACACGGCCCAGGAAGGACAAGGCGCCATCGCGCAGGACCCTGACACGGTCGCCGGTGCGATACATGCGTTGCCCGGGCAGATGCGGCGACGCCACGAAACGCTCCGCCGTCTGGCCCGGGCGGCCCTGATAGCCGCGCGCCACCGCGGGGCCGGCGATGTACAGCTCGCCCTCCGCGCCGGGCGGGACCGGATCCAGATTGCCGTCGAGCACGCACAGGGACATATTCGGCAGTGGCCTGCCCACCGGCACGGTGTCCCCCTGGCGCGCCGCGTCCGGCGTCACCGCCTGGGTCACGGCGCCAACGGTGGTTTCGGTGGGACCATAATGGTTCAGGACGCGGCACGCCGGCGCCAGGCTGGCGATGCGGTCGTACAGCGCCCAGCTCGCCGCTTCGCCGCCCAGCACCAGGACGTGGCGCGGCAGGACATCGGCGGCGCGCGAGGATTGCAGCAGGGCCTGCAGATGGCCGGGAACGATCTTGAGCACGCCGATGCGATGTTCCGCCATATAGGCGGCAAAGCCGTCCGGATCGAACGCCCGAGCGGCCGCAACCATATGCAGGGTACGGCCCGCGCAGAGCGCGCCGAACAGCACCGTATGGCCCAGGTCCGCGGCGACGGTCGAGACCATGGCCATGCTGTCCGCCTCTTCCGGCAAGGCCAGCCGCCCGAGCACGCCCTGCACATAGTTGTTCAGCGCGCCACGGCTGACGATCACGCCCTTGGGCATGCCGGTGGAACCGGAGGTGTAGATCAGGTAGGCCGCCTGCGCGGGATGCATGGCAAAAGGCGGGTGGCCCGGCGCCAGGCCGCGCGCGTCGGTATCGTCCGGCCGGCCAGCGGCGGCCGCGTCGGACGCGCCGTCGACCGGCGGCGTATCGGCCTCGGCGTTCTGCATGCTCCAGGCCAGGCCGATGCGCGGCAAGCCGCCGATCCAGGCGGCCGCCCCGACAGCGTCGTCGCTGAGGACCGCGCAGGCCGCGCTGTCGCGCAACAAATGCGCCAGCCGGTCCGGCGGCAAGGCGGGGTCCATGGGGACGCACGCCGCCCCTGTCTTCAGGATGGCGAGCAGCCCCGCCACGAAGCCGCAATCGCGGCCGGCGTGCAGGGCCACGCGGGACTCCGCGCCCACGCCGGCGGCCGCCAGGCGCAGGCTCAATCGGTGCGCCGCGGCGTCCAGGTCGCGATAGCCGATGGCCCGCGCATCGTCGCGCACGGCGATGCGGTCGCCGCGCCGCGCCACCTGTTGCGCCCACAACTCAAGCACGTCGCGGGCGGCGTAGGCGGCATATTCGCCGTCGATATCCGGCACGATGCCGGGCAGCGGAAGCCGGTTCAGCGCCTGGCCGGCATCCTGCGCGACGGCTTGCGCGTAGGCTGAAAACGTGGCCGCCAGGCCATCG
The DNA here is from genome assembly GCF_002261215.1 of Bordetella genomosp. 11. Taxonomy (NCBI): domain Bacteria; kingdom Pseudomonadati; phylum Pseudomonadota; class Betaproteobacteria; order Burkholderiales; family Alcaligenaceae; genus Bordetella; species Bordetella genomosp. 11. The sequence continues at coordinate 950,278 of NZ_NEVS01000004.1, read as the reverse complement.
ATCGTCGCGGCATCCCATATGTCCGTGGCATAGGTCAGCGAGCACGCGATGGTGTCGCCGTCGACGGAGTAATCCAGGCTCAGATCGAAATGCGCCGATTCGGACAATGCCGGCACACCGCGCAGGACGAGATCGCCGAAGCGGCCGCGTGCCATCGTCTCCAGCGACGCCTGTTCGGTGCACTTCACCTGGAACAAGGGATTGACGCCGGGCTCGCGCGCGCCCGCCAGTTCGGACACCAGCAGGTCGTACGGGCAATCCTGGTTCGCCTGCGCATCCAGCACCGTGCTCCGGACGGCATCCAGCAATGCGCGGAAGTTCTGCCGTGTATCCACGCGCGTGCGCAGCACGGTCATGTTGGTCAGGTAGCCGATCAGGCCGTGGGTTTCGGCGCGCATGCGGTCGGCCACCGGCGAACCCACCACGATATCGTCCTGGCCGCAGTAACGCGACAGCGTCAGCTTCAGCAAGGCCAGCATGCACATGTAGACCGACGCGCCGGCGTCGCGCGCGTGGCGGCGCAATCCGGCCGCGGTCGCCAGCGGCAATGCGAAGCGCAGGGTGGCCCCCTCGCCGGCCCGCTGCGGCGGACGCGGACGGTCCAGCGGCAATCGCAATGGTTCCATGTCGGCGCCCAACGCCGATTTCCAATAGGCCAGTTGGGCGGGCAGGCGGCTGGCGGCGTACCATTCGCGCTGCCATATCGCGTAATCGCCGAACTGGATGGGCAAGGGAGCGAGCGTGGCCGCCTCGCCCGCGACGCGGGCGGCATAGCAGTGCGCCAGGTCCTGCAGCAGGATATCCTGCGACCAGCCGTCGGCCAGGATGTGGTGGATGACGATGGACAGCCAATAGCTTTGCGCATCCAGCCGGATAAGCGCGACGCGCCATGCCGGCGCGGCGGCCAGATCGAACGGCTGTCCGGCAAAGTCCGAGGCGATTTGGCGCGCCCGCGCCTGGCGTTCGTTCGCCGGCAGACCGGAGACATCGAAGTCGCTGAACGCATCGAAAGACGGCCCGGCCGCTTGCCGGACATATTGCATGGGCTGGTCCTGCTCTTCGACGAATACGGTGCGCAGCACCGCATGGCGCGCCGCCAGATCGGACAGTGCCCGCACCAGGGCCTGGCGGTCCAACAGCCCCTCCAATGCCAGAAGGCCCGCCATGTTGTACGCGGAGGAGCCCGGCGCCATGCGCCACGTCAGCCACAAGCCCTGCTGGGCATAGGACAAGGGATAGCGGTCGGTTTGCGGAAAAGGGACGATGGGCAACGTGGCAATGTCGACGCCCTGCTCCGCCAGCCTCTTCAGCAGATCGGCGCGCGGCTGCGGGTCGAGCCTGGCGATGCGCTGGGCGAGTTCGCGCGGATCGTATGCCATGTGTCTACATCTCCAATTCGTTCAATAGGGAATCGATGGCCGCCAGGTCGTCGCGTCCGCCGCCGGACGCATGCATCGCGTTCAATAGCGGAGAACGCGCCAGGGTGGCGATGTCGCGGGCGTCGAACAGGGCACGCAGGCCCACTGCCACGCCGTGGCGCTGCCTGAGCAGGGCGGAGACCTGCATCACCGAAATCGAATCGCCGCCCAGTTCGAAGAAGTTGTCGTGCCGGCCGACCTGCGCCACACCCAGGACTTCGCGCCAGATGCCGGCCAGGGTTTCTTCCAGCTGGCCTTGCGGGGCTTCGTAGGTTTGCGCCGAGGCGAACTGCGCCTGCGGTAGTGCCTTGCGGTCGAGCTTGCCGTTGGCCGTGATCGGCAAGGTATCCAGTGTGACGATGGCCGACGGCACCATGTACGCCGGCAGGCTGCGTTCCAGCGCCTGGCGCAGCATCGCCGTGTCCAGGCTTGCCGGGGTCACGTAGGCGACCAGGCGCAGGCTGGCCTGCGATCCGGCGGACGAACCTTGCGCATCCAGGCTTTGGCGTCCGGCCGGTTCGCCCAGTCCTCTCGACACGCTGAATCCATTCTGCCCAATCGGGCCACCCAGGCCGTCCGCATCGGTCGCTTCGTTCGGTCTTGGTCCAGCAACTGCGGCAAGTGCCGGCCCCGCCTGCGCCAGCACCACGGCCTGCTTCACGCCGTCCTGTGCTAACAGCTGCGCTTCGATTTCACCCAGCTCGATGCGCTGGCCGCGCAGCTTGACCTGATGATCCAGCCGGCCGAGGTATTCCAGCTGGCCTTCCTGGTTCCAACGGGCCAGATCGCCCGTTCGGTACAGGCGTTCTCCGCTACCGTAGGGGTCGGCCACGAAGCGCTCCGCGCTCAAGCCCGGCCGGCTCAAATAGCCACGCCCCAGCCCAACGCCGCCCAGGTAGAGCTCGCCGCCGACACCGGGCGGGACCTCGTTCAACTGGGCATCCAGCACATAGGTACGCAGTCCCGCGATCGGGCGCCCGATCGGTACTCCTGTTGCGGCCGGCCGCGCGCAGTCCCAATGCGTCACATCGATCGCCGCTTCCGTCGGGCCGTACAGATTGTGCAGTTCGATCGCCGGGAACAGCGCATGGACCCGCGCGCACAACTCTGCCGGCAAGGCCTCACCACTGCAGAAGACCCGGCGCAGCACCTTCCTGGCGGCCGACAGCGTCGCGCTATCCTCCTGCGATTCGCAGTGCGCCACGAAGGCGTGCAGCATCGAGGGCACGAAGTGCAGCGTGCTCACCTGCTGCGCCACGATGCGCCCCAGCAATCGTTCCGCGTCGCGATGCTCGCCGACCGCGGCTAGCGCCAGGCGCGCGCCCGCCATCAGCGGCCAGAAGAACTCCCAGACCGAGACATCGAAGCTGAAAGGCGTTTTCTGCAGCACTGTGTCCTGCGGTCCCAGACCATAGGCCTGTTGCATCCACGCCAGGCGATTGCTCAATCCGGCGTGGCGGTTGGTCGCGCCCTTCGGCTTGCCCGTCGAGCCCGAGGTGTAGATCACATAGCACGCTTGCTCGGCATGGACAGGAAGGTCCGGCGCGGAAACCAGCGTATCCGGCGCGTGGACCGCGAAGTTCGGTGCGTGAACTGGGTCCAAGGCGTAACCTGGTTCCGATGCGTGGACTGTGCCCGATGCGCGAACGGGAAGGTCCGAGGCCAGGATCGCGACATTCGACCCGTCGGCCACGCCGGCCTGCGCATCCGGCGTGTCGATCTCCAGCAGCGGCACGGCACCCTGCTGCCGTGCCCCACCCCCGATCCACTCGCGCACACGCGCCGACAACCACGACTGGGTCAGCACCAGCGCCGGCGCACTGTCCTCGATCATGTACGACAGGCGATCGTCCGGATACTCCGGATCCAGCGGCACATACGCCGCCCCCGTCTTGAGCACCGCCAGCAACCCCACCACCAGCGACGGATGCCGATGCGCCGCGATCGCCACCAGACGCTCCGGACCGACGCCCAGCGCCAGCAGCCGCTGCGCCAGCCGGTTCGACTGGCGCTCCAGCTGCGCATACGTCAGCGTCAGTACCGATCCCGGCAACGGGTCGGATACCCCATCGGCCGCCAGGGCCGGATCGGTCTCCATGATCACCGCCACCGCATCGGGCGTGCGCGCCGCCTGTGCCGATATCACCGCATGCACAGGCCTGTCCCGCCATTCCGCCATGGCCTCGCCCAGCGGAGAACCGTCGGTCCAGGACCGCAGCAGGTCCTGCTCGCCGGGCATCAACAAGGACAACGTGCCCAGCTTTCCCTGCGCATCCAACGTCAACCGCCTCAAGACCTGCAACAGCCGGCGCGCCAAAACCTCGACCGCGGCACTTCCGTAGTGCGCGCGGTCATAGCTCATGTGCACATGCAAGCCTTCTTTGCGCGACACGACCAGCGTCAGCGGATAGCTGGTCTGCTCCCTGTTGACCAGACCGCTGAACCGCAGGCCATCCAGCCGCGATTGCCCCAGCGCCTCGTCCACCGGGTAGTTCTCGAAGACCACCAGGGTGTCGAACAGTGCCTGGCCACCCTGCCCGGCCCAGCGCTGGATGTCGTACAAGGGCGTATGTTCGTGCTCGCGCGCCGCCACGTTGCTTGCCTGCAGATCGCGCAGCCAGCTTCCCACCGGCTGCGTGGCCGGCAGCCGCACCACCACCGGCAAAGTATTGATGTACAGGCCCAGCACCTGCTGCGAACCGGCAAGCACGTCGGGACGACCCGAAGTCGTCGCGCCGAACACCACCGTGTCCCGGCCTGTGTGCAGTCCCAGTACCAGCGACCAGGCACCTTGTATCAGCGTATTGAGGGTTACGCGTTCCCTGCGCGCATACGCCACCAGTGGCTGGGTCTGGACCGCGTCCAGATCTATCGCCCACTCGCCATACGTACCGCCGTGCGCGGCGCCACCCGCCAGGTCGGGCGTCAGGCATTCATCCGCTGGCGCGCGCTGTAAGGCACTTCGATGCCTGGGATCTTCAAGCGTGGATCCCTCATGCGGATAACCTTCATGCGTAGCGCTTGCACGCAACGCAATGCCGGAGGCGGGCATCGCCTCGGCCAACAGGGTCGAGGCTTCCAGCTCCCGCAGCCGCCCCATCCAGTAAGCCTGCGTGGCCTGCGCATCGCGCCTGGCCAGCCATTGCAGGTAGTCCCGATAGCGGCCCGCCGGGCGCGCCACTGCCCCGCCCGCGTAGTCACTCAATACCTCTCCCAACAGCTGCGACGTGCTCCAGCCGTCCAGCAGCAGGTGATGATGCGTCCAGATAAAGTGGTCATACGCATCGTTGACCCGCACCAGCAGGCAGCGCATCAGAGGAGGCACCAACAGATCGAACCCTGCCGCGCGCTGCGACGCGGCCAGGGCGTCCAGCCGCGCGGCCACTTCCCCGGCATCGCCCCTGACCTGTTGCCGTTCGAACGGCAGCCGCGCCTGGCGCGCCACCCATTGCAGCGGCGCGCCCGCCCGCGCGATGAACCCCGTGCGCAGCACATCGTGCCGCGCCACCGCCGATTCCCACGCAGCCTGGAAACGCGATTCGTCCAGGCCATGGATATCGACCCGCAATTGGTTGATGTAGGGCTGATCGTCCCGCCCGGTATCCTGCCGGCCCGCATCCGGATCCTTGCCTACACGCGTGACGGCATCGGCATCATTTCCATAGATCGCGTGGAACAGCATCCCTGCCTGCATCGGCGTGACGGGGTAGACATCCTGCCACTGCCCCATCGGCTGGCCGATCGGCAAGGCATCCACTTCGGACTGCGTCAAGCCGGCAAGCGGGAAGTCCGATGGCGTCACTCCCTGCGCGCCGCTGGTGCAATGCCCGATCACCGTGGACAGCGCCTCGGTCCAGCGCGCCGCCAGCTCCCGCATCGTCGACTCGTGCCACTGCGTGCCGCTGTAGCCCAGCGACAGCGACAGCTGGCCGTCGTAGACCCGTCCGTTCACGGTCAGCGCATGCGACAGCGGCGCGGCCTCCCATTGGCCCGAACCGACGTCTTCCTCGGCCACGCGCCAGTCCCCGCCGCCCACGCCCGCGTCGAATTGGCCCAGGTAGTTGAACAGGATCGGCGAGGCCGGCGCGCCGGACAAGGCCTGCCGCACCGAGGCATCGCCCCAGCGGCCCAGCACCCCATAGCCCAAACCGTGCCGCGGCACGGCGCGCAAGCGCTCCTTCACGTCCCGAATCAGGTCGGCGGCTTCGCCATCCGTTTGCAGTACCACCGGATAGACCGTGGTGAACCAGCCCACCGTGCGCGTGACATCCAGGCCCAGCGCATCGGCCTCGCGTCCGTGTCCTTCCAGGTCGATGCGGATCTGCCGCAGCCCGCGCCATTGGCGCAACGCCAGGGCCAGCGAGGCCAGGAGCAAGTCATTGACCTGCGTGCGATAGGCCGACGGCGCTTGCCGCAGCAAGGCCTGCGTCTGCGCGGGTGTGAGATTGACCTCGACCCGGCGCAGGTCGGCGACGCGGGCCGGACCATCCACCCGGTCCGGCGGCGGCAAGGCGCCGGCCGGCAGGTTTGTCCAATACGGTTGCTCCTGGGCATGCATCGCTGCCTGCCGGCGCAGACCGCGCGCCCACGCGCCATAGCTGGCCGTACGCGCGGCCAGGCGCGGCGCTTGTTGCCGGCGCGCCTGCTCGTAAGCCTGGCGCAGGTCCTCCAGCAGGATGCGCCAGGAGACCCCATCCACCGCCAGGTGGTGGATCACCAGCAGCAAGCGCCAACTGCCGTCGGCCACCCGCATGCGCGCGGCGCGCACCAACGGGCCATGGGTAATGTCCAAGCTCGCCTGCGCGCGCGCGCAGTGCGCTTCGATCTCGGCCGCGTCGGCCGCCGTCAGGTCCCAGATGCCTGCGTCGGGGGCATCCGGGGCTGCCTCATCGTGAGAGGCAATACGATCCGCATCTCCCTGGACGGTATCGATATTTGAAGAAGCCTGGACGGCATCGATATCCGAAGAAGCTTGAACAGGGTCGATATCCGAAGAAGCCTGAACGGCATTGAAATCCGAAGATGTCGGAACAGGATCGATATCTCCATACGCCTGGATCCATTGGCCATCCTCGCCGCGCCGGTAGCGCAGCCGCAGCGCGTCGTGATGCGACACCACCGCCGCAAGCGCCGCCTTCAAGGCCTGGATATCCACTTCGGTGTCGCTGCGCAGCAGCACTGCCTGGTTCCAGTGGTTATGCGTGGACAGGGGCAGCGACAGGAACTGCGCCTGGATCGGCAGCAAGGGCACTTCCTGCCCCGCCGAGATCTCTTCCTGGCCCGCTGCGGTGTCTTCCTGGTCCGGTTCGGCATTTCCCTCGCCTGCCCGCGCCTGTCCCGCAGCATTGCCCGAGGCATCGTGCGCGGATGCGCCCTGGTAGGGCTGGCCATCCGCCGCGACGCGCACGGCCACTTGCGCCAGGGCCGCCACGGTCTGGCGCTCGAACATCTGGCGCGGACTGATCCGCCAGCCCGCCTGACGCAGCCGCGCCACGATCTGCAGGCTCAGGATCGAATCCCCGCCAACCTCGAAGAAATTATCGTGTCGCCCAATTTGCACCACACCCAGGACTTCGCGCCAGATGCCGGCCAGGGTTTCCTCCAACTGGCCTTGCGGTGCTTCGTAACTTTGCGTCGAGGCGAACTGCGCCTGCGGCAGCGCCTTGCGATCGAGCTTGCCGTTGGCCGTGATCGGCAAGGTGTCCAGCGTGACGATGGCCGACGGCACCATGTACGCCGGCAGGCTGCGTTCCAGCGCCTGGCGCAGCATCGCCGTGTCCAGGCTTGCCGGGGTTACGTAGGCGACCAGTCGCAGGCTGGCTTGCGCGCTACCGGAGGAACCTTGCGCATCCAGGCCTTGGGGGCCGGCCGGTTCGCCCGGTCCTCTCGACACGCTGAATCCATTCTGCCCAATCGGGTTACCCAGGCCGTCCGCATTGGTCGCTTCGTGCGGTCCTGATCCAGCAACTCCGGCAAGTGCCGGCCCCGTCTGCGCCAGCACCACGGCCTGCTTGACGCCGTCCTGCGCCAACAGCTGCGCTTCGATCTCGCCAAGCTCGATGCGTTGGCCGCGCAGCTTGACCTGGTGATCCAGCCGGCCCAGGTACTCCAGCTGGCCTTCCCGGTTCCAACGCGCCAGATCGCCGGTGCGGTACAGGCGTTCGCCCGTGCCGAACGGGTCGGCCACGAAGCGCTCCGCGCTCAAGCCCGGCCGGTTCAGGTAGCCACGGCCCAGGCCGATGCCGCCCAGGTAGAGTTCGCAGCCCACACCGGGCGGCACTTCGTTCAATTGGGCATCCAGCACATAGGTGCGCAGTCCCGCGATCGGGCGCCCGATCGGCACGCCTGTTGCGGCCGGCCGCGCGCAGTCCCAATGCGTCACGTCGATCGCCGCTTCCGTCGGGCCGTACAGATTGTGCAGTTCGATCCCCGGGAACAACGCATAGGTCCGCGCGCACAACTCTGCCGGCAAGGCTTCACCGCTGCAGAAGACCCGCCGCAGCACTTTCCTGGCGGCTGACAGCACCGCGCTATCCTCCTGCGATTCGCAGTGCGCCACGAAGGCGTGCAGCATCGAGGGCACGAAGTGCAGCGTGCTGACCTGCTGCGCCACGATGCGCCCCAGCAATCGTTCCGCGTCGCGATGCTCGCCTACCGCGGCCAGCGCCAGGCGCGCGCCCGCCATCAGCGGCCAGAAGAACTCCCAGACCGAGACATCGAAGCTGAAAGGCGTTTTCTGCAGCACCGTGTCCTGCGGTCCCAGACCATAGGCCTGTTGCATCCACGCCAGGCGATTGCTCAATCCGGCGTGGCGGTTGGTCGCGCCCTTCGGCTTGCCCGTCGAACCCGATGTATAGATCACGTAGCATGCCTGCTCCGGGTGGACCGGCATGTCCGGTGTATGAACAGAAACGCTCGGTTCATGAACGGCGTTCAACGCGTGATCCGGAAGCGCCGAGCTGTGAACCGAATCCGAGGCGTGAATGGGAAGGTCCAAGGCCCGCACCGCGACATTCGACTCGAAGGTCTGGCCAGTCGTTGCGTCAGCCGCGCCAGCCGGCGCATCCAGCGTGTCGATCTCCAGAAGCGGCACGGCACCCTGCTGCCGTGCCCCACCCCCGATCCACTCGCGCACACGCGCCGACAGCCACGACTGGGTCAGCACCAGCGCCGGTGCACTGTCCTCGATCATGTACGACAGGCGATCGTCCGGATACTCCGGATCCAGCGGCACATACGCCGCCCCCGTCTTGAGCACCGCCAGCAACCCCACCACCAGCGACGGATGCCGATGCGCCGCGATCGCCACCCGACGTTCCGGACCGACGCCCAGCGCCAACAGCCGCTGCGCCAGACGGTTCGACTGGCGCTCCAGCTGCGCATACGTCAGCGTCAGTACCGATCCCGGCAACGGGTCGGATACCCCATCGGCCGCCAGGGCCGGATCGGTCTCCATGATCACCGCCACCGCATCGGGCGTGCGCGCCGCCTGTGCCGATATCACCGCATGCACAGGCCTGTCCCGCCATTGCGCCATGGCCTCGCCCAGCGGCGAACCGTCGGTCCAGGACCGCAGCACTGCCCTGTCCTCCGCCGATAACAAGGGCACGTCCGCCACGCGCATGCCCGGCGTCGTCGACATCGCGTCCAGCACCGCCCCATACGCCTGCAACAGCCGCCGCATGGTCGCCGGTTCGTATCGGTCCCTCGCGTAGCGCAACGTCAGCACGATGCGTCCGTCGGCATGTTCCACCGTATCGCACTGCAGATCGACAGGCAGCGCCGCCACGCCCAGCGGATACGGGGCGCACGCCAGTCCGGGCGGCATCCTGCCGGCGGCGCCGTCGGACTGCTGATGATTGAACAGGATCTGGAACAGCGGATTCCGGTCCAGGCTGCGCTCCGGACGCAGGGCATCGACCAGGCTATCGAAGGGAAGGTCCGGATACGCCTGCGCGCCCAGCACGGCCGCGCGCGCCTGTCCCACCGCGTCCTCGAACGTGGAATCATCCTGGAAGCGCGCGCGCAATACCTGGGTATTGACGAACAGGCCCACCACGTCCTGGGTTTCGGCGCGGTGCCTGCCCGCCGCCGGCACGCCCAGGCGGATATCGTCCTGGCCCGTATACCGATACAGCAAGGACTGGAAGGCCGCCAGCAGCAGCATGAACATCGTGTCGCCGCGCCCGCGCGCCAGCGTCCGCAGGCGCGCCGCCGTGGCCGCCTCCAGATCCAGCGCCACCTGTGCCGCCACTCGGGCGCCTGGCCGCGGCGCATGGTCGCAGGCGATCTGCAGGACGGGATGCTCGTCGCCCAGCGCATTGCGCCAATAGGTCAGTTGCCTGTCATGCTCGCCCGCGTCGAGCAGGTCGCTCTGCCAGCCCGCGTAGTCCGTATACGCGATGGAGGGCGCTGGCGGCAGCTGCGCGGTGCCGCCCGCCCGCACCGCCTCGTAGGCCGCCGCGAAATCCGCCATCACCAGGCGCACGGACCACCCGTCCGCCACGATATGGTGCATGACGATCACCAGCAGATGCTCGTCGTCGGCCAACCGGACCAGGCCGGCGCGCAAGAGCGGACCGGCCGTCAAATCGAAGGGCTGCTCCAGCCATGCGCGCGCCACCTCGCCGGCCCGCCCTTCGCGTTCGTCCCCGGAATGGACACGCGCATCGTGGAAGTCGACACGCATGGAAGCATCGGCGTCGACCACCGGCATGGCCAGCCCCGCATCGTCGGCGACGAAACGCGTACGCAGCGCGGCATGCCGCGCGCGGACCGCTATAAGCGCGGCACGCACGGCCTGCACATCCAGCGCGCCTTTCAGGCGCAGCGCGCCCGGCAGGTGGTAGGTGGCATCCATGGGATCCAGCCGCCAAAGAAACCATAGCCGGCGCTGCGCGTGGGACAAGACCGGTGTCGTGGCGCGTGGCAGGATGGGCAGCTGGGCGGCCTCCATGCCGGTCTCGACCATCTGCCGGTACGCCGCGCGGCGCTGTGCCGGCGCCAGCGCCATGAATTTGGCGGCGACGCGGCGCGTCAGGGTCTGGTCCATTACATCGCCTCCAGCGTATCCAGGAAATCGTCCATGCGCCGCAGCGCCTGGTCGCGGCCGGCCGCCGCCGTCGCCGCCTCCGCCACCCGGCCGGCGAACGCGGCCAGGGTCTGTGCCTCGAACAGGGCGGTCAGCGGCACGTCCACCTGCCATTCGCGCTGGATGCGCGCGACCACCTGCATCACCATCAGCGAATGCCCGCCCAGTTCGAAGAAGCTGTCATGCCGGCCCACCCGCGGTACCCCCAGCACCTGCGACCAGATCCGCGCCAGCCGCTGCTCGTTGTCGTCGGCCGGCGCGACATACGCCTGGCTCGCGTCCTGGGGTTCCGGCGCCGGCAGGGCCTTGCGGTCCACCTTGCCGTTGCGGCTCAGCGGCAAGGCCGCCAACGCCACCCATACCGCGGGCACCATGTACGCCGGCAATGCCTGCGCCAGGGCCGCCCGGACATCCGCCAGCCAACGCACGCGCCCCTCGTCGCTATCGACCTGCGCCGGCTCCCGCGCGACAACGTAGGCGACCAGGCGATGTCCGCCCTGCCCGTCCTCCCTTACCACGGCGACAGCCTGCCGCACCGACGCGATGCGCGCCAACTGGGCATCGATCTCGCCCAGTTCGATACGGAAGCCATGCACCTTGACCTGGTGGTCCACGCGCCCCAGGTACTCCAGGATGCCGTCCTCCCGGAAACGCGCCAGATCGCCCGTGCGGTACATGCGCGCCCCCGGCGAGCCGGGCATGGGATCGGCCACGAATCTTTCCGCGGTGATCGTGGGCCGATGCAGATAGCCGCGCCCGACGCCGACACCGGCGACGCATAGTTCGCCCACCACGCCGGCAGGCAGGGGCGCCAGGTTCGCATCGACCACGTACAGGCGGTTATGGTCGGTGGCCTGGCCGATGGCCAGTATCGATCCCGATGCGTCGTCCGCCGCCATCGCGGGCAAGCGGTACAAGGCGACATCGTCGGCGCATTCGGCGGGACCGTAGGCATTCACCACCCCGATGTCCGGATAGCGCGCCTGCCAGGCCCGTGCCAGGGCCATGGACGTGGCTTCCCCGGTCGGCATCAGCCAGCGCAGGCGCGGCAGCGGCACCGGGTCGCGCAGCAGCATGCCCTGAATCAGGGTCGGCACGCATTCCAGTACGGTGATGCCATCCTGCCGCACTTGTTCCAACAGGGCGCCGGGATCGCGGGCGACCTCGTCGGGAACGATGTGCACGCACGCCCCGCACAGCAGCCCCGCCAGCAATTGCCATACGGAAATATCGAAACTCTGCGACGCGGTCTGCGCGATCGCATCGTCCGGCCCCAGTCCCAGGTAGGGAATCTTGCTCAGTTGATTGTTGAGCATGCCGCGCGCGGTCACCACGACACCCTTGGGCTCGCCGGTCGATCCGGAGGTAAAGATGACGTAGGCAGCCTGGTCCGGCCGGGCCGCGCCGCGCGGATAGGTCCTGGGTTCGTCGCCGTCGAAGGCCGGGCCGGGCACCACCCGTATCGACGCGGGCAGCGCGGCCAGGCCGTCGCCCAGGGCGGCGGCCACCGGCGCCGATACCACCAGCGTCCGCACGCCCGCCAGTTGCAGGACCTGCGCGATGCGCCGCGGCGGCAAGGACGGATCGAGCGCCAGATAGGCCGCATTCAGCTTGAACGCGCCCAGCACGCTGGCCAGCATCTCCAATCCCCGCTCGGCCAAAATAGCCACCACATCGTCGCGCCCCACGCCATGCGCGGCCAGCACATGCGCGTGGCGCTCGGCGCGCCGGTTCAACTCGCCATACGTCAGGCAGCCTTCGCGGGCACGCACGGCCGTGCGCTCCGCATGATGCGCGGCCGTCCTCTCGAAAAGGCTGGCATAGCCGGCGTCCAGCGGATACGCGGGCGCCGCGCCGCATCCCAACGCGCGCAGGCGCTCGCGTCCGGCTTCGGGCAGCAGGTTCACGTCGGCCAGCACCGCGTCGGGCCGCCCGGCCAATTCCATCACGATGTGCCGCAGGCTATGCAGCAGGCCATCGATCTCGGATCGCCTGAACAGGGTGGCGTCATAGGTGATCTGCAGGCCCAGTTCCGGGCCGGGCTTCGCCACCAGGGTCAAGGGGTAGTTGGTATGCGTGCGCGCGCCATCGGCGGACAGGCCCAGTTCCTCGGCGTCGGCCAGCATCGCGCTATCCAGCGGCGCGTTCTCGAAAACGAACAGGGTGTCGAACAGGTTCATGCCGCGCGGCAGATCGCCGGCCAGGGCCTGGATCTCCGCGAGCGACAGATGCTCGTGTTCGCGCATGACGGCGTTGACCGCCTGTATGTCGCGCAGCCACGCCGCGGCCCGCGCCGTCGCCGGCACCGCCAGGCGCAGCGGAAGCGTATTGATGAACAGGCCTACGGTATCGTGCACGCCATCCAGCTCGGTCGGCCGCCCCGCCACGGTCACGCCGAACAACACCTCGTCCATGCCGGCGCAGCGCGCCAGCAGCAAGGCCCAGGCGCCCTGCACATAGGTATTGACGGTCAGTTGCGCCCCTTGCGCCGCGTGCTGCAAGGCAGCCGTATCGGATGCCGGCAGGCGCAGCAGCGCGTCGGCGGCCTCGCCGCCGCCCGCATCGGCGTCCGCGCTGGACGTGCTCGTGCCGGACGCGTTGATGGCAGGCAGCGGCAACGGCGTCACCGTCGAATATCCCGCCAGCGCGCCGCGCCAGTAGCTTCGCGCCGCCCCTTTGTCCTGGCGTCCCAGCCACGCGATGAAATCCCGGTACGGCCGCGTGCTGCCCAGGCGCGGCTCGCCGCCGTCGCGGAAGGCCTTGTAGGCGTGGAAGAAATCCGCCAGCAGCACGGAACGGCACCAGGCGTCCATCAGGATATGGTGATAGCTCAGCACCATGCGGTCCGCATCCGCCAGGCGAAACAACCTGACCCGCCACAAGGGCGCGCGGCTCATGTCGTAGCCGGCGGCCAGTTCGCCGCGCAGCATGCCTTGCATGCGCTCCAGCGCCACCGCGGTGTCGTCCCGCCGCCAGTCCAGGATGTCGACGGGCGTGCCGACGTCGTAGTGGATAAGCTGCATGGGGGCTTCTCCGCTGCGCCAGGCAAAGCCGGCGCGCAGCGCCTCGTGGCGTTGGCCCAGCAACCGCCACGCCCGTTCCATCGCGTGAGCATCGATGCGGCGGTCGAAGCGGTAGCGATCCTGCATCAGGTATATCCCCGAAGCGGGCTTCATCAGCGTGTGCAGCAAGAGCCCCTGCTGCAAGGGCGTCGCCGGATAGATATCCGCCACCACGGCCGGATCCGGCGCCAGGCGGTCCAGCTGCGCCTGGTCCAGGCCGGCCAGCGGAAAGTCGGACGCCATCGGCGCGACGGCCGCGGAAGCCGCGCAGGCTTCCGCCAGCTCGCGCAGATGGGCCATGTAGCGGTGCGCGAGCGTCTCGATGGCCGCATCGTCGAAGATGGCGCCGCTGTAGGTCCAGGCCACATGCAGGGCACCGTCGCGCACCGATGCGCCCACGTCCAGCCAGGTGCGCCGGGGGCTGTCGGGATGCCGCTCCGCGCCCGCGGATTCCGCCGCCCAGGTCCAGCCGCGCAGCGTGCCGTCCAGCCGGCCCAGGTAATTGAACGTGAGGCGCGGCGACGCCAGCCCTTGCAGGCCCGCGCCGCCATGGCGCAGCGCGCCGTAGCCCAATCCCTTGTCGGGGATGGCGCGCAGCTGGGCCTTGACGGCGGCCAGCGCCTGCACTGGCCCCCCGCTGCCCGGGGCCAGCCGCACGGGATACAGGGCGGTAAACCAACCGACGGTACGCGAAACATCGAGGTCCGCCACCACGTCCTCGCGGCCATGGCCTTCGATTTCCACCAGGACACTGTCGCGGCCGGTCCACTCGCGCAGCGCCAACGCCAGCCCGGCCAGCAGGGTTTCGTGGGCCTGCGCGCGATGGTCCCGGGCGGCGCGCGCCAGCAGGGCTTCGGTCGTCTCCGCCTCAAGGACGGTGTGCACGGTGCGCGCCATGCGCACGGTATTGCCGCCGGCCGGATCGCGTGCCGGCAAGGGCGGTTCGTCGTGGCCGCACAGCGCGCGCCAGAGCTCGCGTTGCGCCTGCGTGGCGGCGCGATCGCGGTAGCCTTCCAGCGCGGCGGTCCAGGCGCCGTAGCTGACGCCCACGGCGCCCAGGCAGGGCGCCTGCCCCAGCCTGGCCTGCTCGTAGGCGGTCTGCAGATCGTCCAGCAATATCTGCCACGACACCGCGTCCACGACCAGGTGATGCGCCACCCAGAGCAGGCGGCCGGGCCGGCCGGCGCCCAGATCCAGCCAGGCGGCCCGCGTCACCGGGCCGGCCCCCAGATCCAGTCCCCGCTGGACTTCCTCCGCGGCGGCGCCGATGGCCTGTGGCACATCCTCGGCCCGCGACAGATCGACAACAACCCAGTCATCCGGCGGCGTGGCAGGCGGCGCATAGCGCTGTACCCACGACCCATCCCCTTGCGGCGCATAGCGCAACCGGAAGGCATCGTGATGCGCCATCACCGCGCGCACGGCGGCCTGCAATGCCGGCAGGTCGATCGCACCCGCCGGCTGCAACAGGACGGACTGGTTCCAGTGTTCGCGCGCCGGCATGGGCGTATCGAAGAACCAGCGCTGGATGGGCGCCAGCGCCGCGCGACCCGCCGCCGCCGCGCCGGATACAGCACCCGATACAGCACCCAAAGGCCGGGCGGCCGCGGCCAACGCGGCCACGGTCTGCCGTTCCATGACATCGCGCGGGCTGATGGCCCAGCCCGCCTTGCGCATGCCGGCCACCACCTTCAGGCTCAGGATGGAATCCCCGCCTATCTCGAAGAAGTTGTCCAGCCGTCCCACGCGCTGTACACCCAGCACCCCGGCCCAGACGGAGGCCAGCAGCGTTTCCAACGGCCCGTGCGGCGGCTCATGGGATGCGCCGGCCACGAAGTCCGGCGGCGGCAGCGCCTTGCGGTCTATCTTGCCGTTGGCGTTCAGGGGCAGGCCGGGCAGCACCATGATAAGGGCCGGCACCATGTAGTCCGGCAGCTGGCCGGCCAGCGCTTCCCGCAGCGAGGCGGGATCCGGCGCGCGTTCCCCCGCCGCCACATAGGCCACCAGTTGCGTGGCCGCGTGTCCGGCATGCGCCACCGCCACCGCTGCCGTCACGCCGGGCTGCGCCAGCAGGCAGGCTTCCACCTCGCCCAGTTCCACGCGCAGGCCGCGTATCTTCACTTGATGGTCGGTACGGCCCTGGTAGACGATCCGTCCTTCCGCGTCCCAACTGGCCAGATCGCCCGTCCGATACAGGCGCGTGCCCGGCGCCCCGAAGGGATCGGCGACGAAACGATCCGCGGTCAACCCCGGCCGCCGCGCGTAGCCGCGCGCCAATCCGGCGCCGCCCAGGTAGAGTTCGCCCAGAACCCCGGGCGGCACGGGCTTCAGGCCGCCGTCCAATATCCATGTCTGCAGGCCGGCGATGGGCCGCCCGATGGGGACATTGCCGGTATCCGACGCGGCGCAGGTCCAATGGGTGACGTCGATGGCGGCCTCGGTGGGCCCGTAGAGATTGTGCAGGCAGGCCCAGGGCATCTCGCGCGAAACCGCGTCGCGCGCATCGCCGGGCAACGCTTCGCCGCTGCACAGGATGCGGCGCACGCCGCGGCAATGGGCGGCTTGTCCATCGGCCAGGAATGCCCGCAGCATCGAAGGAACGAAATGCAGCGTGGTCACGCCGTGGCGCACGATGCATGCGGCCAGGCGGGCGGGATCGCGGTGATCGCCCGGCGCAGCCATGACCAGGCGCGCGCCCGTCATCAGCGGCCAGAAGAATTCCCACACGGACACGTCGAAACCGAATGGCGTCTTCTGCAGCACCGCGTCGTCCGGCGTCAGCCCGTATTCGCGCTGCATCCACGCGATGCGGTTGGCCAGGCCGCCGTGGCGATTGGCGGCCCCCTTGGGGCGGCCCGTCGAACCGGATGTGTAGATGACGTAGGCCAGGTTCTCGCCATGCAGGCGGACCGCCGGCGGCCGCGCATGCGTCGCCGCCGCGTCCCGCGCCAGATCCACCACCGCCATGCCGGGCGGAATGGACAGCGCGGCCGGCGTGGCGCCTTTCAGCAGCAGCAGGCGGCTGCCGCAGTCCTCCAGCATATAAGCCAGCCGCTGCGCCGGGTACTCCGGGTCCACGGGCACATAGGCGGCACCGGCCTTCAGGATGCCCAGCAAGCCGACCACCATCTCGACGGAACGTTCCAGCATGATGGCGACGGGCACATCCGGCCCCACCCCCAATGCGGCCAGGCGATGCGCCAATGCGTTGGCGCGGCCGTCCAGCTCCGCATAGCTCAGGACCGCATCGCCCATTTCCAGCGCGGGCGCGCGCGGCGTGCGCCGGGCCTGTTCCGCGAACGCGACGTGGACCGGCGGCAAGGGGGCCAGGGCCGGCCCTCCCCGGCTCCAGTCCCGCAACCGCTCCGCTTCATCGGGCAGGACGATGTCCACGTCGGCGACCCGCGACTGCGGGCGTTGCACCACCTCGGCCAGCACGGCCAGGAAGCGCGCGGCCAGGCGCCGCGCGGTGGCGTCCGTGAACAGCGCGGTGTTGTATTCGAGGCGGCCAAGCACGGCGCTCTCGCCGCCACGCGGGTCCGCCCACCCTGCCTCGTTCAACAGGAAGTCCAGCGACAGCTCGAATTTCGCGGCGCGCTCGGGCAAAGGCAGTCGCGTCGACGACAGGTCCTTCAGCGCGAGTTCCGGCGCGCCGTCGGTGGCCTGCACGCCGAACATCACCTGGAACAAGGGATGGCGGCCGGGCTCGCGGGCGAGATGGCGCCGTTCCAGCAAGAGTTCCAACGGCAGGTCCGCGTGATCCATCGCGCCACGCGCAAGGTCGCGTACGCGGCGGCACACCTGCTCCAGGGTTTGCGCGGCATCGATATCCGCCTTGAAGACCTGGGTCTGCACGAAGAAGCCCACCAGCTCCTGTGACATCGGCAGCGAGCGCCCGGAAGACGGTACGCCGATGGTGAAGCTCTCCTGCCCGGCATAGCGCGACAGCAGCACCTGCCACGCGGCGAACAACACGACGAAGGGTGTGCAGCGCAGGGCGGCGCAATGGGCCCGCAGCGCGCGCGCCAGGTCCGGCGGCACCTCGAAGTAATGGGATGCCCCCGCGAAACCGATGTCGGCGGGACGCGTGCGATCGGTGGGCAGGACCAGGGCCGGCGCGTCGGTGCCCAGGTGCCGGTCCCAATAGTCGATACTTTGCGCCCATGCGCCCCGCGCGGCGCGCTCCTCCTGCCATGCCGCGAAATCCACGTACTGCCGGGCCAGGGCGGGCAAGGCCACCTCGCCCTCCCGCGCCAGGGCCTGTCGATAGGCTTGCGCCAGATCCCGGGCGAAGACCGGATTGGACCAGGCATCCGACGCGATATGGTGCAGGCACCACGCCAGGACATGCGTATCCGCGTCCAGACGCATCAAGGTCGCTACCAGCGGGAAGTCCGCCTCCAGATCGAAGACATGGCCCGCCAGCGCCGCCAGCCGCGCCTCGCGCGCCAGCTCGCGATCGGCGGGCGCCAGCCCGGACAAGTCGTGCCAGGCCAGCTCGCATCGGCCATGAGGATCGACGCGCTGCATCGGCACGCCGTCGATCTCGCCGAAGCGGGTACGCAGGATGGCATGCCGCCGCACCAGGGCGTCGAAGCCCCGCCGCAGCGCATCGGCGTCCAGCGGTCCGCGCAACAGAAACGCGCGCGGCAGGTTGTAGGCGGTCGACGACGGCGCATAGCGATGCAGGAACCACAACTGGCGCTGTGCCGGCGACACCCCGGCCCAGCCCTCCGTGTCGAGCACCGCGCGAGGCATGGCATCGACGGAGGCCGCGCCAGCCGCGCGCTCGCCATCGTCCTCGTCATCGGCCAGCAGGGCCCGCAACAGATCCAGTCGGCTATCGGTCATGCCTGATCCCCGCTGCAAGGGTTCGGTCGGATACGGTCATGCTTGATCCTCGCTGCAAGGGTTCGGTCGGACACGGTCATGCGCGCTCCTCGATGCCGGCCGCCAGCGCGGCGCGTTCCCGCGGCGTCATGCGATCCAGGGCCACGCGCGATTCGGCGATACGCGCCAGGGCGGATGGATCCTCGGCACGGCGGCGCAATTCGGCCGCCAGCGCCGCCGCGGTCGGATGATCGAACACCGCGCCGGGCGGCAACTCCAGCTTCAGCGCCTTGCGCAGCCGCGTCACCAGCCTGATGACCAGCAGCGAATGCCCGCCCATCGCGAAGAAGTCGTCATCGATACCCAACGAGGGCTGCCCGAGCAACTCGGCCATGCGGCTTGCCACGACAGTCTCCAATGCGTCGCGCGGCCGCGCCTGGCCGACGTCCTGTTCGACATGGCCGCGCGCGCGCGCCGCCAGGGCCTGCCGGTCTATCTTGCCGTTGGCCAGGCGCGGGAAGGCGGGCAAGCGCAGGAACCGGGCCGGCACCATGACGTCCGGCAGCATATCGGCCAGGGCGCGGCGCCAGGCCGCGATCCGCTCGTCGCCGCCGCGGGCGGGCTCCGATCCGTCGGCCGCGATGCCCACCGCATCCGGCATTTCCGTGTCCACCACGAACGCCGTCAACGCCACGCCGCCGGCCGCCGGGACCGCGATGACCGCGGCCTGCCGTATATCCGGCAAGGCCAGCAGGCGCGCCTCGATTTCGGCGGGTTCGATGCGGTGGCCGCGTATCTTGACCTGGTGGTCCACGCGTCCCGCCAGGCGAATCGCGCCGTCCGGCAGCACGCAGGCCAGGTCGCCGGTGCGGTACAGGCGTTCGCCTGGCCGATGGGGATCGGCCACGAAGGCTTGCGCCCCTTCCCCGCCCAGATAACCGGCGCACAGCTGCGCGCCGCCCAGATAGACTTCGCCGGCCGCGCCCAGCGGCGTCGGCGACAGATCGGCGTCCAGCACATACACCCGGCAATTGCCCAGGACGCGGGTCAGCGGCAGCGTGGACCCGTAGCCGGGACCCGCCGCGCCATCGGCCGCGATAGGGGCCTCGTCCATCGGCGTATCTCCGCACCATGCGTCCACCGGGTGGATCATCACGCCGACCGTCGCTTCGGTGGGACCGTAATGGTTGTAGAGCGCGCATCGCGGCGACAGGGCGAAAATGCGGCGCACCAGCGCGGCCGACGACGCTTCGCCGCCCAGCACCACACGCGCAGGCACGCGGGCGTGCTCGTGGTCGAGCAAGGCTTCCAGATGCGAGGGAACCATCTTTATTCCGTCGATACGATGCGCCGCCAGAAAGGCGGCGAAGGTGGCGCCATCGCGCATATCGTCCTGCGCGGCAACGATCAGGGCGCTGCCCTGGGATAAAGCGCCGAACAAGGCGGTGTTCCCCAGGTCCGCCGCGACCGTGCCCGTCAAGGCCCAGCGGCGCGACTGCCCCAGGTCCATCGCGCGGGTCGCCGCGGCTACGTAGTTCAATAACTGCCGATGCGCGATAGGCACGCCTTTGGGTTCGCCCGTGGAGCCCGACGTGAACAGGACGTAAGCGACATCGTCCAGGACGGAGGAATCGACATCGTCCCGCGTCGGCATATCGCTATCGCCCCGCGCGCAAGCATCGCCGCGATCCGCGGGGGCCACCCTGCCGCCCTGCCCCGGCGTGCCGGGACGCGCGTCATCCGGCGCCACCTCCAGACGCGCCGACGCGAACAACGGCACACCCTGGGCCCACGCTTGCGCGCGTGCAGCCAACGTCTCCGAGGCGACCAGTACGCATGACGGCATCGCCGCGCGCACGATCGCGGCGCAGCGGGCATCCGGCCAGTCCTCTTCCATGGGCAGATAGGCCGCGCCGCAACGCCATGCCGCGAGCATCGCCACCACCAGGCCGGCGTCGCGCGGCAGCCGCAATGCCACGATGGCGCCCCGGCGCACGCCCAGGCGCCGCAACCCGGCCGCCGCCGCCGCCACGCGGCGCTCCAGGCCCGCGTAGGTCAATTCCTCGCGGGTGTCGCGCAGCGCCAGGGCCTCCGGCGTATCCCGCGCCCACCGCGCGATCAGGGCAGGCAGCGCCTGGGGCCCCGCGTCCAGCGCCTCGCCCTGGCGCGCCAGCAGGGACTGCCGCTCCGCCTCATCCATCACTTGCAGCTTATCCAGCGGCGTGTGGGGCGCGCGCGCGACGTTAGCCAGCAGCGCGACGTACTGTCCCAGCAAGGCCTGGGCTGCCCACAGCGGATGGCGCGCGGGCGCATACGCCAGGGTCAGCCGCGCGCCATCCGCCCGCATGCCCACCTGCATGGCCAGGGCGAACGCGCGCGCCGGCCCCGGCATTTGCCGCACGGTCCATTGCAGCGACGCCTCCGTCAACGACGCTTCGTCGACATACTGGAACCCGGCCTCCAGATGCGCCGTCGACGGCGGCGCGTCGACCTCCCAATACTCCTGCGCCTCGATATGCCGCCCCAGCGTATCGGCCAGCCGCGAGGCGCAGTCGGCAAACGCGGCCCCCGGCTCCCAGTCCAGCACGACCGGCAGGATCTTCTCGTAGACGCCCACCGCGCCGGACAACATGTCGTAATCACGGCGGCAGTCGTGCTGCCAGCCGCCCAGGAAATTCCAGCCGCCGGCAATACGTCCCAATACGGCCCACCACGCGGCCTGCAACAGCACAGGCATGGGCAGGTCCAGGCGCCGCGCGGTGTCCCGCAATGCAGACAGCCTGTCCGCCGCAAGGTCCACGGCCATATCCATCGCGGGCGGAACCGCGGATGCGCCGTCCCGCGCGGACGCCCCCAGCTGGCGCAGCGCGGGGCCGCCCCAGGCCGCATGCGGCGCCATGTATCCAGTCCAGTAGCCGCGCGCGGCCGGGGCGTCCTCGTCATCGTCCAGTTCGCGGCGCCACAGGATGTACTCGGTATACGCGAACGTCTCTTTGTCCCATGCGGACGTCGCGCCATAGCCGCGCGCCAGGTCGTCGATCATGATGCGCAGCGATCCGCCATCGGCTGCCAGCGCCGGCACGGCCAGGGCCAGCAACGCGCCGCCCGTGCCGCTACGCCACAGCGCCGCCCGCAGCGCCGGACCGGCGGCGCGCCACGACGCCAGCCGCGCCGCGATACCCCGGTCCACCACGCCGTGCGCCACGTCGTGCTCCGCATCTGCCTGCGCATCCGGATCGGCTTCTTCCCATTGCCAACCCGGTGCGGTGTCGGCAAGCAGGCGCAGGCCGCGATAACCCGGCACGGGGCCATAGGCATGGCGCAGGCTGCCATGATGCATCGCCAGCCGGTCAAGCGCCGCGCGCATCCGCGATTCGTCCACATGCCCGGCCAGCGCCACCAGGGCGATGTGCACGCTTTCCGCTTCGCCCGCCGCCACGACGGCGCGCTGCTCCGGGCTCAAGGGCAAGTGCTCCCCCACGACGCGCGTGTCGGTCATTTCGATATCCATGCGCCTCACCCCCTGTCCGGCACCGATGCCAGCGCGGCGCGCTCGAACATGGCGCCCATGGCGACCACGACCTTGCGCGGCTCCTCGTACGGGTCGCGCGCATGCGCGGCCAGCATGTTGTCCAGCATGACCACGTCGCCCTGCACCCACTCGAAGCGCACGGCGCATGCTTCATAGGTGCGGCCGACGATATCCATCATCGACGCCGGTATGGTCCCGCCATCGCCGAAATAAACCTGGCGTGGCATCCGCTCGATACCCGCGATACTGAGCAGGTCGGCGCGGACTTCCGGTTCCAGGCAGTGGATGTGATGCAGCTGGACCTGGTTGAAGAAGGCACGCTCGCCGGTGTGCGGATGCGCGATGACGGCCGGGCAGCGCGTGCGCGTCTGCAGCGTGTTGTCGTCCAGCCAACGGAATTCCGTGCCCGCGCGGCGCAGCGTGGCTTCGACGGCCTGGCGATCGTCCGTGCCGAAGAAATGCTGCCAGCTGACATCCAGGCGTTCTGTGAAAGTGCGCACGTACAGCAATCCCCGCCGCTCGAAGGCCTGCACGATGTCCGCCGGCAGCCGGCGCAGCATTTCGCGGCAATCGACGATGGGTGTCGCGCCGCCGACCCGCGCCGGCAGCTCGCAGAAGAACAGCTGCTTGCGCGGCCAGCGTTCCAGATGCGCGCTTTCGTTGTGGTACAGGATCATCTGCTTTTCGGGATAAGGCGTGGAGCGGTAGGTGTTGCGCCCGCCCTCCTTCTTCGGCAGATCGCCGTAGCCGCCGTACAGCGAGGGTTCGATCGCCTCGGCAAAGGCCTCGAACTGCTGCGGCGTGCGCAACGCGAAATCGCGGAACAGGATCCCGCCGTGCCGTTCCAGCAAGGACTCGATCTGCGCGCGCTGCGCCGCCGCCCAGGCGACCGGATCCAGGTCCGGGTCCGTGGCCTGGATCACCAGCGGGAAAGGCCGATCGGCCGTCAGGGGCGCCATGCGGATGGGCGCCTGCGCCGGGCGGCCGAGCGGGCCGGTACGGCGGGCGGATAGCCGATCCAGCTTGGCGCGCCTGGACGAAGCGGGCGCCACGGACGGCATGGATGCGGTGACGGTCGGGGCAGTCATGTCGAACTCCGATAGCGGGGGAATGTCGGCGGCGGACCAGGACCGGCCATCGTCGGCGGCGATTTGGTGCAGGACCTCCGCCCAGATCGCCGCCATCCGCTCGACCGCGGCGGGCGCGAACAGCGCGGTGTCATAGGTCCATTCGATTTCCAGTTCCCGGGCCTGCTCGTGCACGAAGACGGCCAGCTCGAAGCGGGCATGCGAGGCGGGCAGCGGCAAGGGCCGCGCGGCGATACCTGGCAGGTCCAGGGACAGGCGCAGCGTGTTCTGCATGACGAACAGGACCTGCACCAGCGGATTGCGCGCACGGTCCCGCGCCGCGCCCACGGTGTCGACGATGCGGTCGAACGGCACGGCCTGGTGTTCCAAGGCATCCAGCAGCGTCGCCCGCACGCGCGCCAGCCAGGCCGGGAAAGGCGCGCCGTCCAACGCGCGGGAACGAATGGGAAGCAGGTTGACGAAAAAGCCGATCAGCGGCGACAACGCGGGATCTTCCCTGCCCGCCGTATCCGTGCCGACGACGATATCGTCCTGGCCGGCATGGCGATGCAGGGTCATCAGGAACACCGTCATCAGCGCCTGGAACAGCGTGGCCTCGTGGCGCCGGGCCAGGTCCGACAGGCGGCGCGCGAGGCTTCCCGGCACGGTCTGCCTGAACGTCGCCGCGTTCGCGGCATGGTTTCCCGCCCGTTCGCCAGCGTCGCGGCCCGCGGCCGGCGACGACAGCGCCGGGGCATGCGCCAGGTTTTCCCGCCAGTAGTCCAGGCTGCGCGACCAGGCGCCACGCGCTTCCGCGCGGGCGCCGGCGCGGGCATAGTCCGCATACTGCAAGCGTGGCGGCGCGGATTCCCGGCCCGCGTAGTGGGCGCTAAACTCGTCCACGAACACGCCCGCCGACCAGCCGTCGAAAACGATATGGTGCACGACGAGCAGCAGCAGATGGCGATCGGCGGCCAGCCGCAGCAAGCGCGCGCGCAGCAATGGACCGGCGCTCAGATCGAAGGGCTCCTCCGCGTAGCCGGCGGCCATGCGCGCCACCGCATCGTCGGTGCCGACCAGACCGTCACCCTGCCCGGCCACGTCGACCACGGGAACATCGATCCGCAACTCGGACGCGACGCAGGCAAGTGGATTGCCGTCCTCATCGTCCGGATAGGTCGTGCGCAACACCGCATGCCGGGCGACGATGGCCTGGATCGCGGCTTGCACCCGCCCGGCATCCAGCTCGCCATCCAGGTAAAAGGCCACGCCAAGGTTGTAGCGCGCCCGCGCGTCGTCGTCGGCGGCCATGCGGTCCAGCAGCCACAAACGGCGCTGGACCGGCGCCAGCACGCCCTGCGCGGCCGGGTCCGCGCTCTCCATGGCATCCATGGCACCATCCATGCCGTCCGCCGCGCGTGACGCGTTCATCGCATCGATATGCGCGGCGCACTCGGCCAATACCGGATACGTGAACACATCCCGCATGCTCGCCGCGACCCGCCAGCGCATCCTGATGCCCGCGGCCACCCGCACCGCGGATAAAGAACTGCCGCCCAGCTCGAAGAAACGCGCCGTCCTATCGTCGACCACGCATCCCAAGGCCTCGGACCAGATCGCCGCCAAGGCCGCTTCCGTTCCATCCCTGGGCGGCATCGCGGCGGCGTCGCCCGCTTCGCCGCGCACGAAGCGGCCGTGCTCCCGTATCGCGTAGGCGCGCAAGGTCCCGTTGCGCCATCCCGCCCGGGTCGCCGCGCGCTGCAACTTGCCGCTGGATGTCTTGGGCAGGGTGCCGGGCTCCAGCAGCACCGCCACCGACAGGGGCTCGCCGCAGGCCAGCGCCACGGCGCGGCCCAGCGCGCGCGCCAGATGGCCCGGCGTATGGTGCTTGCGCTGCAAGGGCGCGATTTCCACCGCCAGCCCGATGCCCTCGCCGTCCGGCGTTTCCACCGCGAAGGCCGCGACGCGCCCCTTGCGTGCCTGGGGGACTTCCGCCTCGACAACGGCCTCGATGTCCTGCGGATACAGATTGCGCCCGCGCACGATGATCAAGTCCTTGAGGCGGCCGTTGACGTACAGTTCGCCGTCATGCAGGAAACCC
Source organism: Bordetella genomosp. 11 (assembly GCF_002261215.1). Lineage (NCBI taxonomy): Bacteria > Pseudomonadati > Pseudomonadota > Betaproteobacteria > Burkholderiales > Alcaligenaceae > Bordetella > Bordetella genomosp. 11. Next base: position 925,177 of record NZ_NEVS01000004.1, on the reverse strand, counting down.
AGATCGCCGGTACGCAGCCAGCGCTCGCCATCGCGCGTCGCCAGCGACCGTTCGGTCGCCGCCCGGTTGGCCCAATACCCTTGCGCGATGCTGGGACCGGACGCCCATATTTCTCCCTGGCGGCCATCCGGCATGGGACGCAGCGATTCCGGATCGACAATCGCGACGCGATGCCGGGGCGCGGGCCTGCCGCAGGCGACCAGCCGCCGGCCCTGCGCCGCGGGCCGCGCCCGCCCCGCCGCCAATGCGGCCTCATCGAACACCGTGCATATCGGCGGCTTCGCGGCTTCGCCGCCGGACACGAATAGCGTGGCCTCGGCCAACCCGTAGCACGGGTACAGCGCGGCCGCCGCCAGGCGCGCCTCCGCGCACAGGCGCGCGAATGCGGCCAGCGTGTCCGGATTCACGGGCTCGGCCCCTGAAAACGCAATGCGCCAACTGGACAGATCGAGTCCGCGCAGCTGGTCCGGGCGGATGCGCTCGACACACAGGCGGTAGGCGAAGTCCGGTCCCCCGCTGAAACTGCCCCCGTGACGCGATATCGCCTGCAGCCAGCGCAAGGGCCGTTCCAGGAAATACTTCGGCGACATCAGCACCACGCGCGTGCCCAGGTACAGGCCCTGCAGCAAGCCGCCGATCAGGCCCATGTCGTGATACAGCGGCAGCCATGACACGCACACATCGGACACGCGCGTCCCCATGCCCTCGTGCATGGCCCGCTCATTGGCCATCAGGTTGGCATGGCTGACCATGACGCCCTTGGGGTCGGCCGTCGATCCGGAGGTGTACTGGAGGAATGCGATGCGTCCGGGATCCGATCCCGGTTCCTCGGTCGCATCGAACGCAGCAGATCCATCGGGCCCGTCGATCGCCAGCAAAGGCACGCCATCGAACCACGCCAGCGCATCCGCCAGCACGGCCGCGACGTTCGCCGTGGTCAGCACGCAGCCCGCCTCGCAATCCCGCGCGATCACCTGCAGGCGCCGCAATTCCTGCTCGCGCGCCGGATCCGGCGGAAAGGCGGGCACCGCGATCATGCCGGCATACAGGCAGCCGAAGAAAGCCACCGCATAGTGCTGGTCGTTATCCAGCATCAACAACGCGCGGGCGCCGGGGGACAGCCGCGCTCGCAGCACGGCGGCCAGCCCGCGCGCCGCCGCGTCCAGTTCGGCATAGGTCAGCGATAGCGTCCCGTCGGCATGCTCCACGATCAGCGCGGTGGCATCGCCCCGCGTCCGCGCGTAGTGGCGCAGGCGCGCGTCCAGGCTCGCCGCGTCGGCGCTGCCCTCCGGGAAGGCGCAAGCCGCCATGGACACGTCCGGATGGGACACCACTGCGTTATCGGCGCTGCCGTTCATGCGGCCGCCGCGTCGGTGAACATCAGGGTGCCGTGCGGCTGGGCCATGGCGACCACCACCTTGCGTGGACCGCGGTAAGGCCTGCGCGCGTGGGCCGCCAGCATGTTGTCCAGCATCAGCACATCTCCTTCCTGCCAGGGAAACACCACGGTCTCGGCCTCAAGGGCCGCGCGTATCTCGTCGAACACGCCATCGTCGATCGCCGACCCGTCGGAGTAATAGACATTGCGGGGCATGTGATCCGGTCCCAGCAATTCCTCCAGGGATTCGCGCACATCGGCATCCAGGGCGGACACATGGAACAGATGCGCCTGGTTGAACCAGACCAGCTCCCCGGTCACCGGATGGCGCTCCACCCCCTGGCAGCGCTGCCGCGTGCGCAGACCGTCGTCCGGCAGCCATTCCAGTTCGATGCCCGCGCGGCGGCAATAGGATTCGACGCGCGCCGGGTCGTCCGTGTTGAAGACCTGCTGCCACGGCACATCGAATTCGCCGAAGTTCCGCACGTAGACCAGGCCCCGCGCGAAACGGTCCCGGATCCCGGCGGGAATGCGCCGATAGATCGCGCGGCTGTCGGCGATGGGCGTCTCGCCGCCGGACGGCGCGGCCTGCACGCAGTGGAACCAGATTTTCATCGGCCACTCGCGCGTATAGGCCTGCTCGTTGTGCAGCGGAATATGCTGGTGCGCCGGGTATTCCGTGCTCGTATAGATCCCGGACGACACCGCGCTGCGCGGCGTGGACGCGAATTCGTAGGACAGCAGGGGATGGCCGAAGGCCGCCGCGAAATGCCTGAAGGCCTCCACCGAGCCGACCTCGAAGCCGCGCAGCAGCACGCCGCCAGCGCGCGGCAAGGCCGCATCGATGCGCGCTTGCAGCCAGGGCCAGGCCTGCATCAGCGCTTCGCCTTCATGCCGGGGCGATATCACCACCGGCAATCCGCCATCCGCCGGCCCGGTACGTACGTCTCGTTCCATGATGGATTCCATCGATTCAAAGCGGCGACGCGCCGCCTCGCGGCGCGATCGCATCCGCCAGCCGCGCCGCGACGGCGGCGCGGTCAGGCAAGCGCGGCGGCAAACCCGTACCGCGTCAGCCCCGCATAAGGCCGCAAGGATTGGTCGACCAGCGCCAGGACTTCCTCTTCCCGATGCTTGACGAAGAAATGCCCGCCGTCGAACCACACCTGCCGCGCCTCGGCGTCGGTCTCCTCGCGCCATGCGGCGATCGCGGACGGCGCGATGTCATCGTCACGGCCCGCCAGCACCAGCAGGGGCAAGGCCAGCCGCGCCCGCGGCGTGTGGCGATAGGCGCGGCACATGGCATAGTCGGCCGCCAGGGTATCCAGGGCAAAGCGGCGCAGCCCGCGGCTGCCAAGGACGGCCTCCGGCGTTCCACCCTGCTTGCGCAGATCGGCGACCAGCGCCTGGTCGTTATCCATGCCATCGAAACGCGACGGATCGCGATGCGCCGGCGCGGGACTGCCGGATACGATCAGCAGGCGCGGCGACGGCCGGCCTTGTTCACCGGCGCGCACGGCCATGTGATACGCGATCAAGGCGCCCATGCTGTGGCCGAACAGCGCATAGGGCCCTGCCATATCGGCCGCATGCTCGTCGACCAGGCGGGCGGCGAGCGCCTCGACATCCGCGGCATGCGGCTCGTCCATGCGCACGCCGCGCCCGGGAAGCTCCACCGGCACGATGCGCAGCCAAGGTTCGAGCCGACGCCGCCAGCGCAGGTACATCGTGGCGCTCGCGCCCGCGCAAGGCAGGCATAACAGGGAAACCGCCGGGGACATCATTCCACCGCCGCGGCTTGTTCATCCATGAAGCGGCGCAGCGACAGCGGCCGCATATCGGTCCAGACCTTTTCGACATATGCCAGACATGTCTGCTTGTCACCCTGTATGCCGGTGTCGCGCCAGCCCGCGGGGACGGCCTTGAAATCCGGCCACAACGAGTACTGCTCCTCGTCGTTGACCAGCACGCGCAGGATTGCACCTTCACGATCGAAGCAACTCATGATTTTCCATCCGTGTCGATTGCAGGAATGAGGCGGTCCTGCCCAAGACAGGATTAGCTCTCATTTCCATTGACGAACGACGGGCCGGGGAATTTAGCGGCGGCGGTGCCTGCCGGCACAACGCATTATGAAAACTAAGTGATAAACGTTATCATTACCAAAATCAATCTTCTGATCCCCTTGCGGAGGCAGTCCCATGTCTGGCGACGAGCTGAGCGTGCATCAACGAACGGAAGCGCTGTACTCCCAGCATCAACCCTGGCTCGCGGGTTGGCTCCGGCACAGGATGGGGGGCGAGGACGCCGCCGTCGACCTGGCGCAGGACACCTTCGTGCGCATCCTCACGGCCCGCGACCTGCCGGCCTTGGCCGAACCCCGTGCGTTCCTGGCCACCATCGCGCGTCGGCTGCTGGCCAATCACTACCGGCGCAACGCCATCGAGCGGGCCTATCTGGACGCGCTGGCGCTGGTCCCCGAGGAATACGCGCCGGATCCCGAACAGCGCAAGCTTGTCCTCGAACAACTATATGCCGTCGATGCCGCGCTGGACGCCCTGCCCGCCAAGGTGCGGGAGGCCTTCCTGCTCGCGCAGCTGGAAGGCATGAAGTACGAAGAAATCGCCGCGCGCCTGGGCGTCACGACCCGCACGGTGGGCAACTATATGGTGCGCGCCGTGCAAGCCTGCTTTTTCCTGCAAGAGGGTGCGCGATGAGCCGCGGCGCGCAGCATCCCACCATTCTGTATGCCGGCGGGATACCGCTGGATCCGCGCGTCGCGGAAGAGGCCGCGCGCTGGTACGTGCTGTTCTCGTCGGGACGGGCCACGGACAAAGACCGCCAGGCCTGGGTCGCATGGTGCGCCGCCGATGCCGATCACCAGCGCGCCTGGGCCCAACTGGCCTACGTGGACGACCGTATGAATGCGATCCGCAGCAGGCCCGCCTACGAGGCCCTGAGTCGGGAGCGGCGCAAGGATGCCCGCCGCCGGCTGCTGCGCGGCGCCGCCGGGCTTGCAATCCTGGGCATTCCCACCTTGTGGCTGGTGGACCGCATGCGCCTGCTGCGGATCACGCCGGACTACACCGCGCGCATCGGCGCGCGCCGCGAGATCCTCCTGCAGGACGACAGCCGCGTCGTGCTCAACACGGGCAGCGGCATCGACGTCAATTTCAGCGAGGCCGGGCGCATCGTCACACTGCGGCGGGGCGAAGCCTTCTTCACCACCGGACACGAGCCGGCCTACAGCCGAATTCCCTTCCTGGTGCATACCGTCGCGGGCACCATCCGGGCGCTGGGCACGCGCTTCAATGTCCGCCTGGATGACGACCGCGCCACCGTGGCCGTCTACGAAGGCCAGGTCAGCGTGAACGCCGGCAACGGCGCGCAGCCCGCCTATCTGCAGGCCGGCCGCATGGCCACCTTTTCTCGTGCCGGGCTGGGCCCGGTACGCGGCGTCGCGCCGGGCACCGATGCCTGGCTGCAGGGCCGGATCGCGGCGGACAACGTCAGCCTGGCGGACTTTCTCGCCGAACTCAGCCGCTATCGCCACGGCTACATCACCTGTGATGCCGCCGCCGGGCGCATGCGCCTGTCGGGCCTTTTTCCCACGGACGATACCGACCGCGTGCTGGATGCGATCAGCGGCCTGCTGCCCATCGCCATCACGCGACGGACGCCCTACTGGATAGAAGTCTCCGCGCGCCGTCCCGCATAAGGACACGCCCCGGCCGTTCCTCGGCAAAAAGATCGCCCTCACGCGGCGCCGGCAAGCCCGCTCGCTGCCCGCCGGGGGCTTTTTTGCCGTGGGGCGGCCCGACGGCAAAAAAAAACTGCTGGCACTTTCCGGTTTTCGGATGGCCGCGTGTCCTCTATGCACGGACGGCCCGGAATCGGGTCGACAACGGAACCTGACGTCATGACGAGGAGAGGCGATGCACAGTCTCGCTACGGGAAATCCTGGCCGTATTCCGCCCTGGACCGGCTCGTGACCGCTGCCCTGATCGCCGGGCTGGCCTGGGCCGGCCCTTCCGGACGCGCGCACGCCCAGGGCCTGCCTCCGCAGGATGGCGCCCGCCCCGTGGACGGCGCATCCGCTGGACATCGTCCGGCCACGCCGGAAGCCACCGGACTTCGCCCGGCCGCCCCGGCCAGCCGGCGCTTCGATGTCGCGCCGGATCGCCTGGCGCGCGTCCTGCAGGACATCGCCAGCCAGGGCGGCGTATTGCTCTACTTCGATCCGGCACTCGTCGGCGACGCGCGCAGCGACGGCCTGCAAGGCCGCTACACCCTGGACCAGGCGTTCGCCGCGGTCTTGCTGGACCGCGGGCTGGAAGCGCGCCAGGAGCCGCCCGGCAGCTACCACATCGTCCGCATCCCGACGAACACCGCCGCGGTGCTGCCCACCGTCATCGTGCAAGCCAGCACGTCGACCGACGCCGACCCTTTCGTCGCCAGGCAGACCGCCACGGGCACGAAAACCGAGACCAGCCTGCTGGCCAACCCGCAATCCGTTTCGGTCATCACGCAACGTGAAATGCAGGCGCGCAATAGCGGTTCGGTGGTGCAGGCGCTGCAGTACACGCCGGGGGTCCAGATCAACAACTACGGCGGCAATGAAATCCGCAACGACTGGATCGTGCTGCGCGGCTTCGATGCCAAGCTCAGCGGCGATTACCGCGATGGCCTGAGCCAAATGCCGTACGACCAGATCCGGCCACGCCTGCCGGTCTACGCCCTGGAAAGCATCGAGGTGCTGCGTGGGCCGTCGTCCTCGCTCTACGGCCAGGTCTCCGCCGGCGGCCTGGTCAACCGCACGACCAAGCGTCCGCCCGACCAGCCCTTGCACGAGGTCGCCGTGGAAGTCGGGTCCTACGATTACCGCCAGGCCTACCTGGACCTGGGCGGTCCCATCGATGCGCAAGGGTCGTCCCTGTATCGCCTGACCGCCACCGGCCGCGAAGCCGGCACCCAGGACGAATACACCAGCGGCCACCGCTACCGCGACAATCTGGCCTACGTGGCGCCGGCCTACACATGGCGGTCGGCCAATACCTCCCTCACGCTGCTGCTGAACTACCAGCACGATCGCAACGACGGCGAATCGCGCGGCTATTACCCCCGGCGCACGCTGGTGGGCGACTACGCCTACGACGACTACGACCGCAACCTCGCCAGCATCGGCTATCAATTCGAACACCGCTTGAACCGCGCATGGACGGCACGCCAGAACCTGCGCTACCAGCATGGCGACATGACGCTGCGCAACCTGTACCCGCTGGCGCTGCAGCCCGACGGCAAGACCTTGTCGCGCTATCTGGTCGACGCCCGCGAATCCATGCATGGCCTGGCGGTGGACAGCCAGCTGGAAGGCCGCTTCGACGACGCGGCGCAAGGCAGCCATACCTTGCTGCTGGGCATCGATTATCGGCGGGTAGTCGGCTGGCAGACCTACAAGCAAGGCCCGGCCCCCGACCTGGACCTGGACGATCCCGTCTACGGGCTGCATTTGCCGCTGCCCGGTACGCTCGCGACCTTTCTGGACATGAAGCAGACCAGCACGCAATGGGGCCTCTACGCCCAGGACCAGATCCGCTACGGCGACTGGACGGTGACCTTGTCCGGCCGCCACGATCGCGTGGACAACGACACGATCGATCATTTCCAGGGGACCCGTACCGCCCAGAACGATAGCGCCTACACCGGCCGCGCGGGACTGGCCTACGAGATCGTCCCCGGCGTATCGCCCTACGTCAGCTACGCCACGTCCTTTTTGCCGCAGCTTGGCGCGGACTACGCCGGGACGCCCTTCACGCCGGCCAGGGCCGCGCAGGTCGAAGCGGGCGTGAAGGTTCAGCCGCCCGATATGGATGCGCTGTACACCCTGGCGGTTTTCGACCTGCGCCAGCGCGATGGGCTGACCGCCGACCCGCTGCATGACGGATTCGAGGTACAGACCGGCGAAGTCCGCTCGCGCGGCCTGGAATTGCAGGGCAAGGCGACGCTGGCGCGCCGTTGGGACGTGCTGGCCGCCTACACCTACAACGATGTCACCACCGTGCGCAGCAACGACGGCGGCCAGGGGAAGACGCCGATCGTCACTCCGCGCCACATGGCGTCACTGTGGGTGCAGCACCGCTTTACCGACGGCTACGCCAAGGGCTGGCGAGCCGCGCTGGGCGTGCGCTACGTCGGCTCCACCTGGATCGACGTGCAGAACACGATGAAGAACTCGGCCGCCACGATGCTGGATGCGTCGCTGGGCTATGAAACCGGCCGATGGCGCTTCTCTATCGATGCAACGAACCTGACGAACAAAGAAACGGTGGTCTGTCGCAACGACCGGCTCAATTGCCGATACGGCATAGACAGAACGGTCATGGCCACCGCGGCCTACCGTTACTGACCCGTATCGCGAGCCGGCAAACCGAGCCTATCCGCAAGGAGTATCCATGCAGAAAGAGACACCGGCCGCCGAATCGCTGGCGGCGCTGTACATGGTCCATCAGCCCAGGCTGCTGCGCGCCGCGCTGCGCATCCTGGGCTCGACGGAATTGGCCGATGACGTGGTCCAGGACACCTACCTGAAACTGCTCGAAGGCCCTCCCCTATCGACCATACGCGAGCCCGTCGCCTACCTGTTCCAGACCGTCCGCCACCTTGCCATCGATTACCACCGCCGCCGCGCGCTGGAACACCGCCTGTTCACCGAAGAAGGGGACGGCGAGCACGTCACCACCACCGACGGCGCCGACAACATCGTGATCAGCCAGCAGGCGCTGTCCATGGCCAGCGCCGCGCTCGCGGGCCTTTCGGCGCGCACGCGGCGCGCCTTCGAGCTATACCGCATCGAAGGACATACGCAGCGCGATATCGCCCGCGACCTGGGCGTATCGGCCACGCTGGTCAATTTCATGATCCGGGACGCGCATCTGGCACTGACATCCTGCAGGGAGTGCCTGCTGCCCGGCTGACGCGTGCCGCGTGTGACATCCCGACGACAGCGCATCTGTTAACGTTGAGGGTGCGCCGTTACGGCGCTCCAACATACGAGGTGTCGCCATGCAACGCAATTTCGATCTGGTCGTAACCATCCTGGGCGCGTTCCGCGATGCGGAAGCGTCGGCGCTGAGCGGCCGCGACGTGACGGCCGCCGTACAGGAGCTCGATATCGATGACGCCACGCCGGAGGAAGTCAGCCATCATCTGGAGCTGCTTGCCGATGCCGGCCTGATCAAGAAGCTGACGGAAAGCACCACCGGCCAGGACGCCATCTGGCGTATCACCTGGAAGGGCTACGACGCGCTGGAACAGGACGAGGAAGACGAAGAGGACGAAGAGGACGATGACGTCGACCTGGACGACTGACCTCGCGGCCATCGCTCTGGAATCGCCACGCCAGCACGATGTGCTGGCGCTGCTCGCGCAGGCCGATGCCTACCTGCACGGGCTCTACCCGCCGGAAAGCAATCACATCCTGGATCCGGGCGCGCTGGAGCAACCGGGCATCGATTTCTTCGTGGCCCGCCGCGATGGCGCCGCGCTGGGATGCTGCGCCCTGGTGCCCGCGCTGGACGGCAGCGCGGAAATCAAGCGCATGTTCGTCGCGCCGGAAGCGCGCGGCGCCAAACTGGGCCGCCGCCTCCTGCAACGCCTGGAAAGCCGGGCCCGCGAGCGCGGTATTGCAGTCCTGCGTTTGGAAACCGGCATCTACCAGCCGGAAGCCCTGGGCCTGTACCGGTCCGGCGGCTACCGCGACATCGCGCCTTTCGGCGACTACCTGCCGGACCCGCTCAGCGTCTTCATGGAAAAATCGCTGGGCCCGGACTGACAACGCACGCGGGGCCTCGCACCTTCCGGTTGCGAGGCCCCGCGTCCTGTCGATACCGCGGCCCGGTCAGGCGGCCAGACGGTTCTCGATACGCTGCTTGGTGTCCGGCAGAGACTTGGGCAGGCGATAGGCCAACTGCTTGAACAGCTCATCGTGCAGCGCCAGCTCGTCGCGCCATGCATCCGCGTCGATCGACGACACCAGCTCGTACTTGCCGGCGCCGAACTCCAGGCCGTTCCAGTCCAGGTCCTCGTAGCGCGGCGACACGCCGAAGACATGTTCCTGGCCATCGGCCTTGCCTTCGATACGCTGCAGCATCCACTTCAACACGCGCATGTTTTCGCCGAAACCCGGCCAGACGAACTTGCCGTCCGGTCCCTTGCGGAACCAGTTGACGCAGTAGAAGCGCGGCAGCGTCGCGCCGGTCTTGCGCAGCTTTTCGCCCAGGTCCAGCCAGTGCTGGAAGTAATCGCTCATGTTGTAGCCGCAGAAGGGCAGCATGGCGAAGGGATCGCGCCGTACGACGCCCTGCTGGCCGGCCGCGGCCGCGGTGGTCTCCGACCCCATGGTGGCGGCCATATAGACGCCCTCTTCCCAATTGCGGGCCTCGGTCACCAGCGGCACGGTCGTGGACCGGCGGCCGCCGAAGATGAAGGCATCGATAACCACGCCCTGCGGATTCTCCCATTCGGAATCGATGGAAGGACACTGCGAAGCCGGCGCCGTGAAACGTGCGTTCGGATGCGCCGCCTTGCGGCCGGTTTCCTTGGCGATCTGCGGGGTCCAGTCATTGCCCTGCCAGTCGATCAGGTGCGCGGGCGCCTGTTCGGTCATGCCTTCCCACCAGACGTCGCCGTCGTCGGTCAACGCGACGTTGGTGAAGATGCAGTTCGCCTTCAGCGTCGCCATGGCGTTGGGGTTGGTCTTCTCGCCCGTGCCGGGCGCCACGCCGAAATAGCCGGCTTCCGGGTTGATGGCGTGCAGCTTGCCGTCCTTGCTGGGCTTGATCCACGCGATATCGTCGCCGATGGTGGTGACCTTCCAGCCGTCCAGCCCTTGCGGGGGAATAAGCATGGCGAAGTTGGTCTTGCCGCAGGCCGACGGGAACGCCGCCGCGACGTGATGCTTCTTGCCTTCGGGCGAAGTCACGCCCAGGATCAGCATGTGCTCGGCCAGCCAGCCTTCGTCATGTCCCATGGTGGACGCGATGCGCAAAGCGAAGCACTTCTTGCCCAGCAGCGCGTTGCCGCCGTAGCCCGAGCCGTAGCTCCAGATTTCGCGGGTCGCGGGGTAATGGACAATGTATTTGGTCGGGTTGCAAGGCCAGGGCACATCGGCCTGGCCGTGGGCCAGGGGCGCGCCCACGGTATGCACGCAGGGCACGAACTCGCCGTCGTCGCCCAGGATGTCGTACACCTTGCTGCCCATGCGCGTCATGATGCGCATGCTGACCACCACGTACGGGCTGTCGGTCAGCTCGACGCCGATGTGCGAAATCGGCGATCCGAGCGGTCCCATGGAAAACGGCACGACATACAAGGTGCGGCCGCGCATCGCGCCGTCGAACAGCTTGTTCAGCGTCGCGCGCATGTCGGCGGGCGCCGCCCAGTTATTGTTGGGACCGGCATCGGCCTTGTCCTCGGTGCAGATGAAGGTGCGATCCTCCACGCGGGCAACGTCGCCGGGATCGGACCACGCCAGATAGGAGTTCGGCCGCTTCTCCGGATTCAGGCGGCGCAGCGTGCCGGCCTGGACCATCTGCTCGCACAGCCGGTCGTATTCCTCTTGCGAACCATCACACCAGACCACGCGATCGGGCTTGGCCAGCGCCACGAATTCGCCGACCCAATCGACGAGTTTACGGTGCCGCACATAAGCCGGCACATCGAGTGCGGCTACGAGTCCATCGAGCGGTCGGTTCATACTCTATCTCCTGATTTATTGATGAATCGTCAATCTTTCGCGGCGCCGTTGCACCGATAGGCGCCGTCATCGGCGCGTCATGAAAAACGCGCATGCCGGCGCTCGTTTATCCGTCGATCATACCCGCCCGGGGCATGGCCTAGTCAACCCGACCACATGGCCGAAGGAAGAAGCCAGGAAGGATACGAGGCCTGCCAGCCGGCGTTCGTCTCTGGAAGTGTCAAATTGAGGCGAGGAGTCACACAGTGACCGGACGGCAGCGTGGTCGGCCAAGCGGCGGAGGATGCGCACCGGTGCCCCCCAATGCCAGGACCAGGGGTAACACCGGGCGACGCCAATAGCGGCCTGGCCGGCCGCCCTATCCGCCCTATCGGCTGGCGGCTGCCCGCTGCTGCGCCTCCCGCAGACGCTGCTCGTCCGCGGCCGTCAGCCTGGGCGGGTCGAGGGTGACGGTCACCTTGCCGATGGTGCCGGTAAAGCGGAACGGCACCTGATAGTCCTGGTCCACCACCGGCGTGCCCGTATCGGACCCGATGTCGAAGGTTTCGTCCCAAGGCAGGGTCATGGGAACGGTTTTCTGCATCGCGTGGGTGGCGACGGTCTTCCCGTCCACGGAAAACACCCCCGTGCCGGATCGGCCGACACCGCTCAGATCGTTGAACGCCAGGGTCCCGTATCCGAGTCCGTCGTAACGGAAGTCGTATTCCAGCCTGTGCTTGCCCGGCGCAAGGACATCCGGCGCCTCCCAGCGCACCGTCTCCAGGCCGAGCAGGTTCCATACGAAAACCGGCCTGCCCCGCAGCAGGTACATCCCGTAGCCGCCGAAGCGCCCGCCGTCCGTGACGATGACGCCCTCCGCGCCGCCCGCCGGCACGTCGACCTCGGCCACGATGGTGTACGAGGTATTCAGTACGCTGGGCGCCGTGCCCCGGGGCAGGCCCGTCAGCGGCGCCGCGACGGTGAAGGAACGCCGCCCGCCGGTCACGGACGGCCGCGGCTCCACCATCCGGGTGACCACCGACGCATCGAGCGGCAATACCTGATAACGGGCGAATTCCGCGAACATCAGGTCTTTCATCTCGCTGACCTTGTCGGGATGCGCGGCGGCGACGTCATGGGCCTGCGACCAGTCCTTGCTGGTGTCGAACAGCTCGAAACGATAGGCACTGGCCGGATTCTGGATAGACGTGCCGACCAGGTTCCACGGCGGCCGCGTCGGGACCGCGCTGAGCATCCAGCCGTTGTCGTACAGCCCCTGCACCCCCATCATCTCGAAGTATTGCGTGCGGTGAGGCGACCGCGCGCCGGCGTTGGCCTTGTCGAAGGCGTACATCATGCTGACGCCTTCGATAGGCTTCTGCGCGATCCCGTCCACCATTACCGGCGCGGGAATGCCGCTGGCCTGCAGCAGTGTGGGCACCACATCGATGACGTGATGGAACTGGTTGCGGACACCGCCCTTGTCCTTGATGACGCGGGGCCAGGAAACCGCCATGCCCTGGCGCGTGCCGCCAAAGTAGGACGGTACCTGCTTGGTCCAGCGGAACGGCGTATCGAAGGCCCAGGCCCAAGGTACCGCCATGTGGTTGTACGTGTACTGCGAACCCCAGGCGTCGTAGTACTTCATCTGCTCGGCCACCGGCACCTCGACGCCATTGAACTGCAGTATTTCGTTGGGCGTGCCGTTGGGCGATCCTTCCGCCGACGCGCCGTTGTCGCCGCTGATGTAGATGATCAGCGTATTGTCCAGCCGGCCCGATTTGTCGACCGCATCGATCACCCGGCCGATTTCGTGATCGGTATAGGCCAGATAGGCCGCGTAGACCTCGGCCTGGCGGATATACAGTTTTTTCTCTTCGTCCGAGAGGCCGTCCCAGCGTTTGAGCAGATCGTCCGGCCAGTCGGTCAGCACCGTATCCGCGGGAATGACGCCGAGTTTTTTCTGGTTCTCGAAGATCTGCTCGCGCAGCGCGTTCCATCCTTTGTCGAACAGATGCATATCACGGATCCTGGCGATCCATTCCGGCGTCGGATGATGCGGGGAATGCGTGCCGCCGGGAACGTAGTAAAGGAAGAACGGCATCGCGGGATTGATGGCATCGAGCTGGGACAGCCATTGGATCGCCTCGTCGGCCATCGCGGTGGTCAGGTTCCATCCCGGATGTCCCACATAGGGATAGATCGCGGTGGTATTGCGGAACAGGTTGGGTTCCCACTGGCTGGCATCGCCGCCGACGAATCCGTAGAAATAGTCGAATCCCATGCCGATCGGCCACTGGTCGAACGGGCCGATCGCGCTGGCCGTCCAACTGGGCGTATTGTGGTCCTTGCCGAACCAGGATGTGCGATAGCCGTTGTCGCGCAGGATGCGGCCGATGGTGGCGCTGTCCCTGCCGATCACGCTGTCATAGCCTGGGTATCCCGACGCGCCCTCCGAAATGACGCCGAAACCCACCGAATGGTGATTGCGGCCCGTAATCAACGCGGCGCGCGTGGGCGAACACAGCGCGGTCGAATGGAAATTGGTGAACCGCAGGCCGTTGTTCGCGATGCGGTCCAGCGCCGGCGTGGGGATGACACCGCCGAAAGTGGACGGCGCGCCGAAGCCCACGTCGTCGGTCATGATCAGCAGGACATTGGGCGCGCCCTGCGGCGGCACGACGCGCGCCGGCCACGCGGGGGTCGACTGCGCGGCATTGAGCTCGATGCGTCCGCCGAACTTCGGCGGCGGCGGCGGCAGGTAGCGTCCATCGATGGTGGTCGTCGCGTCCGGCGAACCCGGCTCGGCGCCAGCCGCTTCCCGATTGGATTCGACCGGAGACCCGATCTGCTGGGCGCCCGGCTGTCCGGCCATGCCCGCCGCCAGAACGACGGCCGCGGCATACAGGAATTGGCGAGTTTTCATGTCAGCCTCCCGGACCATGCCGGACGCGGCCAATAAGGATCGGAACCGTATCCCCAAGGGATCAGAACCGTATCCCCAAGCCCAGGAACAACCCCGCGGTCTTCGCGTTGTACAGAAACTTGTCGGACTCGTACTTCATGCTGATGATCCGATAGCCGAACTTGCCCACCAGGGACTTGGAAAACTCGTAGTTGGTGCCGGCAAGGACCTGCCAGGAATAATCGCCGCCGCCGGTACCGGCATCCGCGTATCCCACCAGGGACCATTTGTCGGTCAGGGCATAGGACGCGCGCACGCCGACGAATCCATCGACCCAATCGACGTTGCCGCTGCGCGAAGGCCCGGCAGGCAGAAGCCGGCTTTTCGAGAAATCGAGGTCGCCGTCCAGATAGGTGTAGCGCGCGCCGGCCAGGATATCGACCGGCGTCTTCGGGCTATCGAACACCCGGTAGGCGCCAGCCGCCTGCAGTATGGTCTGCTGCAGGGTCGTATCGACGGTGCCCAGCGCGCCCCGCGCCAGCGGCTCGCTGCGCTGGCTGACTTTCACGTAGAACGCGTCGAACAGGATGCCCCAGCGTCCCTTGCGCGCCTCGAACGTGCCCATCGCGCCGAAATCCAGGTGATCCCAGATCTGCGAAAAGTCCGTATCGAAGCGCACGGTAGGGGTGCGGGCGCCGACACGGCCCCAACCGCTCATCCCCGCCGCCCAGAAATAAGGCGTCGCTTCGAACTTCCAGGTATCGGCCGACGGTGCCGCGTCGTCGGCGAAGACGGCCCCGGCGCCGGCACACAGGCAGGCGCCGGCAAGCCGGGCCGCGCGTGCGGAAGAGTTGCCCTTCATCGCTCCGCCTCCCATTGTTGCAATGTTCTTTTGCAAGGCTTGGCGCCGGGGCATGTCGATGGGTTCTCCATGCGACGCCCGTGGCGCATAAACCGGGGGACAGCTTGTCGGATGCCGGAGCGTCGTCATTGCGCTGCGGGTACGCGTGGATCCGGCAGGTAAGGCAGGCAAAAGTGTAGAAGGCCCGCCGCGGTCCAGGTAACGCGCGTTTACCCAGCTTTAGGCTTTACGGCTGAGCGGCGGTGCGCTCCGAAGCGATGACGGCCATGCGCGGATTCGTTCTTTTACTTTCGTTTAAGTTCGTTTATGATGCGTTTATGGACATGAACCCACGCCAGATCGCGCTTGTCGAAGCGGTTCGCGAGGACGGCACGGCTTCGATAGAAGCCCTGGCGCAACGCTTCGGCGTAACGCTGCAGACGGTGCGCCGCGACGTCACCCTGCTGGCGGGCGCCGGCCTGCTCGCCCGCTTCCACGGCGGCGTGCGCGTGGCCGCCTCTTCCACGACGGAAAACATCGCCTACCAGCAGCGCAAGGCGGTCAACGCCGAGGGCAAACGGCGCATCGCCCAGGCCGTGGCCGCGCAGGTCCCCGAAGGCTGCTCGCTGATCCTTAATATCGGTACCACCACCGAAGCGATCGCCCGTGCGCTGCTGAACCACCGCGGCTTGCGCGTCATTACCAACAATCTGCACGTGGCCGACATCCTGGCGGCCAATCCCGACTGCGAGGTCATCGTGGCCGGCGGCCTGATGCGCGCCAGCGATCGGGCCATCGTGGGCGACGCCGCCATCGATTTCATTCGCCGCTTCAAGGTCGATATCGGCTTGATCGGCATATCCGGCATCGAAGCCGACGGCACCCTGCGCGACTACGACCTGCGCGAAGTCAGCGTGGCGCGCACCATCATCGAACAGTCGCGCGAGGTCTGGCTGGCGGCCGACCGCAGCAAGTTCGAACGCCAGGCCATGGTGGAAGTCGCCCACGTGTCCCGCATCGACCGCCTGTTCACCGACCAGCCCATCCCCGAAACCATCGCGCGCGTGCTACGGGAGTCCGGCGTGCGCTGCGAGATCACTGCCCATCCGCCTTCCGACCAGGCCCTGCCATGACAACTTCCGCCACCGTTACGCCGCCCTCCCGCGAACGCCTGCTGACGCAACTCGATTCCGCCCAGCCGTGGGACGTGATCGTCATCGGCGGCGGCGCGACGGGATTGGGTACAGCGGTCGACGCCGCGGCCCGCGGTTATCGCACACTGTTGATCGAAGCCGCCGATTTCGCCAAAGGCACGTCCAGCCGCGCCACCAAGCTGGTGCACGGCGGCGTGCGCTACCTGGCGCAAGGCAATATCAGCCTGGTCCGCGAGGCCCTGCACGAGCGGGGACTGCTGGGACGCAATGCGCCGCACGTGGTCTGGCCGCTGGGTTTCGTCGTGCCGTCCTACAACCTGCTCGACCAACCGTTCTACGGCATCGGCCTGAAGATGTACGACATGCTGGCGGGCCGCCTGAACCTGCGGCCCAGCCGGCTGCTGTCGCGCTCGCAGGTACTGGCCGACGCCCCCACCCTGGCCACCGCCATCGACGGCCACCGGCTGCGCGGGGGCGTGCTGTATTACGACGGCCAGTTCGACGACGCGCGCCTGGCCACGACGCTGATGCGCACGTTGTTCGACCTGGGTGG
Organism: Bordetella genomosp. 11; assembly: GCF_002261215.1. Lineage (NCBI taxonomy): Bacteria > Pseudomonadati > Pseudomonadota > Betaproteobacteria > Burkholderiales > Alcaligenaceae > Bordetella > Bordetella genomosp. 11. The sequence continues at coordinate 908,613 of NZ_NEVS01000004.1, read as the reverse complement.
CGTGGCGGTGAACTACATGAGCGTCACGGGACTGAACCAGAGCAACGGACGCATCGACGGCGTCACGGCGCGCGACGGCCTGAGCGGCACGACCTTCGTCCTGAACGCCAAATGCGTCATCAACGCGACCGGCGTGTGGGTCGACGCAATCCGCCGCATGGAGGACCGTTCCGCGATGGGTATCGTCGCACCCAGCCAGGGCGTGCACCTGACGCTGCCGCGCGATTTCCTGCCCGGCGACAAGGCCATCCTGATTCCCAAGACCGACGACGGGCGGGTCCTGTTCGTGGTGCCCTGGAACGGACACACCATCATCGGCACCACCGACACGCCGCGCGCCGACCTGCCCCTGGAACCGGATGCCGGCCGCGAGGATGTCGACTTCATTCTCGCCACGGCGGCCCGCTACCTTAGCCGCAAGCCCACGCGCGCCGATGTCACCAGCGTATGGAGCGGCCTGCGCCCGCTGGTCAAGGCCAGCGGCGTGGGAGCCACCAAAACGCTATCGCGCGAGCACACCATCCTGATGTCCAACGCGGGGTTGATTACCGTCACCGGCGGCAAATGGACCACCTATCGCCGCATGGCGCAGGACGTCATGGACCTCGCGGCGCGCGAACACATCCTGCCCCACGCGCCCTGCCGCACCGAAAGCCTGCCCTTGCACGGCGCCCCCGGCGCGCCGGCCAGCCTGGCGCAACCCGGCACGCCGGATGCCTATTACGGCAGCGACCTTCCCCAGCTGCGCGCGCTGCCGGGCGCGGACCGCATGCTGGTGGCGGCCAGCGGCCTGAGCGAAGCCCATGTGCGCTTCGCGGCCCGCTTCGAATTGGCGCGCAGCCCCGAGGACGTGCTGGCGCGCCGCAACCGCGCCCTCTTCCTGGACAGCGCCGCCGCGCTGCGGGCGGCGCCGGAAGTCGCGCGCATCCTGGCCGAGGAACTGGACCACGACGCCGCCTGGCAGCGCCGCGCCGTGGCGGACTTCGAGCACACCGCGCAGCAGTACCGCCTGGCCGCCTAGCGTCGACGCGGGCGGCGACATCGCGGTACTTCGGGCGTAGAATCGTCGCGGTTCATCAGATCCACCGGCGCCGCGAGGCGCCGCTTGCTTGCACGATTCTGAACGCGCCGGCGCGGCGCGCCTTCACGGAGAACTCGCGATGACCATTCCCAAGATCCAGTTCGGCCGCACCGGCCTGAAGGTATCCCGGCTGGCGCTGGGTACCATGACCTTCGGCCTGCAGACCGACGAAACCGTTGCCGGCCGCATCCTCGACAAAGCCAGCGACGCCGGCATCAACTTCCTCGATACGGCCGACGTCTACCCCTTGGGCGGCACGCCCGACACCGCCGGCCGCACCGAGGAAATCGTCGGCCGCTGGCTGACGGGCAAGCGCTCCAGCTTCATCCTTGCCACCAAGGCCGTGGGCGTGATGGGCCCGCAGGACTGGGACCGCGGCGCCTCGCGCAAGCACCTGCTCGATGCCATCGATGCATCGCTCAAGCGGCTGCAAACCGATTACGTCGACCTGTACCAGCTGCATTCGGATGACGACACCACGCCGCTGGACGAAACCCTGGAAGCCCTGGACGTCATCGTCAAGTCGGGACGCGCCCGCTATATCGGCGTTTCGAACTTCCTGGCCTGGCGCCTGGCGACCGCCCTGGGACGCTCGGACGTGCGCCACTTGACGCGCGTCGCGTCGGTGCAGCCGCGCTATAGCCTGCTGTTCCGCGAAATCGAACGCGAGTTGCTGCCGCTGTGCGCGGCCGAAGGCCTGGCCGTCATCCCTTACAACCCGCTGGCTGGCGGCCTGCTGACCGGCAAGCACAAGCCCAACGCCAAGCCGCCGGAAGGCACGCGCTTTACGCTGGGCACCGCGGGCAGCCGCTACCAGGACCGCTACTGGAACGAACGCTCCTTCGAAACCGTCGCGGCCCTGCGCGACATCGCGCAGGAAGCCGGCGTATCGCTGACGACGCTGGCCATGGCATGGGTGCTGGCCAATACGGTCATTACCGCGCCGCTGCTGGGCGCGAGCAAGCCGGAACAACTGGACGACACGCTGGCCGCGGTCGACTACAAGCTCACGCCGGAACTGAAATCCAGGCTGGACACGCTGACGCATGAATACCGATTCGGCGATTCCGTCCGCTGACGCCCGCACGCGCGACGACGCGGGGCCGGCCGGAGCATCCGTGCACGAGCGGTTGACGGCGCTGCTGGACGAATCCGGCATCGCCTACCGGCTGCTGCGCCACGCCGCCGAGGGCCGGTCCGAAGCGGTGGCGGCGATTCGCGGCACGGCGGTCGGCCAGGGCGCCAAGGCGCTGGTCTGCCGCGTCAAGCTATCTTCCACGCAACGCGCCCACGTGCTGGCGGTGTTCCCGGCGGACCGGCAGGCCGACCTGGAGGCCATCGCGCGCGCCGCCGGCGGCAAGAAGGCATCGCTGGCGTCGCGCGACCTGGCGCGCGAACTCACCGGCTGCGAAATCGGCGCGATCCCGCCTTTCGTGTTCGACGATGCCCTAACGCTGCTGGTCGACGAAACGCTGGGTACCCGGCATGCGGAAATCGTCTTCAATGCGGGGCGCCTCGATGCGTCGATCCTGATGAGCGCGCGCGATTACCTCGCGCTGGTGCGCCCGCGGACGGCCGCGTTCACGCGCGATGCCGGCGACTCGCCGTCCGCCGCGCCCGCGGCTTAAGGCGCACCATGTGCCTGGCCGTCCTCGCGATCGACACGCTGCCTGGCGTACCGGTGGTCATCGCCGCCAATCGGGACGAATACCATGCCCGCCCCACCGCCGCGGCCGCCCCCTGGAAGGACGATCCGCGCGTCATCGCGGGGCGCGACCTGCAATCCGGCGGCTCGTGGATGGGAATGACGCGCGGCGGCCGCTATGCGCTGGTCACCAACTACCGCGATCCCATGAGCATCCGCCCGCATGCGCCCTCCCGGGGCATGCTGGTGCAGGACTTCCTGCGCGGCGATGCGGCGCCGGCCGACTACGCCGCCCAGGTCGCCGACAAAGGCGCGGACTACAACGGTTTCAATCTTGTCGTGGGCGACCGCGAGCACGCCGCGTACTACAGCAACCGCGGCGGGCCGCCACGTTTACTGGCGCCCGGAATCTACGCGCTGTCGAACCACTTGCTGGACACGCCCTGGCCCAAGCTGGCCCGCACCAAGGCCGCCTTCACCGACATCCTGCGCGCCGCGCCCGCCCCGGACGTGGAGGCGCTGTTCGACGCGCTGGGCGACCGTTCCATCGCCCTGGACGCGGAGCTTCCCGATACCGGCATCGGCCTGGAGCGCGAACGCTTCCTGAGCAGCGCCTTCATCGTGGGCCTGACCTATGGCACGCGCTCGTCCACCGTCATGATCCTGGGCGAGCGCCATTGCTCGCTATATGAACGGCGTTTCGCGCCGGACGGCTCCCCGGCGGGCCGCTCCAGCTGGGACGTGGCATCGTCCTGACCGCGAACTGACAACACCCGAAACACAGGCGATGGCCGCCTCGGTGCGGCAAGCGAAGACGCTGCGGGGACCCCGCCCGCCGGCTTTTGATCTCCGTCATCGAGACTTCCCGTGGATAAGGTATGTTGCCGTATACAGCCGTATTTGCGGACATGCAGAACTTCAACGCCAGGCCCACGCTCAAAGCATATGCACGCGGGTATGGGGCCGGCCGCAAACCCGCTGCGCGCCCGTTCCCTCGCTAAGGGATACTTTGTCCTATGTTCATAGGAGCAGAATGATGAAAACAATCCGTTTTCGCCGCACGCTTGCCGCGATGCTGGTGTTCGGCGCCGGGCTCTCCGTCGCATATGCCGACATGCCGCCCCTGCAGCGCCAGGGCAATATCCAGTTCGTGACCGGCGGGGTCGGCCTGGATGAATCGAATTCCATGAAGGCCTCGGAAAAAGACTACTCTCTGTCCATGGTCTTCGCGCAACGCGAGGGCGGGCAGAGCGTCTACACCGCCGATGTCCCGGTCACCATCACCGACAGCAAGGGCGCGACGGTCCTGCAGACGACCACCAATGGCCCCTACCTGCTCGTCCAGCTGCCGCCCGGTTCGTACACGATCTCTTCTACCTACAACGGCAAGAAGATCGTGCGCCAGGCGACCATCGCAAAGGGATCGCACAACCGCGCCGTTTTCGAATGGCAATAAGGGCGGCCGCGCGCAGCTGTCCGATCGTCATCCGGACAGCGGCCGACCGCCCGTAAACGGGCGCGCTGTCCTCACCCGGCGTCGCCGCCTATTTTTCCTCGCATCAGCTTGATCTGGCCGTGACGGACCTTGCGCTGCACGCGGCGCTGCTGCGAGGCGCGGGTGGGCCGGGTCGGCTTGCGTGGCGTCACGGGACGCGCGGCGGACGCGATCATCGCGGCCAGGCGCTCGATCGCCTCGGCGCGGTTCTTATCCTGGCTGCGATGCGTCTGTGCCTTGATGATCGCCACGCCATCCTTGGTAATGCGCCGGTCGCCGCTGCCCAGCAAGGCATGCTTGACATCGTCCGGCAGCGACGACGCGCGGATATCGAATCGCAGATGCACCGCGCTGGACACCTTGTTGACGTTCTGTCCGCCCGCGCCTTGCGCGCGGATCATGCTGAACTCGACTTCGCGCTCGTCCAGCATCAGGTTGTGGGAAATGGGGATCATGAGCGCGAGTCTACCCGCATCGCGCCGCCCTCGTCCGGCGTCGCCGTGGCGCCGTCGCCCTGCTCTGCCGCCCCGCGCGCATCCTGGATAGCCGCCCCATACAACCCGTCCGGCGGCAAGGTTGCTCGGCTCCATGGTTGAAATCGCCGATACACTGCCCCATGTATATGGCGTGAGGAAAACCATGAAGCCCTTGTCAGAAATTCCGTTTTCGGTCCTGGACCTGGCGCCTATCGCGCAAGGCAGCACCGCGGCGGACGCTTTCCGCAATACCGTCCAGCTGGCCCGCCATGTCGAGGCACTCGGCTACAACCGGTTCTGGCTGGCCGAACATCACAACATCAACGGCATCGCCAGCAGCGCCACCGCCGTGCTCATCGGGCATGTGGCCGCGAATACCCGCACCTTGCGTGTGGGCTCCGGCGGCGTCATGCTGCCCAACCACGCGCCGCTCATCATCGCCGAACAGTTCGGCACACTGGAATCGCTGTTTCCAGGACGCATCGATCTGGGCCTGGGCCGTGCCCCCGGCAGCGACGGCGCGACACAGCGCGCGTTGGGACGCGATCCCCGAAGCGGCATGAACTTCCCGCACCAACTGGAAGAACTGCGCGCCTATTTCCAGCCGGCGCATCCCACGCAGGCCGTGCGCGCCATTCCCGGCGAAGGCTTGAACGTCCCCATCTGGCTGCTGGGATCCAGCGATTTCAGCGCGCAGCTCGCGGCGGAACTCGGCCTGCCCTTTTCCTTCGCGGGCCACTTTTCGCCGGAAGGCATGGCCGCCATGCAGCTATACCGGCGCCGTTTCAAGCCATCGGACGTGCTGGACAAGCCGTATTCCATGATAGGCGTGCCCGTCATCGCGGCGGACACCGACGAGCAGGCGCGGCGCCAGGCGACGACCCAGCAGCAGAAATTCCTGTCGCTGGTGCGCGGCCATCGCCTGCAACTGCAACCGCCGGTCGACGATATGTCCTCGGTATGGAACGAATGGGAGAAAGCGGCCGTGCAGCAGCGGTTGGGCGCATCCATCGTCGGTGGGCCGGACACGGTCAAGCGCGAACTAGAATCGCTGGTAGCCCGTACCGAAGCCGACGAGATCATGATCGTGTCGGACTTCTACGATCCCGCCGACCGCCTGCGTTCCTACGAAATCGTGGCGTCGCTCAAGCAGGCCGAAGCGCCGCGCGAGCCGCGGGCCGGTACGGCCGTCGCGCAATGAACGTGGAACGCCCGCGCCGCGCGTTTATCATGAAGGCATCACCGCGCCATCCGGTGCGGCCAAATCCACCCAGGGTCTTCACGGCCCGCAAGCGCCGCGCAAGACACGGCAAGGATGTATCGAATGAGCATCGTCGAACTGAACAAGGATTCCTTCCAGGAAGCCATCTCGCCGGAAGGGACGCTGATCGTCGACTTCTGGGCGCCATGGTGCGGCCCGTGCCGCGGCTTCGCGCCGGTCTTCGAAAAGGCCGCGGCGGAACATCCCGACGTGACTTTCGCCAAGGTCAATACGGACGTCGAGCAGGAGCTCGCGGGCGCCCTGGGCATCCGCTCGATTCCCACCTTGATGGTGTTCCGCGAACAGGTGCTGCTGTTCTCGCAGCCGGGCGCGCTGTCGGCCGGCCAGTTGAACGAACTGCTGGCCAAGGTCAAGGAACTGGACATGGAAAAAGTCCATCAGGACATCGCCGACGCGCAAGCCAAGCAGGACGCCGAAGGCGGCCAGGCTTGAGGCGGTCAGATGCCGGACGGGCCTTCGCCCGTCCGCAATGACGACCGCCCGCGGCTGAAGTTGACCAGCCACGCGTCCAGCGCTTCCAGGCTTTGCCGCGGCACCGATAAGGTCAGCACGACACCCTCGGCTTCGAACGCCTCGTGCGTGATCGTCGCCCCCGCCTGCGCCAGGCGCGCCTTCAGGTGCTGCAGCTCCGTGTAGGAACACGCGCAGGTCGCGTTGACGGTGTCGATGATCTCCACGCGCGGCGCCAGCCGCAGGCAATTCGCCGCGGCGCCGCCGTAGGCGCGCGCCAGCCCGCCGGTACCCAGGTTGATGCCGCCGTACCAGCGGGTCACCACCACCGCGACCCGGTCGCAATCCTGGCCGTCGATGGCCTGCAGCATGGGACGGCCCGCGGTACCGCCCGGTTCGCCGTCGTCGCTGAAGCGGTACGCGGCGCCGATGCGGTAGGCCCAGCAATTGTGGGTGGCGCCGGCATCCGAATGCGCCGCGATAAACGCCATTGCCGCGTCCACATCGGCCGCCGGGCCGGCATGCGCCAGGAAAACGCTTTTCTTGATCGTTTCCCGGTAGATGTTGGGCCCGGCCAGCGTACTGGCCACGTCAGTCGCCGCCCGCCGGCACAGGCGAGCCGCCGACGGCGGACTGCACGCCGGGTATCGCGGGTCCGCCGCGGGTCGACGCGGGCGCCAGGGGGGCGCCGTCGCGGGGCGTGGACCGCCCGGCCATGGATGCGGAAGCTGCCGTCCGCTGCAGCGCCCAGGCGATCGACACCGCGATCGCGGCCGCAAGCGAGGCGAACAGGAAAATCGCCGAATAGCCGAAACCGCTGACGATCAGCCCCGCGACAGGTCCGGTGATGCCCAGGGACAAGTCGAAAAAAGCCGAATACGCGCCGAGCGCGGCGCCGCGATTGGCGGCCGGCACGCGGCTTACCGCTTCCACGCCCAGCGAGGGAAATACCAGCGAGAAACCGGAGCCGGTCAGCGCCGCGCCGACCAGCGCCATCGCGGGCGAACCCGCCAGCCACAGCAGCAGCAGGCCCAGGATCTCTACGCCGATGGACAGGATGGCAACACGGAAACCGCCCAGGCGTTCGATCGTCCTGCCCAGCAGCAGGCGCGTGCCGACGAAAAAGGTGCCGAATATGCTCAGGGACAGGGCGGCGCCCGACCAGTGGTGCGACGCGTAGTAAAGCGTGACGAACGCGGCGATGGAGCCGAACCCCACCGAGGCCAGTCCCAGGGCCAGGCCGTGCGGCAGCACGCGTGCCACCACCTGCGAAAACGCCATGCGGACGCCGCCCACCACGGCGACCTTGGCGCGCGGCGCGGCCAGCGCCAAACCCAACACGCCGGCGGCCAGCACGGCAGCGCCCACGGCACCGAAACCCCAATGCGTCTGCAGTTGCACGCCCAGCGGGGCGCCGATCGCCAGCGCGCCATAGGTACAGATCCCGCTCCAGGAAATCACCTTGGCCGTATGCGCCGAACCCACGCGGCCGATTCCCCACATGATGCAGCCCGTGCCGACCCAGCTCTCACCGAAGCCCAGGACCAGGCGGCCGGCCATCAATGCGGCCAAACTGAGCGCGGGCATGTGGGACAAAAGATTGGCTACGAGCATCAAGCCGCCGCTGGCGGTGCACGCGGCCAGGCCGATCATCGCCGTCTGCTTCGGGCCGACGGTATCGGCCATGCGGCCGGCATGGGAGCGGCTGAGCAGCGTCGCAACGTACTGGATACTGATCACCAGGCCGGCCAGGACGGATCCATAACCCAGGTCGCCATGGACATAGCCGGGCAGGACCGCCATCGGCAGGCCGATCATCAGGTAGCACAGGAAGGTGAAGACCACGATGGAGATCACCTGCAAGGTAATCGCCGCGGGATGGGACGGCGCGGAACGGGAAACGGACATGAGAAAAAAAGCGACGCTTGACTAAGGGTTTTCCCTAGTGTAGCGCAGCCGGCCGAAAATCTGGTGCGGCGCACCAGATTTCACATTGTGATGTTGCCGGCATGCCGCGCCCGACGCCCTGGCGTGCCACACCGTCATCCCGGCCCCAGCGCAATCCGCGGTTCAGGCCTGGACGCCGCGCGACTCCAGGTAATCCTCGTAGCCGCCGCGGTAGTCGACGATTTCACCATCGGGCAAGATCTCGATGATGCGGGTGGCCAAGCCGGATACGAATTCCCGGTCATGCGACACGAAGAACAGCGTGCCTTCGTACTTTTCCAGCGCGAACTGCAGCGATTCGATCGACTCCATATCCAGGTGGTTGGTCGGCTCGTCCAGCAGCAGCACGTTGTGCCGGCCCAGCATCAGCCGGCCGAAGGTCATGCGGTTTTTCTCGCCGCCCGACAGCACCTTGGGCGCCTTGGGCAGGTCATCGGACGAAAACAGCAGGCGCCCCAGGGCGGAGCGGACCGACTGATCATCATCGCCCGGCTGCCGGTAGTCGGCCATCCAGTCGAACAGGTTGATATCGGTCTGCTGGAATTGATCCGACACGTCCTGCGCCATATAGCCGGCGTCGGCGTTCTCCGACCACTTGATCGAGCCGGAGTCCGGTGCCAGATCGCCCGCCAGCATGCGCAGCAGCGTGGTCTTGCCCACGCCGTTCGCGCCCACGATGGCGATTTTCTCGCCCGCATCGACCATCGCGGAAAAACCGCGGATGACCGGCGCGTCATAGGACTTGGATATGTTGTCCACGGTCACCGCAACGCGGTGCATGACCTTGTTCTGCTCGAAGCGGATATACGGGTTCTGGCGCGAGGAGGGCTTGACCTCTATCTGGTCCGCCTTGATGCGATCGATCTGCTTCATGCGCGACGTGGCCTGGCGCGCCTTGGATTTGTTGGCGGAGAAGCGGCGCACGAAGTCCTGGAGTTCCGCGATGCGTTCCTTGGCCTTGGCATTGGTGGCCGACACGCGCTCCCGCGCCTGCGTGGAGGCGAGCATGTAGTCGTCGTAATTGCCCGGATAAACGCGGATCTCGCGATAGTCCAGGTCGGCCATGTGGGTGCACACCTGGTTCAGAAAGTGCCGGTCGTGGCTGATGATGATCATCGTGCTCTGGTAGCCGTTCAGGACGTCTTCCAGCCAGCGGATCGTGTTGATGTCCAGGTTGTTGGTCGGCTCGTCCAGCAACAGCACATCGGGGTTGGAGAACAGCGCCTGCGCCAGCAGCACGCGCAGCTTCCAGCCCGGGGCGATCTCGCGCATGGGCTGGTTGTGCTGCTCGACGGCGATACCCAGGCCGAGCAGCAGCTCGCCCGCGCGGGCCTCGGCCGTATAGCCGTCGTACTCGGCGAACTTGGCCTCCAGGTCGGCCGCCCGCATGTAGTCCTCTTCGGACGCGTCGGCGTTGGCGTAGATGGCGTCGCGCTCGGTCATGGCGGCCCACATGTCGGTGTGGCCCATCATGACGACGTCCAGGACACGGTAATCCTCGAAGGCGAACTGGTCCTGGCGCAGCTTGCCCAGCCGCACGCCCGGCTCCAGCGACACGTTGCCCGAGGAGGCCTCCAGGTCGCCGCCGATGATCTTCATGAAGGTGGACTTGCCGGATCCGTTGGCCCCGATCAGTCCATACCGGTTGCCGTCCCCGAACTTGACGCTGACGTTCTCGAAAAGCGGCTTGGGGCCGAACTGGATGGTGAGATTGGCGGTGGATATCACGTTTGAGTCGAATTAGGCGAAGCGAAAACCCATCAGTGTACCCGTTGCGGTACGGATGGGCGCGGACCCGATGAAGACGCCGATGACCGGATGAAGATGGACGCGGGTCGGGCGAGACGCCGCGGAGCCGATGAAGAAGCGCGACAGCGCCCCGACAGAAAGGCGACAGCGCCCTTGCAACGGGCTCATCCGGCGGACGGTGACGTTTGGATTAGTCCGCATCCGCTGATTGTCAAGCTACGGCAACGAGGATGTAATGCGAGCAGAGCGCGACGGATCGATGCGACGCAAACCGTCCGATCGCCGCACGCCGCGAGGCCCCGGGAACGACGCCCGCAAGCGCCTCGCCCGTCCAGCTGCGAGGCCGCCGGCGCGGGGCTGCCAGGCACCGACGAGGAAAACACATCATGCTGCAAACGCTGGAAATCGAACACAAGCCACAGGCGGCGCTGGTCTGGTTGTCGAGACCCGATGTACGCAATGCCCTGGATGCGCAAATGGTCCAGGAGCTGACGGAAGCTTATGCGTCCCTGTCCAACGACAGCCAGGTCCGCGCCATCGTGCTGGCGGCCCGCGGCATCGCCTTCTGCGGCGGCGCGGACGAGACATGGCTGCGCCAGAGCGCACAGGCGGGCGAGATGTCCGTGCGGGCCGATACGGCGGCCTGCGCCGCCATGCTGGAGACCATATACCGCTGCCCCAAGCCGACCATCGTGCGGCTGCACGGCGTCTGCATGGGCCTGGGCATGGGACTGGCATCGGCCTGCGATATCGCGATCGCCTCGTCGCAAGCGACCTTCGCGCTGCCGGAAACGCGGCTGGGGCTGATCCCCTCGATCATCGCGCCCTATGTCCTGCGCGCCATGAGCGCGCGCGACGCCACGCGCTGGTTCCTGACGGGCGAAACCTTCAGTGCCGCCGAAGCCTGGCGCATCGGCTTCGTGCATGGCTTGTCCGAACCGGACTCCCTGGATATGCGCATCGCCGCGCTGGTCGACACCTTCATGCTGACCGCGCCCGACGCGGTCGCCGCCACCAAGACGCTGGTCCATGAGGTACCCGGGCGGGCGGCGGCACATTGCGATACGGATAGTCTCGCGGATTGCGGCATCCTGGCCGGCAGGAATCCGGCATCGCCGGAAAGCGACGGCGGCCCGGGCCGCGGTCCATCCTGGATGACCGGGATGCTGGGCGCCTGAAACGGCCCCCTGCCCACGCCCTACACGCCAGGATCCGGCTCTTCCGGCCGGATCCGCACCCGCTCCAGGTTGGCCCGATAGCGGTCCAGCGCGTTGAACAGCAAGGGATTCACCAGGATGGAGAGAATGGCGCCGGCCAGGATCAGGTCTTGCCCCGCCTTGGGCAGGATTTCCTGCATCACGCCCAGGCCGGCCAGGATGAAAGAGAACTCGCCGATCTGCGCCAGGCTGGCGGAAATCGTCAGGGCCGTGAGCTTGGGATGGCGGAAGGCGCGCACGATCAGGTAAGAGGCGATCGACTTGCCGACCAGGATGATCAGGAAGGTGCCCAGCACGCCCCATGGATCGCGCACCAGCACCATCGGGTCGAACAGCATCCCGACCGATACGAAAAACAATACGGAGAACGCATCGCGCATGGGCAGGGATTCGTCCGCGGCGCGCTGGCTGAATTCCGACTCGGCCATCACCATGCCGGCAAAGAAGGCGCCCAGCGCGAACGACACGCCGAACAGCGCGGTCGCGCCATAGGCGATACCCAGCGCGCAGGCCAGCACCGCCAGGCGGAAGAGTTCCCGGTTGCCGGTGTACACCACGCGTTCCAGCAGCCACGGAATGACGCGCCGCCCGATCACCAGCATCAGGGCGACGAAGGCCGCCACCTTGACGGCGGTCAGGCCCAATATCGCCCACAGCGATGCGCCGCCGTTATCCTGTTCCCGGCCGCCCAGCGCGCCGGACAGGGCGGGAATCAGCACCAGCGCGGCGACCATGGCCAGGTCCTCGACGATCAGCCAGCCGACCGCGATGCGGCCTTCGTTGGTATCGACCAGGTTGCTGTCCTCCATGGCCTTGATCAGGACGACGGTACTGGCCACCGACAGGGCCAGTCCGAACAACAGCCCCGCGCCCACGTTCCAGCCCAGCATCCATGACAGCCCCAGGCCCATCGCCGTGGCGACGGCGATCTGCGCGATGGCCCCCGGCACGGCGATGTGCTTGACCGACAGCAGGTCGCGCAGCGAAAAATGCAGCCCTACCCCGAACATCAGCAGGATGACGCCGAGTTCGGCCAGCTCGTTGGCGAGGTGGCTGTCGGCGGTGAAGCCCGGGGTATAGGGCCCACAGAGGATGCCCGCGCACAGATAACCGATCAGGGGGGGCAGCTTCAGGCGCACCGCGATGGCGGCAAGTACAAAGGCCAATACCAGACCGCCCACAATCGTCGTAATGAGCGGTGTGGAATGAGGCATGCAGGCTCCAGGAAATAAAGTTGGGGGCGCCAGGGCGCCATTCTGAATAATCGCTGAACGCGTTCAACGCTCGGAGGATATCACGGCCCCGGCGGACGACCGCGGTCAGTGATCGTGCTCGTCCAGCACCAGATGCACCATGCCCGGCTCGGTGGCCAGGCCGACTTTCTTGCCCACCGGCAGCGTCGCCTTGGAGGCGATGTGGCCATACGGCAGGCCCGTCAGCACCGGCACCTTCACGGTCTTGCGCAGCCAGGCGAGCACGGCCGGCATATCGAAGCCCGCATCATGGGGCGCCAGGCGGTAGTTGGTGAAGTATCCCAGCAGGATCGCCTTCTGCTTCTGCAGAATACCCGCCTGCCAGAGCTGCGTCAGCATGCGCTCGACGCGATACGGGTGTTCGCCGACGTCCTCCAGGAACAGGATGCCGCCCTTGATGCCGGGCATATATGGCGTCCCCACCAGCGAGGCGACCATGGCCAGCGTCCCGCCCCACAAGATACCGCGGCAATCCACCGGATCCGCATCCGGCGTTTCGAAACTGAGGATTTCCAGCTCGCCGCGCATCAGCTCGCCGAACAGGGCGGCCGTCAGGTCGTCCATGTCGTCGCCGCCGAAATCCGCGACGGCGGTCGCGCCGCTGTAGCTGATCGCCCCCGTCTGCGCCAGCAGTGCCAGGTTGAACGCGGTGAAGTCGCTGTGCCCGACGAAACGCTTGCCGCTATCGGCCACCGCCTTCCAGTCGATCATCGGCAGCAGGCGCCCCAGCCCGTAGCCGCCGCGCGTGGCCATGACGATCGGGTGCTTCTGCTTGAGCGCGCGCGACAGCGCCTTCAGGCGTTGCGCATCCGTGCCGGCAAAGCGCTGGTGCGTGGCGGCCGCGGCGCGGTCGATCGCCGTCTTGAAGCCTTCGGCCTCCAGCCGCTGCCGCGCGCGTTCCAGCGTGGCCGGATCCTGTACCGCGGAGGAAGGAGAAAACAGATAAATGCCTTGCTTGCTGCTCATTGGGGGTTTTCCTTGATGCGACGCGCGCGGAAAAACTGCCGCAGGATTTCGCCGCAGGGTTCGGCCAGGACGCCGCCATGAAACGACGTATGGTGATTCAGTTGCGCCACCGCGCCGACATCGAGCACGCTGCCGCAGGCGCCCGTCTTGGGATCGCTGGCACCATAGCAGACGCGCGCCAGCCGGGCATGCAGCATCGCGCCCATGCACATGACGCACGGCTCCAGCGTGACGTAGAGCGTCAGCCCCGGCAAACGGTAATTGGACAGCCGCCGCGCGGCCGCGCGCAGGGCGACGATTTCGGCATGCGCGGTGGGGTCGGCGTCGATGATCGTACGGTTGTAGCCGGCGCCCAGCACCTGCCCCTGGGCATCGACCACGACCGCGCCCACGGGCACTTCGCCCGCCTGCCCGGCCTCTTGGGCCTGCCCCAGCGCCAGCGCCATCATGGCCGCGTCGAACTGCGCCTGTTCGCCGGCCGTCCTGGCGGCGATCGCTTCAACCACGGTACACCCGGGACTTCAAGGCGATGCGATGCGCCAGGCTGCTCACGGCCTCTTCCAGCAGTTGATAGAGCTCTGCGTCCTCGTCGTAGCGGGCGTGGTTCAGATTGGACACGCGGCCCTGTTCGATGAACCCCCAGGCCCGGCTGCGCTTGTCGCGGTGACGCGGATCCCATACGCCGAAGGCGATGCCGCCCGCGCCGCGGATCAGCGAAAAGCAAGGGATATCGGTATAGCCATCGCCGACGAACACCATCTGGTCGAAGGGCACCCGCAGGCGGTCTTCCGGCACCTTGCGATTGACCTCGAAGGGCTTGTTGTGGAATTCGCGGCCGATGATGCCTTTCTGGATATGGAACAGATAGCGCGTCTTGTCGGTGAAGCTGACGACGCGGCGCGGGAAGTCGATGCCGCCGTCTTCGCCGTAGACGAATTCGGACGCCCAGATTTCCGTGAACTCGGGGGCGATCGCGGTGGACCGGACGACGTCGCCGATGCCGCTGGAGATCAGATAGAACTCCAGCGATACCTGGGGTTGCGCTTCGCGCACCGCATCGCGCAGGCGCTGGAACACCGTCGTCACGCCGTCATGCAAAGGCAGTTGACGCCCCCAGTCCCGCAAGCGGTCGCGCGTGATCAGGCCATGCGAGCCGCCGCGCGACAGCTGGATCATGCGATACAGGTAAGCCGGGACCGGGTCCCAGTCCTGTTCGAACAACAAGGGATCCACCTGCTCTTTCCAGAAGCCGGCCGTGTCCACGCCGATGCTCGCCAGAAAGCCCGACGTGCTGTCAGGCGCGAGCGTATCGTCGAAATCGAATATCAGGGCGATAACGTCGGACATGGAAAAAGCGTGCGCGGGAAATAGCCGCCATTTTGCCTGATTTCGCCTGGCCTACCCTGGCGCAGCCTCCGGGCTGGATTTCAACGCGCCCCCATGCGGGTCGGTTGCCGCGTATGGGTCCCCTGGCGGCCGCCGCAAACGGCAGGCCGCGGCGGATCGGTCATTACCCGGCGGCAGCGGCCACCGGAAGACGGCGGCGCGTCTTGAAGAACTGCCACATCAGGCGCGACGCGTCGGGTCCCTGGCGCGCGTGAAAGCGCACGCGGGCGTCGCCGCCGCTCCAGGCATGTCCCAGACCGGGCACTTCGCACAGGCTGACGACGGCGCCCCGCCCGGGCGGCACATCGGTGCGCAGATAGTGGCGCGGGGTGCCCTCGGCCTCAGGCTGGGGGGCGGCGGCGGCCACCTTCAGGCCGTTGGCCCATGCCAGTTGCGCCAGCAACTGCGCGCCGTTGCGCCGGTCGACGACGGTGTCGCGATCTCCCTGCAGGATGATCGCAGGCATGCCGGGAAACGCGGCGCGGTCCGGCAGCAGCGGGGCCAGGGCCGTCTCCGGCGGCTCCGAGGCCCCATGCCGCATGGCGCGCAGCCCTTCGCCGGCGCTGCGCGCACTGCCGAGCACCGCCCCGGAATGCATGGCCAGCGCGGCGAAGACGTCCGGATGTCGCAAGGCGGTCAGCGCCGCCATGCTGGCGCCGGCGGACAGTCCGGCGATATAGATCCGCGCCGGATCGGCGTGGTAGTCCTCCACGGCGGCGCGCGCGATGCCGGCGATCGCATCGGCCTCCGCATATCCGTGCGCGGCGTCGGGCTGGTACCAATGCCAGCAGCGATGCCGATGGCCGCGCAGCGGCTGTTGCGGATACACCAGCAGCAAACCCTCGCGATCGGCCAGGCGGTGCATGCGCGTGCCCACCGCGAAATCCAGGGCGCTCTGTTCGCACCCATGCAGCATGACCAGCACGGGACCACCCTTGCGCAGCTTCGGAGGCATATAGACGAAATAGGACAGGCGCACCGGCCAGGCGCCCGGCACGGGCGGCGTGCGGTAGACGCGGGCCTTCCAGGTTCCGGCGAAATCGGCGCTGTCGAACTCGGGCGCCGCGTCGGCGGCCAGGGGCTTGCGCGCCGAGGGCCCCTTCGCCGGGCGGGACCGCGGCCGTTGCGTGGCCCTTTCGTCGAAGAGCCCTGGCATACCCAGCCGCCACGCGGTCCGCTGCAGGCGCGCGACCTTGCGGGCGGTAGAAAAGAATAGCGTGGACAGCTTGCTTCGCATTGCGATTGGCCTGGCGGGTAAGTCCCGGTCTTTGCATTAAACCCCTTATGCTGCATCGCAGCAACCCAGAATGCGCGCCGGCGTGCCAACCGCAACAAGCTCCCCCTCATACGGCCGCCCTGCCTGTCGGTACAGCACTTGCGTCGAACCGGCGCGATCCGTCACCGAGGCCTGCCATGTCCTCTTCCCCTCTCCCCGTCCGCAAGGGCCAGGCGCCCGAAAAACTATCCCGCGAACAATTTCGCCAGCGCTTCATGCGCCGTTTCTACGACCCGGCCTTCCGTCCCGAACAGGCGGCGATCGATCGCCTGGAGGCGATTGCCTGGGATGGCTACCGCAACAGCCGCAAGGCGCCGGTCACGGAAAAAGCCGGCCCCGGTGCCGCCGACCCGAACTACGACGTCTCCGTCGAATGGAAGGCGGCGGCGGCGCGCCTGCGCGAGGCGGCCCGGATCCAGGCCCGGCCCGACACGCCCTCCCGCGTGCTGCTGATCGCGGGCGCATCCCGCAACGACGGCACCTGTCCCGGCGAAATGTCCAAGACCTGGCGCCTGACGAACATCGCCCGTGCCGAGCTGGATGGCGCGGGCATGGAGACCGAGGTGCTGGACCTGAGCCGGCTGACCTCCGAGTACGAGCGTGTCATCCATCCCTGCAAAGGCTGCGTCTCGACGGCCATGCCGCTTTGCCATTGGCCGTGCAGCTGCTATCCCAATCATTCGCTGGGGCAGGTCAACGATTGCATGAACGAGATCTACGAACAGTGGGTCCGCGCCCACGCCGTGATCCTGCTGACACCCACCTATTGGTATCAATCGCCCAGCCCCCTGAAGCTGATGATGGACCGGCTGGTTTGCGCGGACGGCGGCAATCCGGATCCGTCTTCCACCTCGGGCAAGGATGCCGCGAAGGCGAAGGCGCTGGAGCTGGCCGGTTGGCCCTATCCCAAGCACTTGGCGGGACGTGCCTACGGGCTGGTCGTGCACGGCGACGTGGCGGGAATCGAGGGACTACGGCGCGCGCTGAGCGACTGGCTGGACTGGATGGGGCTGGTCGATGCAGGCGCGACCGCGCGACTGGACCGCTATATCGGCTATTACCAGCCCTACGCCACCAGCCACGATGAACTGGACAGGGATCGCGCCGTGCAGGACGAAGTGCGTAACGTCGCGCGCGCGGTGGCGGCGGCGGTCGGACAAATACGCGAGGGCCGGCTGTGCCGGCCCGACGCGGGATTGAGGGACCCGCGGCCCAAATAGACTTGCCCTGGCGAAAAAGCCCGAGCGGCCCGCCCGGGCCGCTCGCTGCCGCGCGTACTTATTGGCGGGGCATCGTACCGCCGTAGGGCGCGGGCGTACCGTAGCCGCTGGGCGGAACGGCCGGCGGCGGCGCCACGGGCGTGGCGGGTTGCGAATACCCCGGTTGCGTATAGCCGGGCTGCATGGTCCCCGCCGGGGCGCTGTCGGGCGTGCCGGCCGGTACCGGGATAACGGTTTCACGCAGGACGCCGCCCCCCGAGACACTGCCCTGCACGGTGGTATTGCCCTGTCCGGACATCTGGATCATGCAATCCTGGCGCTGATTCGCCGGTAGCGCATTGCAGCGCGCCATGGCATTGCTTTGGGGATCGGCCGGCGTGCTCAGGCCATTGCGCCGGCGCTCCACCAGCGAGGCACCGGCTTCGCGCATGCAAGCCGCCTGGTCCTGCCCGCTGGCCCCGCTCTTGCATCGGGCCACGTCTTCACGGTATTGCGCGTCCGGGCCGGACGCAGACCATGCCGGCGCCGCGGCGCCCAGCACGCCCGCGGCGCAGAATGCCAATCCCATTGCCGACAATTTGATTCGATGCGTCATGCTTGACCTCCCAGTCGATGGCTGCCGTGGGGGCAGCGCGTTCGTAAAGCCATGGTCCAGCAAGTGCCGTGCCCACGGATGAGCATAACCTTCAGGCACTGCCACGCACCGTATCGACGTCCAGCCTCTTGAAGATCAGGGTCGACAGCAGCGTGACCCCGCCCACGCACAGGAAGGTCCAGCGGAATCCCCAGGCATCGGCATGGACGCCATGGGAGAACATGCCAACCAGGCCGCCGCTCAGGCTTACGCCCAGGCTGAGGGCCAGCATTTGCACCATGGAGAACAGGCTGTTCCCGCTGCCCGCGTCCTCGACGCTCAGGCCCTTCAGGGTGACGCTGTTCATCGCGGCGAACTGCATGGAATTCGCGCCGCCGAAGATCGCCAATTGCACGATCTGCAATGCCAGCGGCCATCCCGGCGCGATCAGCGCGAACGACATAATGGATACGCCCACCACGACGGTATTCACCGAGAGGAAGGTCTCATAGCCATAACGCCGCACCAGCGGCGCCACCCAGCGCTTGGTGATCAAGGCCGCCAGGGCGGTCGGGAAAATCATCATCCCCGCATAGAAAGGTTCGTAGCCCAGCTGCAATTGCAGCAGCAGGGGCAGCAGGAAGGTGACGCCGCTGCTGCCGATGCGCGAGACCAGATTGCCCACCAGGCCGATGCTGAAGGTTTCGTCGCGAAACAGGCCCAGCCTGAACAAGGGCCGCGGCCGGCGGCGGGCATGGGCGATATAGACCATCACGGTAAGCGCGCTCAAGCCCAACAGGCCCGCGGTATAGGCGGCCCGGCCGGGGCCGTCCGTGCCTTCCATGGCGAACGAGAACGCCACCATGCAGGTGGACAGGAGGGTGAAGCCGACGAAATCGAACGCGGGCGGAGACGCCGCGGATTCGGGCGGGATGTAGCGCCGCACGGCGGCCAGCCCGAGGATGCCGATGGGGATATTGATCAGGAATATCCAATGCCAGCTGAGTACCTGCACCAGCCAGCCGCCGGTCATGGGACCGATCATCGGCCCTACCTGCCCGGCGATGGAAATCAACGCCAGCGCCGCGATGTACGACTCGCCGCGCACCGAGCGCAGGATGGCCAGGCGGCCGATGGGCAGCAACATCGAGCCGCCCACGCCCTGGACCACACGAGCGATGACCAGTTGCGACAGATTGGCGGCCATGGCGCAGAACAGCGAGCCCAGGACAAAAATCAGGATGGATGTGAAATAGACGCGGCGCGTACCGAAACGGTCGGCCAGCCAGCCCGAAGCGGGCGTCAGCATCGCCATCGATAGCGAGTATGCGACGATCACCGGCCGCATCGCCAGGGGCAGCTCGTGCAGGCTGTCCGCCATGGCCGGCAAGGCCGTGTTGACGATCGTGGCATCCA
Organism: Bordetella genomosp. 11; assembly: GCF_002261215.1. NCBI lineage: Bacteria > Pseudomonadati > Pseudomonadota > Betaproteobacteria > Burkholderiales > Alcaligenaceae > Bordetella > Bordetella genomosp. 11. The sequence goes on along the minus strand of NZ_NEVS01000004.1, from coordinate 889,180 downwards.
GGGACTGCATAAAAAATCCCGCGGCGACGACCCAGAGCATGCCGCGGTGCGACGAACTTTCCTTCATTTCCCCTCTCTATGGGCGGGGTGGCCGCGTCATGCGCGACACCTCGTGCACCCGAACGTCGGCAATCATAGGCCGATCGCCTATGATCGCGAAATCGACCGCGAGAAGGCCGCGCAACCCGGCCATTTACGGCGTACCGTTCAGAAATTCGTCAGCATCGCGCACTGTCGCGACGGCCCCAGGGAGGCCTTTTCGTGAATCGAAATACCCCATTTTCCGCGCGTGCCCGCGCAATAGGCGTGCAGGTGTTCGGCCAGGCCGCGGATCACGGCGAAACGGCGCGCCGCATGACGGCCTACCTGGCGGATCTGGGGTTGGAAGAATCGGTCGCGATACAAGCGTGGCGGGACGAGGACGACCCCGTATCGGCGTTCCGCCTGACGGACGCCGCGGCCGAACGCTGGACGCCCGGTCACGACACCACGCGGCTGGCCGCGGCATTGGCCGAGCGCTACCCGGACGACAGCCGCAACCTGGAACGCGAAGTGGTACTGGCCATGCTGGCCGCGCCGGTGCCCTTTCGCTATCCCAGCCACGACGAATTCATTTCCGCGGTGCGCATCAAGCTGAACATCGTGCATGCCGCCAGCCTGACCGAACTGGCCTTCGATACGGAACACGCCGAACGCCCGGAAGACTACTGGACCTACGACGAAGCGCGCGGCTTCACCATCCTGCCGGGCAAGTCCCTGATCGACGGCCTGATCAAGGCAACGCAGCCGGAAGCCTCCGGCAAGCTGTATTCCTTTTCCTGCTACCGCGCCACCGAATACGTCACCCTGCTGGGCATCGCGCAAGAACTCGCGCTGTGCAATCCGGCGTTGCTGGACCAGCTACAGCGCCACTGGGAACAGCGCGCCATCATGTCCGGCCTGTTCCATGACGTCTTCCTGCGCGAGTACGGGTCGATGGAAGAGCCGTTGCCGCCGCGCTTCTACGTGCCGGGCGACCGCCTGTGGTTTCGCAACCCGGACGAACGCTCGTCCAATGTCGAAGGCTTCGAGGGCTCCTGGGTGTTCTACCTGGGCGGCGGCATGTTCAACAACTTCTGGAAGCACAAGCAACCCTTCAGCCTGACCGCCAAGTGCGTGGAGATCTACCACTGGCGCCATGGCGTTTATACCGATGACAAGGGCATGCTGCGGCTGGACGAAACGCGCGTGGACGCGCGGGTACGGGAATCGATGGCAGATCCGGCGGAGGTCGAGCGCATCCTGAAGCAGATGGTCAGGCTGCGCGAGCCGCGCGGCGTGTATATCGACGGCGGCTGCATCGATACCACGCGCGAATGCGTGCGCTGGGTCAGGCCGGGCACCGCGGACCTGGTGCTGCCCGCGCTGTAGCCGGCCCGGCCACGCATTTTTACTTGGCGCTTTGTAGCGCGCTATAGATCTTGTAGCCCACCCTGCCGTCCTGCGGCAGGCCCAGCCGCTGCTGTTCCGCCGCGACGGCCTGGCGGGTCTTGCTGCCGGGGATGCCGTCCGGTGTACCGATGTCATAGCCGCGGGCGGCAAGCAGCCCCTGCAATTCCTTGATCTGCGCGCGCGACAGGCCCGGATCGTCGGTCGGCCACGCCGCGATCAGCCCCGGGCCGTCCTTCAGCCGGTTCGTCAACAGGCTGACGGCCAGGGCATATTTGTGCGACTGGTTGTAGTGCAGGATCGCATCGAAATTGCGCGTGGCCAGGAAAGCCGGACCCTGCGCCCCGGTGGGCGCGAACAGATAGGCCTGCACGGATGCCCAGGGCTGCGACAGCGGGACGGTGGACAGCGGCGTACCGTCGGCGCGGGTCACGCCCGCGTCGCTCCATTGCGACAGCGACCGGCGGTCGTCCCGATTCATGATTTCGTTGTCCGGCGAAGGAGGCAGGGTCGCGGCCATCGCCGGCGGCAGGCGTACCTCGATGACGGCCGGCATGCCGCGCGTCCAGGTGGCCTTGCGCTTGAGCAAGTGATTCGCCGTCGACGCCAGCGCATCCGGCAGGGATCCGTACAGGTCGATACGGCCATCGCCATCGCCATCGGCGGCCAGCTCGTAGAAGGATGTCGGGATGAACTGCGTCATGCCGAAGGCGCCGCTCCACGAGCCGATGAAGCGGTCGCGCGTGACGGTACCGTCGCGCAGCAGCCGCACGGACGCATAGACGTTCTTCACCCACAATGGCTTTTGCTCGGTGCACGCGCGCGTCAGCCACGCATTCAGTACGTCCACTTTGCCTAGCTGGGAACCATAATTCGTCTCGATGCCGAAGATCGCCACCAGCGGTTCGCTGTCGATCTTGTAGCGATCGTCGATTGCCGCCAGCGCGTCATGCGATTTGGCCAGGACGGCCTTGCCGTCGGCCACGCGCTGGTCGTCCACCGTCTTGGCGATGTAGTCCCACCAGGTTTCCTGGCCTTCGGGCTGCGCCTTGGCCGCCGCCACCGTCACGGCAAGCAAACGCGTGTCCCGCGTATAAAGGTCGAAGTCCGCGACACTGACGCCATTGGCGGGTGCCGATGCGCGCAGCGTCGCCAGGCATTGCGCGGGATCGCGATCCTGTTGATCGGCCGCGCCGCCCGGGGACGACACCGGGTTCGCCATGGGTGCATTCGGCGATGGCACGGTCGTGGATGGCGTACCCGCGGCCGGCGCCATGGCCTGTGCCGAGGCGCTCGTGGACGGCTGCGCGCATCCCGCGATTCCCGCCCCCGCCAGCAAGGCCGCGGGCAACCACCGGGGAATCAGCCGGTGGCGGCGCGGAGAGCGGGACGTGAGGGACGAGCGGGCATGGCGAGACGTGAGCATATCGATATCGGCGCGGATGGAATGCGGAAGACCCGGGTATGGTACCGCGTGAACCCATCGATGCGACCGGACAGGCGCCCGGCTTGCCGGATCCCGGACTCAATCCGATCGCGGCGACAGTCTTTTCACCAGGTCCCGATGTGCCGGGTAATCCGCGGCGAGGCGGTCCGCGTCGGCCAGTTCGAACTCGCTGAACTCGAAGCCCGGCGCCACCGTGCAGCCGGCCAGGGTGTAGCGGTCCGCGCGGACGCGCTCCGCGGCGAACCAGCAGCCGGCCGGCACCACGGCCTGGAAGACGCAATCCGCGTCCTCGATGGCATTGCCCAGCCGATGCGTGGCCAGGCCCCCTCGCCCGTCCAGCACGTGCACCAGCAACGGCCCCCCGGCATAGAAATGCCAGATCTCATCGGACCTGATGCGATGCCACGCGGAAAACGCATCGCCGCTCAGCAGGTAATAGATCGCCGTGCTGGCCGCGCGATCCGCGGCCTGGCCAGTGCGATGCACGCGTTCCGGCGCACGGTAGGTCTCGCGGTAATAGCCGCCCTCGGGATGCGGCTGCAGGCTCAAGCGCCGGATCAGGCTGGCCGCTTCCGCCCGGTCGGCCGCGGCGACATCCGTACCGGCAGTCATGCCCGCCCCATGCACGCCGCCAGGGTACGCCGCTGCCGGCCCTGGGCGTCGAAGTTGTCCGGCGCCAGCCAGGCCTCGTAGCCGGCGCGCAAAGCCGGCCATTCGCCATCGATCATGGAGAACCACGCCGTATCGCGGGTGCGCCCCTTGTAGACAATCGCCTGGCGGAATATGCCTTCGAAGGTGAAGCCGTAGCGGATCGCCGCCTTGCGCGAGGGCTCGTTCAGGCTGTCGCACTTCCATTCGAAGCGGCGATAGCCCAATTCCTCGAACACACGCTTCATGAACAGGTACTGCGTCTCCGTGGCGTGCGCCGTCCGCTGCAGCAAGGGCGAATAGCTGACGTGCCCCACTTCGATCACGCCGTTGGCGGGATCGATACGCATCAGCGCGGCCGTACCGATGGCCTTGCCCGAAGCCAGGTCCACGATGGCGTGATGCATGGGGTCCGTGCTGGCCGCCGCCTTGGCCATATAGGCATCGAAGGCCGCGGCATCGGCAAAGGGCTCGCTCGACAGGTACGTCCACAGCCGCCCGTCCGGCGCCTGGCTGTAGGCGTGGAACAGGTCCGCGGCGTGGCGGGCGGGATCGAGCGGCTCGATGCGGCAGAAGCGCCCCTGCATGGACGTGGCGGGGGGGCGCTGGCGCGGCGTCCATCCCGGTAGGGGATCGCCGATGGGTTGTCCGTATTCGTTGGTGCGCGTCATGATGGTTGTCGGAGTACGAGGGTATGCAAGCCTGGGGATGTCGACGATGGGTTCAAGCCAGCTGCTCCAGCAACGCCTGCGCCGCGGCGGGCGCCTTTTCCTTATGGCCGTTGATGAAAAAGATAAACACGTCCCTGCCCTTGGCGCGCGCCTTGGTCCTGGCGGCATCGACACAGGGCAAATCGTCGGGTTGTCCGCCGGCCGCCCATGCGTGGGCGCGGGCGGCCCAGGCCCGCAAGTCCTTGGGCGGGTAGCCGGCACGGTTGTCCGGGCTGGAGCGCATCAGCCTCGCATAGGCGAAGTCGGCGGTCAGGTCGGCGAAGGACGGATACTTGTCGGAGTCGGTATAGACGGTCGCCACCTTGTACTTGCGCGCCAGCTTCAGATAGACCGGGTCCATGAAGCTGTCGTGCCGCACATCCATGACGTGGCGCAGCCGGCGGCCGTCGACGCGGTCCGGCAGCAGTGCCAGGAAGGCCTCGAAGTCCTCCGCGTCGAAGCGCTTGGTGGGCATGAACTGCCACAGGATGGGCCCCAGCTTGCCGCCCAGCTCGCTGATCCCGCTGTCGATGAAGCGGTGCACGGAATCCCCGGCCTCGGCCAGGACGCGGCGGTTGGTGGCGTAGCGCGTCGCCTTCAGGGAAAACACGAAATCGTCGGGCGTCTCGTCGCGCCAGCGCGCGAAGGACGCGGGCTTCTGGGTACTGTAGTAGGTGCCGTTTATCTCGATGGCCGTGACCTGGCGGCTGGCGTATTCCAGCTCGCGGCTGTGCGGCAGCCCTTCGGGATAAAAGGTTTTGCGCCACGGCTCGAATGTCCAGCCGCCGATGCCCGTGCGTATCCGACCTTCCGCCATGTGCGTTCTCCCGGTGCCTTAGCCGATCAAGGCGCCCAATACCAGTACGGCCAATATGGCCCAGAACAGGAATCCCAGTATGGATCGCCGCAGCAAGGCGCGTATCGCGGCGAGCAGCAGCAGTACGCCAAGGATAAGCACGGCGAAATTGAACAGATTGGGGCTCATGCCCATGGCGTGCGCCACGCCTTCCGAAAACTGGCTGATCGCCCGGCCGATGCCGCCCAGCAGGTAGCGCAGCACGCCGACGATGGATCGGATGATTTCGCCCAGGACGCTGCCCAGGGATTCAAAGAAACTGTTCGATTGCATGTCGCCTCGGGGGGATGCCGGTTCCGTGTATCTTAACCACAGTCGGCCGCCACGATGGCGGGCGCCCCGCCGCCAGGCCTTTGAAGGCCCACGACCGTCGCGGCTTTGCCGCGGCCCTACGTTGCACCGCGCTAAGATGCCCGGTATCCGCCTGCCTTCATATGCGATCCCGATGGAACAGATAGAACTGAATGACGGCACGGCCGACCGCTTCCTGCTGGATGCGCCCGGCCTGTCGCTGCTGGTGTTTCATAGCCTCACGTGCGGCAATTGCCGGCAGGCGCGCGAGCGCCTGCCCGGGATGGACTTGCCGGTGCAACGCCTGTGCTGGGTGGATGCCGGCGATAACGGCGGGCTGGTCGAACGCTACGAAGTCTTCCACCTGCCCGCCATGTTCGTCATCCGCGACGGCGCCTTCCATGGCCCGGTGCAGGCCAGGCTGGAGGAATGGGATATCCGCCAGCAGATCAGCCTGGCGCTGGACGGCTACCCGGCGATCCTGCCATAAGCGTTCCGCCCTGGCGTATCAGTTGACCGTCGCGCCCGTATCGCGCACGACCTTGCCCCACTTGGCCGATTCCGATTTCAGCAACGCTTCGAACTCGCTTTCGCTGCTCAGGCTCAGCGTCAGCCCGGCGGTGGCCAGCGCCTTGGCGGCTTCCGGTCCCTTCATGACCTTGGCCGTGGCGTCATGCAGCTTGTCCAGGATAGGCTTGGGCGTGCCGGCCGGCGCCAGCAGTCCCAGCCAGATGTTGGCTTCGTAGCCTTTCACGCCGGCCTCGTCCAGGGTCGGCACGTCGGGCAGATCCGCCGAGCGTTCGCGCGTCGTGACGGCCAGCGCGCGCAGCCGCCCGGCCGCGATCTGCGGCAAGGCCGCCGTCACGCCCAGGAAACCCATCGACACCTGGCCGCCGATGATGTCGCTCAAGGCCTGCCCGCTGCCGCGATACGGTACATGGTTGATCTTGACATCGGCCATGGTGGCGAACAGGGCCGCGGCAAGGTGCTGGCTGCTGCCGTTGCCCGACGACGCATAGTCCAGGCGGCCGGGCTTGGCCTTGGCCAGCGCGATCAGTTCACCGACGGTCTTCACCGGCACTTTGGGATTGACGACCAGGACATAGGGGCTGTCCACCAGTTTCGTGATCGGCGCGAAACTCTTGATGGCGTCGTAGGGCAGCTTCTTGTACAGCCACGGGCCGATGACATGCGTGGTGGAAACCAGCACCAGCGTATAGCCGTCCGGCGCCGCCTTGGCCACGAAATCCGTGCCTATGGTGGAGCCCGCGCCCATGCGGTTTTCCACCACGACGGGCTGGCCCAGTTCGGGGGTGAGTTTTTCCGCCAGCATGCGCGCCACCACGTCGGTGAAACCGCCGGGCGCGAAAGGCACGATCAGCTTGATCGGCGCGCTGGGATAGGTGTGGGCATCGCCCTGCGCCCAGGCGCCGGTCATGCCGGCCGTGCCCAGGGCAAGCGCCGCCATGATGCCTGCAAATCGATGTCGCATCGTTGTCTCCTCCTTTTTCTATTTATGGAAGGCGCGGCCCGGTGTTCCGGGCTCGCGCATCGCGCCGCCGGGGCGCACCGCCGTCAGCGATACACGGGGTCGGGCTGCGTAAAGAATGCGTGCAGGATGTGATAGACCATCTTGTAGTTCTTCTGCTGGAAGCTGGCGTGCGAAATACCCTGCATGACGGTGAACTGCTTGAAGGTGTTGGGCAGCCGCTTGAAGAATTCCGCCAGGTCGTCGAAGGAAGCGATGCCGTCGTATTCGCCGCGCATGACGATGGTCGGGACGCGCAGCTGTTCCGGATCGATCAGGGGCAGCTTGCTGCACATGTCGACATAGGTACCGGTGGGCATGGAGTTATCCAGCGACAGGATGGCATCGGCGAAGGCGGACACCGTCTTCTCGTCGGCGCAGCCGGGATGGTCGCGCGAGAAAATGCTTTCGACGAAGGCCCGGTCTATGGGCCGACGGTTCTTGGCCAGGAATTCCGGCAGCTTCAGCTTGCGCTGCGCCAGCGTGGGACTGCCTTCGCCGGTCCAGACGAACGCGTCCAGGGCCGCGCGGGCGACGCGCTCGGGATGCTGCTGGGCGAACAGCGCGGCCTTCAGGGCCCCCGACGAAATGCCGTAGACCATCAGCTTGTCGTCCTTGGCACGCTTCAGGATGTATTCGCTGCCGGCGGCCAGGTCGAGCGCGCCATTGGGAATGTCGAAGTTGATCGGCCGATGCTTGCTGGAGCGGCCATAGCCTTCGTTATCCATGCACCAGGTATCGAAGCCGCGCGCGGCGAACCAGTCCATGACGGAGGAATCGGGCCGGCCCGGCACGCTGAGGTCGAAGGTGGGCTGCGAGGCCATGGAAGACCCGTGCACGAACAGCACCGTGCCGGCGTGGGGAACGCCGGCGGCGGCCGGCTTATGCCACATGAAAAGCCTGATATCGCCGTCGCGCTGGATCCAGTGTTCCTGGCCTCCCTGCCAGGTGACGGCGCCCGTGCCGCTCAAGGACGGGTCCTGGGACGATGCTGCTTGAACCATGCTGTCTTCCTATGAAGTGTCATCTACAGAGGAAAACATGGTGAACGCCCGGCTCGCCCGATTCAACAGGGTTCCGTGAAAAGATTGTTCACGAAGCGGGGCCCGGATTGTTCACCGCGCTTCGGTCGACTCACCCGGCCAGCCCCTGGTCCCAGTAAGGCCGGTCGCCGAAATACTCCCCCAGGAAACCGACGAACAGGCGCGTGCTCTGTGCCATGGTCGGATTGGGCAGGTAGGCCGCGTACAGGCCGCGTTCCGGCAGCCCGTATCCCGGAAGCACACGCACCAATTGGCCGCTGCGCAGCGCGTCGCCGGCCGCGAAGGTGGGCACCACGCCGATGCCCAGGTGGCCCAGCGCGGCATTCAGGACGGCATCCGCGCTGTTGGCCTTGAAATTGCCCTTGGGCCGCACGGGATGCGCGCCGGTCGCATCGGTGAACGACCATTCGCCCTTGCTGTTGACGAAATACACCAGGCAATTGTGCGCGGCGAGGTCCGCCGGCACGCGCGGCGCGCCATGCCGGGCCAGGTACGCCGGGCTGGCGCAGGCAACCCAGCGTACCGGCGCCAGGCGCCGCGCCACCAGCGACACCAGCAAGGGTTCGTCCGCCTGGCGTATCACCACATCGGCGCCCCCGGTGATCAGGTCGGGAAACTGCTGGCTAAGGTCCAGGTCGATGGAGATATCGGGGTACTGCTCCAGAAAGCGCGTAATCGCGGGCACCAGATGGCGGCGCCCGAACGCCATGGCCGAGCTGACGCGGATCAGGCCGCCCGGCGCGCTGCGGAACTGTTCGATCTCGTGACGGGCGTCCTCCGCATGGGCCACCAGTTGGCGGCAGCGCTCGTAGAACAGCGCGCCGGCCGTGGTCAGCCCGATCTTGCGCGTGGTGCGATGCAGCAATTTGACGCCCAGGGCGTGTTCCAGGTCGGCCACATGCTTGCTGGCCAGTGCCTTGGAGATACCTAGCTTTTCCGCGGCGCGCGAAAAGCTCTTCTCTTCCGCGATCACCGAAAAGGTCAGGAACTCATTCAGGTCGAGCATCGGGCGTCTGCGCCGCGGCGCCGCGGCGTGTCTCCATTGGTATCCGTCAAAAGGATTTTGACACGCCCGCGGAACACCGCGCGCCCTCACACTCCGGGAAGAATCACTGAACCGCCCCTTTATCCGCGACATGAGCGTCATCCAGAGCGACATCCCCGGCCGGCTCGACCGCCTGCCATGGTCCGGTTGGCACACCCGCGTCGTCCTGGCGCTGGGCGTGGCGTGGGTGCTCGACGGACTGGAAGTGACGCTGGTCGGCTCGCTGGGCAGCGTGCTCGAACGCCCGGACACGCTGGGGCTGGACGCGATCCAGGTCGGCTGGTCCGGCTCGCTGTATATCGCCGGCGCGGTGGTGGGTGCCCTGGTTTTCGGCCGGCTGGCCGACCGCCTGGGACGCAAGAAACTCTTTCTGATGACGCTGGCGCTCTATATGGCCGCCACGCTGCTGACGGCGTTCTCCACGAACTTCGTTTTCTTTTCGATTTGCCGCTTCGCCACGGGGCTGGGAATCGGCGGCGAATACGCCGCCATCAACTCGGCCATCGACGAACTGATCCCGGCACGGGTGCGCGGGCGCGTCAGCCTGGCCATCAACGGCAGCTTCTGGCTGGGAGCCGCGCTGGGCGCGGCCGTCAGCCTGGTCCTGCTCGACGCGCGCGTACTGGGTCCGGAATACGGCTGGCGGGCCGGCTTCGCCCTGGGGGCGGTGCTGGCCCTGGCCATCCTGCTGGTGCGGCGCCATGTGCCGGAGAGCCCGCGCTGGCTGTTGTCGCACGGCCGCGAAGCCGAAGCCCTGCGCATCGTCGAAGACATCGAGGCCCAGGTCGCCGCCCGCGAAGGCGGCCTGCCGCCGGCGGCCGGCAGCGTGACCTTCAACCGCCAGGCCGTGCCGACGGTGCGGCAGGTGGCGCATGTCCTGCTGCGGCGGTATCGCAAGCGCAGCGTGGTCGCCCTGTCGATGATGATTTCCCAGGCCTTCTTCTACAACGCGATTTTCTTTACCTATTCGCTGGTGCTGACGCGCTTCATGGACGTCCCGCAGGGACGGGTGGCGCTATACATATTTCCCTTCGCCGCCGGCAATGTGCTGGGACCGCTGCTGCTCGGCCCGCTCTTCGACCACGTGGGCCGGCGCCGCATGATCGCGCTGACGTATGTCTCGGCCGGGATCGCGCTGGCATTGACCGGCTGGGCCTTCATGGCGGGCTGGCTGAACGCCGGCACACTGGCGCTGTGCTGGTCGGCGGTGTTCTTCCTGGCGTCGGCCGCGGCCAGTTCCGCCTACCTGACGGTCAGCGAAGTTTTCCCCCTGGAAACCCGCGCGCTGGCCATTTCCATTTTCTACGCCGTCGGCACCGGCGCCGGCGGCTTCGTCGGCCCGGTGCTGTTCGGCACGCTGATCGAAAGCGGCAGCCGCGACGCCGTCGGCGCCGGCTATGCGATCGCCGCCCTGCTCGTCATCGCGGCCGGCCTGCTGGCCCTGCGCCATGGCGTGGACGCGGAACGCAAGCCGCTGGAGGAGGTCGCCACGCCGCTGGGGGCGGAAGACAACGCGCCCGCGCCGCCGCGAACGCAAGCCGTTCGCACTGAACTATGATGTATGGGTCATTCCTGCAAGGGCGCCCAGGCGCCATATCAACGCCGTTATAGGGGTACGCATGATCAGTAAGCTCATCCCGCTCGTTCTCGTCGCCAGTCTCGCCGCCTGCGCCCCCACGGGCCGGCAGGCGTCATCGGCCGGCGCGGACGGCACGACATCATCCACGGCCTCCGGCACCACGGACAGCACGACCGCCACGGAAGGCTCCACGGATAGCGGCGGTGGCGGCTACACCCCATCCTATGCGGCCAGCCAGGACTGCGACGCCCAGCCGGTGCAAAAACTGATCGGCACCAAGCTGACCACTTCGGTGGAAAACCAGATCAAGCAGGCCTCTTCTTCCAGCAAGACCCGCGTGCTCAAGCCTGGCGAAGTCATGACGATGGAATACGACCCGCGGCGCATCAATCTGATCCTGGACGAACAGGGAGCCCTGACCGCGCTGCGCTGCGGCTGAACACCCGCCACGGCTTGCGGGCCGCGGCATACAACGGAGGGCCCGCCATGACGACCACGCGCCGAACCGTCGCTTTTCCGGATGGACGATCCCTCTGTGCCCTGGGCCAGGGCACCTGGTTCATGGGCGAATCGGCCACGCGCGCCGCGGCCGAAATCCGCGCGCTGCAAGCCGGCATCGACCATGGGCTGACCCTGATCGATACCGCCGAGATGTATGCCAATGGCGGCGCGGAAGAGATCGTCGGCCGCGCCATCCAGGGCCGGCGCGACGACGTTTTCCTGGTCAGCAAGGTATTGCCGGGCAATGCGTCGCGCCGCGGCGTGGCGCGCGCCTGCGAGGCCAGCCTGCGCCGCCTGGGCGTGGACTGCATCGATCTTTACCTGCTGCACTGGCGCGGGCCATATCCGCTGGGCGAAACGATAGAAGCCTTCGAGGCACTGGTCGAGCAAGGCAAGATCGCCGCTTGGGGCGTCAGCAACCTGGACCTCGACGAAATGAAGGAAGTCAGCGCCCTGCCCCGCGGCGATCGGGCACAAACCGATCAGGTGCTGTACAACCTGGGGCGGCGCGGCATCGAGTTCGACCTGCTGCCGTGGTGCCGCGAGCGGCGGATACCGATCATGGCCTACTCGCCGATCGAACAAGGCCGCCTGTTGCATGACCCCACGCTCAAGCAGATAGGCGAACGCCACGGCATCACCCCGGCGGCGGCGGCGCTGGCATGGGTACTGCGCGACCCCGGGGTCATCGCCATCCCCAAGAGCGCATCGCGCGAACACCTGAAGCAAAACCTGGCGTGCCTGGACGTGACGCTGACCGACCAGGACCTGGCCGAACTGGACCAGGCCTTTCCGCCGCCCAAACGCAAGCTGCCGCTGGAAGTGCTTTAGGGCATTCCGCTACCGGCGGGCGATGGTCGCCACCACGGAGCCGCCGATGATCAGCAGCGCCGCCATCAGCAGCGACAGCGTGGCGGGCGTTTCGCCCGTCAGGACCAGCAAGAGTGTCGAAAGCAGCGGTGCCAGATACGACAAGGGGCCCAGCAAGGCCAGATGCCCGTGCTTGGTGGCATAGTCCCAGGCCAGGAAGGCGAGGCCCGTCGGCCCCAGCCCCAGCAGCACGATCGCGCCCCACTGCGCGCCGCTGACCGGCACGGTGGTTTCCAGCGCGGCGTGGCAGGCGGCCCCGGCCACCGCCACCAGTCCGCAAACGCCCACCATCATGCTGCTGGGCGCATTGGCGTAGCGGCGGTTCAGCACCGAATAGCCCGACCAGATCAGCGCGCAACCGAAGGCGGCGGCAATCCCGGCGACCGGCCACGCGGCATCGGCGGCCCCCGAGCGATCCAGCGCGATCAGCGCGGTACCGGCCAGGCCCAGCACCGCGCCCAGCACATGCCGGCCTTGCAGCCGCCCGCCGGGCGCCAGCGCGGAGAACAGCACGATGAACAAGGGCCACAGGTAGGCGATCAGGCTGGCTTGCGCGGCCGGCGCGTGGGATAGCGCATAGAAGTACAGGGCGTGATAGCAGAAGATGCCGCCGAAGCTCAGCAGCCAGGGGCGCAGCGGCTGGCGCATTTCCGCCAGCGCCGCGCGCCCGCGAGGCAACAGCGCGCAAACGCCGCCCGCGAACGCCACGCCGAAACTCAGTGTCAGCAGCTGGAACGGCGGCAGCGCGCCGGCCCGGACGGTCAACAAGGCCAGCGCGGCCCACAGCAGAATGGCGAGTACGCCTATCCCGGTCGCGCGGGCGGCGCTTCCCGCGCCCTTGCCGGATTGCGTCAACGCAGACACTGCATCACCCCCCGTTTCATCCCCGCGTGCTCCCGTTCGGATCCCGGTGCGGGATGGCGCGCATCTGTCGCCTCGCCCGCATCGAAGCCGCCCAGCATAACGAAAAACCGGCGCCGGCGCGCAGGCTTTGCCTGCACGCCGCACGCCGGTGGCCTCAGCGCACGTCCGCGCTAGGTATCGGGGCGGGCCTTACCCCGCCTGCGTGATGCGCGTGGGCAAATCGCGGCCGTGATACTTCTTGTAGATCGCGTTCAGCTTGCCGTTTTTCATATTCTCGCGGATCCAGTTGTTGACCCAGTCCTTCAGCGCGGGCTGGCCCTGCTGCAGGGCGATGCCCAGGTCGAAATCCTTCTGCCCGAACTTCATTTCGATGTTGCGCTGTGGCGCGCGCTTCTGGATTTCCGCCAGATTGGAGGGCGTGCTGGAGAAGATATCGATCTGGCCGGTCACCATCGAGGTGATCAGCGTGGCATCGTCCTCGTAACGCTTGATGTCCGCGCCCTTGGCCAGTTCCGTGGTGATGCTGTCGTTCACGGTCGCGCGCGTCAGGCCGATGGTCTTGCCGTTCAAGTCGGGATAGCCGGTGATCTTGATGTTCTTGGGCCCGCCCACGATCAGGGAAATCACCGCGTAAGGCACCGAGAAATCCACCACCTTGGCGCGTTCCGGCGTGATGGACAAGTCCGCCACCACGAGGTCGGCGCGCTTGGCCTGCAGCGTCGGCACGCGCGCCGCGTTGGTGACCTGCACGATATCCAGCTTCACGCCCAGGTCCTTGGCCAGCAACTGCGCGGTCTCGACGTCGGAACCGACGGGCTTCAGATTGTCGTCCACATAGCTGTACAGCGGGGTACCCATGGCGATGGCCACGCGGATCTTGCCGGCCTTCTTGATATCGGCCAGTTCGTCCGCGACGGCCGCGTGCGCGACACCGGCCAGCAACAGCGCGGCGACGCCGCCGCGCAGGAATAGAGGTTTGAGTTTCAAGAATGTCTCCTCGTTGAGGTTTGTGTTGATCGAACTGCCTTGAAAAAAACCTGGATCGCGCGGATCAAAGCCCGTTGCTCAGAAAGGCACGCAGTTCGGGCGTGCGGGGCGCGTCCAGCATGCCGCCGTCGCCCACCTCCCAGACCTTGCCCTGGTGCATATAGATGATGCGGTCGGCCACGCGCTTGGCGAAGGCCATCTCGTGAGTGACCAGGATCATCGTCATCCCGCCGGCCGCCAGGTCTTCCATGACGCGCAGCACCTCGCCCGTCAATTGGGGATCGAGCGCGGAGGTGACCTCATCGAACAGCATGACCTTGGGCGACATGGCCAGCGACCGTGCGATCGCCACGCGCTGCTGCTGCCCGCCGGATAACTGTTCCGGATAGGCCGCCGCCTTTTGCGCCAGGCCCACCTGCTCCAGCACCGACATCGCGATGCCGCGCGCCTGTTCGCGGCTGTGCTTCTTGACATGCCGCAGCGCCAGCATGATGTTTTCTTCCACGGTCAGGTGGGCGAACAGGTTGTAGCTCTGGAACACGATGCCCACTTCCAGCCGCAACTGCCGCAGATCCACGTCCGGCCCGTCCACGCGAATGCCGCACACCTCGATACTGCCCTGGTCTATGGTTTCCAGGCGGTCGATGCAGCGTAGCGCGGTGCTCTTGCCCGAGCCGCTGGCGCCGATCACGGCGATCATCTCGCCCTTCGCCACCTCGAAGGAAACACCCTGCAGGACCTGGTTCGAGCCGAAGCGCTTATAGACATCGTCGAGCTTAACGATTGCCGACATTGAGCTTGTTCTCCATCGATTGGCTCCAGCGCGACAGCGGGTAGCACAGCACGAAATAGAAAGCGGCCACCAGGCCGAATACGAGGAAGGGTTCGAAAATGGAGTTGTTGATGATCTGGCCGGCGCGGGTCAGCTCGATGAAGCCGATCACCGACGCCAGCGAGGTCATCTTGATCAGCTGCACCAGGAAGCCGACCGTGGAAGGCAGTGCCAGCCGCACGGCCTGCGGGATGATGACCAGCCGCAGCGTCTGCCAGCGGGTCATGGCCAGGCATTCGGAGGCTTCCCATTGCGGCGTGGGCATGGCCTGCACGCAACCGCGCCAGATGTCGCCCAGGTAGGCGCTGGTGTAGACCATCAGGGCCAGGCCGGCCGCCACCAGCGACGGCACTTCGTAGCCATAGACCGACAGGCCGAAATAGACGATGAACAGCAGGATCAGCAACGGGATGCCCTGGATGATTTCGATATAGACCAGGGCCGATACCCGCAGCCAGCGGCGCGGCGAAATCCGCGCCAGCATCACACCGAACCCGCCGATGCTGCCCAGCACGAACGCCAGCGCCGACAGCACCAGCGTCCAGCCGATCGACTGCACCAGATACCAGAAGTGCGCCATCGAAAAACCGTGCATCACGCGGCCTCCCGCTTGATGGCCGCCGATACGCTGGCCCGCGCGGGCGGCGCCTTGCCGGCCCGCACCGCGGCGAGGCGGATCGCGCGACGCCGCTTGAAGGCATACTCGCCCACCGCCCATGCCAGCAGCTTGATCAGCAGGGACAGGATCAGGTACAGCGCTGCGACCACGATATAGGTCTCCAGCGAGCGGAACGTGTCGGATTGCACGGTGTTGGCGACGGCCGTCAGTTCCTCCGCCGAAATCTGCGATGCCACGGCCGAGGCCTGCATCATCAGCAGGAACTGGCCGGTCAGCGATGGATATACCTTCTCGATGGACGGCTGCAGCATCACGTGCCAGCCGATGCGCCACTTCGGTAACCCCAGGCATTCCGCGGCCTCGATCTGGCCGCGCGGCACGGCTTCGAGGCCCGCGCGGATGATCTCCGCCGCATAGGCGCCGATGTTGACGATCATGGCCAGCACCGCCGCCGTGAATGTCGGCAGATGGATGCCCGCGCTGGCCAAGCCGAAGAACAGCAGGAATATCTGGACCAGGAAAGGCGTGTTGCGCACCGCCTCGATATAAACGGCGCAGGCACGGGCCAGCAGGCGATAACGGCTGCGCTTGGCGAACGCCACCAGCGTACCGAGGATGACGCCGAAGAAAATCGCGACGGCGGTCATTTTCAGGGTCAGCCACGCGCCCTTGAGGAAGACCGGCCAGTAGGGCCAGAGACTACTGAAATCCAGGGAAAAGCTCATCGCGCGCTAGTCTCGTTCTTTATCGGGGCGGTGCTTGTGGCCCACCCCTCTTTTCTTGGATATCGCGGTGCCGGTTCGGCGGAGCGGCACCGGCCTACGCTGGCGCAGACTATATCATCGATGTACGACAACGTACATGGTGCAAATCCCTACGGGCTAGACCTGGAATTCTGTCTCATAGCTGAATGCCGGGACAGATGCGTGAAAGCTGGGGGCACGTTATATGACAACTGATGAGAACTGCATCGAAGAAGTGGCTCAATACACCACGGGCCCGCGACAGGCCACGCTGCAGGCGGTACGGGTCGCCGGCTGAGTCCCGCCATCCGGGAAGTGGCGCGCGCGCCGCTCCCGACCCATGTCCGCGCAACATCCGGAGTGCGATCGGAACGTGGACAGGCCTAGACTGGAACCGTCATTCACACAGTCCAGTTAACGCCGCGCCCGCGGCAAGGCCCCGCATGTCCTCATCCGAGCATCACGCCGCGCGCCAGACCACGGCGGGCGTCGACACCCCCAGGCGCCCGCCCGCCCGCGCCGCGCAACCGTCCACCCTCGAATTGGACACGCCGCCCGTCGGCCTGGCCGGACAGGACTGGGCCGAGGTGGCCCGGGCGCTGGACGATGAAGGCTGCGCCGTGCTGCCCGGGCTGCTGTCCGACGCCCAGTGCGACGCGTTGGCGGCCTGCTATGACGACAACGCGCGCTTTCGCAGCCGTATCGTCATGAGCCGTCATGGCTTCGGACGCGGCGAATACCAGTACTTCGCCTATCCGCTGCCCGGCCTGATCCAGGCCTTGCGCGAACAGACCTACGCTTACCTGGCCCCTATCGCCAATCGCTGGAATGCCGCCATGGGCAATCCCGTGCGCTATCCGCCGACGCATGCGGGCTTTCTGCGCCGCTGCCACCAGAGGGGCCAGGCGCGCCCCACCCCGCTGCTGCTGCGCTATGGCCCGGGGGACTACAACTGCCTGCATCAGGATTTGTACGGCGAACACGTATTCCCGCTGCAAATCGCGATATTGCTTTCCCGGCCGGGTCGCGACTACGCCGGCGGGGAGTTCGTGTTGACCGAACAACGGCCGCGGATGCAATCGCGCGTGGAAGTCGTGCCACTCGATAAGGGCGATGCCGTGGTATTCGCCGTCAACGAACGTCCGGTACAAGGCACGCGCGGCGTCTATCGCGTCAAGCTGCGCCACGGCGTCAGCCGCCTGCGCGAAGGCCGCCGCCATGTGATGGGCGTGATCTTCCACGACGCCGCGTAGGCGCGAGCGGCACGTTGGCACGGCACACGCCCACGCCCAGGCACTGCGGCACGCCGGTGCCGCATGCAGGACGATACGAGAGCCGCCGCGCCGCCCGCATCCGGGGACCGTTGTTTCCGTGCATGGTTTTTTTTGGAAGCACGCACTATCTTGCCGATTCAATGCCTATTCCATGCCCCGGACCGCTCGCCGCGCGCGTCCTGCCTACAATCGTCCGCAGTGTTATTCCGCACACGCCGTTCGATCAAGGAGTAGGCAATGAAACCGACCATCCTGCGTACCACTATCGCTTGCGCGGCGATGTCGGCCGCGCTGCTGGGCGTGGCCGCCGGCGCGCGGGCGGCCGACGCATCGACCGCGGCCAGCGTCCTGAATACCTGCGAAACCGCCATCGGCAATCAACCGCGCACCGCCATGCAGGGATGCCTGAAGACCCGGTTGAAGACCGCGCAGCAGACGATGCGCGCCGCGTATGCCCAGGTGGAATCCGGCCTGAAGAAAATCGATTCGGCCGCGACACCCGAAGCGCTGCGCACACTGAAACACTCGCAGGACAGCTTCAATAGTTTCATGCACAAGGAATGCCGGCGCCAGGGTGCCGCCATGCTGGGGGGATCCGGCGCGGGCGACATGGAGCTGGCATGCCAGGTCGCGCTGGCGCAATGGCGGACAGCGCAGTTGCGCCAGCAATAAGGCCGGTCAGTCCCGCATCTCGCCCATCTGCCCGGCGACGTAGTCCAGGAAGCACGCGATTCGCGATGCCAGCTGGGTATTGCGGTAGTACACCGCGTGCACGGGCTGGCGCGTCTCCACGGTATCGCGCGCCAGTACCTGCACCAGGTCGCCGCGGCGGCGATCCTCGCGTGTCATGAAATCCGCCAGGCAGACCAGGCCCTGCCCGGCAAGCGCCAACTGGCGCAGGGTTTCGCCACTGGACGCCGACAGCGTGGGCTGGATGGGCAGGCTGTCTCCCGAGGCGTGACGCAGCGGCCAGTGGTTCAGCGTTTCCGGCTGCGTGAAACCCAGCAGGCTGTGGCGCGCCAGGTCGTCGGGACTGCTCGGCTTTCCCCGTTCGGCCAGATACGCGGGGCTGGCCAGGATCCGCAGCGCATTGCTGCCCAACGGCCGCGCGTGCAGCGTCGAATCGCGCAAGGGGCCGATGCGGATGGCGATGTCGGTGCGCTGCTCCAGCAAATCGATGATCTGGTCGCTGGTATGCAGCTCCAGGGTAATTTCGGGGTATCGCTGGCGAAAGCCGCCGACCAGCGGTACGACGACGTGCAGCATGAAGGGCGATGCGGCATTGATGCGCAACAGGCCCGAGGGCACGTGGCGGCGCACGGCCATCTGCTCTTCCATGGTGTCCACGGATTCGACGATGCGCCGGGCGTCGGCCAGGAAGTGCCGGCCCTCCTCCGTCAATGCGAGCCGGCGCGTCGTGCGCTGCAGCAGGGTGGTGTCCAGCTTGCGTTCGAGGCGGCCCAGGGCGCGGCTGATGGCGGATACCGTCTGGCCCAGCCGCGCCGATGCCGCGGTGATGGAACCGCTATCCACCACGGCGATGAAGGTCTGCATTTCGTCGAGGGTTGTCTTCATGGGGCAATGTTAGCCGTTGACTTCGGCTTCGGCGCCCCGATATAAGAAGGCATGACCGCTTCCCGTGCCGGCGCCGATGCGCTGGACGCTTTCCATCCCGCTGTCGCCGCCTGGTTCCGTCACGCTTTTCCGTCGCCCACCCCGGCACAGGAGGCCGCGTGGCCCCTGATCGGCGAGCGCCGCCCCGTGCTGATCGCCGCGCCGACCGGTTCGGGCAAGACCTTGACCGCCTTCCTGGCCGCCATCGATGAACTGGTGCGCGCCAGCGTGGCGGCCGGCGGGACCCTGCCCGACGCAACCACGGTCGTCTACGTCTCGCCCCTGAAGGCGCTGTCCAACGATATCCAGGTCAACCTGGAGGCCCCCCTGGCCGGCATCGGCCAGGAGCTGCTGCGCCTGGGACTGCCCGATCATGGGATCCGCACGGCCGTGCGCACCGGCGATACCACCCAGCAGGACCGCGCGGCGATGCGCAAGCGCCCCCCGCACATCGTGGTGACGACGCCCGAATCCCTCTACGTCCTGCTGACCTCCGCCAGCGGCCGCGCAATGCTGGCGACCACGCGCACGGTGATCGTGGACGAAATCCATGCCGTGGCCGGCACCAAGCGCGGCAGCCATCTCGCGCTGAGCCTGGCGCGGCTGGATGCGCTGTGCGGCGAAGCGCCCGCGCGCATCGGGTTGTCGGCCACGCAAAAACCGCTGGACGCGGTGGCCCGCTTCCTGGCCGGAACGGGCCGGGGTAACGATTGCGCCATCGTCGATGTCGGCCATACCCGCCGGCGCGATCTGGCAATCGAACTGCCGCCCGTGCCGCTGGAAGCTGTCATGGCCAACGATGTATGGGAGCTGGTGTACGACCGCATGGCGGTGCTGGCGGCGCAGCACCGCACGACGCTGGTGTTCGTGAATACCCGGCGCATGGCCGAACGCGCCGCCCGGCATCTGGCGCTGCGCCTGGGCACGGAAGCGGTGGCCGCCCATCATGGCAGCCTGTCCAAGGAACACCGCCTGGACGCGGAACAGCGCCTGAAGCGCGGCCACCTGCAGGTGCTGGTGGCCACTGCCTCGCTGGAATTGGGCATCGATATCGGGGATGTGGATCTCGTCTGCCAGGTCGGTTCGCCGCGCGGGATCTCGGCGCTGTTGCAGCGTGTCGGGCGCGCGGGACACCATGTGGGCGGCGTGCCCAAAGGGCGCCTGTTCCCCACTTCGCGCGACGACCTGATCGAATGCGCGGCGCTGCTGGATTGCGTGCGGCGCGGCGAACTGGATCTGCTGCGGATTCCGCGCGCGCCGCTGGATGTACTCGCGCAGCAGATCGTCGCGGACGTCTCATGCCGCGAATGGGGCGAAGACGAACTCTTCGACATGGTGCGCCGGGCCGATCCCTATGCCGGCCTGCCACGCGAACGCTTCGACGCCGTGCTGCGCATGCTGGCCAGCGGCTACGTGGGCCGCAATGGACAGCGCGGCGTCTACCTGCACCGCGACGCGGTGGCGCGCACGGTGCGAGGCAAGCGCGGAAGCCAGCTGACCGCGATGACGTCCGGCGGCACCATCCCGGACAACGCCGATTACGCGGTGATCCTGGAGCCGCAGGGCCTGAACATTGGCACGGTGAACGAAGACTTCGCCGTCGAAAGCCTGGCCGGCGATGTCTTCCAGCTTGGCAATACCTCGTACCGCATCCTGCGCGTGGAGACCGGCAGGGTGCGCGTCGAGGATGCGCACGGCATGGCCCCCAGCATTCCCTTCTGGATGGGAGAAGCGCCGGGACGCAGCGATGAACTATCGGCCGGCGTGGCGCGGCTGCGGGAACGCGTGAACGCCCTGCTGGGCGCGACGCCCGCCCCGGACGCCGCGGCCGGCGGCGCCATGGCGTTGCGCAGCGATACGCCTGACGACCTGGACCGGGCATCGGCCGCCGGGCTGCCCGCCGGGAGCCAGGCCGTGCTGGACCATGCGGCCGAAGCGCTGGCCGACGAGACCGGCATCGATCTGTCGTCCGCCCGCCAGATCGTGGAGTACCTGGCCCGCGCGCGCACCGCCCTGGGCGAGCTGCCCACGCAGGACACGCTGATCCTGGAACGCTTCTTCGACGAATCGGGCGGCATGCAACTGGTGCTGCATGCGCCCTTCGGAAGCCGCGTGAACCGCGCGTGGGGCCTGGCCCTGCGCAAGCGTTTCTGCCGGCGTTTCAACTTCGAATTGCAGGCGGCCGCGACCGAGGACGCCATCGTGCTTTCGCTATCGGACTCGCACAGCTTCCCGCTGGAGGAAGTCTGGAGCTACCTGCGCGCGGCGACGGCCGAACATGTGCTGGTCCAGGCCCTGCTCGACGCGCCCCTGTTCAATGTGCGATGGCGCTGGACCGCCGGTGTCGCGCTGGCGCTGCCGCGGTTCTCCGGCGGCCGGAAGGTACCGCCGCAGATCCAGCGCATGCGCAGCGACGACCTGCTGGCCGCGGTGTTCCCGGACCAGGCCGCCTGCCTGGAAAACATCCAGGGCGAACGCGAGGTGCCGGACCATCCCCTGGTCGGCCAGACGCTGGACGATTGCCTGCATGAAGCCATGGACAGCGCTGGATGGCTGGACGTCCTGCGCCGCGTCGAGCAAGGCCAGTGCCGGTTGCTGGCGCGCGACCTGCCCGCGCCTTCGCCGCTGGCGATGGAGATCCTTAGCGCAAAACCCTATGCCTTCCTGGACGATGCGCCGCTGGAAGAACGCCGTACCCACGCCGTCATGGCGCGCCGCTGGACCGATCCGGCCAGCACCGACGACCTGGGCGCGCTGGATGCCGACGCCATCCAGCGCGTGCGCGACGAAGCCTGGCCCCAGCCGCGCGATGCCGATGAAATGCACGAGGCGCTGAACGAACTGGCCTTCATCACCCCCACCGAGGCGGACGCGGGGGAAAACTGGAATACCTGGCTGCAGGCATTGATGCGGGCCGGGCGCGCCTGCCGCCTGTATTTGCCGGCGGCACTGCCGGACGGGACATTGGCATCGCAACCGGCGCCGGCGTCTTCGACCGCACCGGCATCCGCTTCCGATTCCGTGCGATGGGTGCCGCTGGAGCGCCTGGGGGCCCTTCTTGCCGCCTACCCCGGTGCCCGCGCCGAACCGGTGCTAAGTCCGCTGCCCGGCGATGCGGACTGGGAAGCGGACAACGCCCAGGTAGAGGTCCTGCGCGCGCGCCTGGGGGCCGCCGGCCCCATCACGGCCGCCGCGCTTGCCAGCCTGTTATGTTGGCCCGCATCCAGCGTCGCCATTGCGCTGGCGCGGCTCGAAAGCGAAGGCAGCGTCATGCGCGGCCGCTTCAGCCCCGGCGCCCGCGAAGAAGAATGGTGCGAGCGCCACCTGCTCGCCCGCATCCATCGCTACACGCTGAAGCGCCTGCGCAGCGAAATCGAACCGGTCTCGCGCCAGGACTTCATGCGCTTCCTGTTCGACTGGCAGCACCTGTCCGCCGAGGGACGCCTGCGCGGCCCGCACGCGCTGCCCACCGTCCTCGACCAGCTGGAGGGCTACGAAGCCCCCGCCGGCGCCTGGGAAAGCGAACTGCTGGCCGCGCGCATCGCCGACTACGCGCCGGACTGGCTGGACGAACTGTCGCGGGCAGGCAAGATCGCCTGGACGCGCCTGTCCAACCCGGTCCACGGCGCCGGCGTCCGTCCGGGCGCGGGACCGGTCCGCGCCACGCCCATGGTGATTCTGCCGCGGCGGCATCTGCGCATATGGCAATCGCTGCCGCATCTGGAAGCGCCGGTAGAGATCTCTCCCCGCGCGCAGCTGGTACTCGCCGCCCTGCTGGACGGCGGCGCCATGTTCTTCGACGAGCTCGCCGCGGAAACGCGCCTGCTGCCGGGCCAGCTGGAAGAAGTGCTGGGAGAACTGGTCGCCGCCGGCCTGATCGCGGCCGACAGCTTCGCCGGCTTGCGCGCCCTGCTCGTGCCGGCGTCCAAGCGCACCGCCCACGCCGCGCGCCGGCGGCGCGGCGCCATGCCGGACCCGCTGGAAGCCGCGGGACGCTGGGCGCCCGTGCGGCGTCCCCGGGAAGCCGCGACGGCCACGATGCCGGCCGCCCCGCCCGCAAGCGGCGCGCGCGCCGCGGTCGCGCCCGACACCCTGGAACACATCGCCCGCGTGCTGCTGCGCCGCTACGGCGTGGTCTTCTGGCGCTTGCTGGACCGCGAACCGGGCTGGCTGCCGCCGTGGCGGGAATGGCTGCCCGTCCTGCACCGCATGGAAGCGCGCGGCGAAATCCGCGGCGGGCGCTTTGTCGACGGGCTGGCGGGCGAACAGTTCGCCCTGCCGGAAGCCATCCCCCTGCTGCGTGAAGTCCGCCGCCGCCCGCTGGATGGCGCCCTGGTTCGCCTGTCGGCGGTCGATCCGCTGAACCTGTGCGGCAGCCTGCTGCCGGGCGATAAAGTGCCCGCCCTGGCGGGCAACCGCATCCTGTTCCGCGATGGCGTGCCCGTCGCCAGTTGGATCGCGAAGAAGCCCCACTACGATCACGGCCTGGAAGGCGCCGAACGCGAACGCCTGCTCCGCGTGCTGATCGCCGGAGAACCGCAAAGCCTGGAGACCGCGGACACGGACGCCTGATGCCGATTGCGCCCTATGGCTGATGGCCGGCGCCTGTCGGAGCCGGGACCTGACGGGAATTCCCATTACTATTGGCGATCATCGATCTGTATTCAGAGGGGAAGTCATGGACAGTCAAGAAGCCGCGCGGAAACCAAGCGCCGCCGGTCGCCTGTTTCGCGCAGCCGCGCTCACTGGCATCGGCGTTACGTTCACGTTGACGGGCCTGTCCTTTTCAGCCCCGGCGGCCGCGCAGGGCAATACGCTGAAAATCGGCGAAATCAACAGCTATAAAGCGCAGCCGGCCTTCCTGGAGCCCTACCGCAAGGGCATGGAACTGGCCGTGGAGCAGGTCAACGCGGCGGGCGGCATCGACGGCAAAAAGCTGGAATTGATCACCCGCGACGACAACGCCAACCCGGGCGATGCCGTGCGCGCGGCCGAAGAACTGCTGTCGCGCGAACGGGTCGACGTGCTGATGGGTTCTTTCCTGTCCAACATCGGCCTGGCCTTGACGGACTTCGCCCGCCAGAAGAAAGTCTTCTTCCTGGCCAGCGAACCGCTGACGGACAAGATCGTCTGGCAGGACGGCAACCGCTATACGTTCCGGCTGCGCGTCTCCACCTATATGCAGACCGCCATGCTGGTGCCGGAAGCGGCCAAGCTGCACAAGAAGCGCTGGGCCATCGTCTATCCGAATTACGAGTACGGGCAGTCGGCCGCCGCCACCTTCAAGGCCTTGATGAAGAAGGCGCAGCCCGATGTCGAGTTCGTCAACGAGCAGGCCACGCCGCTGGGCAAGATCGATGCCGGCAGCGTCGTGCAGGCCCTGGCCGACGCCAAGCCGGACGCCATATTCAACGTCCTGTTCGCCGCTGACGTCGCCAAGCTGGTGCGCGAAGGAAATACGCGCGGCCTGTTTCCCAAGACGCCCGTCGTCAGCCTGCTGAGCGGCGAACCGGAATACCTGGATCCGCTGAAGGACGAAACCCCCGCCGGCTGGATCGTCACCGGTTATCCCTGGTATTCCATCCAGACGCCCGAACACGCGGCCTTCCTGAAGGCCTACCAGGACCGGTTCAAGGACTACCCGCGCCTGGGCTCCATCATCGGCTATAGCTCCGTGATATCGATGGCCACCGGCATGAAGAAAGCCGGCGGCGCCGATACGGAAAAGCTGATCGCGGCCTTCGAAGGCCTGAAAGTCGGCACGCCCTTCGGGCCGATCGAGTACCGTGCCATCGACCACCAGTCCACCATGGGCGCCTTCGTGGGCAAGCTCGCGCAGAAGGACGGCAAGGGCGTCATGGTCGACTACCGCTACATGAATGGCGCGGATTTCCTGCCCTCCGACGAGGAAGTCAGGAAGCTGCGCCCGGCGCGCTAGCCGACCGCGCCAAGGACAGGCGGCGGACATGCGCGCCGGTATTGCCACCCAGGCAATACCGGCGCATGCCCCGCGCGCGTCACGCCTGCTTCGCGGATTTTCCAGATGAACGTCAACGCATTACTGGTCCAGCTGCTCAACGGCCTGGCCGAAGCCTCTACCCTATTCCTGGTGGCCGCCGGCCTGTCGCTGATATTCGGCGTGACCCGCATCGTCAATTTCGCGCATGGGTCGCTGTACATGCTGGGCGTATATATCGCGTACAGCCTGACCGAAACCTTCGGCGCCACGGGCCTGGGATACTGGGGCGGCATCCTGCTGACGGCCCTGGCGGTGGGCGTCCTTGGCGCCGCCATCGAAATGCTGCTGCTGCGGCGCGTCTACCAGGCCCCGGAACTGTTCCAGCTGCTGGCGACCTTCGCGCTGGTGCTGGTCATCAGCGACGCGGCGCTCGCCCTCTGGGGACCGGAAGACCTGCTGGGCCGGCGCGCGCCCGGCCTGGGCGGGGCGGTCGACATACTGGGCCGGCAATTTCCCACCTATAGTTTGGTGCTGATCGCCATCGGCCCGGCGGTGCTGCTGCTGCTCTGGCTACTGCTGTCGCGCACCCGCTGGGGCACGCTGGTCCGCGCGGCCACGCAGGACCGGGAAATGCTCGGCGCCCTGGGCGTGAATCAGGCATGGTTGTTCACCGGCGTATTCGCCCTGGGCGCCGCGCTGGCCGGCTTGGGCGGCGCGGTGCAATTGCCACGGGAGCCAGCCAGCCTGGGGCTGGACCTGCGCACCATCGGCGACGCCTTCGTCGTCGTGGTGGTCGGCGGCATGGGCTCCATCCCGGGTGCTTATCTCGCCGCATTGTTGATCGCCGAAATCAAGGCCCTGTGCATAGCCCTGGGCACCGTCAACGTGGCCGGACTGGAAATTTCGCTCTCGTCGCTGACCCTGGTCGCGGAGTTCCTGGTCATGGCGGTCGTGCTGGCAATACGGCCCTGGGGCCTGCTGGGCCGTCCCGCCGTCACGGCGCGCGCCGCGGCCGCCATCGAATCCCCGCTACGGCCATCGTCGCGCGCGCTGCGCGGCTTCGCCCTGGCGATACTGGCCCTGCTCGTCCTGCTGCCGCTAGCCGGCGACCGTTTCCCCTATGCCACCATCCTGCTCACCGACATCCTGACCGCGGCCCTCTTCGCCACCAGCCTGCACTTCATCATGGGCCCGGCCGGCATGCACTCGTTCGGCCATGCGGCGTATTTCGGCCTGGGGGCATATGGCGCGGCCCTGCTGCTGAAGAACCTGGCGCTGCCCATGGAGGCGGCGCTGGCGCTCTCCCCGCTTGCCGCGGGCCTGGGCGCGCTGGTTTTCGGCTGGTTCTGCGTGCGGCTGTCCGGGGTCTATCTGGCCATGCTCACATTGGCCTTCTCGCAAATCGTCTGGTCCGTGGTCTATCAATGGGATGGGGTGACGGGCGGGTCCAACGGCATCACCGGCTTGTGGCCGTCGGCCTGGCTGTCGGCCGGTTATGCCTATTACTACCTGACGCTGGTCCTGGCGGTCGCGGGCGTCCTGCTGCTGCGCCGCGTGCTGTTCTCGCCCTTCGGCTACGCCATGCGGGCGGGACGGGATTCCCCCCTGCGCGCCGACGCCATCGGCATCGACGTGCGCCGCGTGCAATGGGCCGCTTTCGTCGTCGCCGGCCTGTTCGCGGGACTGGCGGGCGCGCTGTATGCGTTTTCCAAGGGCAGCATCGCGCCCGACGTCATGGCCGTCGGCAAATCGGTCGACGGGCTGGTGATGGTGCTGCTGGGCGGCATCCAGACCTTGGCCGGCCCGGTGGTCGGCGCCGCCGCCTTCACCTGGCTGCAGGACAACGTCATGCGCGCCACCGATTACTGGCGCGCCACGCTCGGGGGTGTGATCCTGCTGCTGGTGCTGGTCTTTCCGCAGGGCATCGCCGGCTTCGCCCGTCAATGGGCGGACCGCCGCCAATCGCGTGGCCGGGCCGCGAAGCCATCCAACGCCGGCGCGATCGGGAGATCCTCGTGAGCCTGCTGCAAGTCCGCAACCTCAGCAAGCACTTCGGCGGCATCGCGGCGGTCGACGGTATCGACTTCGACGTCGCGGCCGGCGAACTGCTGGCGCTGATCGGGCCCAACGGCGCGGGCAAATCCACGACCTTCAATATGGTCGGCGGACAGATCGAACCCAGTGCCGGGTCCATTACCCTCGATGGAAAAACGCTGACCGGATTGCATCCGCGCGATATCTGGCGGCTGGGTGTGGGCCGTACCTTCCAGATCACCGAAACCTTCGCGTCCCTGTCGGTGGTCGAGAACGTGCAGATGACGCTGCTATCGCACCACCGGCGGATTTTCGCGGGATGCAGGCCCGCATCGCCGCAATACCGCGCGCGGGCGCTGGACCTGCTGGAGCAGGTCGGCATGGCGGACCAGGCGCACCGTCCTTGCAGCGAACTCGCCTACGGCGACGTCAAGCGCGTCGAGCTGGCCATGGCGCTGGCGAACGACCCCAAGCTGCTGCTGATGGACGAACCCACGGCGGGCATGGCGGCGACCGAGCGCAACGCCCTGATGTCCCTGACCAAGCGGCTGGTCGTCGAACGCGGCATGGCCGTCCTGTTCACCGAACACAGCATGGACGTTGTCTTCGCGCACGCCGATCGCATCATCGTGCTGGCGCGCGGCAAAGCGATCGCCGAGGGCAGCGCCGCCGAAGTGCGGGCGGATCCGAAGGTACGAGAGGTGTACTTTGGCTCGGGGGCGACCTTCGAGCGCGAACATCGTCCGCCCGCCGAAGAACAGCCATCCATCGAACCGCAACCCGCCACGCAACCCGAAGCGCTGCTTCGCGTGCGGGACCTGAACGCCTGGTATGGCGCCGCCCACATCCTGTACGACATCAACCTGGAAGTCCGCCGTGGCGAAGTCGTCGCCCTGATGGGCCGCAATGGCGCGGGCAAATCCACGACGTTGAAAGCCATCGTCGGCTTGCTGGAAAAACGCCGCGGCCAGGTGGAGTTCATGGACCGGGACATCTCGCGCAAGGCTCCGCATCAGATCGCCAGGGCCGGCCTTGGGTTCGTCCCGGAGGACAGGCGGATTTTCGCGGACCTGACGGTGCAGGAAAACCTGGAAGTCGGCCGGCAAGCGCCAAGAGCGTGGCCCGATGGCGGGCCCGCCCCGGCGTGGACCACCGACCGGCTCTATGCCTTGTTCCCCAACCTGCGCGCCATGCAGAATCGCCCGGGAGGCCGCATGAGCGGCGGCGAGCAGCAGATGCTGACCGTCGCGCGCACCTTGATGGGCAATCCCTATCTGGTGCTGCTGGACGAACCCTCGGAAGGCGTCGCCCCCTTGATCGTCGAACAAATGGCGCGGGCGATCATCGAGCTGAAGCAGCAAGGCGCCAGCGTGCTTCTGTCCGAACAGAACCAGCGCTTCGCCGAAATGGTCGCGGACCGGCAATACGTGCTTGAAAAAGGGGAAATCACGGGTTCCGGCACGGTCTGACACCCTGGCCATTCGCACCATCGCGCGCGTGCGACGAGGCGAAGTCCAACGCAGGCCCGGTCATGGACGGACGGCACCGTGCGTCGGCCGGGATGTATCGACATCCTCGATCTCGCGTTGATGCTCCGGCGCGGAACCATCCAAGGCGCCGATCGCCTTCGCGTACCGAGCGATGCCAGGCAGTGCCGTCAGGCCATGAGCAACGATGCTGAGCAGAACCGTCGCCATGGCCGTCAGCTTGATCGTCTGCTCGCCGGGAAGATGGGTGGCCCCATCCAGGTAGACCAGTCCAAGGACGATCGACGCCAATCCTCTTGGACCGAACCATCCCATGAACAGGACGGTCGACCGGCTCATGCGCGTGCCCCGCAGCGCGATCGCCACCGGCACCATGCGGATCAGCGTCAGGCTCAGCACCGCATAGGCCACGATGGCGGCATCGAATTGCGTCCAGACACCGGCAACGAACAGGCCGAACATGAAGAACACGAAGTAGTTCAGGAATTGTCCCCAGTCCTCGGCGAATTCGACGCTGTGCCGGCCCACATCGCCGAAGCCCCGTTGCGTCGCCAGGCCAGCCACGAAGGCCGCGATGAACATGCTCGCGCCACTGGCCTCGGACGCCACGACGCACCCCAGCGGCAACGCCATAACGCCCAGCTGCGCGATGTTCTCCGCCATCCACGCCTTGCGTTGCGCCACCCCCAGTGCCCAGCCGCCCAGCAATCCGACGCCGAGTCCGACCAGTGTCCCGTAGCCGAGCTGCTCGATCAGGAAGCGCGTCAGCACCCCGCCCCCCTGGCTCGTCTCCGTCGCTTCGGCCAGTGCGATGAAAAACATCAGGAAAGGAACCGAAAGCCCGTCGTTCAGGCCCGCTTCCACGTTCAAGGCCTGCCGGATCCGTTGCGGCACCTGGGTACTGTTCACGATGACCTGTCCCAGCCCGGCGTCGGTCGGCGCCAGGATAGCGGCCAGGATGCCCGCCTCCCACCAGCTCAGGGTCCGGAACACCACCATCGCCAGCAGTACGCCCAAGGCGATAGTCAGCAGCATGCCGGTGCTCAGCAGCCGCACGGGCAGATTGGTGTCGCCCTTCAACATGCGCGGGCTGACCCGCGACGCGTCGCTGAAGAGGGTCATCACCAGGCCGAGCTCCGCAATGAGCAGCAGATCCTTGCGATCGAGCGCCAGTTCGGCCACGGCTTCATGCGAAGCGGACATCAGCGCGCCGACCGCGGTGAACACAATGGGCGCGGTCAAAACGGTCCGCTCCAGTCGCCGCGACACCAGGCTGTAGAAAAAGACCGTCGAGATAAATACCGCGATGATCAGCATCTGCCATCTCCCGCGAGCGAAGGCGGCCACCGTGCTTATCAGACTGCCGATCTTTCGCCGGGGGTTTGACGCAAATCAAACCGGTATGTCGCCCCTATTCCCGCCCGTTCGGGTGCGGCATCACGTCAGGGACGCGGCGCGATGACCGCGTCCAGGGCAACCACCCCCTGGCCGCGCGGGCGTGCCAGCAAAGGATTGATCTCGACCGACCCGATGGATGCGCGATGCCGGTACGCGAAGCGCGATAGCGCCACCAGGACATCCGCGATGGCGTCGATATCGCAAGGCGGCTCGCCGCGCGCCCCTTGAAGCAGCGTGTAGCCGCGGATCTCCCGGATCATCCCCAGCGCCTGGTCGCGGCCGAACGGGGCCAGCCGGAAACTGACGTCCTTCAGCACCTCCACGAATACCCCGCCCAAGCCGAACATGACCACGGGGCCGAAAACCGGGTCCAGGTGCGCGCCGGCGATGCATTCCACTCCGCCGCGCAGCAGCGGCGCGACGAGCACGCCGTCGATGCGCGCGTCGGGCCGCCGGCCGCGCACGGCGGCCAGGATGCCGGCATAGGCATCGCGCACGGCCGGTTCCCCCGCGACACCGACCTTCACGCCGCCGACGTCGCTCTTATGGGCGATGTCGGGCGAGACGATCTTCAGCACGGCCGGGCCTTGCAAGGCCGCGGCGGCGGCCACGGCCTGGTCGGCGCTGCCCACCAAAGCCAAGGCGGGCGCCGGAATACCGGCCTGCCGCAGGATATCCATGGCCTGCACCTCGTTGCATCCCCCCGCGGGCAGGTCCAGCGTGGCAACGGCATCATCGAGTGCCTCCGGCGCCGGGTGGGCGGACAGCGTATCCGCGAAAGCGGATGCGATGACGCCCAGGGTACGGATGGCCGCGCTGGGATCCGCGAACACCAGGCAACCCTGCTGCTCCAGCTGCCGTTGCCGTTCCACCGGGAACAGCGCGCAGATGGCGGCAGGCACCTCAGGAAATTTGTCGCGCAGCCCCTGCGCGAATGCCTCGAAGGTGGGCCAAAGCGCGGGCGACGACCCGGCCGCCGCCAGGAACACCGCCACGGCGTCATACTGTCCATCGCCCAGGACGTCCTGGGCCGTCGCCCAAAGCAGGCCCGGCTCGGTCACGGCCTGCCCGGTAACGTCGATGGGATTGCGCGCGCTGGCGAACGGCACATGCTGCAGCAGTCTGGCCTGGGCCGCGGGTGCGGGCTCGGGCAACCCCAGGCCGGCATCGCTGGCCTCGTCCGCCATCAAGGCACCCACACCGCCCGAAATGGAAAGGATCGCCAGCCGCTTGCCGCGCGGGTAGTGGCGCAGGGTATCCAACGCGTAGCCCAGGTTGAAGAACTCCTCGATGGTGCGCGCGCGCAGTGCCCCATGCTGACGGAAAAGCGCGTCATAGACGGCATCGTCGCCCGCCAGCGCGGCCGTATGCGAGGCCGCCGCCCGCGCGCCGGCCTGGGTGCGGCCGATCTTGGTCACGACCACCGGCTTGCCCGCGTCCCGCGCCGCGTCCAGCGCCCGACGTAGCTTCCCGCCGTCGCGGCACCCTTCCATGTAGGTCATGATGACCCGGGTACGCGGGTCCCCTGCCAGCCAGGCGATGCAGTCGGCAACGTCGATATCGGCTTCGTTGCCGGTACTGATCCAATACGACAGGCCCAGGCCGCGCGCCTGCGCCATGCTGTAGGCGTAGGCGCCGAAGGCGCCGCTCTGGGACACCATGCCGATACCGCCTTCGCGCGCGGCATCGCGTGCCGCGGCAGGCGTGAACGTCGCATACACGCGGTCGCGCACATTCATGAAGCCCAGGCAGTTGGGCCCCAGCAGCCGGATGCCGAGGGAACGGGCCACGTCCACCAGGCGCTGCTGCGCCGCCCTGCCCGGCTCGCCCGCCTCCGCAAACCCGGATGTAAAGACGACGGCGCCCGCCGCCTGGCCGGGGCGTGCGTGGGCCAGCGCGTCGGCCGCGTGCTCGGCCGGCACCGCAAGCACGATCAGGTCCGTTTCGCCGTCCAGGGCCGCCAGATCGGGATAGGCCGGCAGGCCCTGCACGGTGTCCGCGCGCGGATTGATGGGGATGATCCCGCCGTCGTAGCCATGCTGGCGCAGCAGCGTAATCGGCATGGCGCCTATCTTCCCCGGCGTGGCCGATGCGCCCACGACGGCGATGCTGCGCGGATGGAACAGGCGCGATAGCGAGGATTCGGAATTTGCGGACATGGTGTGTGCTCGAAGCGTAGTAAGCCCGAAAGCGACGCCAACAGGCGGCGGGCAGATGCCCGACCGCGCTATGGACGGCGATCAGGAAAAGCGCACGACCGTGCGGCCGATATGGCCCCGATCGAGCAGGGATTGCAGTGTCGCGGGAAGCTGCGGCAGGTCGATGACCCGTGCCATGCGGTCGCTATGCCGCGGCCGGTATTCGCGCGCCAGCTTGCCCCATACCTCGCGGCGCAGCGGCATGGGACTGTTGGCATTGATACCGAGCAGCTTGACCCCGCGCAGGATGAAGGGCATGACGGTGGTCGGCAGTTCGCCGCCGCCGGCGTTACCCAATGCCGCCACCACGCCTTCGGGCTTCACCGCGGCCAACGCGTGCGCCAGCATGGCGCCGCCCACCGAATCGATCACGCCGGCCCAGCGCGCGCTCGCCAGGGGACGGCTGGCGCCGGCCAGGTCGGGCGGCGCTTCCACAACATGAGCGCCGATCCCGCGCAGATAATCGTGCGCGGCGGGTTTTCCGCTCATCGCGCACACCGTGTATCCGCGCCCGTCGAGTATGTCGATGGCGACGCCGGCCACGCCGCCGGTGGCGCCCGTGACCAGCACCGGCCCTCGATCCGGGGCCAGTCCGCAATGCTCCATCCAGTGCAGCGACAAGGCGGCGGAATAGCCGGCCGCGCCGATTGCCGCGGCTTCGCGCAGGCCGATGCCCTCCGGCAGGGGCATGACCCACTCGTGGCGCACCCGCGCGTAGTGGGCGTAGCCGCCGTCGTGGTCCACGCCGATGCCGAAGCCATGCACGGCCACTTCCTGGCCGGGCCGCAGGCCGGGGTCCGCCGAATGCACCACCGTGCCGCTCAGGTCGATTCCACCGATACGCGGATAGTCGCGAACGATGCGGCCGATGCCGGCCATGGCCAGCGCGTCCTTGTAGTTCAGGCCCGCGTAGGCCACTTTCACCAGGGTGTCGCCGGGCGACAGGTCCTCGACCCTGATCTGTTCGACGCGGCCCTCCGGCCGCCCGCCGTCCACGCCGGCATGCAGCCGGTAGGCCGGGAATTCATTGATCGTCATGGGCGTTCTCTCGTGCGGCACGATGCCGGGACAGCAGGCGGCGCGCCAGCGTCGCGCGGTGCAACTCATTGGCGCCGTCGTAGATGCGAAACGCGCGCAGCTCCTGCCAGATCTGGCCGACGGGGGTATCGTCGGATACGCCGAGTGCGCCCATCATCTGCACGGCACGGTCGGCCACCCGGCCCACGGCTTCCGACACGAAAACCTTGGCCATGGCGCTGCTCTCCTTGACCGGCTGTCCCAGGTCCATGCGCGCCGCGCAATCCAGCGTCAGCAGCCGGCTGGCATGCAGGTCGATATGCGAATCGGCCACCATCGCTTGTATCTGCTGCAGGTCGGCCAGCCGCGCGCCGAAGGACTCCCGATGCAATACGTGCGCCTGCGCGGTTTCCAACGCACGGCGGGCGCGGCCGATGTAGCGCATGCAATGGAGCAGCCGCGCCGGTTCCAGGCGCAACTGGGCGTGCGCCATGCCTAGTCCCGGTTCGCCGACGACGGCGCTGTCATCGACCACGCAATCGCGCAGGCGGATTTCGGCATGGCCGCCGATCTGGTAGACCGTGACCATGCCGATGTCGCGCACGACCTCGTAGCCGGGATTGTCCGCGTCCACCAGAAAGAGCGTGGCACCGGCGTCCGTCATGGCCAGCACCAGCGCGAAATCGGCGCCGACGCCGCCGCTGATGAACATCTTGTGGCCGTTCAGCACCCATTTGCCGGCATGCCGCTCGGCGCGCGTGCGCAGCATGGCGGGATCGGAGCCCGCGCCGGGCGGAGGCTCCGTCATCGCGAAGCAGGCGCGCCGCTCGCCACGGGTCAGCGGCGCCAGGTAGCGAGCCTGTTGCGCCGGGGTCCCCAGGCGCAGCAATGTCAGCATATTGGGCTGGTCGGGCGCCGCGCAGTTCAATGCCGCGGGCCCCAGAAAACTTCGGCCTGCGGACTCCAGCACCCGTGCCAATGCCCGCCATCCCAAGCCCAGGCCGCCCCATTCCGGCGGCAGCTGCGGCGCGTACAGGCCCGCCGCGCGCGCCTGCTGGCGCAAGGCCGTGACCCGGCGGTCCAGCTGCGCGACATCGCGCGCGATGGCCGGGGACTCCGCCGGAATGGCCACTTCATCGACGAAGCGGTCGACGCGCGCGCACAGCGCCTGCACGCCGGCATCCTGGATGTTGTCGTCTTCGGCAACCATCTCGTCTACTCCTTGAATTCCACGCCGGCCCGCGGGCGCGGCGACCGCGGGCCGGTCCTTGCCCCGCCGGCGCCGTGGCTATTGCACGCTGGCCCCGGTGGAGGCCACCAGCTTGCCCCACCACGCGGTTTCCTCGGTGATCTGGCGAGCGAATTCCGCGGGCGTGTTGCCCAGGGGCTCCGCGCCCAGTTCCTGGAAACGGGTGCGCAGCTTCGGATCCGCCAAGGCCTGCAGCACGGCGGCATGCAGGCGCTCGATGATCGCGGGGTCGGTCTTGGCCGGCGCCATCAGCCCCTTCCAGGCCATGACCACGAAACCGTCCAGCCCCGCCTCGGAGAACGTCGGAATATCCGGAGCGGCCGTCGCGCGCTTATCGCTGGGCACGGCCAGCGCCCGCAGATTGCCCGCCTTGACCTGCGGCAGCAGTGCCGGCATGTTGTCGATGATCATGTCGATGTGGCCGGCGACCAGGTCGGTGATGGCCGGCCCGGTCCCTTTGTAGGGCACGTGCTGCATCTTCAAGCCGGCCTTCTGGTTCAGCAGTTCGCCGGCAAGATGGGCGGGCGAACCATTACCCGGCGAACCGAAAGAAAGCTTGCCAGGGTGGGCCCGCGCATACGCCAGGAACTCCTGCAAGGTCTTCGCCGGCATGGACTTCCCCACCACCATCAGGTTGTGTTCGCGCTCCAGGCACGAGATGGGGGCCAGGTCCTTCGCCGGGTCGTACGGCATATTGCGGTACAGGCTGGGGTTGATCACCGTGGGGCCTGCCGCGGCCAGCAGCAGCGTATAGCCATCGGGCGCCGCGCGGGCGACGAAGTCGCCGCCGATGTTGCCGCCCGCGCCGGGCCGGTTCTCCACGATGATGGGCTGGCCCAGTATGGGGTGCAGCGTATCGGCCAGGATGCGGCCCAGGATGTCGGTGGATCCGCCGGGCGCGAACGGCACGATCAAGCGTATCGGCCTGTCGGGATAGGCGGCCGACGCGCCATGCGGCGCGATGCACGATAAGGCGGCAATGGCGATGGCGGTCAACCATCCGTGAAGGCGTTGGGCAAGCATGGCGAAGTCTCCTTTGGCGGTGCGATGCGGGCTTCTGGCGGCCCGGCTGTGGGAAAGGCTGTGTACCTGGCGTCGGGCTTGCGCGCGACGCCGTGGCTCCGGCGTGCGCGGCTGGCTAGCGGCCGGGCGTATGGCCCGCCTGCGTCAAGGTATGGCGGGCAATCGTCAATTGGTGGATCTGGCTGGTGCCCTCGTACAGGCGGAACAGCCGCACGTCGCGGTAGAAGCGCTCGATGCCGTAGTCCGCGATATAGCCATAGCCGCCGTGCATCTGCACGCAGCGGTCGGCCACGCGGCCGCACATTTCCGACGCGAAGTACTTGCACATCGACGCGTCCAGCGTCACATCCCTGCCCTCGTCCCGGGCGCGCGCGGTTTGCAGCACGAGCGCGCGCGCGGCCTGGATCTCGGTATTGCAGTCGGCGATCATCGCCTGCACCAGTTGGAAATCCATCAGCGGCTTGCCGAACTGGCGGCGTTGCGCCACAAAGCGCATCGTGTCGTCCAGCATGCGGATGGCCGGGCCGATGCACAGCGCGGCCAGATGGATGCGCTGCTTATTCAGCACCTTCATCGCCGTCTTGAACCCCTGGCCCTCGCGACCGCCGATGATGTTGGCGGCCGGCACGCGGCAATCCTGGAAGTACACCGCGGAGACCGGCGAGCCAGCCTGTCCCATCTTGTCGTACGCCTGCCCGGTGGACAGGCCCTGCGCGCCACGCTCCACGATGAATGCCGTGATCCCGCGCGCGCCCGCCTCGTTGGGGTCGGTACGCGCCATCACGGTGAACACGTCGGCCAGGGGCGCATTGGTGATGAAGCATTTCTCGCCGTTCAGCACATACTCGTCACCGTCGCGCACCGCCGTCGTGCGCAAGGCCGTGGCGTCCGAACCCGCTTCCGGCTCCGTCAGGGCGAAGCAGCCCGTCAACTCGCCGCTGGCCAATCCCGGCAGGTAGCGCCGCTTCTGTGCCTCGGTGCCATCGGCCACCAAGGCTTCGGAACCGATCCCGGTATTCGTCCCGACACGCGCCCGGAACGCCACGGAACACTGAGAAAGCTCCAGCGCCGCCAGGATCAGCTCCTCGGTCGTCATGCCGGCGCCGCCGTAGGCTTGCGGTATCGAATAGCCGAACATGCCCTGCGCGGCCATGGCCGCCACGATATCGCCAGGCACCTCATCCCGCGCGGCGACTTCCGCCTCGCGCGGTATTAGACGTTCCCGGACGAATCGGCGCAGGCTATCGATGAATCCCGCGTAGCCTTCGGCATCCCTGATCATGTCTTTGTCTCCATTTCCTGGCGGCCGCGTTCGGTATGGGTGCGCGGGCTCGTGGATCCAGCTGGAAGCAGCCTAGCAAAACCCTGGAATCCGCGAGACAACTGTTTCGATATCTTGAACGCGGGGCACGCCGCGCCGCCCGCGGCTGTTCTATGATCGGACCACCCGCGCGGCCAGGCCATGCCGCATCCGGATGCCTCCCATGCCCGCCACATCCCGTCAGCGCCATCCCGATCCCGCCTTCGCCACCACGCTGGCGCACGGCCTGTCGGTGCTCCAGGCCTTCCGTCACGGAGAGCCCGCGCTAAGCAACGGCGAGCTGTCCGCGCGCACGGCCTTGTCCAAGGCGACCATCTCGCGGTTGACCAACACCCTGGTGCAGCGCGGCCTGCTTTCGTACGACGCCGGCCTGCGGCGGTATCGGCTGGGCCCGGCTGTCCTGTCGCTGAGCTACCCCCTGCTTGCCAACGTGCGCGTGCGCCAGCTTGCACGGCCGATAATGCAGCGCCTGGCGGAATTCGCCGGCGGATCGGTATCCCTGGGCATGCAGCATGGCCTGCACATGGTGTATCTGGAAACGTGCCGCGGCCACGACGCCATTGCCTTCCGGCCCGGCATCGGTGCCTTGCTTCCCTTGCTGCCCTGCGCCATGGGTCGCGCGTGGCTGGCGCAGGCCCCGGCGGACCAGGCCGGGCCGATCCTGGAAACCCTGCGCCGGCAGGACACGCCCGCATGGACCCAGCACCAGGCAGCGTGGCTGCAAGCCCAGAACGATTTCGCGCGGCATGGGTACTGCGTCTCGGAGGGCGACTGGCTATCGGACATCCATGCGGTCGCCGTGCCCATGCGCAAGCCCGTCGAGGGCCGCGTGCTGGTCTTCAATTGCGGCGTGCCCCTGTCCCGCCTGCGTCCCGGCGCGCTGCGCACGCGCATCGCGCCGCGCCTGTGCAAACTGGTCGCGCGCGTCGAAAAAATGCTGGACGCCCAAGATGCCTGAGCGCCACGACCCCGACTTCGCCACCACCCTGGCGCACGGCATCGACATCCTGGCGTGCTTCAGCGCGGAACGCCCCCTCCTGGCCAACAAGGACTTTGCGCTGCGCACCGGACTGTCCCGAAGCGCGGTGGCGCGCCTGACGCATACGCTGGTGCAACTGGGCTACCTGCAAGCGATCGGGAAGCCGCCGCGCTACAGATTAGGCGCGGCAGTACTGGCGCTTAGCCATCCCCTGCTGGCCAGCATGCACATCCGCCAGGTCGCCCGGCCCTTGATGAAAATGGTGGCCAACCACATACGCGGCGCCGTGTCGCTGGTGGTGCGGGACCGGCTGCAGATGGTCTATGTGGATACGGCAAGGTCCAACGAGGCACTGCAAACGCGCCCGGACATCGGCGCGGCCCTGCCCCTGCTATCCAGCGCGGCGGGCAAGGCGTGGCTGGCGCGAACGTCCGACGCCGATCGCGCGGCCGTCCTGAACCAACTGAAACTGGCCGACCCCGGCCACTACGCCGCGCATATCGGCACATTGCCGGCCGCCCGCAGGGATCTGGAGCGCAAGGGGTACTGCGGCAACAACGTGCAGTGGCGCCCAGATGCGTACGGTTTCGCCGCACCGCTCTGCCGTCCCTATCAGTCGCTTTTGTATGTGTTCAATTGCGGCGTGCCATCCAGCGATGGACCATACCGGGAACGGGCGGCGGACATCGGTCCACGGCTGGTGGCGCTGGCGCGGGAAGTCGAGCGCATGCTGGGGATGCGGGATGGGGTTTAGCGCGTAGCCAGCCGTACACATACATTCGGAAGGACGGGTCGTCACCAAAAAACAGTAATCCGCTGCGGGCATTCACCTCACATGTGAGATCTCCCATTCTTTTGTCCACGTGATGACCTCGACAATCAACCTTGACAATCCTTTCCATGGAAACGACAGTAGTTTCCATGGAAAGCCATGCCTCCTCCACACGTTCTCGCACCAACGCTTCCGCAATAGGAGGAATGGCAATGAGCAAAGCGATAGAGAATCTAAAGTCCGCGCAGCAGCGGGCCGTGATCGACGGACCTAAAGTGGGCGGGTTTCCATACCTGGCCGATACCCTTCGTCGAGCGGGCGTCGTGCGGAATATATGGTTCTTACCGGCATGCCAGAGCCTGTATCTGACCCAGGATGGGCCGGTGGTCATGCAGGGAACGCCGCTGGTGACAGGCGCGGCAGACGTACCGGCGTTCGATAGGCATGCGCTCGTAAAGGCGCTGCAGACCGACCAGGCTGGAGACAGCACGTTTCCGGAATTTCTCCAGGCTGCGTGGCGCGCAGGTGTCGTCCGCTACGACGTGGACCTGGTTGCTCGAACCGTTAAGTACTACGGTTGCCTGGATGAGGAATACGTCGAGCAGTATCCCGCTTTGGAAGGCCAATAGCCGATTCGTACACGCTGCCATGCGCCCGCGGTGCCGAGCGCGAGAGGACTGTGTCCATTTCTTGGGGACCATCATGTCGCCACCACTCACACGCCGTGCGTTTCACCATCTGGCCGCCAGCGGGGCCACGCTTATCGGCAGCCATGCCCTATGGCCTCTGGCCCGGGCTGACGAGGGAGTCGATGTGCCCTGGACTTACGACGATCCGCATCTTAGCGGGAACTTCCTTCCGGTGCAGCGCGAGGTCGACGTACCCGATCTTCGGGTGAGTTCGGGGAAGATTCCCGCCGACTTGCGCGGCGTCTACATGCGCAACGGACCCAACCCGGAGTTCAAGCCTATCGGCTACACCTACCCGCTGGACGGCGATGGCATGATCCATGCCGTCTATATCGAAGACGGAAAGGCCCGTTATTGCAACCGTTTCGTGAAGACGGAAAGCCTGATGGTGGAGCGCCGGGCCGGCAGGGCCGTCTTTGGAAGCTTCGCACATCCTGTGCCTGTCGATCGCGGCCTATTCCTACCGGGAGAAGCGCCATCGTTCTTGAAGAACGGCGCGTTCGTGAACATTATCCAGCATGGCGGCCGCTTTATCGCGCTCAACGAAGCGACGACCAGCTACGAGATAAGCGCGGAACTGGATACCTTGGGCCAGTGGACCGCCGGCGGCTCCGAACCGTTGCGCCTGGGCGCTCACAATCGGCATCATCCGCGCACGGGCGATCTCTACGCACTGGAATACAGCTGGCGCACGCCGACGGTGAAGTTTCATCGCATCGATGCTTCCGGAATGTTGGTGAACACCAGTTCGGTGGAACTTCCAATGCCCACAATGATCCACGATTTCATCCTGACGGAGCACTACGTTGTCCTTATCGCCGGACCGGCGGTGTTCGATGTCCAGGCAGCGAAGGCCGGCCAATCGATGCTGCAATGGCGTCCCGATCTGGGCATGCGTATCGCATTGCTCCCGTTGGACGGCGGTGTTCCCATCTGGATCGAAGGCGAGCCCTTTTTTGTCTTCCACTTCGCCAACGGATTCGAGCGCGGCCAGCAGATCGTCGTGGACTACGTGCAGCACGACAAATTTGCCTTGGCGTACGGCCCTACCCCCACATTCAAGCGCATGACCATCGACCCGGCGAGCCGCAGCTTCAAGGTCGCCGGCTTCTCGAACGAGGTTACCGAATTTCCGCGAGTAAACCATCTACGCGAGGCGCTACCCACTCGCTTCGTCTACATGCCCACCTTGACCTCCTCGCTGAAAGAAGCCAACCCGCCTTCGGCGGTGTTCAATACCGTGCTCAAGCTCGATACCGAGACCGGCCGATACACGCGCCATGACCTGGGTAACCAGATCGTTGGCGAGGCTGCGTTCGTGCCCAAGCCGGGCGGTGGTGCGGAGGACGACGGTTATCTGGCGGCCTTCACCTACGATCCGGTGCGCCAGGGCAGCAACCTGGTTTTGCTGGACGCGACCCGGATCGAAGAGTCCCCCGTCGCCGTCATCGAGATGCCGCAGCGCGTGCCGCAGGGACTACACGGCAATTGGATTTCCAGGACTTGATGCGCCCGTCGCGTCGATTGCATCGTGTCGCGGTCCATTCAGGGAAGACATTTGCCAACGCTCTTGGGTTGTGGCCGCGCCGCGCGGATAAGCGCGCTTTGGGCAGGCTGTCTTGAATGAACGGTCAGGCGCCAGTGCGCCCCTGACCAATGACGCCCAAGTGGGTGAACTTGAACCCCGCCGAATACTTGAGGCCATAGCCCAGCGCACGGTCTAGACCGATATGCGCTACCCAAATGATGCCGGCCGTG
The DNA here is from genome assembly GCF_002261215.1 of Bordetella genomosp. 11. Lineage (NCBI taxonomy): Bacteria > Pseudomonadati > Pseudomonadota > Betaproteobacteria > Burkholderiales > Alcaligenaceae > Bordetella > Bordetella genomosp. 11. Next base: position 848,417 of record NZ_NEVS01000004.1, on the reverse strand, counting down.
ACCGCGACGGGTGCGGACAGAAGAATTCCCGTAAGCAGCACTGCCAACGGGCCGACAAGAGAGTGCGCCAGGTTGTACGCGATAGCTCCCGCCTTCGATCCAGCAAGATAGCCCGCGAAGGAAAGGTCTGGGGCAAGAAAGAACAAAGCGAATGTTCCCCAACCACTGCCGAATTTTGCGTAGCCCAGAACACCAGCCACAAGAATGCACAGCCCTTCAAGTCGGAGCACAACCCGAACACCACCTGCCACTGCGTTTGCCATGGACCTCGTCCAGATACCTGATTGGATTTAAACGACAAACCGAGCGTGCCTGTCGCGTGGATAGAGAATACGCTAGTCGTCGCTATGGGCCGACAATCGTGACGGTTCTTGGCCGTGAGCCGGCGTGCAACATCTATGCAGGAAGGGCACTCGCTCTGGAGACGCGCAGGCTGCCACGGAACAATAGATCAAAGCTCATGTTGAGCTGGACCCGCCCTTTGCTGGAAGCACTACAGTTGCTGCAGCATATAACGGGCAGCATGGTGATTATGATAGCCAGTGGCATCGGTACCCAGCACGCCGAGAGGCCCATCAAGCCGTACCTCCACGAGCACTCCAGTGTAACCACGGTCAACCAGCATTTCTTTTATCTTAGCTACCTCTTCAATCGGCTGAGTTACTACCTGCTCGTTGAATCCCTTCTCCTTAAAGAAGTGCTTGATAAGCGCAGCCTCTGTAATCACGCTCACCGCATCTCGGTCGAGTTCGTCATCGTCTATCGCACCGACCACTCTCAATATCTGGAAAGGTGTAACTTTCGCCATCGGACTGTGCGCGATGTTCATGAAATATACGAGCACCATCTCGTCTTCTTTTACCGCGCTCGTAATGCCTCCCCATTTATTGTGGTTCATGGTCCGATTGAGCACGCTACCCTTGCTCTTGCCGATATACAGAACCTCGATGTCGTCGAACACATTCCAATCAAACATATGAGCAAGCTGAATAGGATTTACGACAGTGCGGGCCCTCAGGTCACCTCCCTTCACGCCTTGCAAGAACTTGCAATCAATGTACAAGTAGGCGCCGCTGGAGAGTTCAAAGTCGATTGCGATGAACCTTCGATACATCTCGCCCGCCGACAGATTTTGAGCGTCCTTTAGGCCCCATCCCGACATTACCTCCGTTGCCCAATGCTCCCAGGAAGCAAAGTGCGTCTTAACGCCGCTCGCCTCAAAAAGCATCTTTGCAACATTGAATCGCACTGCCTCTACACGATTTCCTATTTTTATCTTTCCGTTCAAACAAAAATCCGCTTCGATACCGAATGTTTTGGGAATAAATGCCACTCGGCGTGTTTTGGCAAGAAAATACACACTCGCTTTTTTTCGATGAAAGTCCGTAAACGCGCCTTTAGATAATTCATTGAACATTGTGTCCTTGTCGACAACGTGGAATTCATCAATGTGCGCGTTAAACAGCAATTCCGTACGGCCAGAGTCTAGGTTGAACATAAATTGACTTCGTGTAATGGCATGAAGTTGACGCCCCGCTGAGCGTCGCCGAGGTCGTCCGTATTCTGCCAAGAAGGTTGAGTCCTCTGAAACGTTCCAACACCAGGTATGTCTCCCGTTTTAGGGTGACCACGAGGAATGACTTGAGAGTTGCCTCGTGGAAACTATCGATCAAGCGACCCAGTGGACTCGATTTCATTGCGCATGATTCGTCCACTTCTGCCCTACAACATTGCAGCTTGCAGGGAGCTCCAATACATACTAAAGTTAGCAAATGATACTTAGTTAATCAAATTAATAATGAACAGCGTGTGCCAACTTTCGGGGTTCGCCATAGTGGCCCTATTAGGATGCCTGACCGGATGCGCCTTGAATTCAAAGCACTTGACTCCGCCGTCTAACCCGAGCCAAGTCGTGTGACTCAAGGATCCCGTTCCATTTGAATATCGCTACGCTGGCAGCTCAGTCGCCGCATTCCGCCTTGCAGCCGGAGACTATCGACCCCGACGATAAGGGGCGAGACAGACATGGTCCTGCAGAACCTATCGATCACTATGCCAACGCAAATGGCGCTCAACCCTCCAGCCGGCGGCTCTGCTGCCGGGGGAACTGTGAGAGGGGCGATCGGCGTAGTGGTTGTTTCCGCAATCATGGCGATGGATAGCGGAGACGTGAGCTTTCTCAACGCCCAACCAACTGGAGATACGTTGCGGCGTGCAATAAAAACGGCGGACAGCGCTGAGCTTCGTGCGTCCGCCGTTTCGACCACACAGCCAGAACGTTGCAGCACGAAAACAACGATGAAATCGGCTTTATCTGCTCGACGACTCGCCACCCACCCGCAGCTCACTGCATATCAATTGATGATGTCCCTGCTGAACAAAGTCAGAACGATCGCGCGACCGGCATTCAGGTTGATCAACATTTCCGCTTGTGCTGCGTTGGTCGGCGTCGTCGCAGGATGTGCATCATCTGCGCCTCCGGTCGCTGTTGATGCAACGCCTGCCGCCGACCACGCGTATGTCGCAGGCCGCTACGAGCAGAACGCCGGTTTTCAAACGATGGCGTTTCTTTTGAGAAATGTGGAAACCGAAGACACGTACTTGATTCCGTTTTCACATGAAAGCAGTACGAGCGTCGCTACCACGGAAACGAGTCTGATTGAGGTGCCGCCAGGAACGTATGCGCTGGTCTCGTGGAGGGGGATAGCACGCCTCACTAATGCAACAACCTTCCCCAGGCCCATCGACCCGAACCTAGTTTCATTCGAAGCCAAAGCTGGCGAAGTAGCCTTCCTGGGGAAATTTTCCGGCGAATATCTTCGCAACAACATGTTCGACATTGGAGTCTGGCAGTGGCACGAAGCCCCCATTTCCAACACCGAGGCGCGTAGACTCCTGGACGTGGCATATCCCAAGTTCGCGTCTGCGCGTTTGCACTGTATTCGTTGCGTGGACGCCGAAAGCACATCTCGCGCTCTACTGTGGGACAAGAACGCACCCGTTATTACCGTAGTTCCGACGTACCTTCCTCGCTAACGCTAGCAATAGAAAGTCCTTACGCAAAATGGAAGTCCACAAGATACTGGTCAGCGGAATCAACTGTGGATTACGTTAGGCGTTGAACGCCCGCTTTTGGCCGTTCGCAGACATTGACGTCTTGGACCGCAAAATTCCAAGTTGAGCGAAATTTTGCTCGCAGAATTCCAATTTCAATGAAACGCCGGTTCCAAGTTGGCTGACCCGCTTTCTCTAAGTCGTTGATTTGTATAAACGCGGAATTTCGGGTCGGGTGAACTTCGACACCGGTATCACGCCCCGCAGGACCGTATAGGCGAGCCACAGCGGCGCCGTGACCCGTAGCCAGCGCAGTTCCGGGGGGTCACCGCGGCGCGCGGTTGAGCATTCGTGCGCCGTGTTTCGGGGCCGCGGCAACTCGCGTGGTCAGGACGTCTGGCGCGTGACCCTACGGGGAAGGCGCCTGGCTATCGGACCCTGAGCCTCACATTTGACGTGCGCTTGATTGGACGGGCGCTCCCGGATCGAACGTACCGGATCAACCTGCGCCTTCGGCCACAGGACGGGGGACCATCGTGTCGCACATCCTGCAAGTGCATTGCTTCGGGTGGCGGCCAGGTCCCCTGCCGCTGGACGCTGCCAAACGTTGGCGCAGAGTGAAGCACCTATGGCCAGTGTTGCCCCCCTTCTATCCGTTCAAGGTACAGTTGAACCGCCGGATTGCCTGTCGCTCCGCTTCGTTGATGTCTTCACCCAAGGGCACGTTGCGAAGCAAGGTTAGCGTGATCCGATCGCCTTTAATCACCGCATCTGCCAGTGCCCGGTGCACGCGCCTGAAGCCGTCCGGTTTGTTCCTCCGGTATGGCAAACCGGCCAATAGATTCAGCACGTTCCGCCGGTATTGGCTCAACGGCCGCCCGCTTCCGCGAACGGCCTTTCCGATGTATCGGCCCTTGAGTTCGCCGGTGCGTACGTCGTGGATTTCCCACTGGTAGAGCAAAGGCTTGCTCTCATCAATACCCAGCGCGATTAATCGGAACTTCATGGAGACTGCCGTATATGAGTCTGCTGCCCTCGCCTCCCAAGCGTGCATATCGACAGGACCTGGACTATGCGCCTCATAGCGCTCCTACGCCTACGTCGCGAAAATCAGCCTCAAGCATATCTGGGGGGCGCCATCGAAAAACGCGTGGTGACGAGCTGCGCCGTCCCGAGCCGCTACTCCATCCGCACGAAACCCAGTTTGAAATTGGAGTCCGTCATGACCCGGTAGACGCGCCGTTCCCCCGATTTCAGCTCGAAGCTCTCTGAAATCTGGATGTTTGCGCACAGCCCCACGCCCATTTCAATGCGCATGAAATGTGGGCCCGGCGACAGCCCTAGGTCTATCGCTTCGCCTGGATCGAGCGCCGCGACCTTAACGTTGTCTACCCACAGGCGATGCAGACAGCCGGAGCCGACAAACCCGCTATCACGAATGACGCTGATCTCAGCTTTTTCCTGTCCGCCGCGATATACGAACGTGGGCTCATAGAGCCGGTCCGCAGGGATAACCTTTGCTTTGTCGCGCGAAACTAGGTTTGTAGCGCAGCCCGTCAAGACGCAGCTTAGGGCGATGCCAATGCACAGAGCCTTCATCTGCTCCTCCGCTAAAGGAAGAGCGGAACGGTAACACAATATTTCTCCACTGTCCCCCTACGGTTGTCGGCGTCAGGGGTTGCACGCTGCAGGGCCATGGACGCGTTGCCGCACGGCGCGGTGCCAGTACCGAGCGGGCGACTGCCCGCGACGCGCCGCACCCGGTGCATGGGCGGCCGGCTCGGCCCCCGGGGCGCGGCCGGCGGCTCAGGCGCCGGCGACAAGGGACTAGGTGCCCGACGCTCCCGTAGCCCCAGCATCCGCGGGGCACGCCCTTGAGATAGACAGCCATGCTCGCCCTTCTTTCCTTCGCTCTCTGCGCCGACCTGGTGCCGACCGCCCCGGCCGGGGCCGATAACCGCCCATCCCTGTGGGGCCTCGTCATCGTGGCGTGGGCCATCACCTGCGGGGTGGCGGGTGCTTGCGCCGGCGACCTGGTGGCGGCCGCCTGGTCCGCAGTCGCCGGCGTCTGAACGGCAGTCTGGCCGGCGTTAGGCAAGCCGCGGCGGCTCGCGGCGGCCCGCGCCCGGCAAATTCCTTGCTCTGCGCCGGCGACAGGACTACCAGTGGCGGGGATTCTCAATCGAGGACGAATCCGAATCTTGCCGTCACGACCAGGCGCGGATGGAGAAAAGTTTCCGAACGGCGCGGCGGCCGGGTTCTTTCATTCGGGTGTGCGCGCAACCCGCATCGTTGTTGAGCGTCCCAAATGAAAGCCCGAGCGATAGGGCACCCGTAGCAAATGGTAGGGCCGCAGGTGGCGTGGACATGAAAGCCCGCCAATGCGCTTATTGCTTGCTCCGCCACGCGCGATAGCGGCGAACCAAGCTCTCTAAGGTCATTTGCTCAGGCGAGTGATTCGCCTCGCCAAAGGCTAGTGCAATGCCATGTTCAATCGTGGTCACAGCGTCGGAAGGGAACTCCCGTTGTACCGCCGCCGCCGCGTCACGGATCAGCTTGATTGCGGCCTCGCGTCCACCTTTTGCGCCGAAATGGCTCAGGTCGTCTGCCGCCGGCGGCTCGTCTTTCGGATGCGTTTCCCAGATCCCGTCGGGACGACGCCGAAAAATGACCTCCTCGGTGTTGTCGCTTATAGGAAGGCTCACGACTTTTCCTTGCGCATCGTCGGAAAGCTTCCTTGGTCTGGAGAGCCCGGCGCTGTCATATTTCCCGGCCTCAATGTCCACCAAAATTTTGTCTAACTGCTGCGCTGAGTACGGCATGCACACTCCCCTTTTCTTTTGAGCGTTGGCAGGCATAGCAACGGAAGTCAGGATACGGAAGAGCAAGTAATCGAACGCCACCCAGGCTAATCCCATTGATGCGCCTATTCAAGCCATCTCGCGCGAGCGAGCTTGCGAGATCGACCGCCGCCCTCGCTCTGATTTCTGAACGTGCTGAGCACCCGGTAAAGCTCATAGCAAAATCGGCTGACCGGGTGGGTGAAATTTGATGACATAACAGCGGCTGTTTTGGGATGATGGCACTTGGCCGTTCGTTACCGACCTGAAGCGGAAGCTCGACCAGCAAAGGTATGACTGCTAAGCAGCGATTGCAGTCAGTGATCATTTCCAGACATGTTCACGCTCATGCCAGGAAGCAGTCGCTGACCGCCGCGTATTCCGGCGATGTTGCGAGCGTTGAGGAAGGCATTGGAGTCAATGGCCCAGCCAAGTCTTTAACCGAGACCAAAAACTTTGGGGGCGTGGCCCCCCTTCTTGATAGGTTACTTCGGGCTCGGGTGCTAGTACGGTCAACTGTCGAACCGCCGAGCGCATCTTGCCGCTGCCACCGTAGTGTGATGCTTTGGCCTTCTTGTCACGACGTCGCTCCGCTTCAACCTGCGCATCTGACCAGGGGCCGGCCTCCAGCACGCGATTGCGCTGGATCACATAGTGCGACCGGCACTTCTGGTTCCAGTTTCCCACGGAGGGGAAAAGCGAAATGGATTCGCCGTCGAAGCTCATGCGCCAGTCGGTCGGTGTGAACGGCGTCACCACACGGTCGCCGCAGCCGCAGCAACACGAATGAACCGAAGTCGCGTAGTCAACCGAGATGTACAACACGCCCGGCTCCAGCTCGCGTGGCACGTTCCGGACGAACCGGTGTTGCAGGGTGTGGTGCCTCATCACGATTGGTCTCCGTTCAGCAGCATGCTGCCGTCCGTGGTGTAAGTGCAGTGGTGTTCGTGCTCCAGGTCCCTGTAGAAACCGCGCAACTTCTTCCACTTCACCACTGACAGGCACGCGTTCAGAGCATTCAGGTCAGCCACCTGAATGTTGGACGCGTACAGGTCCTGGCCACCGCCTCCAGCGAAGGAGATGCGGCCCTGGTGAACGTGTTCGCGTTTGTCAGGAGTGCTCGTGGTGACGCGCAGGATGCCACCAAGGCTGCCGTTCGTGAGTTCCAGGCCCATGCCGACGTCGATGAAGGGAACGCCCAGCGCTTCGAGCTTGGTCACGACGGCGCGCTTCTCCTCGCCGGCATCCATGCTGAGGAACGCGAAGGTGATGCCGTCTAGCAGACCGAGCGTCTCCGTCTTCATCTTCACTGGGTGTGCTTCGATGAAGCGGTGCATGCGCCCATAGATGCTTTTCAGGTAGCACACCTTCATCGGGGCATCCCGCAGCTCCTCCAGGGTCGCTGCGCCAGGTGCACGGAAGGCGTTGTGCGACAGGAAGACATCGGGGTCGAACAGGCGAATCTGCTTGACGGGAGTCTTCGCTACAAAGTCCAGGATGTAGCCACCGGTGCCGCCTAGGCCGATGATGGCCACAACTTCCTGCCCCAGCTTGGCGACCAGCGCGCCGATCCCAACGCGGCTGGAAGCCGTGTCGAGGTAGTTGAAAACGCTAGCCTCGTCTTCCTCGTCGCCGCCGCGGAACACGCGCGGGCTAAGGCCCGGCTGCAGCACCGCAGCCGGCCCGGACACGATGGTCGCGTAGGTCGACATCTTGGCGTAGTAGTCCGGGTAGCCCTGATCGCTCGGCTTGCTGGAGAAGGTGAACCGCGCCTTGAGCCCGTGGCCAAGGTCGGTGTTCGGTTCGGCATGCGAGATGCCTTGCAAGCGCGTCCCGTCGGCATTGCATGGGAAGTCGCCATCCCAGTTCATGACGTGCGTTTCAGGCTTGCGGGTGCGGTCGCCGGCCAAGTCAAGGGCCGACGACAGCGTGCCGAAGCGAACCTGGCGCTGTGCGTCGACGTAGGGCACCTCCAGCATCACCAGGAAGCTCCCCTGGATGCGCATGAAGTAACCCTCCGAACGAAGGCGGGCCAGGTCGGGATTAAGACTGAACAGTGCGCGTGACATTGAAGATGGTCCCTTTCTTCTTGACTTCGACGGAGCCGCCTTCGCCGAGCTCGCCGGCGTGGGGGAGCGAGGCCGCATTGCGGTAGGTCATCGAGAACTTCACATCGGTCTCGCCGGCCGCGTTCGGGTAGTACAGCTTAACGACCTGCTCGAAGGTGACGTGCTTGTCCGGCACAGTCTTCTCTTCAGAATTGACCAAGATGACGTAGCCCGTGTCCGGCTTAGGTGCGGTGATGAAGCGCTCGATGCCCGGCGCGTCGAGGTTGATGCGGTCGTCCGGGTCGATCATGCGGTCTTCACCGCCGCGAACCTCCACGAACACGGCCTCGTCCGGCGACGTGTCCGCGAGGTCGTACAGGACGCTACCCAGCATGTCGGCGCGACCCCAGGCCAACTGGCGGTCGTTCAGCGTGAACTTGAAGTCGCGGTCGGACTTGAACGCGATGAAGCGCTCAGCGCCCTTGCCGCGCAGATCGAAAGTCTCGTCGAGGCGGACGTCCTCGAAGTCACCCGTGTCCAGGTAGGCGAACAGGATGTAGTCGGTGCGATGGTCCAGGCCTGCGCTGGCCAGGATTTGCCGGCCTGTGGGAACCGGGTCCGGCACGTCGATGTGGCGGAAGGTCAGGCCTTCCAAGCCAAAGCGGATACGGTAGGCGGCAGCCTCCCGCAGAGGACGGTCCTCACGGATCGCGTCGCCAACGTCGTCAAAATCAGGGTGTTTCATAAGGTCCTTGTGGTTGCTGTAGCGAGGCTTTTCTCGCCTACAACCCTCTAATCGGACCTACCGGACATCGCCGGTAAACTTTCTTCAGAAATTTTTCGAGAGCGTGCCTGGCGGCACGGCGCCGCACACGAAGAAGGCTGGGCAGTTAGGACAGCTAGCGTCCGATGCCTCGGTCTTGAACAGGCCGGCACGGATACCACGGAAGATGTCCCCCAGCTTGTCCTGGCGGTTGCTCAGTTCCCTGGGGGAGAGAGTCAACGGCTTGGATTCAGCGTCTGCCAAGTAGACAAGCTCGACACTGGCATCGGGGAATGGCGCCCTGGAGGCCAGCACGAAGGCTGCGGCTCCAACGTCCTTGCCGTCACCACTGGACGCGTGACCCGTCTTCACCCGGCGCAAGGTTCTGACGCCGTTTCGCACCAGGACTTCGTCTGGGGTGACTTCTACCTCGTGGTCGCCGAACGAGACGTGGAGCGCTGTCGGTGCCTCGATAACTGCGCCCGCTCTGGAATCCAGGAAATATTGAAGCATCGTCGTTGCCATCGCCCGGTAGTCGTCGACGTAGCCGTGCTCATGCAGACCGTGGGTGACAAATGCCATCGAGAGCAGCTCATCAAGCTTTCCTGTCGGCGCCCCCCCTTGCGCCACGACGGCGCGGTAGACCTCGCGGATCGCCTCGTGCATCTGCATGAACGAGCTCGTCCGGCGACGACCGCCCACCTGTAGCAGGTGCGTGTACAGAAACCGTCGGGCGCAAGACTCGTAGAGTCCGACTGCGTCGGAACTGAAGCGCGGCGTACCGGAGAAGACGACAGGAATGATCGCCTCGTCGGGAGCCGGAGGTATGACGGTGGACGGCGTCACCGGGCGCGAATCGACAGGCCCGATCCGCTCCAGGAAGGGCGATAGCGTTCTGGCGCGCCCGGTTGCGGTCGCGGTGGCGCCGTAGAACACCAGGCGATTCCTTGCACGGGACATGGCGACGAAGAACAGACATTCCTGCTCTTCGTTATGGGCTGCCCGTGCCACCTCGTCAGCGTTCCCTTTTCCGCCAATGACCATGCCCGCTGGTGGCGGGCACCTTGAGGTCCGGAGAGAACCCGGAATCGAGTCCTTGTTGACGCCGGCAATGTGGACAACCGGGAACTCGAGCCCCTTCGAACCGTGGATCGTCATCAGGCGGACTGCGTCGATCCCCTGGGCAGCCGCTGGTAGCTGCCTCAGGTCCCTGTCATCCCTGAGACGCAGCAGCCGCCTTACGCGGTCGGAAAGCCGCTGGATCGCGAGCCCTTGAGCGTTCGGTTGCACCCGAACGAAGTTCATGAACTGCCATATTGCGATACCTTGGGCCTGCTCCAGTACGCTGGTCGACGCTGCGATGCGTGCTGCTTGCCTAGTTCGGTCTAACAGCAGCGTGGCCAGAACGGTCCAAGGCTGCGATGTTGCGTCGAAGCCAGCAAGGGCCGCATGGAGCGCAGACAGTGCCGCTTGCCCCGCTGGCGTTACCCCGACCGGGGCATCAAGCCGCCATGCGCCTGGCTCCGCATTGGTTCCCCGAAGATGCTCAAAGACTCGGACTACGTCTTCCAAGCCCATCGTGAACTCCGGCCAGCAAGCGGTCCGGATCAGCCCCATCGCGCGTCGGTCGACAAGGAGCGTCAGCATGGCGACAAGGTCCTTCACTTCCGGCCGCTCGAAAAGGCTCCCCAAGAAAAGCACCGGAATGCCTGCGCGCTCGAGTTCCCGTCCGACGTCAGACAGTCGGTCGTTCCCGCGGCACAGTACGGCTTGGTCGCGATACCGGTATCCCTCTGCGCGGAGTTCTTCAATGCCATCAACGATAGCCGATGTCAGCAAGGGCGTGGTGCCCACCGTGATGACCTCGGGCAGCTTTCCACCAGGGCCTCGATCCGCTTCGAGCGCCTTCTCGCTGTCGGCGACAGACATGCCTGTCGCGAACGTCGAAAAGGCATGGACCACTTCCGAGGTGGAGCGGTAGTTGAGCTTCAGGTTGTCGCGTACAGCGCCAGGGAAATCTTCTCGTCCGAAGCGGGACATGTTGAACGACGAGGCACCGCGGAACCGGTAGATGGATTGCTTGGCATCTCCTACCACCCACAGGTTGAGGCCCGTTGGCTTCAGCGCCGCCAGAAGCCGTATGCTGCTACGGTTCACGTCCTGGTACTCGTCAACCAGGATGTGGTCGTAGTCGCTCTGAAGCTGAGCTCGAACTACATCATCGCTCTCCAGCAGTAGCACCGGGCGCATGACCAGGTCACCGAAGTCCAGGCACTGAGAAACGGCTTTCAGTTCCTCGTAGCGCGCATAGACCTTGGCGACCTCTGCTGCCTTCTCTGCAGCTTCCACCGCGCCCGGATCGGTTGCCGCCGCATGCATAGCTGTGGCCAACATCTGATACCCATCGGCATCAACAACCTCATCCTTTGCGCGTGACACCGCAGTCAAGATTTCAGCTGCTGTCTGCGATGGATCGTAGAGGTTGCGGTAATGGGTCAGGCCGAGTCGCGGAAACTCGTTCTCAAGAAGCTCCACGGCCTCGGTTCGATCCATCAGGCGGGGATCGGCCGGCAGGCCGCACCGGTCATGGAATCGCCGCAGGATGTCCAGGCCGAAGCTGTGGAAGGTCCCGATGCAGACTGCTACCGCGTCCTTCGGCCGCTTCAATGCGATCCGCTCGATCATCTCTCCAGCGGCCTTGTTCGAGAAGGTCAGGAGAAGGATGCGTCGTGGGTCAACGCCTTCGTCCAGCAAGCTTTCAACACGTGCAACGAGTGTGCGGGTCTTCCCGGTTCCCGGCCCAGCCTGAAGCAGGAATGCCGCGCCACGATGCCGAGCCGCATCACGCTGTTTGTCGTTGAGAGGAATTTCAACGGGATCGGCTTCAGCGACGACCGGAACGGTCGGCAGGAGCAGCGCATCGAGCATCTGCTGAGCGACGACTTCGAATGGAGCACCTAGACGTCCTGCAATGTCAGAACAGGTTTGGCCCTGAACAACATGCAGGTCAACGATCCGAGACCTCGGTAGCAGAAGTTCCCTGGCGAAGAGGTCCATTTGGACTTCTCGACGCTGTCGGCGGCTGTAGTCGACGACCCGATCCATCCCGATAGGAGCAGCTTCCGAGGTGCGGGCTGGGTCAATCTGCGCAGCTGGCTCGGGCGCCTCTTCGCCATCGCCCAGTTCGGCGTGCCCGATTTCGTGTGCAACCAGGAAGGCTTGATCGAAAGGGGAGCCTTCGCGCTCATGGAGGATGAGGGGAAGTTCCGGATCGAAGGAGGCTCGGCCGCCATCGAGCATCGCGGCGCCGGGAGCGCAGGTCTCGACGGTTATCCCGAGGTCGTTCGCGATGCCAACAGCGAATTCGTACGGGGACCAGGGGTTGCCCCCGCGCTGGAGGGCCTCATCGTGTAGTCGCCGAGCGTGCTGCCGAGCCAGCTCTATCGGGTCCATGACTACTCCTCGCGGAATAGGTTCGAAATGCTCTGTTCGTCGACGCCAGCGTCTTGCAAGACTCTCTCGAACGACACTTTCTCAGGGGCGACAGGCTTGACGGCCGACTTCCTTGCACGAGCCAGAGGAGCCTCAGGAGGAAGAGCGAGGTACGAGAGCAGTGTCTCGGTTGATGTCTGAAGCGCCTCAGCCATTTTCGCCAGAACGCGCCGGGGCAAGGTTGCGACCTCTATCCGACGCTCTCGGAACGCAAGGCCAACCTGCACAGGTAAGGACAGCACTTTGATGGCGTCGGCAAACGCCTTTGCTGGGGCAACCTGCAGAGACTGAAGCGTTGTCGGGTTCTCCCGAAGACGCGCCATGCCTGCCGCGACGAGGTCGAATTCGGCAGCCCCAGGGGGAACATCGTCGTCAAACTCGCGAGTCATCTCCATGGAGAGGTCTATCAGGGCCGAGGAATGCTCGGGGTACTGGGCGAGGTATCGCTGCAGAACACCGTCTCCTGGCTCAAATTCCATGGCGAACGCTCTCAGGACATCGTCTGCGGTGATTTGTGGCCGCTTAGCCATCACTTCTTCCCCTTGCGCTCAAGGCGCAGCTTCAGAGACGCAAAGGCCTTGTCACGATGCGTGCGGACGGTCTTCTCCGATTTCCCCAGGGCTTTGCTAATGGACTCGACCGAGGGGTCGTTGGACTCAATGGGAATGTCTTGCCGCCACATCACGACGATCCTCCTTTGGAACTCAGGTAGGCTGTCAATCGCCTCATCAAGGAGGAGCCGGTAATCTTTTTTGTCGAGTTCGTCGGCGTCGAACGGGTCGTAGTCTCCAACGGCTGACTCGACCTGGACAGAGACCTCGCCATCCTCGGTCTCAATTTCAGTAGTCCGGTTCTCCTGCTTCCAGTGGCGATCGTTCGCGTCCCGACGATCCGCCGCGACCGCGCTGTTGAAGTTTACCTCGTAGTAGTCGAGGCGGTCGTCGTACTGGTTCCGGTCGCTGAGTAGCAGGTCAACGAAGTGATCGCGGACGGCCTCGCGGATATTCATCTTGGTCATCGAGACCGTTTTGCCGTCGGCGTTGGCGGCTGAGGGAACTCGGCGGGCCACTCGGAGTAGAAGTTTCTCGGTCAATTTCTCGCGGTGAGCGCCGGAGGCCGCGTTGCGCACAAAATACAGCAACGCTTCGGGGGAAACGTATCCGGGATCGCCGACCTGCCATAGGTCAGCACGACGCTCCAGTTCTGCGGCGCTGATCCCAGCGAGGGCTTGAATCTCGCTCTCAACCTTTTCTCGCCTGAAGTAAGGCGTACCGTCGAGCTTGCGTTTACGAAGAGGACGTGCCACGACTACTCCTCAGCTTGGTAGGGCCCCTATTCGGGCGACTGTGCCAAATTGTAACATAACGCTCGAGATGCACTCCGCATCGCGCGGCACGCGAACGTGATCAGTCCAATGAAGCGGCTCGCCCGTCACTGTTTGGCGAGCCCCAGAATTGTGGCCATCCACTCGATCGACGATCGCATAGCAGCTTTTGACCCATCCTTAGGCATTCGTGCCCATACCCTAACCGTCAGCATTCAGTCTTCATCGGACATTTCAACCAGCTCAGCGAACTTCCGCTCTTGGCCGTAGGCAGAAGTTCACCGCGGACCTGTGACATCAGTATCGGCAAAAGGAGCCGGTCAGCATCGAGCAAATCAGGGCGATTCGCTGCTTGGGCGTGTGAGATTACCTAGTCCACAAGGCTTTGCGGTAATCTCGCGGTTCTGCTGTGTCCGGCAAGAGTCCGAGAGCAAGCAGCCATCCTCTTAGCCAAGAGTAGAAGACCAATGATAAAGATTATGATTAATACGCCGAAAGGCGGTGTTGGAAAAACCACAACCGCCACTAATATCGCGTTGCTTTTGGCCAGGCGAGGTCAAAGGGTTCTCGCCGTGGATCTCGCAGGGGGGCTATTGATGAGCCAAGCGCTGGCCCGTACTCCCGAGTTTGCCTCAGGAACTGATAATAGGATCGACTCGAAGGAGGCTGAAAGGGTTCCGACTCGATTTCCCGGCTCCTCGAATTTTGATTATGCGGTGATCGACACTGATGACAGCTACACCGTATTTGAGGATCTATTGAAAGGAGATCAAAGCGGGTGGAGGGTTATCTCACCGATTAACCCGCTTGATCAGGTCGGCTTGATGAGAATTCCACACGAGCTGAGGGCTGTCTCCGTGGGCGCGTACCTTTCACCCAATGGACCTAAAATGAGGGTATTTGCAAACATGGCATATCCAGGCGATGTTGCGGAAGGGGCTGCAACCCTACGCGAGGCGCTCTCCTACGAAGGCATCGAAAGGTTAATGCTTGCTACCGCTGTGCCCTACGCCACTACAACTAGTGCTCCTATTCGGTTAAGCGACGCAGCATATAATATTGCGCTGAACGAACTTCTTGCGGAAATTGGCATATGAATATTTCGACGAGAGCCCAAAAAATTGGACTTGAAGCATTAAAAAATAATGCTCGACGACAAATATTTATTACTCTCAGCGCACTATCGTTGAATAAGCCGTTGATAGCAGAACTCCGGGGTTTTTACGGAGTAAGGACGACGAAGGCAGCAATCGAGCACGCTATCTCCAATGCTGCTGCAAGACTGGCCCGGACAGATCGTGACCTCCTTGAAAACGCCATCCTCGATAAACTAGAATTTGTAAAGCAGCTGCAGTCTTCGGATGCACACGAGAGACTACCGTCCCATAGTGGAAAAGTAAAAGTCAAAGCGATGAATTGGGAAATTATAATTATAGCCAGCCAAGCACCAATGTCGTTTGATAACTCTGAGGCGTTAGTTGATTTTTGCCTGGAGTACGCGTCGGAACAAATGAAAACTCTTTTTGGTGATGTGTAGTGGGTATTTTAGAAGACGCGCTTGTTAATCAGTTGCTGGATACCACGCCTAGATTCAAGCGCGACATTATGGAGGCTCGAATCCGATTTCTCCTAAGCGCCGAACCTTTTGCCAACGTAACAGGGCTTCCCGCAAGGCGGGGGGCTGCAGACGGTGGCATCGACGGAGTGGTACGTTTTTCTCAGCTTAATAATGGATTGCTTACGCCTGAGACGCGTGCGGCCTTGAATATAAAGGTACGTCGAACCGACTTCACGCGGGAGCAGCTAGGTGGGTTCATCCTAGATATGGATCGGGAAAAAATAAATACAGGTATCATTCTGACGGCAGCGGATCTTACACCGGATGCAAAAGCAGAGTTAACACGCAAAAATTTAGAGGGCACGATAGAGCTATGGCACATCCGTCTGTCCGACCTACTCGGAGGAGGTCGACGCTTTCTCAATACTTACCTTAATGGCCGCCCTCTAAACGAGCTGCTTGCAGGTAATCTCAGGGATCTTGTAGAAGAAATGCTCCTACAACATAGAATCTAATTTACAGAGCGGATAGGGTTTAGGCATGGTGAGTAAATAATCTGAGCCGCCCTGATTTTCTCGTACAAGCACCTAGCTGTCTAAGCTAGGAACGGTTGCTTATGTGAACGGCTGCTTCTGGCCGGTAGCCGTCGTTGACAATGGACCGCTTCCAAGTCAGAGCGAAACTTCGTAGTCATTGAATCCCCCTCAAACGGGGTACCGTGGCAACCAACACGACGTCGTTGTCTGGTTTTTCGCTGCTGCAAACGAAGATACGCCGGACGCATGGCGCGCTGAAGCAAGGCGAGACCGATTGTTCCCGTCCCAGCTCAATGAGGCTCCGCCTCAACGACCAGGGACCTCACAGGCGGTTGTTTATGCTGCATGGCTTGCCAAAGATCGTAGTTGGCTTGCAGCGCGACCCACGCCTGCGCAGTGCCCGTACCAGCCTGCTCAAGGCGAACGGCCAGATCGGGACTGATGCCCGCTTTTCCGTTGAGTACGCGAGACAACGCCACCCGGGACATCGCAAGCCGTTCTGCAGCCTCTGTTACCGACAAGCCCAACGGCATAATGACATCCTCCCGAAGAATCTCGCCAGGATGCGGGGGGTTATTCATTATGATTGCTCCTATAAATAGTTCTGATAGCCGACCTGCCCCCCGCTAGTCTGCGGTGAAGCGAAACGTCGCGCGCGCATATTGGCTTGGCCGCGATGTCGCGGCTATCAACACTGCGCGGCGGCTCTGCCCCGCAGGGCCGCTAGCTCTCCTCATCATCCCTCGTATCCTCCGCCGGCAAAGACACCAGCCGCGCCAGCACAATCGCCGGATACAGCTGCCCGATCAGCGCTTCCATATTCGACAAGGACCTGGCTATCCGCGCGACGGGCGTAATGTCGCCATATCCCACCGTCGTCAAGGTGGAGAAACTGAAATAGATCCATATCCACTGATAAGCCTGCCCCTTGCCGCCGGGCTCGATGCCCGTATACGCCCCCGGCATCCGCAGACTGACGAACTCGTACGCGACTGCCCAGATAACGCCCAGCAGCATATACAGCGCGATGGCGCCCCACAGCCGGTCTCGTACTTTGGCGCCCTTGCCGAATACCTTGATGGCGATCACCAGGGCCAGTATCGCCAGCGCGAACAGCAAGGCGGCGGCGCGTATGGTGGGGGTCATCTCCGCTTGCGCGAATCCCCCGGTCCAGCGCACCGCCGTGAAGACGACGGCGACTATGCCCAGAGGAATCACCGCATAACGCCGATCGGATACCGCGATGGCGCCGCTGACCAGCATCAGGGAGATCAGGAAATCTTCGACGATCTGGCCAAGCGCCGATTCAGGCGGGATGACGACCGGCGCGACGAATACGCTCAGGATCAGGACAAAAAGCAAAAACGCCATACTGCCCAAACGCAGCAGGGCGGCGGCTTCGAGCACTCGCCTCGATGGTGCCATGGTGATGCCCTCCCCGGTGTCGCGTATGGCTATCTTACGCCGGCAGGGCATCATTGGGGGACAGACGAATTACAACTCCGCCAAGGCCTTGGCGATAGCGCCACCGTTATCGGGGCGAACGAGGCGGGCGACCTCCTGGCCGTCTTTCAGGAAAATCAGCGTCGGCCAGAGCTTGACCTTATAAGACCGGCCGAGCGGTTTGCCTTTTCCGTCCTCGACCTTGATGTGTTCGATCTCGGGATGCTTGTCCAGGGCGGCCTTGATAAGCGGCTGGGCGCCCTGACAGATCGGGCACCAGTTGGCGCCGAACTCCAGAACGGCCGGGCCTTTCATGGCGTCGACGGATTCGCGGGCGGGTTCGGGGCGGTGCGGGTCAAAATCCTGGAACATGGCGGCGTGTCTCCGGCAATAGGTAGCGCTTCATCATTATCGCGTGGTTGACCCGCAGCAAATGACGAACCGGGGCGGCAAACAAGGACCGGGCGGCGGAGCCGCGCACAACCGGATTGATGCGTTACACGCATTAGTTGGTCGATTCTTTGCGCTTTACGGGTGTTCAGCTTCTTGCGCATCATTGCGCCCTGCCGCCCAGCGAGGCGGCGATACGAACGCGCATCGCCCAAAAAAGGAGACAGATTTATGTTGCGTACCGCCCTTTCCGGCGGCAGGCATGGCGCCCGCCTGCTCGCTCTGGCCGCCACCGTTCTGATCGCGATAGGCCCGCGCGCGGCCACCGCGGAGGACTGGACCCCTGCCCGCCCCATCCGCCTGCTGGTGCCCTACGGACCGGGCGGCAGTTCGGACGTCATCGCCCGCGCGGTGGCCGTGGAGATGTCGCGCGACCTTGGCCAGCAGGTCGTGGTCGAGAACAAAGGCGGCGGCCAGGGCACCATCGCGACCGTGGAAGCGGCGCGCGCCAGGGCCGACGGCTATACGCTGATCCTGGGCCACGTCGGCACGCTGGCGGTGAATCCCGCGATGATGCCCAAGCTGCCCTATAGCCCGACCAAGGATTTCGCGCCCATCATCCTGCTGGCCAAGCTGCCGATGGTGTTCGCCCTGAATGCACGGGTGGCAGCCAAAGACCTGCCCTCATTCATCGCGCTGGCGAAGAAGGAGCCAGGCAAGCTGAACTACGGTTCGGCCGGCAATGGGAGCGCCGGCCACCTGGCCTTCGAGATGCTGAAGACGGCCACGGGCATCGATGTGGTCCATGTTCCCTATAAGGGCACGGGCGCGCAATTGCAGGATCTGCTGGCCGGCAATATCGATGCGGCGGCGGCCGGCCTGCCCGGGCTGTTGCCGCAGGCCGAGAGCGGCCGGGTGAAGATCATCGCGGTGGGGTCTGCCCAACGCCTGGATGCAATTCCCAACGTGCCGACCGTGGCGGAATCGGGCTATCCCGGCTTTGAAAGTTCGCAATGGTTCGGGCTGCTGGCGCCCGCCGGCACGCCGGCACCGGTTATCGCGCGCCTGAACAAGGCGGCTCATGCCGCGCTCGCTTCCGAATCGGTACGCCAACGCCTGGCACAGGATTCCAGTCAGATTTCCGGCGCCGGGCCGGCGGCATTCGAGGCGTTCATCGTCGCAGAAGAAAAGCGCTGGGGTGAAGTCGTGCGGCAGGCCAATCTGCACGCGGAATAGCCGGTTAGGATCGCTGGCGAGTAGTGATTCAGGAGATGGCGGCCGATCCATCCGCCGCGGCGTCGGTGTCCGCGGCGGCCGCCTCGCTCAGTATCGCCATCACATTGCGCCCGGTACGCTCCAGATGGCGGGTCAGGATTTCCGCCGCGCGCTGCGCATCGCGCGCCATCGCTGCCTCGAAGATTGCCTGGTGTTCTCCGGGCACATTGGCATCGGGCGCATGCCGCACCAGGAACAGGCGCCGGTAGCGGTCGCTAAGGTCGTGCAGGGTGCCGCAAAAACGCAGCAGCAAGGGCATGCCGCAGGCGGCGAATAGCGTCAGGTGGAAGGCACGATGCGCTTTTTCCCACGCTTCGCCGCGCGTGCCTTCGCGTTCCAGGCGGCTCAGGCGGTGATAGGCCGCCACCAGACTGTCTTCCCAGCGGTCGTCGCCGCGCGCCAGGGACTCGGTCAACGCCATGACTTCCAGTTGCGTGCGCAACCGGGTCACTTCCATCAGGTTTTCCGCCGAGACGGGCGCCACGCGGTAGCCGCGCTGGTCGGTGATCTGCACCAGGCCTTCGGCGGTCAGGCGGGTCAGCGCTTCGCGTAAGGGACTCAGGCTGACGCCGTACTCGCGGCGCAGGTCGTCCAGGCGCAGCTTGGCGCCGGGCGCGTACACGCCCTGCAGGATGGCCGCGCGTACCTGGATGGCGACGGAGGCGGTCAGGGAGGATCCGGTTTCGGCGGCGGGGTCGGCCGCGAGCGCTTCCAGGGCGGTTTTCATGCGATGGCAGGACAGGACATGGCGAGGATTCTACCGCGCCCGGCCACACAATCGATCAACTGTATAAAAATCGATTTTCCTGTTGACTTCGATTATTTATCGGACAAAGATAGCCGCTTCCGGCGCATCCCGCCGCCGTCAAGGAAGCCATCATGTCCGCAGCACGTATCGACAAAGACATCGCCAGCAAGGCCATGGGCAAGCCGCACGACGGCATGGCCCAGTTGGCGGACTCCTACCGCGCCCTGCTCGGCTACCTGCCGCCGCGCGTGGAATCGCGCCTGCTGGTAACCGGGGCACTGGATCCCAAGCTGGTGCGCCTGCAGGAGGAAATCCGCGCCCACGCCATGAACCCGCCCTGCTTCGATACCAAGACCGCGCAGTTGATGATCTTCGGCATGCTGGTGGTGGAATTGAGCGATGCGGCCATGATTCACGGCATCGCCGCCCGCCGCGCCGGCGCGACGTGGGAAGAGATGCAGGCAGTGGTCAGCATGGCCTATATCTTCCGTGGGGTGTCCGCGGCCAATCGTGGCGCGGAAATCCTGGCGCGCATCGCGGAACGCGAGGCGCAATCCGCATCGGAATAGCGCGACCGACATGCACGCCTGCCCCGCACCCGACCGCAACACCCGCGCGCCGCGCTTTCGCATGCCGGCCAACGCCTGCGATTGCCACGCCCATATCTTCGGGCCCGTCGCGCGCTTTCCGTATTCCCCGGACCGCAGCTATACGCCGGAAGACTGCACGGTGGAAGACTATGAAAAGCTGCTCGCGACCTTGGGCATCGATCGCGCCGTGATCGTACATGGCGGCGCGCACGGCACCGACAATTCCGCCACGCTGGATGCCTTGCGCCGCATGGGTCCGCGCGCCCGCGGCGTGGCGGTCATCCCGCCCGGCCGCCCCAACGCCGAACGCGAGGCAATGCATGCGTTGGGCATGCGCGGCTACCGCATGTCGACGGTGGTGGGCGGCGGCGTGGGATTCGACGCCTTCGACGCGCTGGCCGGCGAGGCCCGCGAAATGGGTTGGCATCTGGTATTGCACTTCAAGAAATCCACCGAACTGGTCGATCTGGCGCCGCTGCTGCGCGCATGCCAGGCCGATGTGGTGCTGGATCATCTGGCGCGCATCCGCGCGGAGGAAGGAGTAAACAGCCCGGCCTTTCGCGTCCTGGCCGGGCTGATGGACACCGGCCGCGTGTGGATCAAGCTGGCCAGCCTGTATCGCCTGTCCAACGAACCCTATCCGCACGCGGACATGCTGCCCATGATCCAAGAGGCCGCGCAACGCTGGCCCGACCGCCTGATCTGGGGCAGCAACTGGCCGCATCCGATCTGCGATGTGCCGATGCCGAACGATGGCGACCTGGTGGACCTGATCCCGCTATGGATACCGGATCCGGCCGTGCAGCAAAAAATGCTGGTGGAGAACCCAGCCGCGCTTTACGGGTTCTGACGTGATTTCGAAGCAAATGCCGGTGGCCATCGCATCGGCAACGGCGGTAACAGAAAGACCTACAACAATATCGATCATGACGGAGACAAACCATGTTCAAGCAGTTGCGGCGCGCCGCGGCAGCCGCGGTGATCGCGTGCGCCCTGCCCGCCACGG
Source organism: Bordetella genomosp. 11 (assembly GCF_002261215.1). NCBI lineage: Bacteria > Pseudomonadati > Pseudomonadota > Betaproteobacteria > Burkholderiales > Alcaligenaceae > Bordetella > Bordetella genomosp. 11. Next base: position 827,350 of record NZ_NEVS01000004.1, on the reverse strand, counting down.
CGGCCCTTGCCGCTGATGCCTGGCCGGCACAAACGATCAACATCGTCGTTCCTTTCCCGCCTGGCGGCACCACCGACGTGGTGGCCCGCGTGCTGGCCGAAAAACTCGGCCCCATCCTGAAGCAGTCGGTGATCGTGGAAAACCGCCAGGGCGCGGGGGGCAATGTAGGCGCCGCCTATGTGGCGCGCGCCAAGCCGGACGGCTATACGCTGCTGGTTTCCAGCGCCGGCCCTTTAAGCATCAACCAGCAGTTGTATGCCAGCCCCGGCTACGATCCCATCAAGGACTTCGCGCCCATATCGATGCTGGCCTCGGTGCCTATCATGCTGGTATCGAATATCCACGCGCCCTTCAAGACGGTGGCCGAACTGATCGCCTACGCCAAGGCCCATCCGGGCCGGGTCGCCTACGGCTCGCAAGGCAGCGGCACCACCAGCCATCTCACCATGGAGCTGCTGAAGCTGGATGCGGGCATCGATCTGCAGCATATTCCGTATCGCGGCAGCGCCCCCGCCGCCACGGATTTGATCGGCGGACAGATCCAGGTGATGTTCGACAATTCACCCACGACCTACCCGCAGGTCAAGGCCGGAACCATGCATCCCCTGGGCGTGGCATCCAGCCATCGCGTGGCCAGCCTGGAAGGGATCCCGGCCATCGCCGAGACCGTGCCGGGCTTCGAATCGGACGCGTGGTTCGGGCTGGTCGCGCCGGCGCGCACGCCGGCGGACATCGTGAACAAATTGAACGCCGCGGTGCGCCAGGTGCTGGCCGACCCGGCGGTCATCGCGAAGTTCAAGGCCACCGGCGTCGAGCTGGTCAGCGATACCCCGCAGGAATTCCAGCGCTTCATCCTTTCTGAGAAAGAGAAGTGGGGCAAGATCATCAAGGCGACGAACCTGAAGCTGGGGTAGAAGCCCGGTGCCCACGCATCCGTGGGCACCGTTTTGCCGCGCACACCGTGCCGGCGCGTTCAATCGTCGTGGGTTTCATGCACGGCCGACGCGCCGCGCTTCCAATAGCTGGACGCCCGAATGCGCGTCTTGGCAATGCCGCGCTCCTCGACCAGCACGCGGCGCACGGCCTTGGCGGCGGCGGATTCCGCTGCCGCCCAGACATAGCCCTCGCCTGCCGGTAGCGCCACTTGGCGCACGGCCCTTTCCAGCGCGACGGGATCGCCGGCGGGTGCGCCGTCGCGGTGCAGCCAGCGCACGGACAAACCATCGCGGACGGGCAAAGGAATCTGCGCGCCGGCATCGGCCACTTCGATCAACGCGATCACACGCGCCGAAGCGGGCAGTTCCTCGATGCGCCGGGCAATAGCCGGCAAGGCGGTGTCATCGCCGATAAGCAGGTGCCAGTCGAACGCCGTCGGCACGACGAAAGAACCGCGCGGCCCGCCCACGCCGATGAACTGGCCGGGGCGCGCCCGCGCTGCCCACGTCGATGCGGGGCCGTCGCCGTGCAGCACGAATTCGATATCGAGTTCGTTGACATGCGCGTCGTAACGGCGCGGCGTGTAGTCGCGCGCGGCGGGACGCGGCACGCCAGGGGGCATGGAAATGCCTTCGGGGCCGACTGTGGGAAGCACGGGCCTGTCCTGGCCTGGTTCGGGAAAGAACACCTTGACGTGATCGTCGAACGAGGCCGACACGAAGCCGCGAAGGTCTTCGCCGGACAGGGTCACCCGCAATAATTGCGGCGATACCGCTTGCGTGCGAACGACTTGCAGCAGTCGCATTTTCAGTTCATGGCGCACGCGCCGAACGGCAAGATCTGGTTGGGTCATGGAAATGGTCGGGTGATGGGTTGTCAGGCCTTGGCGTCGCCGCAGATTTCATTGACGGCGCGCATCAGGATGGCCGCGATACGGCGCTGTTCCGCGGGGTCGGCATCGTCGCGGCGAAACAGGGCTTGCTTCAATGCCTGGCGGGCCTGGACCAGTTCCGGCACCCAGCCCGTGGCGACGTCCTCGCCGTTCGGGCCGGCTTCCATGGGCTGGCCCGTCCAGGCGCGGCGCATCCATTCCATTTTGCGGGCGATGTGCTTGAGCTTGCCGAACAGCAGGGCCAGGCGTTCGCGGTTGGCGTCCAGATGGGCGCGCCCGGGGTCGGCCAGGCGATAGCGCTTCTTGCTGCCTTCGAGTTCGACGGTGGCGTAGCCGATCTCTTCCAGGTAAGTCAGCGCGGGGTAAATCATGCCGGGACTGGGCGTGTAGTAGCCGCTGCTCATCGCGTCCAGCGCCTTGATCAGTTCATAGCCGTGGCTGGGATTCTGTTCCAGGATGCCCAGCAGCATGAGTTGCAGTTCGTCGCCGCCGAACTTGCGGCCGCGTACCCAGCCGCGGTCGCCGCCGCCGCCGTCGGCGTCGTCGCCGTGGTCATGATGACCATGGCCGCCGCGATGGCCACCGCCTGCCCGGCCGGCCATCGCGCGATGATGCATGGCCCGGCCGACCCAAGCGTGGCGGCCGGAGAAGAAATGATGGAAGGGGAAGTGCATGGAGGACCTCTCTATATCTTAAGATATATATCGTACGATATAGATGCCGGGTATGCGTGTCAATACCCGCCTGGGAATCGTTCGAAGAGAGGGAGTGCCGCCACCCCGAGGAGGCACCGCGCCGCCCTGTCGCCGGCAATCGACGCTACGCTATGCAATTGGCCGAACAGGAGAAGCGGATATGGAAGCGCGTGTCTCATTCATCACGCTTGGGGTCGAGGACCTGGAACGGGCCGTCGGTTTCTATCGGGATGGCCTGGGCCTGCCGACCAAGGGCATCGTCGGCCAGGAGTTCGAAAATGGCGCCGTGGCCTTTTTCGATATGCAGCCGGGGCTGAAGCTGGCGCTATGGGGACGCGAGGATCTGGCCGCCGATACGGGACTTCCCGTCGCGGCAGGCGCCGCGACGGGTTTTGCGTTGGCGCACAACGTGCGCAGCGAAGAGGAAGTGGATCGGACCCTGGAACAGGCCCGCCAGGCCGGGGGCCGCATCGTGAAGCCGGGGGCAAAAACCTTTTGGGGCGGTTATGCCGGCTATTTCCAGGATCCTGACGGATATCTTTGGGAAGTGGCGTGGAATCCCGCCCTGCCCCTGGATCGATGAGTCTTCAGGTCCAATCGTCGGACCCGCCTCCACCGCCGTCGTCCCAGGAACCGCCGCTGTCGCTGGAAGACCCGTCATCGTCCCAGGGATTGCCGACATTCCAGGAGTTATCCCCGCCGTCATTGCTGGCGACCTTGCGGGTGTCGTCGCCATCCCATGAGCTCGCATCGCGCAGGCCGAAATCGGTGCCGCCCATGTCGTAGCCGGCCTCCTGGGAATTCGCGGTACCCGCGTCCGGGACGGCCCCCGTGTCGACGACATTGCCGGTATTGGCGGATCCCGACCCGCCATGCAGTACGCGATTCATCAAGGCCTCGCCGGCCACCACGCCTGCGCCAACCGCCGCGCCCGTGGCCAGGCCGCCCATGATGCTGGAGCCCATGCCGCCGCCAGCGGCTTGCCCGGGGGCCGCGCCGCCGGGATACCCGTAGCCGCCCTGCGGGCCGGCCGGCGGACCGCCGTAGGGCGCCGGTCCGCGGCCGGCACCATAGCCGTAAGGGCCATTGGGCCCCTGCGAATACGCGGCGCGCCGGCGCGCGCGCATGACCATCGACACGATGATCAGCACCGCGACGATGCCCAGCACCAGGCCCCACGGGTTACCCCCGAAAGTGCCTTTGCCCGCGGAGTGCGAGGCATTGCCCGACGCGATCAGCGTGCGCAATTCGTCCACCGCGCCAGGACGGGCGAAGTTCTGGCTGGGATCCAGGCGCAGGGCGGTATTCAACTCTTCCTGCGCCTGCGGCAGCTTGCCTTGCTTGCCCAGCAATTCCGCTTCCACGAAATGCGCCTTGGCACTGTTCGGATGATCGCGCAGGATCTGGTCCATCATGGTCTGGGCCTCGCGGTAGTGTCCGGCCTGCGCGGCCTGGTACACCTGGTCGGGCGTCGCATCCGCCGCCATGGCGTTGCCGCCGAAAAGCAGGCAGGCCGCCACCAGTATCGAACCGGCGAATGACTTTGAATTCATGGAGTACATAGGGAACCCTCCCATCACAGTGGCATGTCAGATGGAGGCGAAGCGTGGAAAGTTCAATCCTGACGGCAATGGCACGCCGCACTCGACTGTAAAACTTGCCAATGGCAGTGGAACGGGGGTGGTACCTCGAACCGTCGGAAAGGGCCGTTCCCGCGCCTGCTCTACCGTGGCGTGGCACCTGGTAACGGAAGCGATGCGGGATCGTTTTTACTGTATATTTGTCCAGTGAAAATCCAGCGCCCCGGCCCTATCCGCCAGGGCGTTTCCGCCTTTGTCCCGCCACCATGTCCAGGCTTTCCATGCCGCCTCCCGAACAGATCCATCCCGCCTTATGGCGGGGGACGCAGCTCGCGCGGGCGGCGCGCGCGGCGGTACCCACGGGGTACCCGGAGCTGGCGCGGGAACTTCCCGGCGGCGGCTGGCCTGCGGGGGCGTTGAACGAACTTTTGCTGCCACGCGCCGGGATAGGAGAAATGCGGCTGCTGCGGCCGGCGCTGCGGGGCCTGGGTCAGGAAGGCAGCATCGTTCTGGTACAGCCGCCCTGCGTGCCGCATATCGCGGCATGGACCAGTTGGGGATTGGACCCCGCCCGGCTCCTGTGGGTGAATCCCGCCCGGCCGGCCGATGCGCTGTGGGCGGCGGAACAAATCCTGAAGAACGGCGGCTGCGCCGCCCTGCTCTGCTGGCTGCCGCAGGCAAGGCCGGAATCCCTGCGCCGGCTGCATCTGGCGGCACAGGCTGGCGCCACGCTGTTTTTCTGCCTGAGGCCGGCGCGCGCGGTGGCCCAGGCATCGCCCGCGCCGTTGCGGCTGGCCCTGGCGCCGGCCGGCGACGGACTGCGGGTGGATATCGTCAAGCGTCGCGGACCGGTATGCAGCCATTCCTTGTTCATCGCGCTGGAAGGATCTTCCACGCCATCGCGCGAAACGCCACACCTCACACCGATCGATACGCCGCATCCCGCGCACGATCTTGTCTCGAATACCCATGCAACTCTGGATCGCCATTCACCTGCCGAGGCTGGCGCTGGACGCCCTGCATCCGCCGTGGCCGCTTGACGCCACGGCATGCGCGGTGATCGAGCACGAATGCGTCATGACGCTGACGCCGGCCGCGGCTGCCCATGGCATCCGCCTGGGCATGCGCCGCGCGGGCGCCAACGCGCTGGCGCCGCACGCCATCCTGCTGGATCGCGACGTCGCGGCCGAAAATACCGCGCTGGAAGGCGCCGCGCTGGCGCTGCTGCAATACACGCCGGACGTCGCGCTGGGCACCCAGGGCAGTTTGCTGCTGAACGTGGGCGCCAGCCTGCGCGTATTCAGCGGGCCTCGCGCCTTGGCGCGCCGCGTCGCCCATACCCTGCGTATCCTGGGCCTGCAGGCGCGCCTGGGCATGGCGCCCACAGCCGGCGGCGCCTGGCTGCTGGCGTGCCGCAACGATGCCGGACCGCGCCATGCGTTGGTTGCGGCACGGCTGGCGCGACGCCTGGACGCGCTGCCTTGCGCCCTGCTGCCGCAAGCCCAGCCCCATCTGGAATGGCTGCATGGCATCGGTTGCCGGCACTTCGGCTTCCTGCGCCGCCTGCCCCGTGCCGGCTTGCAGCGACGCTGTGGGACCGCGCTGTTGAAAGCCCTGGATGCCGCCTACGGCGACGCGCCGCAGGCTTATGCATGGATATCCCCACCGCCTGCTTTCAAGCGCCGCTACGAATTGATCGAACGCATCGAGCATACCGATGCCGTGCTTGCGGTGGCGCGCATCCTGGTGGAACAGATGAGCGGCTGGCTGGCTGCCCGGCAGCGTGCCGTACCCCGGTTGACCCTGGTGCTGGAACACGAACGCGGCCGCCATGCGCGGCCGCCCAGCCTGCTGGAATTGACCCTGGCCGAACCTGCCTGGCAGCCCGCTCACCTGCTGGGCCTGCTGCGCGAACGCCTGGGACGCATGACACTGCAGGCGCCGGTGATCGCGGTCGCGCTGGACGCGCCGCGGACGGTGCCGCAACCGGCGGCCAATACCACGCTGTTTCCCGAACCCGCCCAAGTCGCGAGCGAGCGCGCTCGCCTGCTGGATATGCTGACCGCCCGCCTCGGCGCCGATCGGGTGCTGCGGCCCAGCCCCGCCGCGGATCATCGGCCCGAGCTCGCCAATCGCTGGAAGCCCGTGCAGGATGCAAGCGACGCACACGCGGCCGCGCCAGTGCTGGATCGCCCCTTCTGGCTGCTCGATCCGCCCCAGCCGCTGCAAGTGCGGCGCAACCGTCCCGTGCACGGCACGCCCCTGACACTGGTGCGCGGCCCCGAACGCATCGAAAGCGGCTGGTGGGACGAAGCTGCCGCGGTACGTGATTATTTCGTGGCGGAAGACGCGCACGCCGCCCGCTTCTGGATCTACCGCGAACGCGGCATGACCGATGCACGCTGGTATCTGCACGGGCTGTACGCCTGAACCGCCATGCACGCGCCCGATGACGATCCAATGCCAGACGAATATGGCAATGCGCCGGTACCCGGCATCCCGCGGCATACGCTTCCCGCCTATGCCGAACTGGGCTGCATGACCAACTTCACCTTCCTGCGTGGCGCGTCGCACGCGGAAGAACTGGTCAGCCGCGCCGCCGAGCTGGGTTACGCCGCCCTGGCCATCACCGACGAATGCTCGGTGGCGGGCGTGGTGCGCGCGCATACCGAAGCCAAGGCGCACAAGCTGCCCTTGATCATCGGCAGCTATTTCGAACTCGCCGGCCACGCCGAACCCGTGCGCCTGATCCTGCTGGCGCAAACCCGCGAAGGCTACGGCAACCTGTGCGAACTGATCACGCTGGCGCGCACCGGCGCGAGCAAAAAAGGCTCGTACCATCTTGCCGCCTCCCATCTGGAACACCCGCCGGCGAATTCCCGGCATCTGGCCGGCCTGCCCGAATGCCTGGCCATCCTGGCGCCGGCGCACGGCATCGCCGCCGATCGGCTGGCGGACCAGGCGCGCTGGCTGGCGCGTGTCTTTCCCGGCCGGGCATGGATCGGCCTGACGCTCAGGCACCAATCCCGCGATGACCTGCATCGCGATGCCGTGGAAAGCGCCGCCCAATCCTGCGGATTGCCCATCGCCGCGCTGGGGCTGGCCGAAATGCATGTGCGCTCGCGCAAGCCCCTGCATGACACGCTGACGGCCATCCGCCTGGGCAAGCCGGTCGGCGAATGCGGCTATGCGCTGGCCGCCAATGCCGAACGCCATTTGCGTTCGCGCCTGCAGCTGGCCCGGCTCCATGACGCGGAGGCGCTGCGCCAGACGCTGGAGATCGCACGCCGCTGCACCTTCAACCTGGACGAGCTGCGCTACGAATATCCGGACGAAATCGTGCCGGCCGGCGCCACTCCCGCTTCGTACCTGCGCGCCGAGACCTATGCCGGCGCGCGCCGCCGCTTCGGCGAACGCACGCCGGATATCGTCGTCGAACAGATCGAAAAGGAATTGGCGCTGATCCAGGACCTGCGCTACGAAGCCTACTTCCTGACGGTCTACGACATCGTCAAGTTCGCCCGTACCAAGGGCATCCTGTGCCAGGGACGAGGCTCCGCCGCCAATTCCGCGGTGTGCTACTGCCTGGGCATCACGGAGGTCGACCCGGCGCGCGGCAACTCGCTGTTCGAACGCTTCATCAGCAAGGAACGCAACGAGCCGCCCGATATCGACGTCGATTTCGAACACCAGCGGCGCGAAGAGGTCATCCAGTACATCTACGAAAAATACGGGCGCGCGCGCGCCGCGCTGACGGCCGTGGTCATTACCTACCGCCCCCGCAGCGTGCTGCGCGACACCGGCAAGGCCCTGGGCGTGGACCCGGCCATCGTCGACGCGGTCGCCAAGGCGCACCAGTGGTGGGACGATCGCGCGGAATTGCTGCGCGGCTTCCAGGGCTGCGGGCTGGACCCCGAATCCGTCGTCGCCAGGCAGTGGGCGGCGCTGGCCACGCTGCTGATGGGATTCCCGCGGCATCTGTCGCAGCATCCGGGGGGCTTTGTCATGTCGCGCGGAAAACTGTCGCGGCTGGTGCCCATCGAAAACGCCGCGATGGAAGGCCGCAGCGTGGTGCAATGGGACAAGGACGACCTGGACGCCATGCGCCTGCTCAAGGTGGATGTGCTGGCCCTGGGCATGCTTTCGGTGATCCGCCGCGCGCTGGAGCTGGTATCGCTGCGGCGCGGCCAGCCGTTCGCCATGCAGGATATCCCGCCGGACGACGCGCCCACCTACGACATGATTTGCGAGGCCGATACGATAGGCGTGTTCCAGATCGAATCGCGCGCCCAGATGACCATGCTGCCGCGCCTGCGCCCGCGCGAATACTACGACCTGGTGGTGGAGGTGGCCATCGTGCGCCCCGGCCCCATCCAGGGCGGCATGGTGCATCCCTACCTGCGGCGGCGCCAGGGCATGGAGCCTGTCACCTACCCCAGCGATAAAGTGCGCACGGTGCTGGAACGCACCATGGGCGTCCCCATCTTCCAGGAGCAGGTCATGCAGATCGCCATGGTGGCGGCGGGTTTCACGGGCGGGGAAGCCGATGAACTGCGCCGCTCGATGGCGGCCTGGCGGCGCAAGGGCGGCGTGGACAAGTTCCACGCCAAGCTGGTCGGCGGCATGCTGGCGCATGGCTATACCAAGGAATTCGCCGAAGCCATCTTCCGGCAGGTCGAGGGGTTCGGGGAATACGGTTTTCCGGAAAGCCATGCCGCCAGCTTCGCCCTGCTGGCCTATGCCAGCTCCTGGCTCAAGCGCCACGAACCGGAAGCCTTCCTGGCGGCCCTGTTGAATTCGCAACCCATGGGGTTCTATGCGCCGGCCCAACTGATCCAGGATGCGCGCCGCCACGGCGTGCGGGTGCTGCCGGTGGACGTTCGCGCCAGTGATTGGGACAGCCGCCTGGACTTCGGCCAAGAGGGCGGCACTGCCCATGAAGATCCTGGCGGACATGGCGCGGCGGGCCGCCATGCCGGCCATCGGGGCGGGCCGGACGCACGTCCCGCGGTGCGGCTGGGCATGAGCCTGGTCAAGGGCATGTCCGAAGCGGCCGCCGGGCGCATCGCCGCCGCGCGCGCGCAGCAGCCTTTCGCGGATACGGGGGACCTGGCGCGACGCGCCGACCTCGGCCGCCACGATCTGGACGCGCTGGCCGCGGCCGATGCCCTGCTCAACCTGGCCGGCCACCGCCGCCAGGCACGCTGGGAAGCCGCCGCCGGCCCTCCGGCCAAAGGGCTGCTACGCGATGCCGCCATCGTTGAAGCCCGGACGCCCGACCTGCCCATGCCGACCGAAGGACAAACCATCGCCGACGATTACCGTTCACTGCGCTTCACCCTGCATCGCCATCCGCTGGCCTTGCTGCGCGGCAAGCTCCAGGCGCGCCGGTTCGAAACGGCCGAGACCCTGAACGGCTATCCCGATAAGCGCCTGGCGCGCGCCTGCGGCCTGGTGACGGTGCGGCAGCGGCCCGGCACCGCCAACGGCACGATCTTCGTTTCCATCGAGGATGAAACCGGCGCGGTCAACGTCGTGGTGCGGCCCGAACTGATCGAACGCCAGCGCCAGGAATTGCTGGCCTCCACGCTGCTGGGCGTGTACGGCGTTTGGCAGAACGTCAACAAGGTGCGCCATTTGATCGCGCACCGCCTGGTCGACCTGACGCCGCTGTTGGGAGACCTATCGGTCGGCAGCCGGAATTTCCATTGAAAGCCGGCAACGCCTACAACGCCGCCGCGCGCGCCGCCAGGCGCTGGTTGCCCACGCTGGCCGGCTTCAATGCCAGACGTTCGGCGGCCAGCACCTTGGCCAGACCGCGCGCGCCCTCGCGCAACGCGGCCTCCACCAGCGTCAGCCCCAGCACGTCGCGCTGCGCGTGGCTGCCTCCGAAGCGATGCGCGATCAGCCGTACATCGCGCAGCAGCGCGATGGCGCGGTCATAGTCCTCGCGCACGAAAGCCACCAGCGCATGCGCGACGGGCAAGCCGACATCGCGCGTCATCATGGCATTGGTGCCCGAGCCGGCAGCCGCGCTTTCCATGCTCTCGATCAGCGCCTGCGCCGCCGCGCCGTCGCCGGCGCCCAGATACGCCATCAGGGCATGCACGTCGTTGAAGGCGTAATAGCCGGCGCCGCCATGCGCCTGCCAGGCATCGGCAAGCTCCCGCCAACGCCGCCCGACATCCACGCCGCGCAGCCATAAGCGCCATAACATGGCGGACCCATCGATCAGATCCAGCACCTGCCCGGAGGACTCCTCGCGTATCCGCCGGTCATACAGCGCGAGCACCCGGTCCATCTGGTCATGGTCCAGGTGGAACAACGCCAGGTGCCACCAGTTGTGCACGGCCAGCATATTCTCGGCGGCCCAATCGTCGCGACGGCCATCCAGCCACGCAATGCCCTCCTCGACCCGGCCTTGCATTTCCATCACATGGGCCACGGCATGGACGGCCCACGGATCGCGCCGGTTCATATCGAGCGCGCGGCGTCCTTGCGCTTCGGCCTCGTCATAGAGATTGGTTTCCTCCAGTCCGAAGGCATACATGCCCAGCACGTATCCGAAATCCGGCATATGGGTATCCCAGGCCGGCAGAATGCCGGCGACGCGATCGCGCAGCATGACGGACCGGCCGAGGAGAAAATCGCCGATGTGGCCGACCTGCAGCGCCAGCGTGTCGCGGGGATGGTCCAGCAGGATATCGGCGTAGCGTGCCAGCGACTCCTCCAACCGGCCATCCAGCCACGCGCGCGCCGCCGCCGTGTGCCTGCGTTCGCGTTCGTTGGCGGCGGCATGCAGGCTTTCTGCCGCCTGGACGCTGTCGCGCAGCATGGATTGCACGCATTGGTCGCTGGCAGTGATGAGCATGCCGGCCCGCAGCGCATGGCCCATGACGAACTCGGGATCGCGCGCCAGAACGGCGTCGATGACACCCAACGGGTCGCCGTAATAGCCGTGGAACAACGATTGCGCCGTCTCGTAGCCTTCCAGCGTTTCGTCGTCGCGGGTGGAAACGGGATTGCCCCGTATATCGGTCAGCGCCATGGCGATCCCCCTGGCACGCATCGCCCGCCCCGGAATCGATAGGCGGGTCTTTTTCCCGATCTGACTACGATCGCGCGCCCGCGGCAATGCGTGAAAACCTTGTGCCATCCGACGACCGGACTAAGCAACCGAGGCACAGCATTTGCTGCGCAATCCACGCGGATCCGGTCCGCATTCCCCCGCCGTCCGTCTCGGTGGGGGCAATCATGCAAAGGAGCCAGCAATGAAGCAGCAATCCAACCAGCAGAACCAGCAAAACCAACAAGGCCAGCGCCAGCAGTCGCAAGAAGGCCAGCAGGGACAACAGCACAACCAGAACCCGCAACGTTCGCAACAACAACAGCAAGAGAACCGCTCCGGCCAGCAGCAGGGGCAGCAGCACCCCAGCCGCAGCTCGGGGTCCGACCAGAAACGCTAATCCGTCCGCATGGCGGGAGGGCAGCATCCAGGCGCGCCTTCCCGCAACTTGATAGGGTCGCGCACGGCCGGCCGGGTGGGCATCTCCCACCCGGCCGGCCGTGTCCCTATCCGCGTTGATTCCCCTACGGCGTTGCCCCGCTGCCGCTTCGGCGCGGCATCTCCTGCCGTATCACCCCGGCAAAAAGGGGCCCGGTTCTATCGGTGCCTGAATCCCGGCCATCTGCGCTGTCAGCAGCGCGGCGCTGCCACAGGCAAGCGTGAATCCCAGCGCTCCCTGCCCCAGGTTCATCCACAGATTGCAGGCCGCGCGGCTGGGGCCGATCCACGGTTTGCCCGACGGCATGGCCGGACGCAGGCCCGCCCAGGATTGGGCGTTTTGCAGGCGCAGCGCCGGAAAGGTATCGGCGGCCTGGCGCTTGAGCAACGCGACACGTCGCTCGTCGATACCGGCGTCGCCGCCGATATCCACCATGGCGGCCATGCGCAACACCGACCCGATGGGCGCGTACACGATGCGCCGTTCGTAGTCCGTCACGCTGATCGCCGGACCGGCGGCCTCATCGCCGTTCATCGGCACGCTCAGGCTATAGCCCTTCAGGCCATAGAGCGGCACGTCCTGGCCCAGCGGCCGCAGCAGCGGGCGGCTGCCCATTCCCGCCGCCACCACATAGGCGTCCGCCTCGATGTCGCCCGCGGGGGTGCGGGCGGCGACAATGCGCGCGCCGTCGCGCCGCAGGGCCGACACCGGCGTACTCATCAGGACACGGACGTTGGACTGGTGCAATAGCCGGCCGAACAGCCCTTCGGTGAAGCGCAGGCAATCGCCCACCTCTTCTCCCGGCGTATAGACGGCGCCGGCCAGGTGCGAGCGCATGCCGGCCAGCGCGGGCTCCATCTCCACCGTCCGCGCGGCGCTCAGCACCTGCTGGTCGGCGCCATGGCTGGCCTGGTAGTCCACCAGGGCGCGGGCCTTTTCCAGCAGCGCGCCGCTGCGATAGACGATCAGCTTGCCGTTGCGCAAATGGTTGAAGGACAGGGGCTCCTGCTCGAGCAGCGCGTGCAGGACATCGCGGCTGAGATACGACAAGGTCAGCATCTCGGCCGTGACGCGGCGCGACACCGACGCACGGCACGCCAGCGCGAATTGCACGCACCACTTCCATTGATGAGGATCCAGCCGGGGACGGAAGCGCAGGGGTGAATCGTCGCGCAGCAACCACGCGGGAACACTGGGCAGCACGCCCGGCCCCGCCAGGGGCGCCACATAGCTATAGCTGAGCTGCCCGCCATTGGCGTAGCTGGTTTCTTCCCCCGGACCGTCCCGTCCGTCCACCAGTGTGACGTCGTAGCCCTGCCGCGCAAGAAAATAGGCGGAGGTCACGCCGACCACCCCCGCGCCGATCACGCATACGCGCATGGCACCACCCTGAAGTCGTTCATAGGCGAAATTCTGGGCACCCGCCGCCAGCCGGGCAAATACCAAAGCAGCCAGAATACATAACCTTTGGCTATGGCCGGTTCCACATTCTCGTTACCTCTGGCTAACCACCAGGTGCGGCGCCCTGAATAACAAATATAAATGCGATGCCACCGATGTTACATCGTGCATAAGGCCCAGATCCGATATAACCTTTTGCTATCCAAGTCGCGCGACCCCACACCATGCGCCTGCGCCATATCGAACTCTTCGAAGCCATCCGGGCCACAGGCTCCCTGAGCCGCGCCGCCCAGGCCCTGCATATCTCCCAGCCGGCCGCCAGCAAAATGCTGGCGCACGCGGAAGCGCAGGTGGGGTTCCGGCTGTTCGAGCGGGTGAAGGGCCGGCTGCGCGCCACGCGCGAAGCCGACATCCTGGCGCCGGATATCGCGCGCCTGTCGCGCGACCTGGAAAGCGTGCGCAAGCTGGCCGCCAACCTGCGCCACCATCCCCGCGGCCACCTGCGCATAGGTTGCGCGCCCAGCCTGGGATTGGGCGTGGTTCCGCGCGCGGCGGGCATCAGCCGCGCCCGCCAGCCGGACATCACCTTCAGCCTGCAGACGCACCATACCGGCGAGCTTATCGCCGGCCTGCTGGCCCGGGAGATCGATATGGCCGTCACCTACGAGCCGCCAGCGCACCCGGGCATCGCGCGTATCGATCTGGACCGGTCCGAGATGGTCTACGTCAGCCGCGAACCGGGGAACCAGCCCGTCCCGCTGGCCAGTGTCCGCCCCGACAACCTGATCGCCATGGATCCGCGCGACCCCTTGGGCAGCCTGCTGCAGACCGCGCTGGCCGAGCATGGCGTCGGCATGAGCACGGCATTGCAGGTGCAGACGCACTATATGGCGTGCGCCATGGTGGAAGCCGGCTGCGGTGACGCCATCGTGGACGCCTACAGCGCCCACGGCATCTCGCGCCCAGGCCTGTCGATTCGCCGCCTGGATCCGCCGGTGCATTTCCATATCGGCGCGCTGGTGCATGCGGACGATCCCATGTCGGCCCTGCATCACGGTTTCGTCCATTGCCTGCGGCTGGCTTGCGCGGAAGTGGCCCAGGCCCTGACGCCCTGATCAGGGCCATTGCCCGGCCGGCACGATGCGCGGCGACGCGGCCCCGCGCGCGGCTCGCCAGACAGGAATGACGGCGCCGTCGGCGCGATCGCGGCGATGATCCGCGCCCCGCGCCGGCAGCCAGACGGCCGAAACCGACCAGGCGTCGTCCACCACCGCCGACCAGGCGTGCCAGCCGGGGGCCGGCGCGCGCAGGCGCCAGCCTTGCCAAGGCGAGCTGGCACACGGCAAGCCGGAAGACGACTGCCCCGGCGCCAAGCCTATCGACCGCATATCCGCCGGGAAATCCAGGTTCGCGGCCTTGATGAAGGATTCCTTCAAGGTCCACAGCTGGTAAAAGGCGCGCAGGCGCGCGGCGGCGCTGCCGCACGCCGCCAGCGCCGCGCGTTCTTCTTCGGTACAGCACCATTGCGCCACGCCGTCGGTATCGCGCGGGCGGATGGCCTCCAGGTCCACGCCGAGATGCCAGCCGGACGGCGCCGTGCCGACGACCGCATAACCGCGGGAATGACTGAGGGATAGCGCGGGGCTGGCGTCCGCCGGCCAGTCCGACCGCACCTGCTGCAACAATGCCCGGCTGACCCGCCAATCCTGCTCGGCCCGCGGCGAACGGGCGTGGCCGGCGCGCGCCCTGTCGGCCGCATGCAACATGTCGGCGCGATACCGATCGGCCAGTTCAGGGCCGCCCCACCACAGCGTCAAGGCGGCGGTCATCATTGAATCCCTGGGCGCATTCTTACAACCCGCTGAAAAAAAGTTGGATCCGGACCAGCTCCGGCCGCGATCCGGGTGCGAAACAATAACAACAAACCCCCTATCGGCTGCGGTGGACCGGTACACTTTCGCGCATGTTCAACTTTGAAATATCCGCATGGCGCGCCTGGGCGCCGGGCTTGGAGGACCTTCCCGCCTGGGAAACATGGGCACGCGGACCATACTGCCCCGCCGTCGCCGCCGCCGCGTCCCCCGACGTCGGCTTCCTGCCCCCGCTGCAACGCCGCCGGCTCAGCCCGCTGGCGCGGATGGCCGTCGCCTGTGCCTGGCCGCTGGCGGATAGCCGCCCCGCCATGCCGGTCGTCTATGCCTCGCACCATGGCGAGACCTCGCGCAGCTTCGAGCTGCTGCAATGCCTGGCGCGCGACGAGGCGCTGTCACCGACATCCTTCAGCCTGTCCGTGCACAATGCAACGGCCGGCATGTGGTCGATCCTGCGCAAGGAAACCGTCGAGTCCGTCGCGCTATCGGCAACCGGCGACGGGCTGGAAAGCGCGATCGCGGAAGCCTGCCTGCTGCTGGACGCGGGGCACAGCGACGCCCTGGTGATTCTGGCTGAAGAAACGCCGCCCGCGGCCTATCGGCGGTGGATCGACGACGTCCCGTTTTCCTACGCGCTGGCGCTCAGGCTTACCCGCGGCGATGCGTTCGAACTGTCCCTGCGCGAGGATGCCGGCGACACAGGCGCGGCCCCCAGCCCGGCCGATAACGCCGGCGATGCCGTCGCGGCGCCGGACGTCCCGCGGCGCTGGCCCCATCCGCTAAACCTGTTGCGTCACCTGGTGCTGGGCACGCCGCAGTGGCGACATCCCGCCCGCGCGGCGCACTGGCAATGGCGGCGCGCATCATGAACACCGTATCCGCCCGCGCCGACCGCCAGGATGCGTGGTTATTGCGCCTGATCGCCACGGCCGTGGCATTCGCCCTCTTCGGCATGGGCGGCCTCTTCCTGCGGCTGGTCGTCTTTCCCGCGCAGCGCCTGTGGCTGATGAATCCGACGCAACGCCGCCGCCGATCGCGTGCCGTCATCAACTGGACGTTCTACCGCTTCGTGCGGCTGATGGTCCGCATGGGCATCCTGACCTACGAGTTCCGCGGCGTCGAACGACTGGGGCGGCCGCACCAGATGATCGTGGCCAACCACCCTTCCCTGCTGGACGTGGTCTTCCTGATCGCGCATGTGCGCGATGCGAACTGCGTGGTCAAGCACAGCCTGGTGAAGAACCCCTTCACCGCCGGCCCCATCCGGAATGCCGGCTACATCACCAACGACGAAAGCCTGGACATGCTGGAACGCGCAGCCCAGGTCCTGCGCGAAGGCCAGACGCTGATCGTCTTCCCCGAAGGCACGCGCACGCCGGTCGATGCGCCGCCGCGGTTCCATCGCGGCGCCTGCGCCATCGCCGTCCGGGGCGCGCGGGTCGTCACGCCGGTGGTCATCACCATGAATACGCGCAGCCTTACCAAAGGCGAACCCTGGTACCGCATCCCCCATCGCCGCATGCATTACGTCTTCGAGGTGGGCGACGACATCGATCCCCGCCAATGGACCGAGCGGCATCCCGCGCCCATCGCCGGCCGGCGCATGAACGATCATCTACATCACTATTTCAGAATGGAGCTAGGGCTGGATGGAACAGTTGGAAAGTGAAATCAAGCAACTCATCATCGATGCGCTAGGCCTGGAGGACATCGCGCCCGAAGATATCGCCAGCGATGCGGACCTTTTCGGCGACGGGCTGGGGCTGGACTCCGTCGATGCGCTGGAACTCGGTCTTGCCTTGCAGAAGCGCTACGGCATCGCCATCGATCCCGAAACGCGTAATATGCGCGACCACTTCGCCACCGTCACCAATCTGAGCAAATTTGTATCCGCCCAGCGGGTCGCCTGAGCAACTGGAGCTAGTGTTATGCAAACCCGGGAAGACATCTTCAGCGTCCTGCGCGAAGCCCTGGTGGAATTGTTCGAGATTCCGGCGGATCGCGTCGTACCCGCCGCGCACCTTTACACCGACCTGGAGATCGACAGCATCGACGCCATCGACCTGCTCGATCACATCAAGCGCGAAACCGGATACAAACTGGCGGCGGAAAACTTCCGCACGGTGCGCACGGTGCAGGACGTGGTCGATGCCGTGTGGGAACAACAACAGCAACTGCAGCAGCGGGAATCGGCCGCATGACGCGGGCCGTCCTCGCGATCGCCCTGCTGCTGGCCGGTATGGCCTATCCCTTCGTGGCGCATGCAAGCCTGGAAAACGGCACGGCACGATGGATACTGCTGCCGCTGGCGGGATTGTGGCTGGCGCGCGCGCTGGTCGACAGGAAGCGGGCGGCGGGAGGATGGATGCTGCCGGCGATCGTGGTGGCGTTCTGCGCCTTTATCGCATGGTCGGATGACGCGCGCTGGCTGCGCGGCTATCCGGTGCTGGTCAACGGTGCGATGCTGGCGGTATTCGCGTCCAGCCTGTGGCGCGGCATGCCCATCGTCGAACGTTTCGCGCGGCTGCGCCATCCCGACCTGCCGCCGCGCGCGGTCGCGTATACCCGCCGGGTCACGCAAGTCTGGGCGGTTTTTTTCGCGATCAATGGACTGGTGTCCGCGGCGCTATCGCTGTGGGCGCCCTGGCATTGGTGGACGCTGTACAACGGCGTCATCAGCTACGTCCTGATCGGCGCATTGATGGCCGGGGAATGGCTGGTGCGTCCGTCGCCCGGCAAACCGGCCGGGGAAGCACACGCATCCGCCGGACACGCGCAGCGCGCGGGCCCGGCATCCGGCGTCGGTGAACGCGCGATGGCGCGCGACGGCGGTTGAAAGGGCGCGCCATGGCCTGGATGGACCTTGCCGGACTGCTGGCGGGCGAACGCCCTGACGTGCGCTACGCGCACGATCCCATGATGTCTCACGACGATTTCGTGCGCGATGCGCTGTCGGCCGCCGGGGCGCTGCGCGCGCGCGGCGTGCGCCATGCCGGCCTGTGGTTCGAGGACGCGGCCCTGCTGGCGGTGGCGCTGTTCGCCTGCTGGCGCGCCGGCATCGTCGCCGTCCTTGCCGGCGATGCGCGGCCGGCTTCCTGCGCTGCGATCGACCGCGACGTGGGCCTCTGGCTGAGCGACCAGCCGGCCCTTCCCGTCCCGCCCGGCCGCCACCATACCCTGGCCGGCCTGGCCGGCAGCGCGCCCCCGCTGGCGCCATGCATGCTGGACCCGCGCGACGGCGGCGTCGTGCTGTGCACGTCCGGCTCCAGCGGACAGCCCAAGCGCATCCGCAAGCAGTGGACGCAGCTCATCGCCGAAATCACCGCCCTCGAAAGCGTGTGGGCGTGGTCGGCGGCGCCCGCCTGCGTGCTGGGCAGCGTCAGCCCGCAACACATGTACGGCCTGCCTTTTCGCGTGCTGTGGCCGCTGGCTTCGGGCCGCGCGATCGGCCGTCGACAGCTTGCCTTTCCCGAAGCCTTGCAGCAGGCCAGCCTGCCGCACGGGACTTTCGCATGGATCGCCAGCCCGGCACTGCTCAAGCGCCTGGGCACGCAGTTGGACTGGGATGCGCTGGCCGGTGGCATCGCGCAGATTTTTTCCGCGGGCGGCCCGCTGCCCGGCACGGTGTCGGATCTGCTGGACAGCCGGCTCGGCTGCCGCCCGACGGAAATCTACGGCAGCTCGGAAACCGGCGCCGTCGCATGGCGACGCGGCGACGGTGCCTGGACGCCCCTGCCGGGCGCTGCTGCCGGCGTGCAGGATGGCGCGCTGTGGGTGCGGTCCGCGTGGCTGGAAAGCGGCGACCGCTTCCAGACGGCCGACGCCGCGACGCTGGATGGCCCGGGTTTCCGCCTGCAAGGACGATTGGACCGCATCGTCAAGCTCGAGGAAAAGCGCATCGCGCTGCCCGGGCTGGAAGAGCGCTTGATGGAGCACCCCCATGTCCGCGAAGCGCGCCTGGGAATGGCCGGCACGCCGCGCCTGACCGCGCTGGTGGCACTGGCGCCGTCCGGCATCCACGCGCTGCGCAACCAGGGCCGCAAGGCCGTCATCGACGCGTTGCGCGCCCATATGGCGGCCACGGTTGAACCGCTGGGCGTGCCGCGCCACTGGCGTCTGATGCGCGAGCTGCCCTGGAACGCCCAGGGCAAGCTGCCGCAGGACAGCTTCGCGGCGGCGGCGACGCGGCCCCGCGCGCCGGTCGCGCAATTGCGCTCGGCGACCGAATCCGCCGATGGCGTGCGCGAATTGCGCTTGGGCATGGAAGTCCCCCTGGATCTGGCGCATTTCAACGGCCATTTCGCCGGCATGCCGGTCGTGCCGGGTGTGGCGCAGATCGAATGGGCCATGGATCTCGCGCGCCGCCACCTGGACGCCGCCCTCGGCTTTCACGGCATGGAAGCCCTGAAATTCCAGCGGCTGACACGGCCCGGCGACACGCTGGACCTGACGCTGACCTGGCATCCCGCGCGGGCCAAGCTGTATTTCGAGTACCGCTCCGACGGCCAGCCCTGCTCGTCCGGCCGCATCCTGGCCGCGGCCGCCGCGGCGGGGGCCGCATCATGACGACGCACCGGCTCTGCGCCGTCATCCCCGTCTACAACCACGGCGACACGGTCGGCGACGTGGTCGAACGCGTACTCGCCCATGGCATCCCTTGCATCCTGGTGGATGACGGATCGGCGCAGCCGTGCGCCGAACGCCTGGATGCCCTGGCGGCAGCGGGCCGCGCCACGCTGGTGCGCCGGCCGCGCAACGGCGGCAAGGGCCGCGCCGTGCAGGACGGCCTGCGCCACGCCGCCGGCCTGGGCTATACGCATGCATTACAGATCGATGCCGATGGCCAGCATGCGCTGGACGACATACCCGGGATGGCACGAGCTTCCCGCGCGCATCCCGCCGCACTGGTGGGCGGTGCGCCGGCCTATGGCGCGGACGCACCGCGCAGCCGGCTGTACGGGCGCTGGCTGACGCGCCTGTGGGTGTGGATCAACACGCTATCCACGGATATCCCGGATGCGATGTGCGGCTTTCGCGTGTACCCGCTGGCACCCGTCCTGGCCCTGCTGGAACGCCGGGATCCCGGCGATCGCATGGATTTCGATATCGCCGTGCTGGTCCTGCTGCATTGGCGCGGCGTGCCCATGATATGGTGCCCGACGCGGGTCATCTACCCGGCCGGCGGCGTGTCGCACTTCCAGGGCCTGCGCGACAATGCGCGTATCAGCGCCATGCATGCGCGTCTCTTTTTCGGCATGCTGCCGCGCGCGCCCGGCCTGATCGCCCGCAAGTTCAGAAAGCAAAAGACCCCAGCATGACGCATCCCCCGCCAACCCGCCATTGGGCCGCCCAGCGCGAACGCGGCGCCCCCTTTCTGATGCGCCTGACGGCGCGGGCGGCGCGCGTGTTCGGCCGCGGCGCCATGCGCCCGGTGGTGGCGATGATCGTGTTCTATTTCTATTGCTTCAGCCCGCGCGCGCGCCGCAGTATCGCCGAATACCAGCAGCGCCTGCGCCACGCCGGGGCCGCGCACGCGCTGCCGGCGCGGCGCCCGGTCTACGGCCAGTTCCGCGCCTTCGCGGACGCCATCCTGGACAAGCTCGATGTATGGCAGGGTCGCCTGACGGCCCGCGACGTCGTCATTCAAGACCCGCACGACCTGCACGCGCAGATGCGCGCGGGCCGGGGGCAGATCCTGGTGGGCTCGCACCTGGGCAATCTGGAAGTCTGCCGCGCGCTGGTGGAGCGCGGCGGCCAATTGACGCTGAATGTGCTGGTGCATACGCGCCACGCCGAGGCTTTCAACCAGCTCCTGGCCCAGGCCGGCGCCAGCCGCTTGCGCCTGATCCAGGTCACCGAACTCGATGCCGCCATCATGCTGCAATTGAACGACCGCATCGAGCGCGGCGAATGGCTGGCCATCGCGGGCGACCGCGTGCCGGTGCGTGGCGGGCGCGTCGTCGACGTCGATTTCCTGGGCGCGCCGGCTGCCTTCCCGCAAGGGCCCTGGCTGCTGGCGGCCCTGCTTAAATGTCCGGCCAACGTGCTGTTCTGCACCAAGATCGACGGCCGCTACCGCATCGCGCTGGAACGCCTGGCCGATCGCGTCGAGCTGCCGCGCGGGCGGCGCGAGGAAGGCGTGCGCCAGTGGGCGCAGCGCTATGCCGACCGCCTGGCGCGGGAATGCCGCGATGCGCCGCAGCAGTGGTTCAATTTCTATCCGTTCTGGAGCCGTCATGCGTAAACGCGGTGTATTCGCCGTCGAAACCGCCGTGACGGTCCCCTTCTTCGATGTGGACTCGATGAACGTGGTGTGGCACGGCCACTACGTGAAGTACCTGGAACAGGCGCGCTGCGAACTGCTGGACGCGCTCGGCTACGGGTATGACGCCATGTTCGCCTCCGGCTATGCATGGCCCGTCATCGACCTGCAATTACGCTATATGAACCCCGCCGTATTCGGCCAGCGCGTGATCGTGCGCGCCGAACTGGTGGAGTGGGAGAATCGCTTGAAAATCCATTATCTGATTACCGATGCCGGCAGCGGCACGCGCCTGACCCGGGGCAGCTCCGTGCAGGTGGCCGTGCGCATGGACAACCGCGAGATGCAGCTGGTGTCGCCGCCCGCGCTGCTGGACGCCGTGCGCAAGGTGCTGGCATGACCGCGCGGCGCCAGGGATGGATCCGCCGCATCGCCGCCGCCGTGCTGCTGGCCGCGAGCGCCGCGCCGGCGTGGGCCTTCGACCTGAACGATCTGCAGGCCCAATTGCGCGAAGCGCCCGTGGTGCGCGGGCAGTTCGTCCAACAGAAGTTCCTGCGCTCGCTGCCGCAGCCCTTGACGAGCACCGGGCTGTTCACCCTGTCCGCGCAGGACGGCTTGCTGTGGGAGCTGCGCGCACCGCTGCACCAGGACCTGCTGCTGACCTCCAGCGCCATCTTCCGGCGCGACGACGGCGGCAAATGGCAGGCCTTGCCGCAAGCCGTGGGCGCCGGTCGCGAGACCCGCATGTTCCTGACGGTGCTGAGCGGCGATACGCGCTCGCTGCAGGACAACTTCGATATTTCGCTGAGCGGCTCGGCCGGCGACTGGCAACTGGTCATGACGCCCAAGGCGGCGCTGCTCAAGCAGATCTTCACCGATATCCGCATTTCCGGCGGCAAACTGGTCCAGCGCATCGAATTGCGGGAGACCCAGGGCGACAAGACCGTCATGGAAATGAAGAACACGCGAGCCGACACCAAGCTGAACGATGATGAGCGCCGTGATTTCGAGTCCTGACCGCCGCATGGCGCGGGAACGGCGCCTGACCGTCCTGTTCCGCATCGCGCTGGCCCTGGTGATCTGCCTGGGGCTGTGGGAATGCCGTCACGGCTGGCCGGTGTCGTCCAGTCTGCTGGACCTGGTTCCCGTCGCGCAGGGCGACGCGCTGCGCCAGCGCGCGGACGACCGCATACAGGAACCCCTGCAACGCCAGGTGATCGCCCTGGTCAGTGCCGACGATCGCGAACGCGCCGTCGAGCTGGCGCGCGGGATGGGCCATGCATGGCGGCACAGCGGCCTGTTCGCCGACGTTCAGGTGGACGTCGATGTCGACGTCGATGGCGTGCGCAAGCAATTGCTCTCCCAGCCCCTGGCCCTGCTGCCACCGCGCGCCCGCGACACGCTGATCCGCGATCCGGCCTCCTATGCCGCGCGGCGGGTGCGCGAGCTGGCCAATCCGTTTTCGTCGACCGGCCTGGTGCCCGCCGACGATGATCTGCTCGGTCTGTCGCATGCCGCGGAACGCGCGCTGCGCACGCCAGGCGCGGTGCAGCTGGACCTGGTCAGCGGTACGCTCATCGCCCATGACGGCACCAGGGACTGGGTACTGGTGCGCGCGCAGACCAGCGGCGACGCCTTCGACGGCGCATCGCCCGGCCAGGTGGCGCGCCTGGTCGACGAAACGCGGGCCTCGGTCGTCAAGGATGGCGGCCGCATGCTGGTGGCCGGCGGGCCGCTGTACGCGGCGGAGGGCCGCGCGCGCGCCGCGGGTGAAAGCACCTGGATCAGCGCCATGGCCGTACTGGGCATTATCGCGCTGCTGCTGCTGACCATGCGCGGCTGGCGTTCGCTGCTGGCCTTCGTGCCGGTGGCCGTCGGCCTGCTGTGCGGCGCGGTGGCTTGCGTCGCGCTGTTCGGCACCATCCATATCCTGACGCTGGTGGTCGGCGCCAGCCTGATCGGCATCGCCATCGATTTCCCGATGCACCTGCTGGCCAAGCGGTACGGCATGCCCGATTGGCAGGCATGGCCCGCCCTGCATCGCGTGCTGCCGGGATTGACTATCAGCCTCGCGGTGACGATGGTCGGTTATCTGGCGCTGGTCTTCACGCCCTTCCCGGCGCTAACCCAGACGGCCGTCTTTTCCGCCGCGGGCCTGTTCGGCGCCTATGCCTGCACAGTGTGCGAACTGCCGAACTGGCTGCGCGGCTGGCAGCCGCGGCCTTTCACGCCGCTGCTGTCGCTGGCGCAGGCCCTGCTGCGCCGGCTGGCGCTGTGGAGCGGCCGGCGGCCCACGCTGCCCTGGCTGGCGGCCGGCATCGCGCTGGTGTCGATCGCCGGCATCTCGCACCTGCGCGTGCAGGACGATTTGCGCCAATGGCTGGCGCTGCCCGCCCCGCTGCTGCAACAGGCGCAGCAGATCGGCCGCATCACCGGTATCCAGCCCACCAGCCAGTACTACCTGGTGCGCGCCGCCGATACCAACGCGTTATGGGAACGCCAGAACGCGCTGGACACTCGCCTGGACGCCCTGGTCAAGGCCAAGGCGCTGGACAGCTACCTTTCCCTGAACCAGCTGGTCGCGCCCGAGGGCGCGCAGCGGGCCCTGCTGGACGCCCTGCGCGATCCCAACTGGCGCGCCCGCCTGGTGCCGTCTTTCGAAGCGGTCGGCATCCCCGCCCAGGCCGTCATCCAGCAGGTCGACGCCCTGGCGGCGCAGGAACCCGTCACCGTGGACAAGGTGCTGCAGGGTCCGCTGGGGCAAAGCCGGCGCATGCTGTGGCTGGGACAGGATCATGGGCAGGTAGCCGCGATGGTGGTGTTGCAGGGCCTGCATGACCCGGCGGCGGCCCAGGCCGCGGCGCAAGGGCTGGAGGGCGTATCCTTCGTCGACCGCAGCGGACAGTTGAACGAAACGTTCACGCAGACCCGCATCCGCGCCGCCGAATTGAAGCTGCTGTCGTACGTGGCGGCCGGCGCGCTGCTGTGGCTGACCCTGGGCCGCTCGGCGACCTGGCGCCTGCTGGCCGTGCCGCTGACCGCGACGGCATGCACGCTGGCCACCCTGGGCCTGCTCGGACAGCCTCTGACGCTCTTCAGCCTGTTCGGCCTGCTGCTGGTATCGGCCATCGGGCTGGACTACGCCATCGTCATGTACGAACGCGTGGCCGGCGCCGCGGCCAGCTTCGTCGGCATCGTACTGGCCGCCGCCACGACCGTCCTTTCCTTCGGATTGCTGGCCTTCAGCAGCACGCCGGCCATCTCCAACTTCGGCATGTCCGTCGGCATCGGCGTGGCGTTCTGCGTGCTGTGGGCGCCGTGGGTCCGTCCTGCCGGCGACGCCATGCCGGCCGTTTCCGCTAACCACATCAAAAAGGCATAACAACGTGGAGAAGCACGAAGTCGTCATCATCGGCGCCGGCCCCGCCGGCGCGGTCGCCGCCGGCCTGCTGCGCCGGCACGGCCACGATGTCCTGGTATTGGAGCGGCAGCGCTTCCCGCGCTTCTCCATCGGTGAAAGCCTGCTGGCGCATTGCATCGAATTCATCGAAGAGGCCGGCATGCTGCCGGCCGTGCAGGCGGCGGGTTTCCAGGAAAAGAACGGCGCGGCCTTCGCCTGGGGCGAACGCTACACGGCATTCGATTTCCGCGACAAGTTCTCGCCCGGGCCGGGCACGACCTTCCAGGTGCTGCGCTCGCGCTTCGACCAGATCCTGGCGGACGAAGCCGCGCGCCAGGGCGCGGAAGTACGCTACGAGCAGGAAGTGGTGGCGGCGGATTTTTCCGGCGACCAGCCCCTGCTGTCGGTGCGCGCCGCCGGCGCGCAGGATGCGCCGGTGCGCAAGATCGCCGCACGGTTCGTACTGGACGCCAGCGGCTACGGCCGGGTCCTGGCGCGGCTGCTGGATCTCGAACGGCCCAGCGGCCTGCCGCCGCGCAAGGCCCTGTTCACGCATATCGAGGACCGTATCGACGACCCTGGCTTCGACCGCGGGAAGATCCTGATCAGCGTGCATCCGGATCATCCCGGCGTGTGGTTCTGGACCATTCCGTTTTCCGGCGGGCGCTGCTCCCTGGGCGTGGTGGGCGGCGACGACCTGATCGGCGATACGCCGGACCACATGGCCCGGCTGCGTGAACTGGTCGAGGGCGCGCCCAACCTGAAGCGCTTGCTGGCGCGTGCCGTCTGGGATACGCCGGCGAATGCGATAGGCGGCTATTCGGCCAGCGTCACCACACTGCACGGCCCGGGCTTTGCCTTGCTGGGCAACGCGGCGGAATTCCTGGATCCGGTGTTTTCGTCGGGCGTGACCATCGCCCTGCACTCGTCCAAGCTCGCCGCCGACGCCCTGCACCGCCAGTTGGGCGGCGCCACGGTGGACTGGCAGCGCGAATTCGCCGAACCCCTGATGGCCGGCGTCGAAACCTTCCGCACCTATGTCGAAGGCTGGTATACCGGGGCCTTCCGCGATGTCGTCTTCTACGAGCGCGCGCAGCCGGACATCCGGCGCATGATTTCCTCCATCCTGGCCGGCTATGCCTGGGACAGGAAAAACCCCTTCGTCGCCGAACACGCCCGCCGTTTGCGCACCCTGGCTGAAATCTGCGCCATGTCCGGTCCGTCCGCCGGCGGCGCCGCGCATAGCCTGGAACCCACGGCCTGAGTCCGACACCACGCCCCGACCCAACCCGTTTTGCCTTTCCGCCTTCCCATGACGCATCCTTCCTCGCCCATCCGCCGCCTGCTTGCCGCTCTTCCCCTTCTGGGTGCGCTGTGGCTGGGCGGTTGCGCGGGCGTACCGCCGACACCCGTCGCCCAGGCGGACCTGGGGCTGCCGCGACGTGTCCACGTCAGCCTGCAGGCTCCCGGCCAGCCAAGGCAGGACGCGCTGCTCGTCGTACAGTCCGAAGGACCCGATGCCACGCGCTGGTCGATGTTCGATCCGCTGGGGATGCCCATGGCGCGGCAGATCCTGCAGGACGGCAAATGGCGCAACGACGGATTCATGCGGCCGAACGCCCAGGCCAGCGACATGTTCTCCGCCATCCTGTTCGCCTGGACACCCGCGCCGTCCCTGTCTTCGGCGTATGCCGGCAAGGATTGGTACCAGGGCGCCACCGCGAACGGCGGACGCGAGCGCGTGATGAACCAGGATTGCAATGTGCGCTGGCGCGTCCTCTGGCAGCCCGGCGCCCCCGCGGACACCTTCGCCATCGCGACGGGCGGCGGCACGACCTGGCGTGTCGAACCGCTGAAGGAGTCGCCATGACCGCGTGGCTGGGCACGCCCGGTATCGTCTGCGCGCTGGGCCGCGGCATCGATGCCGTCGCGGCGGCGGCGCTGCGCGCGGACACGGCGGGCATGCAGGCCCGCGAAGGCTGGGTCCAGGGCCGGCGCATCGTGCTGGGCGTCGCGCAGGCCGAGCTACCCGCCTTGCCGGCCGGGATGCCGCGGCACTACGACAGCCGCAACAACCGCTTGCTGCTGGACGCGGCATTGCAGATCGAAAGCGCCTTGCGCGCGGCCGTCGAAGGCTATGGGCGGCTGCGTGTCGGCATCGTGCTCGGCACGAGCACCTCCGGCGTGAACGAGAACGTGCATGCCTATCGCGTGCTGGAACAGGACGGCGCGTGGCCGGCCGATTACGATTACCGCCGCCAGGCCCTGGCCTCGCCGGCGTCCTTCCTGGCCGATTGGCTGGGCGTGGCGGGACCGGCCTACACGGTGTCCACCGCCTGCACCTCCGGCGCGCGTGCCCTGCTGACCGCCCGTCGCCTGCTGGCGCGGGGCGCGTGCGACGCCGTGATCTGCGGCGGCGTGGATACCCTGTGCTCGCTTACGATCAACGGTTTCGCCGCGCTGGAAGCCTTGTCCCACGGACTGTGCAATCCCTTTTCCGCGCATCGCGACGGCATCAACATCGGCGAAGGCGCCGCCCTGTTCCTGATGCAGCGCGAACGCCCCGAAGGCTCGGCCGCTGTCCTGCTGGGCGGCGCGGGCAGCAGCGACGCCTGGCATATGTCGGCGCCCGATCCCACCGGCGCCGGCGCGGCGCAGGCCATGCGCGCGGCGCTTGCCGATGCCGGCCTGTCCGCCGCCGACATCGGCTGGCTGAACCTGCACGGTACGGCCACGCAGCACAACGATGCGATGGAAAGCCACGCGGTGCACGCCGTATTCCCGCAAGGGGTCTCCTGCGCGTCCACCAAGCCCCTGACCGGCCACACCCTGGCCGCGGCGGGCGCCATCGAGGCCGCGCTGTGCTGGGCCGTGATCGACGACGCCTGCCTGGCCGGCCGCCTGCCGCCACAGCGGTGGGACGGCGCGGCCGATCCCGCCCTGCCGCCGCTGGACCTGACGGCACCCGGCCGCTGCCTGCCCGCCGACGCGCCGCGCGCCGTCATGAGTAACTCCTTTGCCTTCGGCGGCAGCAATGCCAGCCTGGTCTTCGGAGCCTGCCCATGACGGCCTGCCCCTGGCCCGTGGCGGGCCTGCTGCCCCATTCCGGCGACGCCATCCTGATCGATACGGTGGACGACTGGGACGCCGAATCGCTGCGTGCCACCGCGGTCGTCAAGCCGGACGGCCTGTACAACAGCCCCGACGGCAGCCTGCCGCCCTGGATGGGGCTGGAAATCATGGCGCAGGCCGTCGGCGCCTGGGCCGGCTGCCAGGCACGCCACCAGCAACAAGAGGTCGGTCTCGGCTTCCTGCTGGGCACGCGGCGCTACGAATGCCACGTGCCCTATTTCGCCGCCGGTACCCGCCTGTCCGTCCGCGTCGCGCAGTCGCTGCGCGACGCCGCCGGCATGGGTGTCTTCGAATGCGAATTGCGTGCCGGCGACGCACTGCTCGCCTTTGCGCGGCTGAACGTCTACAGCCCCGCCGATGCCACCGCTTTCACGCGCGAGGATCCGCCCGCCGACGCCGCCGGGTCCGACCAAACCACCGATATGAAGACCCGCCAGGTCTCGCCATGACAGAAGCCGAACACATGCAAGCCGCCAACGCCTCCTCTTCCCTGCCGGTCCTTGTGACCGGATCCAGCCGGGGCATCGGCCGCGCCATTGCCTTGATGCTGGCGCGCGAGGGCTATACGCCCGTCATCCACTGCCGCGCGCGACGCGAAGAGGCCGATGCCGTATGCGACGCCGCGCGGGCCCTGGGCCAAGCCGCCCGCGTCCTGCAATTCGACGTCCGCGACCGCGCCGCCGCGGCCGCGGCATTGAACGCCGATATGGACGCGAACGGCGCCTACTACGGCGTGGTGCTGAACGCCGGCCTGACGCGCGACGGCGCCTTCCCGGCGCTGAGCGGCGACGACTGGGACGACGTGCTGCGCACCAACCTGGACGGCTTCTACAACGTCATGCATCCCGTGGTCATGCCCATGATCCGCCGCCGTGCCCCTGGCCGTATCGTCTGCCTGACGTCCGTATCCGGGGTGATAGGCAACCGCGGGCAGGTCAACTACAGCGCGTCGAAGGCCGGCCTGATCGGCGCCGCCAAGGCGCTGGCCGTGGAGCTGGCCAAACGGCGCATCACCGTCAATTGCGTGGCACCGGGCCTGATCGATACCGACATGGTCGACGGCGATGTCCCCGTGGAGGAAATCCTGAAGTCCGTTCCCGCCGCGCGCATGGGAATGCCCGACGAGGTCGCCGCCGCGGTCGCCTTCCTGCTGTCGCCGGGCGCCGCCTACATTACCCGCCAGGTATTGGGCGTGAACGGAGGACTGTGCTGATGAAACGCGTCGTCGTCACCGGCATGGCCGGCATCTGCGCGCTGGGCCGGGACTGGGCCACCATACGCGCGGGGTTCGAAAAGCGCCGCAACGCGATCCAGTACATGCCGGAATGGGAACGCTACGCCGAAATGGGCACGCGGCTGGCCGGCCCGGTGCACGATTTCGCGCCACCGGCGCACTGGACCCGCAAGCAATTGCGCAGCATGGGGCGGGTATCGCAGCTATCCGTGCGCAGCGCGGAAATGGCGCTGGCCGACGCCGGCCTGCTGGACGATCCCGATATCGCCGACGGCCGCATGGGCGTGGCCTGCGGGTCGTCCACCGGCAGCACCGCCGAAATCAAGGCCTTCGGCAACATGCTGCTGAACGGCGTCACCGATGACCTCAGCGCCAATTCCTACGTGCGCATGATGCCGCACACCACCGCCGCCAACATCGGAATCTTCTTCGGCCTGAAGGGCCGCATCATCCCGACATCCAGCGCCTGCACCTCGGGCAGCCAGGGCATAGGCTATGCCTTCGAGGCCATCCGCTACGGGCGCCAGGCGCTGATGCTGGCCGGCGGCGCGGAAGAACTCTGCCCCAGCGAAGCCCTGGTATTCGATGCCCTCTACGCCACCAGCCAGCGCAACGATGCGCCGGAAAGCTCGCCGCGCCCCTACGACAGCGCCCGCGACGGCCTGGTGGTGGGCGAAGGCGCCGGCATGCTGGTGCTGGAAGACCTGGACCACGCCCTGGCGCGCGGTGCGCGCATCCATACCGAAGTGGTGGGATTCGGCTGCAACTCCGATGGTACCCACATCACCCGTCCGGAGGCGGCCACCATGCAAGTGGCCATGGAAATGGCGCTGCGCGACGCCGGCCTGCCGGCGTCCGCGATCGGCTACGTGAACGGGCATGGCACCGCCACCGAACAAGGCGACATCGCCGAAACCCAGGCCACCGAAGCGGTTTTCGGCACCGGCATGGCCATCAGTTCGCAAAAAAGCTACCTGGGCCACACGCTGGGCGCCTGCGGCGCGCTGGAATCCTGGTTCAGCATCGAGATGCTGAACAGCGACTGGTATGTGCCCACCCTCAATCTGGAAAACGTCGATCCGCGCTGCGGCCAACTGGACTACCTGCGCGACGAAGCGCGGCCCCTGGTCAACGAATATGTCATGAACAATAACTTTGCCTTCGGCGGCATCAACACATCGCTGATCTTCCGCCGTTGGCGCTGATTTTTTCCTCAACCCGCAAAGGAGCTTTGCCGATGTCCCCGAGCCTGAAATCCCTGGCCGTCCTTGCCCTGGCCCTTGCCGGCGCCCAGGCGGCGCACGCGGCCGACCGCACGGTCATGCAATCGTTCCAGGAAGCAGTCAAGAACGCCAAGGAAGGCGGAAAAATCGACGGCAGCGTGAAGTTCTACCTGGCAGGCGCCGGCCCGTCCGGCAAAGTGCTCCAGGCCAACGTCGTCACCAACCGCAAAACCAATGCCTTCGGCAAGAGCGACGAAAAGGCCTGCGACTGGGCCGCGCAATCCGCGCTGGTCTCGCTGCAGGAAGCCGCCAAGAAAGCCGGCGCCAACGCGGTGATCAACATCGTCAGCTACTACAAAAAGAACGAAACCCGCGACCCCGCCAACTACGAGTGCCACGCCGGGGCCGTAATCGCCGGCGTCGCCCTCAAAGGCGACCTCGCCACCGTCAAGTAAGCCGCCGGGACGACGTTTACACTAGGGCCTGCAAAGCCGGATATCAATCGCGCGTCGACGCCCGCTGCGTCGGCAGGCCCTGGCACCCTACACTCGTATTTCCCGTCACGCATGAGGTTCCCCCCATGAGCAACTCCACGCTCAAAGACACCCTGGCCTCCGCCATCAAGGACGCCATGCGCGCCAAGGCTGCGGCGCGCCTGGGCACGCTGCGCTTCCTGTCCGCCGCGGTCAAGCAAAAAGAAGTCGACGAACGCCGCGAACTCAGCGACGCCGAAATCACCGCCATCGTCGAAAAGCAGGTCAAGCAGCGGCGCGAATCCATCGCAGCCTTCGAGCAGGCCGGCCGCACCGAGACCGCCGAACAGGAAAAGGCCGAACTGGCCGTGCTGCAGGAATTCCTGCCCCAGGCCGCCACGCAGGAAGAAATCGACACCGCCGTCGACGCCGCCATCGCGCAGGTCACCGGCCAGGGAGTCACCGGCCCCGCCGCCATGGGCAAAATCATGGCCATCCTGAAACCCGCGCTCGCCGGCAAGGCCGACATGTCCGCGGTATCCCAGCAGGTAAAACGCAAACTGGGCTAAGCCCTATGGCGCCACCGGCCCCATAGGGCCGTCCACCCCATAGTGCTATCGAACCCACGGCACCATCGAACCCATCGCATCATCAAACCAATAACGTCAAAGCCCACCGCCTCAACACAAGCTCTTCCTATCTCAACAAGTCGCTGCAAACAACACCCGTGGCACCCCCCCACCACGTAGGCGATTCGTGGCCGCGCTGGGCGGCCACGAATCGACGGCAGCAAAAATCTTCCATCAGCCGCCCCCCTACCCACGTAGCGCAAGAACCCAACCCGCCCCAGCACCCGTGCCTGCAAGACACCGTAGTCCGGCGGGGGTGGTGCGTGCCGGCGCCGGCCCGTTGAGGGCGGACGAGCGGAAGTCGAAGGCAGGCGTGCCGCGGACGCCCTCCGGAAGAAAACTTGCAGTGAGCGGCCGCCGAACGAGACGAGCGATGTCGCAGTCCGGGGCGGCGGCCCCGGACCGCCCGATCGGGCCGGCGCCGGCACGCACCACCCCCGCCGGACGGCCCCAGCAAAAAGCCGCGGCAAAAAACGCCAACAGCCCAATAGAACCAAAAAAAGCGCATTTCGACATCAGAAGCAACTAAAGCGCAAGCCCAGATAGAACCGCCCCGTCATGCGCTCTCCAAACCGACCAGCGCGGACCACGCCAACTTCGCCGACTCAGCGCGTCGGCGCCTTGACGGATCGCCCGGAGGGCTCCTTCGGCGCCTTTCCTGTCGACTCGCGCACCACCAGCGTCGCATCCACCTCATGATGCAAAGGAGGATTCTCCCCCGCCAACGTACGCACCAGGAACTCCCCCGCCCGCGTCCACACCTCGTCCGTCGGAAGATGCATCGTCGTCAGGCTGGGCCGCAGGTGCCGGCTCCACTCCAGATCGTCGAAACCCATCACGGAAAGATCGCGCGGCAACCGCAACCCCTGACGTTCCGCCTCCAGCAGCACCCCATAGGCCAGCACGTCATTGCCGCAAATCACCGCCGTCGGATGCGGCGTCCTCGCCAGCAGCGCGCGCGCCGCCTGCCGTGCATCGTCCAGCTTGTACGGCACCTCGATATACCACTCCGGACGCAGCGCCAGTCCGGCCGCCTCCAGCGCCCGCCGTATCCCCTGCACGCGCGCCGAAGCGCGGTCGTTATGCCGCGCCAGCGCCGCAACCACCCCGATCTGCGTATGGCCCAGGCCGATCAGGTACTCGCAGGCGCGCCGCGCCGCATCTTCGTTATCCGCGCCCACCGACGCATACGGCTTGCCGGGGTGATACACCCCCACGTTCACGAAGGGAATACGCTGCATCTCCAGCAACCGCCGCAGTCCCGGCGTATGGACATCGCCGCGCAGGATCAGGCCGTCGATCCCCCGGCTGATCATATTTTGCGCCTGCTGCTGCTCCACCTCCGGGTCGTAGCCGCTGGTCGCGAGCAGCAAAAGATAGTTCTGCGACGACAGGTAGCGCTGCAGGGCTTCGATGCCCCGCGCGAACATCGCGTTGTCCACCGTCGGAATAATCGCGCCTATCGTGCGCGTGCGGCGCGACGCCAGGGCGCGCGCCGCCGCGTCGGGGATATAGCCCAGTTCTTCGATGGCGGCATCGATGCGGGCGCGCAGCTCCGCGCTGACGCTGGCCGGATTGTTCAACGCGCGCGAAATGGAAGCGGTGGAAACGCCCGCAAGCCTGGCCACCTCCCGTATCCCGACCGCTCGATCGATTTTCATGAAACAGTTTTCATAACGCGGCTTATTGGAAGAATACCTTCACGGCACTTTACCAGAAGGCGAACCGCCTGCGCATTCGTAAGCACCGGTAAAACGCGGCTGACACGGGGAAGAGTGGTATTGACATGACGTCCTCGACGCACTCATACTTCTGAAAACGGTTACATACGAAGGCATCGGCGCAGCGGCTCGCACCGTCCGCGCCATGACCTGACCGAGGAGACAGAGGCATGCACTTCCCTATCCGGGCGCTGGCCGCCGGCATTTCCTGCGCATTGGCGCTGACCGCTTCGCCGTGGGCGGCAGCGCAGGCATACGACGTCCGCGCGCACCAGGGCGCGCGCATCAACTTCCTGGCGAACAACAACCCGGTCGCCAACGCGCTCATCAAGCACAAGGCCGAATTCGAAAAGCTCACGGGTATCGAACTGAAGGTGGACGCCTACCAGGAGCAGCAGATGCGCCAGCGCCTGGTCACCACCATGAATGCCCATAGCAGCGAGGTCGATGTCTTCATGTCGCTGCCCTCGCGCGAAGGGCTGCAATTCGCCCGCGCCGGCTGGTATGCCGACCTGACGCCCTATGTCAGGAACGCCGTGGCGCCGGACTACGACTTCCAGGATTTCAGCCCGGGCCTCATCAAGGATGCCACCGTGGACGGCAAACTCACGGGCATACCGCTGAACCTGGAAGGACCGGTCCTGTACTACCGCACGGACATCTTCAAGAAATGCGGCGTCTCCCTGCCGGCGGACCTGAAAGACCTGCCCGCCGTCGCGAACCGCATCAAGCAGTGCGAACCGGACATCACGCCCTTCGTATCGCGCGGACAGAAACCGGCATTGCCGTTCACCTACAGCGTCTTCCTGCACAACATGGGCGGCGAATACATGCGCGACGGCAAATCGGCCTTGTGCTCGCCGGCCGGGCTGGCCGCGATGGGACTGTACGCGGGACTGCTGAAGGACTACGGGCCGCCCGGGGTCGTGAACTACAACTTCTACCAGATCTCCTCGCTGTACAAGGCGGGCCGCGCGGCCATGGCCTTCGAGTCGTCCAACGAACTCAGCACCGTCCTGCAGGGCGGCGCGCGCGAATCCGACACCGGCGTCGCGGTCCTGCCCGCCGGCGCGGGCGGCTCGCATCCCACGATGATCGGCTGGACCATGTCCATCTCGGCCTACAGCAAGAACAAGGATGCCGCCTGGGCCTTCCTGCAGTGGGCCAGCAGCCCGGCGATGCAGAAGCGGCTGGCGCTGGAAGGCATCGCGCCGCCGCGCGTATCGGCCTTGCAGGACGCGCAATTCAAGGACTGGGCGGGGCAGAAGCCGGTACGCCAGCAATGGGTCGCGGCGCTGGACCAGATCAGCCGCACCGGCACCGCGGAGGTGGGCTACCCCATCGTCGCCAACCCGGCCTCGCGGGAATTCGTGGGGCAGGCCGTGGACGATGTCCTGCTGGGCACCAAGCCCGCGGACAAGGCCTGCGCCGATGCCGACACCGCATTGAACGCCCTGATCGCCAAGGAATAAGGATGTTCGACTTCGAACGCGGGCACCGCGTCCTGATCGTGGGCGGCGCCGGTGACATCGGCTCGGCCATGGCGCGCATATTCCTGGACCAGGGCTGCGAGGTCATCGCGACGGGGGTGGACCAGCCGGCCGTGGATGCCTGCGCCCTGCCGCCGCACGCGGGCCTGACGCTGGCGACGCTGGACGTCACGGACGACGATGCCGTCGCGCGGTTCGCCGCGAACCTGGACCGCCTGGACACGCTGGTCAACTGCGCGGGCATCCTCGCGCGCGGCAAGGAATTCGAAATCGAAACCTTCCAGCGCGTGATAGACGTCAACCTGACCGGCACATACCGCCTGTGCGCCGCCTGCAAGCCGCTGCTCGCGGCCAGCAGGCGTGACCCCGGCATCATCAACACCGCATCGATGAATGCCTATGCGGCGCTCCCTTTGATCCCGGCCTACTGCGCCAGCAAGGGCGCGGTGGTCATGCTGACGAAATCCCTGGCGCTGGCCTGGGCGGGCGACGGCGTGCGCGTGAACGCCGTCGCCCCGGGCTATGTGGAAACCGCCCTGAACGCGGAGGGTCGGCGCGACGCCGCCCATTACGCCCGCATACGGGACCGCATTCCGCAAGGCCGCTGGGCGCAGCCGGACGATATCGCCGGCGGCGCGCTTTTCCTGGCATCGCGCGCGGCGCGCTACATCACGGGCACCGTGCTGCCCATCGACGGCGGCTTCCTGGCGGGATAGGAATATGACGCGCACCATTGGAACCAAGGGCAAGCTCGCGGCGCTGTCCGCGCCCGCGCTGTGCTTCACCCTGCTGCTGATCGCCTTCCCCTTCGGCTACACGCTGTGGCTCAGCCTGAATCAATTCAGCACCGGCGGGGGCATGCACTTCATCGGCGGCCATAACTACGTGCAAATGGTGCGCGACGCGGAATTCTGGCACGGCCTGAAGATCACACTCGGCCTGTACCTGCTGTCGCTGGCGCTGCAATTGGTGCTGGGCACCTATATGGCCATGTTGCTGCATGGCAGCCGCCGGTTGTCCGGCATCATGCGCACGCTGCTGATTTCGCCGTTCGTCCTGCCGCCGGTGGTGGTGGGCATGATGTTCGTGGTGGTGCTGGACCCCGCCATCGGCGTGGCCAACTGGATGCTGCAGCAGGTAGGCTTGCCGCCTTCGGACTGGCTGGCCTCGCCGACCTGGGTGATCCCCACCGTCGCGCTGATCGACACCTGGCAATGGACGCCCTATGTGGCCCTGATCGTGCTGGGCGGCCTGCAGGCGCTACCGCCCAACGTCTACGAGGCCGCGCAGATCGATGGGGCATCGCGCGCGCGCATCTTCTTCCGCATCACGCTGCCGCTGCTGATGCCCACGCTGGTGACCGCCGCCATCCTGCGCAGCGTCGACCTGCTGCGGTTCTTCGACATCATCTACATCACGACCCAGGGCGGCCCCGGCAATGCCTCCAACACGCTGAACATCTACGGCTTCCGCAAGGGCTTCGAGTTCTTCGAAATGGGATATGCCAGCGCGCTGATGGTCACCCTGTCGACCATCGTCCTGATGGCCGTCATCGTCCTGGTACGCGCGCGCCAGCGCGCCGCCTGGTAGGAGTCCCCATGCACGACCGACTGCTGCATCGTTTGAACGCCGTGCAACTGGCCGTGGTGGCCATCGTCATCCTGGCCCCGGTGGCGTGGATGGTCGCCGCCTCATTCAAGGGGCCGGCGGACGTCATCGCCTATCCGCCCGTCCTGCGCTTCGTGCCCACGTTGGACAACTATCGCCAGCTGTTCCAGACCACGCCGTTCGCCCAATACACCTGGAACAGCGTGGTCGTCACCGTCGGATCGACCCTGATCGGCATCGTCCTGGGCGTGCCGGCCGCCTTCGCCGCGTCGTGGACCCGCATCACCTGGCCGGCGACGATTACGCTGATGGCACGGATGGCGCCGGGGACGCTGTTCCTGCTGCCCTGGTATGTGATGTTCCGCCATTTCGGCCTGATCGGTTCGTACACCGCGCTGATCCTCACCCATGCCGTCATCACCATGCCGATCGTGATCTGGGTGCTGCTGCCCTTCTTCGACGCCATTCCGCGCAGCGTGCTGGAAAGCGCGCAGGTCGACGGCTGCGGCGTGCTGCGCACGCTGTGGCGCATCGCCTTGCCGCTCGTCATGCCGGGCCTGACCGTCGCCGCCATCCTGGCATTCGTCTTCTCCTGGAACTACTTCCTGTTCGCGCTCGTGCTGTCTGACGGCGATACCAAGACGCTGATCGCGGCCTCGTTCAACTTCATCGGCGAAGGCTCGACCAATTGGGGCGGCCTGATGGCCGCGGCCACCCTGATCGCCTTGCCGCCCCTGCTGCTGGCTTTCGCCGTGCAGCGCCGCCTGGTCGGCGGGCTGGCGCTGGGCGCGGTGAAGGGCTAGGACAAATCCGCGAGCGGCGTGAAGCCGTGCCGCATTCGCATCGGAAAGGAGTCTTGCATGAAAGCAGCTGTATTCCATGGGGACCGCCGGGTCACCATCGAGGATGTCGAAAGGCCCGAGCCGGCCCCCGGCGAGGTCCTGCTGAAAGTCCGCCGCACGGCCCTGTGCGGCTCCGACACCAAGCTGTGGATCAAGGGCGCCGCGTATACGCCGGGCCACGAGATATTCGGCGTGGTCGAACAGCCCGGCCATCCCATGCACGGCCGCCGCTGCCTGGTCTATATCCCCGTGCATTGCGGCCACTGCGAGAGCTGCCTGCGCGGCGACACGCAGATGTGCTTGAACGAATCGGTACTGGTCGGCTGGAACCGGCCCGGCGGCTACGCGGAATACCTGGCCGTCCCGCAGCGTTGCCTGCTGCCCGTACCGGACGATATCGAGGACGACCTGGCGCCGCTGCTGCTGGACACGATAGGCACGGCCGCGCACGGCATCCGTTTCGTCCAGCCGCTGGTGCCTCCCGGCGACACCGGGCGGGTGCTCGTCACCGGCGCCGGCCCGGTAGGCATGGGCGCGCTGGTCGCGCTGCAGAACATGGGCTATGACGACATCTATGTGTCCGACCCCAAGGAAGAACGCCTGCGGCTGGCGGAATCCTTCGGCGCCCGCCGCCTGCCTGTGGACGACGACACCATGCGCTTCAAGCTGATCGTCGAATGCAGCGGCGCGCACGCGGCCCGCAGCCGCGGCATGGAAATCGTCCTGCCGCGCGGGGTCCTGATCCTGATAGGCGAAAACGACCATCCCTGGCCGGTGCAGGAAAACAAGGCCATCCGGCGCAAGGACTTCTACATGGTCCGCACCTTCTACTTCCCGGTATCCGACTTTTCCCTGAACGTCGAGCTGCTGCGCAAGGAGAAGGCGCGCTACCGGCGCCTGGTGGACGCGCAGTTCGGCCTGGACCGCCTGCCCGACATGTTCGGCCGCTTCGTTGCCGGCGAACTGGTCAAACCCCTGCTCTCCTTCGCGTGAGGCGTCATGGCATCGATACGCTTGAGCGGACTCGTCAAGAAGTACGGCGGCAGTACCGTGATACCGGCACTGGACCTGGAAGTGCGCGATCGCGAATTCATGGTCTTCGTCGGCCCATCGGGCTGCGGCAAGTCGACCTTGCTGCGCATCATCGCCGGCCTGGAAAACATCGACGCCGGCCAGGTCCACATCGGCGAGCGCTGCGTCAACGACGTGCCCCCGGCGCAGCGGGATATCAGCATGGTGTTCCAGGACTACGCGCTCTATCCCCATATGACGGTGCGCCAGAACATGGCCTTCAGCCTGGAAATGCGCGGCCTGGCCCGCGACGAGATCGAGCGCCGCGTGCAGCGCGCGGCAGCGACGCTGCGCATCCGCGACTACCTGGACCGCAAGCCCCGCGATCTGTCGGGCGGCCAGCGCCAGCGGGTGGCAATGGGCCGCGCCATGGTGCGCGACCCCAAGGTCTTCCTGTTCGACGAACCGCTGTCCAATCTGGACGCCAAGCTGCGCGGCGAAGTCCGCACCGAGATCAAGGCGCTGGCGCAGACGCTGCGGACCACCATGGTCTTCGTCACGCACGACCAGGTAGAGGCCATGACCATGGCCGACCGCATCGTCGTCCTGAAAGCCGGCGTCATCCAGCAGATCGGTACGCCTGAAGAGGTCTACGCCCATCCCGTGAACCAGTTCGTCGCCGGCTTCATCGGCTCGCCCGCCATGAATTTTTTCGACGTGACCCTGGACAGCGAAGGGATCGTGCTGGGCGACGGCGCCCGTATCGCGCTGCCTGCGCCCATCCTGGCGCCGCTGCGCGCGGCGCAGGTCCGCCAGGCCACCATGGGGTTGCGGCCCGAGCATCTGCAGGTCGTCCCGGAAGGCACGGGCAGCCTGCGCGTGGAGGTTTGCGTGGTCGAACCCCTGGGCGCCGATACGCTGGTGCATTTCGACGGCTGCGACGGCCGGCACGTCATTCGCGTGGATCCCCAGCTTCGCGTGCGCCCAGGCGACACGCTGCATCTCGGCTTCCGACCGGAGTGCGCGCACTTCTTCCACGGCCCCGAAGGACGCAATGCGCGGACGGCGGAGTCCGTGCAATGACCGCCGTCGCCATGCCGGCCGATCTGGCCAGTATCCGTCCGCCCGCGCTGGCCTGCCTGGGCTTGTCGGCCTTCGACCTAACCTGGGTGGTGGAGCGCCTGGTGCCGGGAGGCAAGGCGCGCGCGGCGGAGCATCACGAAGGGGGTGGCGGCATGGCCGCCAACGCCGCCGTGGCGGCGGCACGGCTGGGCGCGCGCGTGCGCTTCCTGGGCCGGGCCGGCGACGACATGGCGGGCCGCGCGATGCACCGGGAACTGGCGTCGCAGGGCATCGACGTCACCGGGTTTCGCCTGTTCGACGGCGCGCGTTCGTCGGTCTCCGGCATCGTCGTCGAGGCCTCCGGCGAACGCACCATCGTCAACTTCCGCGGCGAGAACCTGCCCGAGGACGCTTCCTGGCTGCCGCTGGACGACGTGGCCGGCATGGATGCCGTGCTGGCCGATCCGCGCTGGCCGCAAGGCGCGGCCGCGCTGTTCGAGCGGGCGCGCGCCCACGGCGTACCCAGCGTACTGGACGGCGACATCGCGGAGGCCGCGGTCTTCGACCGCCTGCTGCCGCTGACCGATTACGCGGTCTTCTCCGAACCCGGACTGGCGGGATACGCGCGGGCAAGCGACGACCTTGGCGCCAGCCTGTCATACGCCCGCGCGCGCGGCTGCCGCGTCGCCGCCGTCACCCTGGGCGAGCGAGGCCTGGCCTGGGATGCCGGCGAAGGCCCGCGCCACCTGCCGGCTTTCCCGGTGCAAGCCGTGGATACCACCGGCGCGGGCGACGTCTTCCACGGCGCCCTCGCTTATGCGCTGGGCCTGCGCTGGCCGGCCGAAGACGCATTCCGCTTCTCCGCGGCCGTCGCCGCATGCAAATGCCTGTACCGCGGCGGCAGGTCGGGAGCCCCCGACCTGGCCACCGCCTGGGCCTTCCTACATCGATCCAAGGAGTAAACATGCCTGCCGAACTGCACCTGGGCAAAACCTGGGGCCTGCGCCGCATGGCGACGCCTGACGGCCACTTCGCCATGGTGGCGCTGGACCAGCGCCCGCCCATCATCAACCTGGTGGCGGCCCGGCGCGGCATCGCGCCGCAGGAAGTCGCCTTTACCGACGTCATCGATATCAAGCGGCTGCTGGTGGGCGCGCTGGGCAGCCATGCCAGCGCCATGCTGTTCGATCCCAACTACGCCTTTCCCGCGGCGCTGCCCTGCCTGCCGGCACACACCGGCCTGGTTGTGACGCTGGAAGACCACCGCTTCCAGGACACGCCCGGCGGGCGCCTGTCGCATTCGATCCGCGACTGGAGCGTGGAAAAAATCAAGCGCATCGGCGGCGATGGCGTCAAGGTGCTGGCCTGGTATCGCCCCGATGCCTCGCCTGAAGTGCGGTCGCACCAGCAGCGGTACGTCGAAGAAATCGGCCGGGAATGCCGCAAATGGGACATCCCCCTGGTGCTGGAACTGCTGGTCTACCCCTTTGCGCGCAGCGCGGGGCATACCACCGACTACGTGGAAGCCGCCGAAAAGCTGCCCGAGCTGGTCATCGAAAGCGTGCGCGAGTTCGCCGACCCCCGCTATGGCGTGGACCTGTTCAAGCTGGAAAGCCCGCTTCCCGGCGCCAGCCTGCCGGCGCGCGACGGCGGCGCGGGCCATCTGGCCGCGCAGGCGTGGTTCGACCGCATGGGCGACATCTGCGCGCAAGCCGCCATCCCCTGGGTCATGCTGTCGGCGGGCGTGACGGGCGCCCAATTCGTGCGCGTCATGGAATACGCGTACGCCGCCGGCGCGAATGGGTTCCTGGCCGGGCGCGCCATCTGGGGCGAGGCCCTGCAAAGCTTCCCGGACCTGGCGCGCTGCGATACCGGGCTGCGGGAACAGGGACAGGCGACCTTGCGCGAACTGGGCGCGCTGACCGTCCGCAGCGGTCGTCCCTGGACGCCCGACTACGCGTCGCTGTCCGGCATCTCGGCCGAAGGGGAATTCTGCGCCGCCTACGCCTGAAGACCGTCTTGCGCGGCGGGTTCGGCGCCGAACAGCTCTACCTGGCGCAGGAAGTCCTCTCCATCCGGGAAGTTGCTCATTCCCACTCCCACCAGCCGATAGCGTGTGCCGGCCGGCAGATCGACCCGGCCGCGCAGCTGCCGCGCCACTTCGGCCAGCGCCGCCGCCGAACCGGGCGCCGACCCCAGCGTATGGCTGCGCGTCAACAAGCGAAAGCGGTCGGTCTTCAGCTTCAGCGTGATGGTGCGGCCAATGCCGCGTTTGCGCGAGGCCTGCTCCCATACCCGCTCGGCCAGCCTGCCGATGGCCTCGCCCAGTTCGTCCAGCCGCAGATCCGTCTCGAAGGTGGTCTCGGCGCTGACCTGCTGGGCCACCTGGTCCGCCTCCACGGCGCGATCGTCGATGCCATGCGCCAACTCGTGCAGGCGTCTTCCATAGCGCCCGAAGTGGTGCTCCAGCTCGTCGACCGGACGCAGCTCCAGGTCGCCCACCGTCAGGATGCCCAGTTCCTCCAGCCTGGCCTGCGTCACTTTGCCGACGCCGGGCACCTTGCGTACCGGCAAGGGGCGCAGGAAGGCCATGACGTCGCGCGGCCGCACCACGAAAATGCCGTCCGGCTTGTTCCAGTCCGACGCGATCTTGGCCAGGAATTTATTGGGCGCCACGCCGGCCGAGGCCGTCAGGCCGGTCTCTTCACGAATCTGCCGCCGGATGGTCTGCGCGACCTCGGTCGCCGACGGCAGCGCCGTCTTGTTGGACGTGACATCCAGGTAGGCTTCGTCCAGCGACAGCGGCTCGACGACGTCCGTGTGGCGGACGAAGATCTGGCGCACCTGCCGCGACACTTCGCGATACCGCGTAAAATCCGGCGCGACGTAGATAGCCTGCGGGCACAGACGCAGGGCCCGCGCCACCGACATCGCCGAATGCACACCGTACCGTCGCGCCTCGTACGATGCCGCGCACACCACCGAGCGCGGCCCCTTCCAGGCGACCACGACAGGCAGGCCCCGCAGCGCGGGATCGTCGCGCTGCTCGACCGACGCATAGAACGCGTCCATGTCGATGTGTACGATTTTGCGCATGGTGATGGTCAACGCGGCATCCGCCGCCCGTACATATCCTGAAAAACCCCTGGCGCCCGCTCCACCCCGATCGCACATGGACACGATGCACCACGATACCCCGCCGGCCCCAACCGATTACTTCGGCGCCCATATCCCGCTGATGGACTACCTGGGCCTAGTCCCCGAACACATCGAACCCGGCCTGGCGCGGACCCGGCTGCCCTGGCGGGTGCAGCTTACCAATAGCCGCGGCGACGTGCACGGCGGCACGCTGATGAGCGTCCTGGACTTCACCCTGAGCGCCTCCGCCCGCGCCGACATGGACGCCGGCGTCAGCATGGCCACCATCGACATGACCACCAGCTTCTTCGCGCCCGCCAACGGCGATCTGGTCATCGAGGCGCGTTGCCTGAAGCGCGGCCGCTCCATCGCTTTCTGCGAAGGCGAGATCCGCAACGCCCATGGCGACGTGGTCTGCAAGGCGTCCGGCACATTCCGCATCGTCCGGCCCAAACCCGCCGCCGGGGCGGAAT
This sequence comes from Bordetella genomosp. 11, assembly GCF_002261215.1. Taxonomy (NCBI): domain Bacteria; kingdom Pseudomonadati; phylum Pseudomonadota; class Betaproteobacteria; order Burkholderiales; family Alcaligenaceae; genus Bordetella; species Bordetella genomosp. 11. Next base: position 784,772 of record NZ_NEVS01000004.1, on the reverse strand, counting down.
AGCCCGGCGGCAACAGGACTGGCGCAGCCCCGGCGCCTAGCGCGAGGGCTTGGTCTTGGGTACGGAATCGCTGGGCATATAGGACGCGCAGGCCGGAATCTGGAACTGGATGGCATCGCGCATCGCGATGACGGCATCCATGTTCCAGATCCCTTCGCCCCACATCTCGATGTGGACATCGGTATTCCGGTCGTCGATGGCCGACAGGTTGACCAGGGCGATATCGTTGGAGGTAAAGGGCGCCAGCACTTTCACCTGCGCCTTGCGCGACGCGGCATCCAGGTTGCCGACCACGCGGTAGGCGGACTTGCCGGTCAGGCATTGCTCCGCCTGGGCCCGGGCGACGTTGTAAGCCGATTGATAGTTGACCGCGATTTTGTAATCGCCGGACGGCGATACGCGGCCAGGCGCGATACCGAACGTGCATCCGGCCAGGCCGAGGGCCAACGTGGCGGCCGCGGCGAATATCCTGAACATAGATCCTCCGATCAAGGAGGCGCAATTATCCCCCAATCCCGCGCCGGCTGGCGATCCCGCGTCCCGGTTCGACACTGGCGACAGCGCGTGGCATTATCGGATGGACCCCGCGCCCACCGCGCGACCGCATCAAACGGCGACTCAAAAGGAGACCGCATTGTTCAAATTCATGACGCGCACCATGCTCGCGGCAGCCCTGATCGGGGCATCCCCCGGGGCCCCGGCCGCGACCCCGCGCCAATATCCCCTGAAAGACTTCTTCCGCAATCCCGACCGCGGCTTCTTCCGCCTTTCGGATGACGGCAACATGCTGGCCTTCATGCGGCCGGTCAGCGTGGACGGCCAGCCGCCGCGCATGAACATCTTCGTCCAGCCCCTCCAGGGCGCGACGCCGGTCGGAGAACCGCGCAAGCTCACCAGCGAAACCGCGCGCGACATCAGCAACTATGTCTGGAAGGGTTCGGACACCATCCTGTACGCCAAGGACTTCGGCGGCGATGAAAACTTCCATGTCCTGGCGGTCAACGTGCACAGCGGCAAGGTCGTCGACCTGACGCCCTACCCGCAGGTGCGCGCCGGCATCGAGGACGACCTGGAAGACGATCCGGAACACATCCTGATCGGCCACAACCAGCGCGACCCGCAGGTGTTCGACGTCTATCGCGTCAACGTGCATACGGGCGAATCCCTGCAGGTGGCGCAGAACCCCGGCAACGTCGTGGGCTGGCAGACGGACCACGCCGGCAAGGTGCGCGCGGCCATCACCAGCGACGGCCTGAACACCACCCTGCTGTACCGCGACGACGAGGACCAGCCGTTCCGGCCGCTGATCACCACCGACTACCGCACCCACGTCAGCCCGGTCCTGTTCACGTTCGACGACAAGCAGCTGTACGCGCTGAGCAACCGCGGGCGGGACACGCTCGCGCTGGTCCGCATCGATCCGGCGCGGCCCGACGCCGAGGAAATGCTATTCGACCCGCGCAAGGCGGACCTGGGCGGCGTCGGCTATTCGCGCCGCCGCAAGGTGCTGACCGTCGCCACCTACGAGACCGACAAGCCGCAGCGCAAGTTCTTCGACATGCAGGTCGAAGCCATCTACCGCAAGCTGGCGGATCGCCTGCAAGGCTACGAGTTCGCGCTGCAGGGCGAAACGCGCAACGAAGACAAGTTCATCGTCGCGGCGTACAACGACCGCACGCCGGGCGCGCGCTACCTGTACGACCTGAAAAGCGACACGCTGGTCAAGCTGGCAGACATCAACCCGGCCCTGCCGGAAGCGGACATGGCGCCGGTCCAGCCGATCAGCTTCCAGAGCCGCGACGGCCTGACGCTGCATGGCTATCTGACGCTGCCGCTGGGACGCGCGTCGCGCAACCTGCCCGTCATCGTGAACCCGCACGGCGGCCCGTGGGCACGCGACAGCTGGGGCTATAACGCAGAGGCGCAGTTCCTGGCGAACCGGGGCTTCGGCGTGCTGCAGATCAATTTCCGCGGGTCGACCGGGTACGGGCGCAAATTCTGGGAAGCCAGCTTCGGCCAATGGGGGCTGGCGATGCAGGACGACATCACCGACGGCGTGCAATGGCTGATCTCGCAAGGCATCGCGGATCCCAAACGCATCGGTATCTACGGCGGCAGCTACGGCGGCTACGCGACCCTGGCGGGCATCACCTTTACGCCCGACCTTTACGCGGCGGCGGTCGATTACGTCGGCGTGTCGAACCTGTTCACGTTCATGAACACGATTCCGCCCTACTGGAAGCCCTTCCTGGAAAAAATGTACGACATGGTCGGCCATCCCGAGAAAGACAAGGACAGGCTGGCCGCGACGTCTCCGGCCTTGCATGTGGACCGCATCAAGACGCCGCTGCTTATCGCGCAGGGCGCCAAGGATCCCCGCGTGAACAAGGCGGAAAGCGATCAAGTGGTGCAGGCCCTGCGGGCGCGCGGCGTCGAAGTCGAATACATGGTGAAAGACAACGAAGGGCACGGCTTCCATAACGACGAGAACAAATTCGAGTTCTACGAGGCCATGGAGAAATTCTTCGTACAGCACCTGAAGCCCTAGATGCCGCTGCGCGGGTCCCGCGCTTCGCTTTTACCTTGCCGCGGGCCGCTCGCGCGGCCTCACCGCTTCGCGGCCCGCGTGCCCTCCATATTGGGCAGGAAGACCGCCATCATGCCCAGGAACGGCAGGAAGGAACACAGCTTGTAGACGAAGCCGATACTGGTGATATCGGCGATATGCCCCAGCACGGCGGCGCCCACGCCGCCCATGCCGAACGCGAAGCCGAAGAACAGCCCGGCGATGGTCCCTACCTTGCCCGGCACGAGTTCCTGCGCATACACCACGATGGCCGCGAAAGCCGACGCCAGCACCAGGCCGATAATGGCGACCAGCACGCCGGTCCAGAACAGGTTGGCGTACGGCAGGACCAGCGTGAACGGGGTTACCCCCAGGATGGACGTCCAGATCACCGCCTTGCGCCCGATGCGGTCGCCGACCGGGCCGCCCACTACGGTGCCCACCGCCACCGCCGCCAGGAAGATGAACAGATACAGCTGCGCGCTGCGCACCGGCAGGTCGAATTTATCCATCAGGTAGAAGGTGAAGTAGCTGTTCAGGCTGGCCAGGTAGAAGTACTTGGAAAATATCAACACGGCCAGCACGCCCAGCGTCGCGCTCACGCGGGCCCGGCTCAGGGTCGGCCGGTCCGCGGCGGCGCGGGCCTTCGGCTTCAGGCGCCAGCGGTTGCCCGCGTACCAGCGCCCCACGCCGATCAGCACCAGCATGCCGAACAGCGCCGCCAGCGAAAACCACGCCACGCTGCCCTGGCCGTGGGGAATGATGACCAGCGCCGCCAGCAGCGGCCCCAAGGCCGAACCGACATTGCCGCCCACCTGGAACAGCGACTGCGCCAGGCCATGCCGCCCGCCGGAAGCCATGCGCGCCACGCGCGAGGACTCGGGATGGAATACCGAGGAACCCGTGCCCACCAGGATCGCCGCGAGCAGGATGAAGGGATACGACGGCGCCACCGACAGCAGCAGCAGGCCCACCAGCGTGAAGCCCATGCCCACCGGCAAGGAATACGGCAGGGGCCGCTTGTCCGTATACAGGCCCACGCAGGGCTGCAGCAGCGAGGCGGCGATCTGGTAGGTAAGCGTAATGAAGCCGATCTGGCTGAAACTGAGCGAGAACGAATCCTTCAGCATCGGATAGATGGCGAGCAGGATCGATTGGATCATGTCGTTCATCAAATGCGCCACGCTGATAGCGCCGAGCACCTTGAAGGCGGTGGAATCGGATGCGGCGGCAGGGGCGGCCGCCGCAGAGGCGGCCGGCGCGGCATTGGACAGGGGAGCGTTCATGACCAGGACGATAAGAAAAATAAAGAAAACGGAATAAACTTGCGCAAGTGTAATTAGTCATGCACACGCCGGAGTGACAACCTTCGTCGAATAAGTGACACTGCACTGTCATTGCGGATTGCCTTCCATGCCTGCTCATCCCTCCTCCGCCTTTCCCGGGCGCAGCATCGATGTCGATGACTATCAGGGCGTGCCCCGCGCCATCACCGCCATGGCCAAGGAATTCACGCCCGGCACCACCACCGGGCCCCACAGCCACCCGCGCGGGCAGTTGCTGTACGCGGTCGAAGGCGTAATGCGCGTGACCACGGCGCAGGGTATGTGGGCGCTTCCCCCGCAGCGCGCGTTCTGGGTGCCGGCGGGCATCGTGCATCAGGTGGAGATGGTCGGCCCGGTCGCCATGCGCACGCTATACGTCGCGGCCGATGCCGCCGGCCACCTGTGGCCGGATTGCTGCGTCATCGAAGTCAGCGGACTGCTGCGCGAACTGATCCTGGCGCTGATGGCGCTGCCCATCGAGTATCCCTTGTCCGGCCGAGCCGGACAGATCGCCGCCCTGACGCTGGCCGAGCTGGCGCAGGCCAAGGTGCTGCCCATCCATATCCCCTGGCCCGCCGATCGACGGCTGCAGGCGGTCTGCCGTGCCATCCTGGCGCAACCGGGCCTGGAGCGAACGGTGGATGAGTGGGGCGAGGAAGTCGGCGCCAGCGGCCGCACGCTGATCCGCCTGTTCCGCTCCGAACTGGGCCTGAACTTCCGACAATGGGTGCAGCAGGTCCGCCTGGCCGACGCCGTCGGCCGTCTGTCGCTGGGCCAGCCGGTGGCCCGCATCGCCGCCGAACTCGGCTATCGCAGCCCGAGCGCCTTCGCCGCCATGTTCCGGCGCGCGATGGGCACCGCGCCCAATGTTTATCTGGACCGGCCTTTTTCAGGTTGATGTCAGCGCAGGCCGGCCCTCGCGCGCTACCCGTCCCCCATTGAGCGGCACGACGCGCCAGCCTGCGATAATGCATGTTTGTTGAAACCTTCATCCCAGAGGCCGGGTCTATGCAGCTCTGCCCCAGATTCGCCCGCGAATGACCAATCACCCGCAACCCAAGCAAGCCCAGCCCCGCGACAATTCCGGCTTCAGCCTGTCCCGGCTCGCCATCAAGGCCGCCATCGTCGTGGGCGGCCTCGGAGCCTGCGGCGTGATCGCCCTGTGCCTGGCGATCGCGCTGGCGTGGCCCAGCCTGCCGGACCTGCACGCGATGACGGACTACCGGCCCCGCATCCCCCTGCGCGTGTACACGTCGGACAACGTGCTGATCGGCGAATTCGGCGAAGAGCACCGCAACGTGCTGCGCTTCGATGAAATCCCCGACGTGATGAAGCACGCGGTGCTGGCGGCGGAGGACGACCGCTTCTACCAGCACGGCGGCGTCGATTGGACCGGGGTCCTGCGGGCGATGCTGACCAACGCGCTGAGCCTGTCGAAATCGCAGGGCGCCAGTACGATCACCATGCAGGTGGCGCGCAACTTCTACCTGTCTTCCGAGAAGACCTACACCCGCAAGCTGTACGAACTGCTGCTGACCTTCAAGATCGAATCCGCGCTGACCAAGGACCAGATCCTGGAGCTCTACATGAACCAGATCTATCTGGGTCATCGGGCCTATGGCTTCGCGGCGGCCGCGCGCACCTATTTCGGCAAGCCGCTGGCCGACGTCACGCCGGCCGAAGCCGCCATCCTGGCCGGCATACCGAAGGCACCGTCCCGCTACAACCCCATCACCAACCTGCCGCGCGCGCAGATCCGCCAGCATTACGTGCTGGGGCGCATGCGCGCGCTGAACTACCTGGACGAAGCCCAGTACCAGGCGGCCCTGGCGCAACCGCTGACCATACGCGGGATGTCCGACACGGGCGGCGGTGGATTCCGCGTGCATGGCGAATACCCCGCCGAACTGACGCGCCAGCTGATGTACGGGATATTCGGCGACCAGACCTACTCGCGCGGCCTGAACGTCTACACGACCATCAATTCCAAGGACCAGGAAGCGGCCTACCAGGCCGTGCGCGCCGGCATCCTGGATTACACGCGGCGCGCCCGCTATCCCGGTCCCGAAGACCAGATCGATCTGCCCGACGATATCGAAAAGGATCCCCAGGCACTGGACGACCTGATCGACGGCCTGCAGGACAAATACCCCGACAGCGGCGATCTGTACATGGGCGTCGTACTGTCCGCCAGCCCGACCGCCATCACGGTGGCGCGCGGCTCGCACGACATCATCACCGTCGACGACAAGAAAGCCCTGTCCATCGTCGCGCGCGCCCTTAACCCCAAGGCCAAGGACGACGAACGCCTGCGGCGCGGTTCGGTGGTCTACCTGCACAAGAACGGCGACACCTGGGAAGTCCTGAACATGCCGACGCTGCAAGGGGCGCTGGTGTCGGAAGCCCCGGACGACGGCGCCATCCGCGCCATGATCGGCGGTTTCGACTTCTATCGCGGCAGCTTCAATCGCGCGGTACAGGCATGGCGCCAACCCGGCTCCAACATCAAGCCCTTCATCTATTCCGCGGCCCTGGAACGCGGCTTGACGCCCGCCACCCAGATCTCGGACATGCCATTCTCGCTGACCGCGGAACAGACCGGTTCCAAGGCATGGGCGCCGAAAAACGACGGCAACGCCTACGAACCGATGATCACTTTGCGGCAGGCGCTGTACAAGTCCAAGAACATGGTGTCCATCCGCATCCTGCAGGCCATCACGCCGGCCTATGGACAGGAATTCCTGACGCGGTTCGGCTTCGAGAAAAGCCGCTGGCCGGCGGTGCTGCCCATCGCCCTGGGCGCGGGATCGGCCACGCCGCTGCAAGTGGTCAATGCCTATTCGGTATGGGCGAATGGCGGCTATCGCGTCGCGCCTTTCCTGATCGACAAGGTCACCGACAGCAGCGGCAAGGTGCTGATGCAGGCGCAGCCCCAGCAAGCCGGCGACGAAGCCGAACGCGTGGTCGACCCGCGCGTGGCCTGGATCATGGACGACCTGCTGCGTGGCGTGGCGACCTACGGCACGGCCGCGCGCGCGCATCAGGTGCTCAAGCGCGATGACGTCGCGGGCAAGACCGGCACCACCAACGATTCGGTGGACGTCTGGTTTTCCGGCTATACGCCCGCCCTCGCCACGACCGTATGGATGGGCTTCGACCAGCCCAAGTCCCTGGGCTCCAACGAGTTCGGCGCCGGCCTTACGCTGTCCGCCTGGCTGCAGTACATGCAGACGGCCCTTAAAGGCGTTCCCGTGGCGCCCCGGCGCCCGATGCCGCCCAATATCCTGACCGCCAACGGCGAGTACTACCTGTCGGAATTCCCGCCGGGGCAGGCGGTCGCGTCGCTGGACCTGCCGACGGAAGATCCCCTGGGCGACTTCCTGAATCGCGGAAGCACGGGCGGCGTTCCCATGATGAACAACCCGTCGCAGCCCGACGGCCAGCCTTCGGGCACCCCGCAATCCGGGCCGCCCCCGTCCAATTCGGCCTTCCCGCCGATTCCGGTCCCGCAAGTGGATAGCGGGCGCCCGCCGCGCCCCACGCCCGCCCTCGGCACGGCCCCTTCCGGCTCGCCCGCCACGATTCCGCCCATCCCCGTGCCACGCGCCGACATCCCGCAGCCCGCCACCGCGATGGCCGTACGTCCGTAGCGCCAAGGTGCCGCCCCGGGCGCTGCGCCGGGCGGATGCCGCAATGGGCGCGAACCGCGTCCTGCGGCGCCTGGCTATGCGGCGGGCGTCCCCTCGATGGGCGGGCGCGGCGTCGTATGCAGGCTGGCCAGGTCCAGCAGGGTGAAATACCCGTCGTTCGTCCAGCCGCCCGTATCGATGTGGTAGACGTTGCCCAATATCGTGGGCGACCGCAGCGGCGTATGCCCGACCACTACCGCGCGCACGCCGCGCACGCCCGACGCATCGCCGCGTGACAGCCTTTCGCGCGACCATTGGCAGATGCCGCGTGCCCGCTTGAAGCGATCCTGCAGGTAGCGCGGCAGTTTGTCCCAGTCGCTTACCGGGCAATCCGCGTGCACGATGCCGACCACGCCGCCCGCCGTTTCCACCTCCATCACCAGCGGCATGCGCGCATAGGCCTCCGAGTGGGTGCGCTGGTCTTCCGGCGACATTTCCAGGAACCATCCGCCGCCGTTGATACGCCAGTTTTCCGGGTCCACCAGCCCGGTGCGCACATAGCGCACCGCGTAGTCCTCGTGGTTGCCCTGGACGGCATGAAACCACGGCTGCGCCAGCCAGCGCGGCGCTTCGTGACATTCCGGCCCGCGGTCGGTCAGGTCGCCCACGGAGAACAGGCGATCGCGCTCCGGATCGAAACCCACCGCGTCCAACGCCGAACGCAGGCGCGAAAAATGGCCATGGATGTCCCCGACGGCCCAATCCCGGCCGACGATATTCCTGGCGTAATGTTCGACGTCGATAGGCATGACCATATTCCGTACCGCGAAATGCCGTGGTTCGCGCATCCCGACACAATAATCCCGCGCGCGCGGCCATCCCGACACGGCCATCTTACCGGCGGGGCGTGTAAAGTGGTCGCTTCACGCGCATTTCCCCAACAGGAGACCCGTTATGAAGCCACGCGTCGCAATCGTCGCGCCCGGCGCCATGGGCAGCGCCATCGGGCACCGGCTGGACAGCCACGGATTCCAGGTGCTGACATCCTTGACCGGCCGCAGCGACGCCAGCGTGCGACGGGCGCGCCAATGCGGCATGCACCATCGCACCGATGTGGAATTGGCGCATGCCGACATTTTCCTGTCCATCGTCCCGCCGGCCGAGGCCATCGGTCTGGCCCGCCGCTTCGCGCCGCTGTTCAAGGAACATGGACGGGCGCCCGTCTACGTCGATTGCAACGCGGTCAATCCGCGCACCGCCGAAGAGATCGCGCGCATCGTATTGGATAGCGGCGCGGCATTCGTGGACGGCGGCATCATCGGTGGACCGCCGCGTCCGGCGACACCCGGTCCCGCCGTGTATTGTTCGGGCCCGGCCGCGCCTGCCGTCACGGCCCTGCGCGAAGGCAGCCTTCGCATCCGCGTGCTGTCCGAGGACCTGGGCGCCGCCTCGGCGCTGAAGATGTCCTATGCCGGCATTACCAAAGGGCTGGTGGCGCTGGCATCGACCATGATGCTGGGCGCCTCGCGAAACGGCGTCGCGCAGGCGCTGTACGAGGAACTGGCCGAGAGCCAGCCGCATCTGCTCAAGCACTTCTCGCGCAGCGTTCCCGACATGTTCGGCAAAGCCTATCGCTGGGTGGCGGAAATGGAAGAGATCGCCGAATTCCTCGCGCCCGACGAAAGCGGCCAGCGCTTCTTCGAAAGCGCGGCGCGCCTGTACGAACGGCTGGCCCGGGACAATGCCGCGGACCGGGTGGAAATCGATGCCCTGGGCGCCTTTCTGGCGCGGGAATCGGGATCGCCGCCGGCGGCGTAGGCCCGCGCGGCCTCAACAGGCCGCGCGCGTATCCACATGCGGGTGCAGCGCCGCCGCCCACTGCAGCAAGGCCCCGTCCGTATCCGGCCGCCCTATCCATTGCACCCCCACGGGCAGCCCGAGTTCGCCGGCGGCAGTGGGCAGATGGATGCAGGGCCAGCCCAACAGCGACCATATCCGGTTGAAGACCGACGACCCCGTGCTCGCCAGCCCTTGCGGCGCTTCGCCCGGCGCGCTGGGCGCGACGATGAAATCGACCTGCCCGAATTCGTCGAGCCAGCGCGACGCCAGCTGCGCGCGCAGGCCTTGCTGGCGTAGGTAGGTATCGCGATCGATGGCCAGCCCGGCCCGGACGGCATCGCGCGTCGCCTCGCCGACCAGATGCTCGCGTGTCCGGACGATGGGCAACATGCCGCGTGCCAGCTCGTAGCGCATGATCGTGCCGTGCGCTTCGACCAGCGCGCGGATGTCGGCGTCCAGCGCCGGACGCACGATGCTCGCGCCCCGGCGCTCCAGGCGGTCGACACAGTCGCGCAAGGCATCGTGCGCGGCCGGGCTCAGGCGCCCCAGCGTTTCGCAGCCCAACAGCGCCACTTTCGGGGCGCGTACCGGTGCCGGCGCTTCGTGCGCCCCGATCAGCACCGAGGCGACGGAAACCGACTCCGCGACGGTCCGCGTGAACCACCCTATCGTATCGAGCGATTCGCAAAGCACCTGCATGCCGGCGCGATGCACGCGTCCGAACGTAGGCTTGTAGCCGATCACGCCGCAAAACGCGGCCGGACGAATGACGGACCCGCCGGTTTGCGTACCCAACGCCATGTCGACCATGCCGGCGGCAACCGCGGCGGCCGATCCACTGGAGGATCCGCCCGGCGTATGGGAAAGCCGGTGCGGATTGCGCGTGGCGCCAGGCGATGTGTAGGCAAATTCGGCCGTTACCGTTTTGCCGACGGGAATCGCGCCGGCCTCGCGCAGCTGCGCCACGCAAGCGGCGTCGAATACCTTGGGATCGCCGTCCATCGCCCGGGCACCGCACCGCGTCGGCATGCCGGCGACGTCGATGATGTCCTTGACGCCGAACGGCATGCCGCGCAGGCTGCCCCCGCTGTCTTCGCCGATGCCCGAATCGCCGCCCAGGGCGTCGCCATTGCGGCTTCCTTCGCCATGAGCCTTGGCGCCATCAGGCAGCGACGCGGCATCCGCCTGGCAAACAAAGGCCTGGATTTCGCCATCCCGTTCGGCGATGGCGCGCAGGGCATGCAGCGCCCGGCTGGGGTCGATGCGGCAAACCGGATTGTGAGCGTGAGTCATGGCGGCAAGAGAATGGATATTCAAAAGCCGGGCGCCGCGTCGATACACGGCGCCCGGCCCGCGATCACTGGATGGTGATGTGTTTGTCTTCGATGAGCTTGCGCCAGCGCACGGACTCGCTGGCGATGAACGCCTTGAACCGGGAAAATTCTAGGCAGTGTGTATTGTGTTGTCTAATACTCAATAAATTCAAGATTGATATCTTCAACGACATAATCATGCTGGACAGCCGCCTGCTCCATGTCTTTTCCGTGGTCGCCGAGGAACTGCACTTTGGCCGGGCCGCGCAACGCCTGCACATCAGCCAGCCGCCGCTCAGCCAGAGCATACGCAAGCTGGAAGAAACGCTGGGCACCCGTTTGTTGATCAGGTCTACCCGGTCTGTGCGGCTGACCGCGGCCGGCGCCGAGCTGCATCGCCGCGTGCGGCTGCTCGCCGCGGACTCGGACGCCATGGTGCGGGCCGTGCAACAGACCGCCAAGGGCGAGGCGGGGCACCTGGCCATCGGGCTGACGCCCAGCGCGGCCTATTCGAATCTCTCCCAGGTACTTTACGAATTCCGCCGGCGCTACCCCGCCGTGCGCCTGGACCTGCGCGAAATGAATTCCAACGCCATGCCGGATGCGTTGCACATGCGCCTGCTGGATCTGGCCTTGCTGCGGCCACCTTTCGCCGATCCGGATCTGGCGCCGCTGCGCGTGTATGACGAGCCCATGCTGGTCGCCATGCGCAAGGACCATCCGCTGGCCCGTAAGCGCTGGGTCACCATGAGCCAGGTCCTGGACCATGACATGATCGGCTACTCCAGGGAACACTCCCGCTACTTCAGCCAGGTCCAGCAATTGATGACGGGCGCGGTGGCCAAGCCGGCGCGTATCACCATGGACAGCATGATCCCCACCATCCTGACCCTGGTGGAAGCCGGCTTCGGCCTCGCGCTCGTGCCGGCAGCGCTATCGCGCATGCGCGCGGATACCCTGGTCTATGTCGGCGTGCGCGGCCCGGGGGCCATGCGGGCGGAATTGCTGGCGGCGCGGCAGCCTGCCGGCATCAATCCGGCCATCGACCGGTTCATGGCCATCATGCGTGAGGTCGGCCGCGCCGGCTAGCCGAAATTCGCCGCGCGATGCGGAACGTAGGCCTCTTCCAGGCGGCGCGTTTCCTCCGCGGAAAGCTTCAGTTCCAGCGCCGCGGCCGCATCGACCAGGTGCTGCGCGCGGGACGCCCCGATAATGGGCGCGGTCACCGCCGGGCGCTGCAGGAGCCACGCCAGCGCGACCTGCGCACGCGGCACCCCGCGGCCGGCGGCCACTTCCCCCACCGCCTGTACCACGCGGCGATCCGCATCGTGCGTATCGCCGTACAGCCGGGCCATGGTCTTGTCGCTCTGGGTGCGCCGGGTGCTCTCGTCCCAATCGCGCGTCAGCAGCCCGCGCGCCATCGGGCTCCACGGCACCACGCCGATGCCTTCGGCCGCGCAAAGCCGCAGCATCTCGTTTTCTTCCTCGCGGTACAGCAGGTTGTAGTGGTTCTGCATGCTGGCGAAGCGCGTCCAGCCGTGCAGATCCGCGGTGTACAGCGCCTTGGCGAACTGCCAGGCATGCATCGACGATGCCCCGATGTATCGGGCCTTGCCGGCCTTGACGATATCGTGAAGCGCCTCCAGCGTTTCTTCGATGGGCGTGTGCTCGTCCCAACGGTGGATCTGGTACAGGTCGACGTAATCCGTGCCGAGCCGCCGCAGGCTGGCATCGATTTCCCGCATCAGGTTCTTGCGCGACAGCCCTCCGCCATTGGGGCCTTTGCGCATCGGGTAGTACACCTTCGTCGCGATGACCACATCGTCGCGGTCGGCGAATTCGCGCAAGGCACGGCCGACGATTTCCTCGCTGGTGCCGTCGGAATAGCTATTGGCCGTGTCGAAGAAATTGATGCCGGCATCCAGGGCCTGGCGGATCAGCGGGCGCGCCTCGGCTTCGTCCAGCGTCCACGGATGCGCGCCGCGGTCCGGCACACCGTAGGTCATGCACCCCAGGCACAGGCGCGACACCTGCAGGCCGGTCTTGCCCAAACGCACGTATTCCATCGCTTCACTCCAATCGCGGCGCCGCCACCCGCATATACCTGCGAGGCGCACAGGGTTATCCGTCGTACGGGAACGAATCGCATCATAGTGCCGTTGGACGATAATGGCAGCTTCCTCATCGCTGCCTTGCCGGCATCCCATGCCTTCCCCGACCTCGCCCCCCGCCCTCACACCGCGCGGCAGCATCGCCACGCTGCGCGCGCTCGGCCCCTACCTGTGGCCCGAGGGCCGCAAAGACCTGAAGCTGCGCGTCATTCTGGCTGTCATCTGCCTATTCCTCGCCAAGGCCGCCACGGTCTATATCCCCATTCTCTACAAATCGGCCATCGATGCGCTCAACCACGGCACCGCGAACGGCGCCGCCGCGCTGCCGGTCGGGTTGATCCTGGCCTATGGGGCGGCACGCATTCTGTCGCTGCTGTTCTCCGAACTGCGCGACGCCGTCTTCGCGCGGGTCGGCCAGCATGCCGTGCGCGAAGTCGGCCTGCAGGTCTTCCGCCACCTGCACGCGCTGGCGCTGCGCTTTCATCTGGGCCGCCACACCGGCGGCCTGACGCGCGCGATCGAACGCGGCACGCGCGGCATCCAGACGCTGCTGCAGTACCTGCTGTTCAATGTGTTGCCGACGCTGTTCGAAATCGCGCTGGTGTGCGTGCTGCTTTGGCGCATGTTCGACGTGTGGCTGGCGCTGGCGACGGCGGTGACCGTGGTGTTGTACCTGGCGTATACGCTAGCGATCACGGAGTGGCGCACGAAGTTCCGCCGGCGCATGAACGAAACCGACTCCGAGGCCAACACCAAGGCCGTCGAAAGCCTGCTGAACTACGAAACGGTCAAGTACTTCGGCAACGAGGAGCACGAAGCGCGGCGCTATGACGTCTCGCTCAAGCAGTACCAGCGCGCGGCCGTCAGCAGCCAGGTCAGCCTGTCGCTGCTCAATATCGGCCAGGCGGTGATTATCTCGGTCGGCCTGACGCTGGTCATGTGGATGGCGGCGCGCGGCATCACGCTCGGCAAATACACGCTCGGAGACTTCGTTCTCGTCAACACCTACCTGCTGCAGCTGTACGATCCGCTCAGTTTCTTCGGCTTCATTTATCGCGAGGTCAAGCAATCGCTGATCGATATGGAGCGCATGTTCGAACTGATGGGCGAGGACCGCGAAATCCAGGACCCGCCGGGCGCCCTGCCCTTGCGGGTGCAGGGAGGACAGGTGGAGTTTCGTGGCGTGACCTTCGGCTACGACCAGCGGCGCGCCATCCTGAAAGGCGTGGACTTCACCATCCCCGCCGGCAAAACGCTGGCGGTGGTGGGCCCGTCGGGCGCCGGCAAGTCGACGCTGGCCCGGCTGCTGTTCCGCTTCTACGACGTCGGCGGCGGCGCCATCCTGATCGACGGGCAGGACATCCGCCAGGTCACGCAGGCCAGCGTGCGCGCCGCCATCGGCATCGTGCCGCAGGACACCGTGCTTTTCAACGACACCATCCGCTACAACATCGCATACGGACGTCCGGGCGCCAGCGACGCCGAAGTCGAAGCGGCCGCGCGCATGGCGCATGTCCATACCCTGGTGATGCATATGCCGGACGGCTACGACACCGTGGTGGGCGAGCGCGGCCTGAAGCTGTCCGGTGGCGAAAAGCAGCGCGTCGCCATCGCCCGCACCCTGCTGAAGCGGCCCGCGCTGTTCGTGTTCGACGAAGCGACCAGCGCGCTGGACACGCATACCGAACGCGAAATCCAGGCCAATCTGCGCGAAGTCAGCCTGGGCCGCACCACGCTGATCATCGCGCATCGGCTATCCACCATCGTGGACGCGGACGAAATCATCGTGCTGGACGACGGGCGTGTCGTCGAGCGCGGCACGCATGCCGCGCTGCTGGCGCGTGACGGTATCTATGCCGGCATGTGGCATCGACAGCAGCGCAGTGCCGCGCGCGCGGAAAGCGACCAGGACGCGGACGCCGATACGCAGCCCGCCGCCTGACGGACTGCCTGCCTAGGGCAGATCGTCGATGGTATCGACGTCGCGCAGCACCCCGGGATCCGCGCATGGCATCTCGTACACGCCATGGCGCCGCAGCAGCGCGCGCGCGCCTTCGTCGCCGTCCAGTGCCGCCAGCTCCGGCAGCAAGTCCCACGCGAAAGCCACGGGATGGCCACGGCGACCGCCGTATACCGGCGCCGCGATGCGATGCGACAGTGCCGCATCGCGCAGCGCCAGCAATGTATCGGACATGATCCAAGGCATATCGGCCAGTGCGACCACGCAGCCGTGCGGGGCCGGCGCATCCTGGGCAGTACCGGCCGCCGTCACCCTGGCATCGTCGGCCTGTTCGCCAGCGCCGGAATGGCCATCCATCGCGGCGCCCGCACCGCCCCCCGTCCGCATCAATTCGCGCGCCGCGCAGGCCAGGCTGGCGCCCATGCCGCGCGCGGCATCGGCTGCCTCCAGCACGACGCAACCCGCGGACTGCAGGGTACGCGCCAGCGCCGGCGCGCCCGGCCGCACCACCGCGACGACCACGGGAAAGACCTGTCGCAGCGCCTGCGCCGATGCCTGCGCCACGGTGCGCCCATCGGGCAACACCGACAGCAGTTTGTCAGCCTCGCCATGTCCCGAGGACGCACGGAACCGCTCACCCCGGCCCGCCGCCAGCAAAATTCCCAAACACCGGTTTCCACGGCGATCGATCGGTACTATGCTCATCCGGCTAGTGTACTCATCCAGTTCGTTCATCCACGCGCCTCTATCGAGGTGCGTCACACATCGTGAGGCCCATCATCCATGGCAACACTGACGATCAACGGCAAACAGCATAACGTCGATGTCCCCGACGACACGCCCATCCTCTGGACCCTGCGCGACGTCGTGGGCCTGACCGGCACCAAATTCGGCTGCGGCATGGCGTTGTGCGGCGCCTGTACGGTGCACCTGGACGGCACGCCCATCCGCTCCTGTGTCACGCCGATCTCATCGGCCGTCGGCAAGCAGATCACCACCATCGAAGGCATAGGCGCCGACGCCGTCGGCAAGAAGGTCCAGGATGCCTGGGTCGCCATCGGCGTGCCGCAATGCGGCTACTGCCAGAGCGGCCAGATCATGTCGGCCACCGCCCTGCTGAAGACCACCCCGGCGCCCAGCGATGCCGATATCGACAGCGCCATGAGCGGCAACATCTGCCGCTGCGGCACCTACACCCGCATCCGCGCCGCGATCAAGCAGGCCGCCGGCGGCCCGGCGGCGCACGCCCATGCGTCCGCGCAGTCCGTCGAAGACCGTGCGCTGGCCCTTGCGGACCAGGAACCGGCTGCAGGGAGGGACGTCCTATGAGCGCGCATCCCCGCTTCGCCGTCCCGCAGGCAACGCCTTTGTCGCCGCAGCGCCGCGCGCTGCTGAAGGCCGCCGGCATGGCCGCCGGCCTTGCCTTGATAGGCGGCTGGTCCGGCGACGTACTGGCAGCCGACGCCGGCAAGTACGGCGTGGACGGCTTCCCCGGCGGCGCCGTCGACGACCCCACTGTTTTCGTTCACGTGGGCACCGACGGCATCGTCACCATCATGGCGCTGCGCCCCGAAATGGGCCAGGGCGTGCGCACCGGCCTGCCGGTGGTCATCGCCGACGAGATGGAGGCGGACTGGGCCCATGTCCGCGTCGTGCAGGCTCCCGGCGACCAGCAGAAATACGGCAACCAGAATACCGACGGCTCGCGCAGCACACGTCATTTCTTCACGCCCATGCGGCGCGTCGGCGCGGCCGCGCGCGGCATGCTGGAAGCGGCCGCCGCCAAACAGTGGAACGTTCCGGTAAGCGAAGTCCACGCGCGCGGTCATCAGGTCGAGCACGCGAAGACCGGCCGCAAACTGGGATACGGCGAACTGGCGCAGGCCGCCGCCGGCATGCCCGTGCCCAAGGGTGATGCGGTGCGCCTGAAATCGCCGGCGCAGTTCCGCTATATCGGCAAGCCCGACGTGCGCAACGTCGATGGCCGCGATATCGCCACGGGCAACACGCACTATGGCATCGACACGCGGCTGGACGGCATGATGTACGCCGTCATCGCGCGGCCGGGCGTGCTGGGCGGCAAGGTCAGGCACTACAACGCCGACGCCACCCTGAAGGTACCGGGCGTGGTCAAGGTCGTGGAGATCGCCCCTACGCCGCTGCCCGCCCAATTCCATCCGCTGGGCGGCATTGCCGTCATCGCCACCAACACCTGGGCCGCCATCAAGGGCCGCCAGGCCCTGCAGATCGAGTGGGACGACGGCCCCAACGGCAGCTACGATTCCGATGCCTACAAGGCCCAGCTGCGCGATCTGGTCCAAAAGCCCGGCAAGGTGGCGCGCAACGACGGCGACGCGATGGCGGCGCTGGCCTCCGCCGCCAAGCGGGTGCGAGCCGAGTACTACCTGCCCCATCTGGCGCACGCCACCATGGAGCCGCCCGCCGCCGTGGCGCGCATCCAGGACGGCAAATGCGAGGTCTGGGCCTGTGTGCAGGCCCCGCAGGCCACCGCCGAGATCGTCGCCGAGCACCTGAAGGTCAAGCCCGCGGACGTCATGGTCAATGTCACCCTGCTGGGCGGCGGCTTCGGCCGCAAGTCCAAGCCGGACTTCGCCGCCGAAGCCGCCCTGCTGTCGCAAGCCATGGACGGCAAACCGGTGAAGGTCACCTGGACCCGCGAAGACGACATTCGCAACGACTACTTCCACACGGTCTCGTACGAACACCTGGAAGGCGGCCTGGATGCCAGCGGCAAGGTGGTGGCCTGGCTGCATCGCAGCGCCGCGCCGCCCATCGCCTCGACTTTCTCACTGCAGGCGAAGGGCGAGCAGCCTTCCGAGCTGAACATGTCCGCCGTCAACCAGCCCTTCGATATCCGCAACATGCGGGTCGAGGCGCCGGCAACGGAGGCCCATACGCGCATCGGCTGGTTTCGCTCCGTATCGAACATTCCGCACGCCTTCGCCGTGCAGTCCTTTATCGCCGAGATGGCGCATGAGGCCGGGCGGGACCACCGCGACTTCCTGCTGGAACTGATCGGCCCGCCACGCAAGGTGTCGCCGCGGGCGCTTTCGGACAACACCAACTATGGGGAGTCGCCCGATCTTTACCCCGTGGATACGGGCCGTCTCCGCCGGGTGATCGAACTGGCGGCCCGCGAAGCCGGCTGGGGCAGCCGCAAGCTCCCGCCCGGCCATGGCCTGGGCCTGGCCTATGCCTATAGCTTCGTCACCTACGTCGCCATGGTGGTGGAGGTGGCCGTGGGCAAGGATGGCCAGGTCAGCGTCAAGCGCGTGGACATCGCCGGGGACTGCGGACCGCAGGTCCAGCCCGACCGTATCCGCTCGCAAGCCGAAGGCGCCTGCATCATGGGCTTGAGCCTGGCCACGCAAGGAGCCATTACGTTCAAGCAAGGGCAAACGGAGCAGACCAATTTCCACCAATACCAGGTCGCCCGCATGCCGGAGGCCAACATGGATATCCGCGTCCATCTGGTCCCTCATGGCTATGACATGCCCCTGGGCGGGGTCGGCGAACCCTTCCTGCCACCCTTCGCCCCGGCGCTGTGCAATGCCATTTTCGCGGCCACCGGCACGCGCATCCGCACGCTGCCCATTGGCGATCAACTGCATTCAGCCTGATCCGTGACGCACCGGCGGCGCCCGACAGGGCGCCGCTTTTTTATTCAGGCAAATGGTCGGGAATCCCGTTTTCGTCCACGGCTCGCACGGCCGCCAGCGCATTGCGCGCGGCGGACATCGCTTCCACGCCGCTGCGGAAACGGCGTGACAGGTAGATTTCAAAAGTTTGGGGTTCTTCCTCGGCGCCTTCCCTGCGCGTTTCCATGAAGGCCCGCGCCGGCTCGCGCCCCTGCGGCGGAATGGAATACGCGTATACGGTGTAGCCGTCGATGGATTTGGGACTCATCGCTGCGCTCCTCTATGGAGACCGGGCCGTCCGGCGTTGGCGCGCAGCATCGCAGAAATCCAAATATTTCGCAAGAAAACCGAATAAAATGATACATAAAGGGACGCATAGACCCTGCCGAAGGGCCTACGTCGCCCCTGGCAGCGCCGCGTAGCATGCGGCCAGATGGTACGGGGTGGTCGACGGCATGTCCGCGCGGGCCACGCCGCCGCCCGCGTCCAGGCATTCGTACCACCCGCCGGCATGCAGGAATCGGTCGCGGAACCGGCGCAACTGCCGCTCCAGATCGTGCAGGGACGCATCGTCCCCACGCATCGCCAGGGAGCGGGCGTATTCCGTCTGTGCCCATATCCGCTGGGTCGCATCGGTGACCGTCCCGCGCAAGTCCAGGCTGGCACACACGGCCTGGACTTCGGGCTCGACCCCATGGCGCCTTGCGTAGTCCATCGCCTGCGGGACCGATCCGGCCAGCCTGGTGTCCGGGAAGACGTCCGGCGCGCCCTGCACCAGCGCATACCATTCGAACTGATGCCCGGGCTCGATGCGGTTGCCCGTCTCGCGCGCGGGCAGCTCACAGATGCATTGCGTGGCGGCGTCCATGAAGTGCATGGAGACGCCATCGGCGATGCGGCGCAGCGCATCCTCGTACCACGCCGTGTCTGCCAGTCCGCGCGCCGCCAGATAAGCTTCGGTCAGGTGCATGATCGGATTCTGCAGCGGTCCTTGCCGCGGGGTCACCCCGTCGCCGTCCAACTGCGCAAGATAAAGTCCCCCTGCCTTGCCGAAGCGCGATTCCACCAGCGATACCGTTTCAGCCAGCGTCTGCAAGGCGCGCGGATCGCCCGAACGACGGTAATACGCCGCACAGGCAAAGACCACGAAGGCATAGGTGTACAAATCGTGGTGGGTTTCCAGCGGCGCCGCGTCCGGGCCGATGCTGTAGACCCAGCCGCCCGCCGGATGGCGAAAGCGGTGCCGCAAGGATTCGAACAGCCGTTCGGCATGCGCCGACAGCGCTGCCGCGCCGCCCAGGGAAAACACGAACAGCTGGCGCGCGCATGCCATCGTGCGATAGCGCTGCGGCGGCAAGGGTTGGCCGTCGACGCTGCTCAGGGATTCGAAAGGCAGCCCTAGCGCGGCGTTGAACCCCCGGGTCAGCCACAGCGGCAGCACGACCTCGTCATAGTGCGTCCGCAATTGAGCGACGATGCCCGCCAGCGCGCCGCCCTGCCCGTTTCGGGCGGTCGTCATGATGCGGAATACGGCCCCGCCGGGGCCGATTCCATGTGCAGCGAGAGCCGCCCCTTGTCCGTCAGGACAGGGGCCCCGGATCCGTCGATTTCGATGCAGCGCAGGATCAGCAACGCGTCGATGAAACGCTGCGGGACCGGTTCGGCCGCGCCGCCCTTGTCCGCGATGACCCCCAGCCAGTAAGCCAGCTCGCCCTGTTTGAATTGATGCAAAGCCATGCGGCTGCCTCCATACCGCCATGCCGGCGGAATGCCCTATTATCGTCCATCTCTTCCCTCCCCCACATGGACGACATACCAAGGCCACGCATGGATATCCTGACCAATTCCTTCAAGCGGGCGCTGCGCGCGGGCAAGCCTCAGATTGCCCTGTGGGCCGCGCTGACCCACCCGTACACGGCCGAGATCTGCGCCGGCGCCGGCTTCGACTGCCTGGTCATCGACGGCGAACACGCGCCCAACGAACTGCGGACCATGCTCGCCCAGTTGCAATCCGTGGCGGCCTATCCTGTGGCGCCGGTCGTCCGCCCTCCTTGGAATGATTTCGTTCGCATCAAGCAGATCCTGGACATAGGCGCCCAGAATCTGCTGATTCCGATGATCCAGTCGGCCGAGGAAGCCGCCGCCGCCGTTGCCGCGGTCCGTTATCCGCCGGCGGGCATCCGTGGCGTGGGCAGCGCGCTGGCCCGCTCGTCCCGCTGGAATCGCATACCGCGTTACCTCGCGCGCGCCAACGACGAAATGTGCGTCCTGCTGCAGATAGAAACGCCCGCCGGCCTGGCCGAACTCGACCGGATACTCGAAATCGACGGTGTGGATGGCGTGTTCATCGGGCCGGCCGATCTGTCGGCCAACATGGGCCATCTCGACAACCCTGGGCATCCCGACGTCACATCGGCCATCGACGACGCCATTCGCCGTATCGTCGCCTCGGGCAAATCAGCCGGTATTCTGCATACCGATCCCGTCCGGGCCAAGCATTACCTGGCCCTGGGCGCGACCTTCGTCGCCGTCGGGATCGATGCCACCCTGCTCGCGCGCGCCGCCGAATCGCTTGCCGCGCAATTCGATCGCGGAAGGCCGGCCGTGCCCGCCGGCGCGCAGCAAGGTCCTTATTGAATGCATAAAATAGCGCCCACACGCAGCAGCGGAGGATTCATGCCTTTTCGTATTTCCCCCTGGGGATGGCGCGCCATGGGCGCCGCCCTCGTCTCGGGCGGCCTTGCCATGCTGGCGGGATGCGCCGCCACGACCGGCCCGATCATTCCCACGGGGCAACCCGGCCAATACACCGTGACGGCCCGTTCCGGCGGCCTGACGACTTCATGGGTCCAGCTCAAAAGCCAGACGCTGGATCACGCCAGGGACTATTGCACGTCGCAGGGCCTGAAAATGACCCACCCCGACGTCTCGTCCAATCATGCGACCGGCTTGATGCGCGCGGAAACCTACGTCACCTTCAACTGCGACCCCATCCCTCAGCCCAAGAACAACGAGCAGGGACAGGACGGCAAGAGCGGCCAGACGCCAGCCCGCTAAAAGTTTTCATCGATCCACTCGCGCGCCCATTGTTCGGCGTCTTTGCGCGCCAGGCTTTCGGTCGGTATGGAAGCGCCTGGGTATGGGGGGAAGGCAAAGCCGTTCACCGGGTCTCCGCCTTCCAGCATGGAGATGAAGATACGCGCCTGATAGCACCCGTTCTTCGACGCTTCCACCCCGCATTCGATAACAAAGTTCTTGTACTGGATCATGGGCTCGCTCCGAACATCTTAAGGGGCAAGCGGCATGGCGCAGGAATGCGTGGGCGACCTGCTGAGCCCTTCCCCTACCCATGCCAGAAATACCGACGCCTACCCCGTCCAGTGCGCCGGTCCCGCCAAAAACTGAATGCGCCAAACACGCGACCGTAAATATCGCACCGCAGGAGGAGCTTCGCCAAGGCTGCGAAAGCTTTCAAATGCAAGCAGTCTTGACGCGCGAACGAAAGCCGCGCGACACGCTCGCGCAGGCGTGACCGCCCCGGATGGCACCTTTTGCATAAGCGCAGCGCCCGCTTCAACATCGCGGCGGGCAGCTGGCAAGCAAGGAACGCATGGGTGAGCATTACTTCCGGCCGGGTCGGGCGCCGGCCTCCCGGCCATCGGCCGTATCCGAAGCCAACCAAAAGCGCACGTATCGATGTCCTAGCACCGGCGCGCCTTCCGTCCCCCGCGACTCGTGCGTTGGTGGGAGTCCCGGCCGCCGGGCGGCGAATATATCGCCCGTTTGACCGGGACACCGCCACGGCACATAACCCGTATGCACCCCGGCGGGATGTGCCTGTAAGTATTAGTCCTTGCCGATTTCGTGGCCAATCACACCGCCGACCACCGCGCCGCCCACCGTACCGGCCGTGCTATGCGTGGTTTCATGGCCTATCACGCCCCCGGCCGCCGCTCCGCCCAGGGTGCAGCCGCCCATCATGGGTAGACACATGGCCAGTGCCAGCGCCGCGATTCTACGAAGTCGAGTCATGGCAAGCTCCTTGTCGTTCGTGGAGCCCCTGCCGATGCAAACGCCGTACCCGTGTCCGGCTCCCGCCCTTCCCGGAACCGCCCGCCCACGCTCCCGGGCACGGCCCGTGCTGACCAAGTCATTCGTGACGCGAGCGGAGCCTCTTCCCTGCCGGATGGGCATCCATGCGGAGCCACCCGCCGCGGCCCGATATCGCTACCCCGGTTACATCGGTAATCGGTATTAGTGTTTTCGCTTGACGCCCAAATCGAACATGCGGGACACTTTCGCGCGACCGTCACAAGTGCGACGGCAGGAACGGAGGAATCGGTGGTGCAGCATCTCGCACGCATGGCGAGTGGTATCGAGGGACTCGACCGCATATTGAACGGCGGATTCATCGAAGGCGCTTCCTATATCATCCAGGGCCGCCCCGGGGCCGGCAAAACCATTCTCTCCAACCAGATTGCATTTGCGCACGCTGCCAACGGCGGCAAAGTGCTTTATGTGACCTTGCTGGCCGAGAGCCACGAACGGCTGTTCCATGCGATGTCCACCCTGGACTTTTTCGAAGAGGAAAAGCTGGGACAGGAGATCGCCTACGTCAGCGTTTTTCACGCCCTGCGCGAAGAAGGGCTGGGCGCGGTGGTCAAACTGCTGCGGCAGGAAACCAAACGGCACAACGCCACGCTGCTGGTCTTCGACGGCCTGCTCAACGCACGGGAACGTGCCGAGACGGACCTGGACGTCAAAACGTTCGTGGCAGAGGTACAGGGTCAGGCCGGCTTCGTCGGTTGCACCGTGCTGTTTTTGACCAGCACCCGGCTGGACGACAGCAGCCCGGAACACACCATGGTCGATGGTGTCATCGACCTGAGCGACGAGATCTTCGGCGTCCGTACCGTTCGCCAGCTTCAGGTGCGCAAATCGCGCGGCAGCGCCGCGGTCGGGGGATTGCACCAGTACGAGATTACCCAGTCCGGGGTCACGATCTATCCGCGCCTGGAAGCCGTTTCGTGGTCGCAGATCCCGCCCTCGCCCGCGATACTGGCGCAACGGGTCACCAGCGGCAATGAAGGCATGGATGTCCTGACGGGCGGCGGCCTGCCGCGCGGTTCCGTCACGCTGCTCGCCGGCCCCACGGGCACCGGCAAGACCACGCTGGGCCTGCACTTCCTCAGCGGCGCCACCGAAGAAGAACCCGCGTTGCACTTCGGTTTCTTCGAGACCTCCACCCTGCTGCAACGCAAAGCGACGACGCTGGGCATTACGCTTCCGATGGACCACGTCCAGCTGATGTGGACGCCCATGTCGGAAAACCTGCTGGACAAGCTGGGACATGAATTGCTGGGCCTGGTCGCGCGCCATCGCGTGACACGTCTATTCGTCGACGGCATCGGCGGATTCGAACGGGCCGCCACGCACCGCGCCAGGCTGGTGGAGTTCTTCACCACCCTGACGAACCGCCTGCGCGCCATGGGGGTGACGACGCTGTTTACCTGGGAAATGCGCCAGATCATCGATGAAGACGTCACCGCGCCGACGGACCAGTTGTCCGCGATGTTCGATAACATCATCCTGCTGCGACAAGTCGTCCAGGATCAGGACCTGAATCGCACGATCGCCATCCAGAAAATGCGCGATAGTGCTTTCGTGGGCAACACGCGCCTGCTGGAAATCACCAGCAACGGGCTACGCGTCGGTCCCAAGCTGGGAGCGCCCGCCGGCAGCAAGCTGGCGGAACACCTTGGCGGATCCTGACGATGAACGTGATAGCGTCAGGAGGCCGCTCGCCATGGCATTGATCCTCGTCGCGGACGACGAGATCCTGCTTGCCGAGATGCTGGCCGATCTCCTTGAGGACGCCGGGTACGATGTACTCACGGCACCCCACGGCCGCGCCGCGCTGGAGATCATGAAAAACCGCCGGCCGGATCTGGTCATCACCGACTTCATGATGCCGCTGATGACGGGGCTGGAATTGGCGGAAGCCATACGCGCAGACGGCGACATGCACGCCCTGCCCGTCATTCTGGTGACCGGCGCGCAAGGCCTGCTCGCCCGGCAAAGGCCGGGCCTGTTCAACCTCGTGGTGGACAAGCCCTACGACCCGCGGATGCTGCTCGCCGAAGTCGAGCGCCTGGTGCAAAATCCCTGATCTCCAGCCTCGGGGAAGGCGTTGAATTTTCCTCGAAAAAGCAGCCAGGTTTGCATCGATAACGGCACAAAGCAGGATTATCCCTAAAGGGTGATCTACATCGTTTCACCTATACTGCGCCGGCCCCCTGTTGGGTTTTGTCCCGCACGCCGCGGCAAGACCGACCGGGTGGCACACCGTTCATCCGGCGCAATCGCCTCACCCCTCGCGCGACAGCCGGATAACGCACATTGCTGATGCCGCGGTTATCCACCGCACGGCGTCACGGTTCTGGAGATCGGCACAACCTGTGCCGCAGCCTGGGAGAGGAGATGAAGTCGATGAGTGGATTCCCACTGAAAAAAACCGCGCTGGGACTGGCCATGGCCGGCATGGCAACCGCGACCGCGCAAGCCGCCGAAACCAATGTGCAGCTCTATGGCATAGCGGATGTCAGCGTCCGTTACCTGAGCACCGGCGCAGGCTACCAGCCGGACAACAGCCGCATCTCGATGGAGAACGGCGCCGTCACCAACAGCCGCTGGGGTTTGAAGGGCACGGAGGACCTGGGCAACGGCAATTCCGCGTTCTTCCGCCTGGAAAGCGGCTTCAACATGCAGGACGGCAACGAAAACGATCCCGGCCGCATGTTCAACCGGCAATCCTACGTCGGCCTGGATGGCGGCGACATTGGCGCGATTTCGCTGGGGCGGCAGGACACGCCGCTATTCACCATCCTCGGCGATACCTTCGACCCGCTGACAGTCGGCAACTACGAGCAAAACTCCTGGCTTCCGGTCGCCATGTCGCGGGCGCGCAGCTCCGAATCGGTGCGCTATCGCAATAACAAGCTGGGCGGCTTCGATTTGATCCTGTCGTATGCCTTCGGCGACTCCTTCGACGACCACAAGCTGGGGCAGCAATACGGTGGCACGCTGACCTACACGACCGGCCCGCTGACCGTCGGCGGCGGCTATCAGTTCACCCGCGCCGACACCAACTCGGCCTATACCCAGCGGGTGTGGAACCTGAACGCCGCCTACCGCCTATTCGACAATACCCGATTGTTCGTCGGTTACTTCAACGGACGCGACCAGACGGGCTTCGTGAATGCCGTCATGGGCATCGCCAATCCCCCGGACAACGGGCTGCAACGCAAGGACAACGGCTACTACGCCGGCGTGACATGGCAGCCAATGGCCACGCCGTGGACTTTCACGGGTGCCGCCTACTTCGACACCAGCAAGAATGTGATCGAGGAAGGAGACAAGGGCAAACGCTATGCGCTGGTCGCCCTGGCTGAATATGCCCTATCGAAACGCACGCAGCTTTACGGCACCGTGGACTTCAACCGCGTCTACGACGCGGCGTCGGCGGAAATCGCCAGCGGCTCGACCCAACTGGGCGTGGGTACCGGAATCAGGCACATCTTCTGATACGACGACAGGAACCGGCAAGTACACAGCCGCACCCAGGAGGGCAATGCACACGGCACGCGTGTGCGTTCGCGGCAACGGATGCCTGACGCTTGACATACGACGGTATCCCTTACAGGGGATACCGTCGCTTCCCCAATCCGATGGGAACAGTTCCCCAGGCGATGGAACACACCGTCCCGACATCGCCAGCGCTATCCGCGCCGGCCCATTCCTCGGAGACATTCATGATCCCATCCCTGAATATCGGCACCCCCACCTCGCCAGGCCATTTCAGCGACACCGCGCCGGCACTGGACCAGCAGCGTGCAAAGATCGCCGCGATGTATGCCCGCGAACCGCTCTATCAACTCCCGGCCAAGCCCAGCGTGATAGGCACCTCCATCGAGCGAGAGATCCAGGATCAATTGGCCGTCCTGTTCGACAAGGCCAAATCGTTCCTCGCGCACTGCGGGCCGGACATCGCGCTGATCCCCGCGGAGGGAAACCTCGATCCCCGCCAGAAGTTCACACTGGAGTGCATGCTGGATTTCACGGCATCGGTTGCCCCCGAAAATTTCGATGGCTTCATGCGTCATCTGCGCATGCGCGGAACACCGGATTCGGTGCTATCCGCCGACGTGGCTGGCAAGTTCTATGAACCGCTATTCAAGCAGTTCCTGGAAGCATTGATCGTAAATTGCCAGGAAGCGACAGCGGAAGACTTGCCCAGGCTGAAGACCACGCTTCTGTATTTGGCTCACGCGCTGATCCGTCCGGTGGATTTCATATCCGTGCAGCATAGGCTCGCCTTTCTCGCCGCTGCCATGCCCACCGATATCACCTGATTCCGGCCCGGCGATGCCGACGTCCTTGCGCATGAAAAGCTTTTGAAGAAAGGCTCGCGCATGGAAGAAGGCGGCGCATGAGAAAAGGCCGCATGAAAAAAGGCCGGATGAAAAAAGGCCGGATGAAAAAAGGCGTTAGTGAATTATCACTAACGCCTTTTTGAACTGCTGGTCGGGACGGCGGGATTCGAACTCGCGACCCCTTGCACCCCATGCAAGTGCGCTACCAGGCTGCGCTACGCCCCGAAAGACCGAAAGTATATCAGATGTCTTGAACCTTTGCGCTGCTCAATGCATGTCGTCGTTGGAAGCAGGCCCGGAGTTGTTCGTGTTCCCCGCGCCCGTCTTCGAGACGTCGCCGTTCGCGTCGCTTGCACCTTGCCGGATACTGCCCAAGGCTTCGGCCAGCACGGTCGATACGCCGTTCAGTTCCGCGCGCAGGGCCTGCATTTCCGCACCGGTAAACCGCACGGCCGCGTCATGGTCATGGGGCGGCGCCTCGCGCGCATCGCCCAGGCGGTTGCGCGCGCCGCTGATCGTAAAGCCCTGCTCATAAAGCAGCGAGCGGATGCGGCGTATCAACAGCACTTCGTGGTGCTGGTAATAGCGTCGGTTTCCGCGCCGCTTGACGGGTTTCAATTGGGTGAATTCCTGCTCCCAGTACCGCAGCACATGCGGTTTGACGCCGCACAGCTCGCTGACTTCGCCTATCGTGAAGTAACGCTTGGCCGGGATCGGAGGCAGGACAACGGCAGGTTCTGGTCGAGTCATGGTAGGAACGTTAGCGGCATGGCCCATGCGGCCCGGGACACATCGATGGCGAAGCCGGCCTAGTCGGCCGAAGACGGCTCGGCAGGCGTCGCGGTGCTTTCGACGATGCTCTTCAGCTTCTGGCTGGCGTGGAAAGTCACCACGCGCCGTGCCGCGATCGGAATGGTTTCTCCGGTCTTGGGATTGCGTCCGGGCCGGGGCGGTTTGTCGCGTACCTGGAAATTGCCAAAACCGGACAGCTTCACGGAGTCCCCCCGCGCAAGCGCATCGCGGATCTCCTCGAAGAAGGTATCGACAATGTCCTTGGCCTCGCGCTTGTTCAAACCTACCCGTTCGAACAATAGCTCCGCGAGTTCGGCCTTGGTCAATGTGCGTGGCTCGGAAAGCATGGTCTGTAATCCCCTTTCTTATCGCTGCGCGTGTCAGGCGCGTTGGCGCGCGCCGTGGGCCTGGACCAGCCTGTCCTTGAGTCTTTCCAGGCAGTCGGCGACACGCGCCTCGTCCAGCGTTGCGTCAGTGTCCTGTAGCCAGAAGCGGAAAGCAAGGCTTTTTTCCCTAGTGGAATCATCGACTTGCGTCTGTTCCCGCCACACGTCGAAGAGCCGGACATCCTGCACGATGCTGAGTTTCGGGTCCTGGGCAATGGCTTGCGCGATAGTGTCCAGCATGGCCTGCGCGGGTAGCGCGGCGTCCACCCACAGCGCCAGGTCGCGTACCACCACGGGCTGCCGCGACAACTCGCGCACCCGCGGCAGGCGTCCTTCCAGCACGGCCTGCACATCCAGTTCGAACACCACGGGGGCATGGGCGAGCTCCGCCTTTTGCGCCCAGCGCGGGTGCAGCTCGCCGATCCAGCCGATGGGCTTGCCGTCCAGCGCAATGCGGGCGCCGCGTCCGGGATGCAGCGCCGGATGCGGCGCCGCCTCGAAACGCAGCTCGGTACCGCGCGCGCCGAACAGCGCCTGCACATCCATCTTGACGTCGTAGAAGTCGACGTGGCGCGTCGGCATGCCCCATTGCTCTTCGACGTGCGGCCCCCAGGCCGCGCCGGCCAGCATCAAGGGTTGCCGCACCCCGGCGACAGCCAGTTCGCCATCGGCGATCGTCGCGTCGCGGAAGAACACGCGGCCCAGCTCGAACACCCGCACCCGCGACTGCTTGCGATTGGCGTTATGGACGATGTTCGCTACCAGTCCCCCCAGGAGACTGGAACGCATCACGGCCAGTTGGCTGGCGATGGGGTTGAGCAGCTTGATGGGATCGGCATTGCCCGCGTAGTCGCGTTCCCAGTCCGCTTCGACAAAGCTGAAGTTGACGACTTCCTGGTAGTCCAGCGCGGCCATATGGCGACGCACCGCATGCGGGCTGCGGCGCGCTTCCGGCGGCACGCGCATCTTGGCCAGTGCCATGGGCGGCTGGTCGGGGATGCGTTCGAAACCGTGGATGCGCGCGATTTCCTCGATCAGGTCTTCCTCGATGAACAGATCGAAGCGATAGGACGGCGGCTCCACCACCACGGTGTCGTCCTGGATGCTGTGCGCCAGCCCCAGGCGGGTGAAAATTCCGGCAATCTCCTCGCGCGGGATCTTCACGCCCAGTACGCGTTCGCAGCGGGACAGGCGCATGCGCACCGGCTCGCGGCGCGGCACGTTGACGATCTTGTCTTCGATGGGGCCGCATTCGCCGCCGCAGATTTCCAGGATCAGCCGCGTGATGATTTCCAGATGCTCGGGGATATCCTGGTAATCCACGCCACGCTCGAATCGATGGCTGGCCTCGGAACTGAACTTGTAGCGCCGCGCGCGCCCGGCAATGGCCTCGGGCCACCAGAAGGCTGCCTCGACGTAGATATTCCGGGTATCCAGCGTGACGGCCGTCGCATCGCCGCCCATGATGCCGGCCAGGCTTTCCACGGCATCGCCGGCGGCGATCACGCCGACGTCCTGGTCCAGCGCGACGGTCTGGCCGTTCAGCAGGACCAGCGATTCGCCGGGTTTGGCCCAGCGCACCGTCAGGCCGCCGGAGATCTTGTCCAGGTCGAAAACGTGCGTGGGCCGGCCAAGCTCCAGCATGACATAGTTCGAGATATCCACGAGGGCCGACACCGAGCGCTGCCCGGCCCGCTCCAGGCGGGTCTTCATCCACTGCGGGGTCGCCGCGCGGGCGTTCACGCCGCGGATGATGCGGCCTGCGAAGCGGCCGCACAGATCCGGGGCCTGGATGTCGACCGGCAGCACGTCGCCGAGGGTGGCCCGGACGGGCTCGGCGGCCGGCACCTTCAGGGCGGCACCCGTCAGCGCCGCGACCTCGCGCCCCACGCCCAGGATGGAGAGGCAGTCCGCGCGATTAGGCGTCAGCTTCAGCGTGAACAGCGTATCGTCCAGGTCCAGCAGGTCGCGCAGCGAGGCGCCCGGGGTGCTATCGGAAGGCAACTCCAGCAGACCGGCATGGTCCTGCGACAGGCCCAGTTCGCGCGCCGAGCACAGCATGCCGGCGGATTCGACACCGCGCATCTTGGCCTTGCCGATGTTGATGTCGCCCGGCAGCCGCGCGCCGATGCGCGCCAGCGGCACTTTCAGGCCGGCCGCCGCGTTGGGCGCGCCGCAGACGATCTGCAAGCGCTCGCCCGAGCCGTCGTCGACCTGGCACACACGCAGTTTGTCGGCGTTCGGATGCGGGGCGATCTCGACGATGTGGCCCACGACCACGCCGGAGAACGGCGGCGCGGCGGGTTGCAGGTCTTCGACTTCCAGACCGGCCATCGTCAGGCGATGCGCCAATTCTTCGGTATCGATGGCAGGGTTGACCAGCGCGCGCAGCCAGGATTCGGGAAATTGCATGATCAGCCGTAGATTATTCGTTGAACTGGCGAAGGAAACGCAGATCGCCTTCGTAGAATTGGCGCAGGTCGTTTACCCCGTAGCGCAGCATCGTCAGGCGCTCCAGGCCCGAGCCGAATGCGAAACCGATGTAGCGTTCCGGGTCGAGCCCGAAGTTGCGCACGACCACGGGATGCACCTGGCCCGCCCCGGAGATCTCCAGCCAGCGTCCGCGGTTGGGACCGCTGGTGAACATCATGTCGATCTCGGCCGACGGTTCCGTAAACGGGAAGAAGGATGGACGGAAGCGTACCGCCAGGTCGTCGCTTTCGAAGAAGCAGCGCAGGAAGTCCGTATAGACGCCCTTGAGGTCGGCGAACGATACGTCTTCGCCGATCCACAGCCCTTCGACCTGATGGAACATGGGCGAATGCGTGGCATCGCTGTCGACGCGGTAGGTACGTCCCGGCGCGATCACCTTGATGGGCGGCTTGTTCATGCGCGCGTAGCGCACCTGCATCGGGCTGGTATGCGTGCGCAGCAGCAGCGGCAGGCCCTGCGCATCCTTCATGTCCACGTAGAACGTGTCCTGCATGGACCGGGCCGGATGGTTTTCCGGATTGTTCAGCGCGGTGAAGTTGGTCCAGTCATTTTCGATTTCCGGGCCGTCGGCGACATCGAAGCCGATGGAGCGGAAGATGGCTTCAACGCGTTCCCAGGTACGGATCACCGGATGGATGCCGCCCACGCCGCGGCCACGGCCGGCCAGGGTGACATCGATGGTTTCGGAGGCCAGGCGCTGCTCCAGCTCGGCCTGCGCCAGTTCGGCGCGGCGCTGGTTCAGCAGCTCCTCGATCTGCTGCTTGGCACGGTTCACCCGTGCGCCCATCTCGCGTTTCTGCTCCGCGTCCAGCTGGGCCAGCCCGCGCAGCATGACGGTCAGCGCGCCTTCCTTGCCAAGGAATCGTGCTTTGATGTTTTCCAGGGCAACCGCGTCGGGCGCGGCCGCGAATCGTTCTTTCGCCTGAGCGATCAGGTCATCGACCAACTGTGTCATGGCATCAGCCTAGGAAGCGCGGCGCGAAACGCAGCCGTCAAAAACGCAAACAGGGCCATGACAGCCCCGTTTGCAGCAATGCGCGATACGTCGAAAAACGATCAGGCGGACAGGGCAGCCTTGGCCTGTTGGACAACGGCGGCAAAGCCGGCCTTGTCGCGCACGGCCAGGTCGGCCAGCACCTTGCGGTCCAGATCGATGGACGCCTTCTTCAGGCCGGCCATGAACACGCTGTACGTAACGCCGTGCTCGCGCACCGCGGCATTGATACGCGTGATCCACAGGGCGCGGAAGGTGCGCTTCTTGTTGCGACGGTCGCGATAGGCATATTGCCCGGCGCGCATGACCGCCTGCTTGGCGATGCGGAATACATTACCGCGGCGGCCGCGATAACCCTTGGCGGCGTTGAGGACTTTCTTGTGACGGGCGCGGGCGGTAACGCCGCGTTTGACGCGAGGCATAGTGGATCTCCGTAATCTATCAAGCGAAAGGCATCATGGCCTTGACCGAGGCGACATTCGTCTCGTGAACCGCGGCCGAACCGCGCAGCTGGCGCTTGTTCTTGGTGGTCTTCTTGGTCAGGATGTGGCGCTTGAACGCCTGACCCCGCTTGATCGATCCGCTGCCGCGAACCTGAAAGCGCTTGGCAGCGCTTTTCTTGGTCTTCATCTTGGGCATGATAGTCCCTTACTTCCTTTCGGAGTGCGGTCCGTCGCCGGACGCAGGTTGATTAACATCATGGTCACGCAGGTGCTTGCCCGCAGGCGCCGCGATACGGGCCGCGACACCAACACACGCAAGGCTTCGAGGGCCTGAGGCCACCCGGACCACTTATGGGTACTGCCTGGCACGGCTAACATAAACCTGCCGGGACTACTGGTTTTCCGTCGCGCACGTGCACACGTACTGCACACACGTACTACACACACGCACTGTATGCACAGATACGCAATGTGCGCACAGAGCGCACACCAACGGCATGCGCTTTAGCCGGAAAGCCTTTGATTATATGGCATTTTCGCCACGCTTGTCGAACCGCCGGACACACGCGTGCCGGCCGGCCCGCCATGCGTGCGTCCCCCTATTCCGGTTGCGCCTGATCCGCGCATGCGGACCCGGCAGCGGCACCCGCCTGCCGGGCCACTGCCCTATCGCCGGCGGCTGGGTGCCAAGAACCGCCCTCTCTCCTACGGGCCTCGATAGCGGGCACTGCCTGTCCACCTGCGATGCCGCCCTGCTGCCGCGAACAGCCCGGCGCGACCCGCATCCCGCCCAAATGAAGTGTCGCTTCGCCGCGACGCACCGGGAACCTCTCATCCGCTTTGCGCTTTCGTAACAATTATTACGTTCTCAGCCGTAGAGCAGGCATTCCGGATCCAAGACGTTATGACTGGATGAGCGCGGCCCCCATCACGAGCCGTTACAGAAGTTGCGCTTCCGCTCAAATTGCCCTCTCGATCGTGGCCCGGACTTCCCCCCATCAATTCGCCGTCACATGCGGTCTCTAGCCTTCTGTGCGTCGCCGATCCAGGCGGCCTCGCCTCCCCTACGCCAAGGACACGCATACGATGACTTCCCGCCGTAAATTCCTCCAGAGCGTTGCCGGCTCCGGCCTGTCGGCCGCCGCGTTGGCCACGTTCCCGCCCGGCATCCGGCGCGCGCTGGCGATTCCCGCGCACCACGACACCGGCACCATCCAGGACGTCAAGCACGTCGTCCTGCTGATGATGGAGAACCGCTCGTTCGACAGCTACTTCGGCACGTTCAAGGGCGTACGGGGTTACGGCGACCGCTTCGCGGCTCCCGCGGCCAACGGCCAGAACGTCTTCTTCCAGACCTATACCAAGACCAGCCCGCCAACGACCTACACGCCGTACCACCTGGATGAAACCCAGGGCAATGCGCAGCGCGCGGGCAGTACCCCCCATTCCTGGGCCGATACGCAGGCAGCCTGGGACCAGGGCCGCATGGCCCATTGGCCCGACGCCAAGAACCCGCTTTCCATGGGCTATTACGAGGAAGCCGAAGTGCCATTCCAGCGCGCGCTGGCCGAGGCCTTCACCCTCTGCGACCACTACCACTGCGGCATGCATACCGGCACCATCGCCAACCGCCTGTTCTATTGGACCGGCACCAACGGCCCGAACGGCCGCGACCCATCCGAAGGCGGACCGGTCAATGTGGCGGTGCTGAACAACCAGTACAACGGCGGCAACGACATCGGCCCGTCCACCGAAGGCTGGACCTGGACGACCTACGCCGACCGGCTGCAAAAAGCCGGCGTGAAGTGGAAGGTCTACCAGAGCCTGATCGACAACTACGGCTGCAACGAGATGATGAGCTTCCGCCACTGGCGCGCGGAAATCGAAAAAATGCCCGCCTCGCGGCGCCCGGTCTATGTGCCCAAGACCGACATCACCCAGGATGCCAGCCTGGCGGGCCCGGTCTACGACCCCTTGACCGACGATGCCCTGAGCCCGCTTGCCAAGGGCTTCGCCAACACCATGCCCCAGGGCTTCCTGGAAACCTTCCGCGCCGACATCCAGGCCGGCCAGCTGCCGGAAGTCTCCTGGATCATCGCGCCGTCGGCGTACAGCGAACACCCCGGACCGTCCAGCCCGGCCAAGGGTGGCTGGTACGTGCAGGAAGTGCTGGATGCGCTGACCGCCAATCCCGATGTCTGGAGCAAGACGGTCCTGCTGATCAACTACGACGAAAACGACGGCTTCTTCGACCACCTGCCGCCGCCCACCGCCCCGTCGCACAACCCGGACGGCACCCTGGCCGGCGGCTACACGCTGCCGGACAGCGACATGGCCGTCGAGTATCACAACTACACGCCAGCCACGGCCAGCCAGCCGGCCCAGGACGGCCGCCCTTATGGTCCCGGCCCGCGCGTGCCGATGTGGGTCGTGTCGCCGTGGAGCCGCGGCGGCTGGGTGAATTCGCAAGTGTTCGATCACACCTCCACGCTGATGTTCCTGGAGAAGCGTTTCGGCGTGCGCGAGCCGCAGATCAGCAAGTACCGCCGCGCCGTCTGCGGCGATCTGACCAGCGCGTTCAACTTCGAGAACCCCAACAGCGAACCGCTGCCCACGCTGAACGGCAGTTCGACCAAGGACCAGGTCGACGCCCTGACCGCGGCGCAGCAGAGCGCGCCGAAGATCACGCCGCCCACGACTGCGCGGATGCCCTCGCAGACTACCGGCGTTCGGCCATCGCGCGCGCTGCCTTACGAATTGGACACCGCCATCGACACGGATGCGCGGCATGGAACCGTGAAACTGAAGTTCTCCAATACGGGCGACGCCGGCGCCGTCTTCCACGTCTATGACAGGCTGCATCTGGACCGCGTCCCGCGCCGCTATGTCGTCGAGCCCCGCCGGTCCCTTAAGGGCAGTTGGGCCGCCGGTGCGGACGATGGCGGCAAGTACGACCTGTGGGTGCTGGGTCCCAACGGTTTCCACCGCCGTTTCGCCGGCGACCTCAACGTCCTGGACGAGCGGGATGCGGCGGCGCCGGAAGTGGAATTCGAGCCGGACGGCAAGAGCGGCCACGTCCGCCTGACCGTGCGGAACGAAGGCCGGCGCGCGGTCGCATGCACGGTCAGGTCGAACCAGGCCTACGGCCCGCTGCAGGCGCGGGGCGGCGATTTCGACGCCGACCGCGACGGCTCCTGGACAGCGCACGTGCGTCCCGGCCATCAGGCCCGGATGACGCTTTCCTTGCGCGACAGCGGCAACTGGTACGACCTGATGGTGACGGCGGATTCGGACCCCGGCTTTATGCGCCGCCTGGCCGGCCGCATCGAGACCGGCCGCCATTCGGTGAGCGATCCGGCGCTGGGCTTGCCGGACGGCTTCTAAGGCGCGCGCCGGAAGGCGCGGCCATCGGCGCGCGAGATCGCGATACCTTGCGCGCCGATGGTTGTCGCCCGGACGACGGCCGGCGCTTATTGCCGGATTCAGGAAAAATGAACGGAGATGCCGCCCAGCGGCCCATAATCGGCATGCAAGGTGTCTCCGGGCCCCACCGCCACGGTGCGTGTGAAGGACCCCGCCAGAACGATATGGCCGGCCTCCAGTCCCGTGCCATGCGGCGCGAGCTTGTTGGCCAGCCAGGCGACGCCCAGTGCCGGATGGCCCAGTACCGCCGCCGACACGCCCGACTCTTCGATGACGCCGTTCTTCAGCAGAATGGCCGCGACCCAGCGCAGGTCGATGTCCATGGGCCGAACCGGACGGCCACCCAGGACGATCCCCGCGCAGGCGGCGTTATCGGCGATGTTGTCGACGATCGTACGCGGATATCTGCTGCGGCCGTCGATGATCTCCAGCGCCGGGACGACGTAGTCCGTGGCGTCCAGCACGTCGAACAGTGTGGCATCCGGACCTTGCAATGCCTTGCCCAGCACGAAGGCCAGCTCGACCTCCACGCGCGGCACGATCATTTTTTCCGTGGAGATGGTCTGGCCATCCTGGAAGAACATGGTATCGAGCAAATGCCCGTAATCGGGTTCGTCTATCCCGACCGTGCTTTGCATGGCCTTGGACGTCAGGCCGATCTTGTGCCCGCGCAGGCGCGCGCCCCGGGCGATCTTGAGGTCGATGATGCGCTTCTGGATGGCGTAGGAATCGGCAATCTCCATGCCGGGGAACGTCAGTGCCAGCTGCGCGGCCGGCTGGCCGGTACGCTCGGCCTCCATCAGCATATCGGCGGCGCGGGCACGGTCCTCGTCGTTGAGCATTGCGGTACCTTCAGGCGATCGTGGCCGGGTCGTCGGCCACCGGGTTGGACAGAACGCCGATGCCCGGCACCTCGACTTCGACGACGTCGCCCGGCTTCAGGAAACGCGGCGGATCGAAGCGCACGCCGGCGCCCACCGGCGTACCCGTGGAGATGATGTCGCCGGGCTCCAGCGTGGTCCAGATCGAGATGTAGCGGATCAGCTCGGCGAACGGGAACATCAGGTTCGCGGTGGTGTCGTGCTGCCGCTGTTCGCCATTGACGCGCGTGGTGACGGTCAGCGGCGCGGCCGGATCGAAGGCATCCGCGGTAACCATCCAGGGGCCCATCGAGCCGCTCGCATCGAAGTTCTTGCCCTGGGTGACATTGAACTTGCCATGGCGCAGCCAGTCGCGCACCGTACCCTCGTTGGCGCATGTCAGCCCGGCCACATGAGACCAGGCATGCGCGGCGGCGATGCGCCGGCCGCGCTTGCCGATGACGATGGCGATCTCGCCCTCGTAGTCCAGCTGCTCGGACTCGGCGGGACGCAGAAGCGGTTGGCCGTGGCCGACGAAGGAGCCGGGAAAGCGCGGGAACACGCTGGGATAGGCGGGTGGCGCGCTGCCGTCCTTGTACTCCTCGTTGCGTTTGCCGTAGTTCACGCCGACGCAGATGATTTTCTCCGGCGACGGAATGGGCGGCAGCAGGCGCACGTCGGCCAGACGCAGCGTGGCGTGCATGCCTTCGGCGCGCCGCGCCAGTTCGGGCAGCGCCTGCGCCGCCAGCGCGGCCCGCAGGCTGGCATGGCCCAGGCCGCTAAGATCGACGATATCGGCATCGCCACGCAGCAGGCCGAAACCGGCCCGGCCCCGATGTTCGAAGGAAAGCAGTTTCATGGCTCGAATCCAAAAAGGCGGGCGGGGTTGTCCACCATGATCTTGTGCAGCGTGGCGGCATCGCCGGCGTAGCGCGCCAACTGGTCCACCAGGCGGCCTTCGTCCGGCGTCGCTTTGACGGAAACCGGATGAGGCCAGTCGCTTCCCCAGACGACGCGATCGGGATTGGCCGCGATCAGGGCCTGCGCCAGCGGCACCACATCGTCCCAGGGCTCGCCCGCTTTCGATAGTTTTTCCGTCAGGGACAGCATCACCCAGAAATTGCCGCGCCCGAGCAGCTCGACCAGCTTGCAGCGGCTGGGATCGCGCGGCCCCTGCGCCGGGTCGGCACGTCCCATGTGGTCGATCAGCACCGGGATATCCAGGTCCTCGAACTGGGCCGCCTGGGCCATGATGCCATCAGGCTCCGGCTGGAACTTCGCATACCAGCCCAGTTCCCGCAGGCGCGCGATGGAGCGCCGGAACGCCGCCGGCTCCATGCTGATTCCCAGGCCTTGCCGGGTATAGCGCGCGCCGCGCACACCGGCATCGTGCAGGCGGGCAATGTAGGCATCGTCGCGTTCGGCCAGGACGGCCGCATTGGCGCAGCCGCGATAGTTGGGGCCCGCGGCGGCCAGCCCATCCAGGACGACCTGGTGATCGGCACCGTAGGTCGTCGCCTGCACGATGACCCCGCGTTCGATGCCCAGCAGGCGATGCAGGCGCAAGGCCACTTCGATGGTGGCGCCGGGCATCTCATAGGCCGCTCCCGGACGCACCGGGTAGCGGTCGGCGGGCCCGAATACGTGGAACTGGCTGTCGCAGGATCCCGCGGGCAGGCGTGTGCGGGGCGCGGTGGGATGGGGATGGAAGGATTGGTATTGCGCCATGCCGCTTACTCCTGTCCCAGCACCGCGATGAAATCGCATTCGACCAACTTGTCGCCATCCAGGTCCGCCTTCATCGTATGGCGCGCCGGACGGTCGTCGGGATCCGGAAAAGCGCGCAGCCAGGCGGCGTTCAGGGCCGCGCGCTGGCCGCGGTCGCGCATCCAGACGGTCATCTTGGCGATGTGGCCCAGCGAACCTCCGCCAGCCTCGACGATGCGGCGCACGTGGTCGAACATCAACTCGCACTGGCGCTCCAGCGTCTCGCCATAGGCTCCCGTGGCGGGATCGGTGCCCTGGATGCTGCCCGAATAAAGCATGTTGCCGATCCGGCAGGCGGCGGGGATGGGATTCTTGTGGCTGAAGCCTTCGGCGTAGATGCTGCGTCTGGTCATGGCGATATTCCGGTTGGGTAAAGCGCGATGCGCCTTAATTGGCGGTAATGCCGGCACGCTGGATGATGGGCGTCCAGCGGGCGTCCTCGGCGGCCAGGTAGCGGGTGAACTCCTCAGGCGTGCTGCCGCGCGCCTGCGCGCCAAGGTCGTCGAAGCGCTTGATGATCTCCGGCTGTGCCAGGATGCCGGATAGCGCCTGGCTCAACCGCGACAGGATTTGCGGCGGCGTTCCCTTGGGTGCCAGCAGGCCCGTAAAGGTGGACGCCTCCATGCCTTGCACGCCCGCTTCCGCGAACGTCGGGACGTCGGGCATGGACGGCAGGCGCTGCGCCGTGGTCACGGCCAGGGCCCGCAGCCGGCCCTCCTTGATAAAGGGCAGGGCCACCGAGATCTGGTCGAACTGGAAGTCCACCTGGCCGCCCAGCAGATCGGTGTTCGCCGGCGCATTGCCCTTGTACTGCGCGGTGGTCCAGCGCGCTCCCGTCACATGCTGCAGCAGTTCGCTGACCAGGTGATTGGTGGTGCCCGCGCCCGGCGACGCCATGGTCAGCTTGCCCGGCTCCTTCTTGGCCAGCGCGATCAGCTCGCCCACCGTCTTCACCGGCAGGGACGGCTTCACCTCCAGCACCAGCGGGGTGTACGAGATCGAACTGATCGGCGCGAAATCATGATCCCATTTGTAGGCCGCCCGCTTGAAGATCAGCGGGCTGAACAGCAGCGGCCCATTGGCGGCCATGAACAGCGTATAGCCGTCCGGATCGGCGCGCGCCACGAACTCGCCGGCGATCATGCCGCCCGCGCCGGGCTTGTTGTCGACGATGAACGGCTGCCCCAGCGCGGCCTGCAATCCCGGCGCGATAAGCCTGGCGGCCACATCGACGTTTCCACCGGGCGGATAGGGCACGACAATGCGCACGGGCCGGTCCGGCCAGGCGGCTTGCGCGTATGAGGTCAGGCCGGCCAGCGCAATCGCTGCGCAGGCCCGGGCCAGCAGGCGTCGGTTCATGAGGTTGTCTCCAGGCGTTCGTCGAGGTTGTGTCGATCTTGTGGTTGGTCGACCTTGCGGTTCATCGACCTTGTAGGCAGAACTCTAGAAACTTGCATGCGGACCGACAATGCGGAAGTCCGAACAAAGTCCAAATAATGGAACAAAATGCACAACCCACAGGCAGCCGGCCCGGATGATCTCAAAGAAAATATCGAAAATAACGTGACAGAGTTTCCGCCCGTCATTGTGCGGCACCGATAAATGGTTCAATAATTGGACGCCAAATCGAAATCCACCATGCGCATCGCCACACCCGAACTCACGCCTGAACAGATCTACAAGCTCATGACCGGCATCGTGGTGCCGCGTCCCATTGCGTGGATCAGCAGCCTGGGGCCGGGCGGCAAGGTCAACCTCGCGCCCTTCAGCTGCTTCACCTTTGTCTCGAACATGCCGCCGATGGTGGGCATCAGCATCGGACGCAAGGCCGGACAGCGCAAGGACACCGCGAACAACATCCTGGCGCATCGCCATTTCGTGGTGAACATCGGGGACGAGACACTGCTCGATGCCATACACGCCAGCGCGGAAGAGCATCCTCCGGAAATCAGCGAGGTCGAACTCCTTGGCCTGGACACCCTGC
Organism: Bordetella genomosp. 11; assembly: GCF_002261215.1. Taxonomy (NCBI): domain Bacteria; kingdom Pseudomonadati; phylum Pseudomonadota; class Betaproteobacteria; order Burkholderiales; family Alcaligenaceae; genus Bordetella; species Bordetella genomosp. 11. The sequence continues at coordinate 744,796 of NZ_NEVS01000004.1, read as the reverse complement.
CCGGCGAAACGATAGCCACTCCGCGCCTGGCCGCCGCCCCCATCAGCCTGGAATGCCGCTTCCACAGCGTCACGCCGTTCGGCGACACCGGCGCGGAGTTCTTCGTCGGCGAAGTGCTGGTCTTTCACATCCGCGACGGACTGGCACGCGACGGCAAGATCGAAACGGAACTCCTGCGGCCGGTGTGCCGCCTGGGTGGGCCCAACTATGCGTCGCTCGGGCCGATCGTCACCAAAAAAGCCGTACGCCAGACGCCGAAGTCCATCATGCCGCGCGACGCCACGCCGGCAGCCGGGTCGGCCGGCGACGCGGCGGCGCCCACATCCGCGCAAGCCCCCGCGTCGAAAGAAGTGCCATGATCGAAACATCCGCCGACGACACCCCCGCCGGCGCGCAAACCGTTCGCCGCGCGATGGCCATACTGCGCCTGGTGGCCTGTGGGCAGGAGCGCGGCGTCCGCCTGATCGATCTCGTGCGGATGTCGGGCCTGAACCGGCCGACGGTGCATCGCCTGCTGAAGACGCTGGTGCAGGAAGGCGCCATCGAACAGGATCCGGAAACGCGGCGATATCTGGTCGGCCCGGAGATCAACCTGCTGGGCCTGGCCCGCACCCGGCGCTTCCCCTTGCTGACCCTCGCGGATCCCTACCTGATCGAACTCGCGCATCAGGTCGGCGACACCGTGTTCCTGAGCATACGCCACGGCCACGACTCCATCTGCATCGGCCGGCGTACGGGACATCATCCCATCCAGGTCTTGTCCATCGAAGTCGGGGTGCGGCGACCGCTGGGCGTGGGCGTATCCGGCGTGGCGCTGCTGGCCAGTCTGCCGCCGCGCGAAAGCACCGCCCTTGTGGCGGCCAATGCGGCACGGCTGTCGGTGCTGGGCGAAAAGCAGGAAGACATCCTCGCCCGCGTGGCGACCGCTCGCGCCACCGGCGTGGCCCATGCGCCCGCGGGCTTGATGCCGGGGACGAGCGCCGTGGCGATTCCTGTCCCGGGACCGGACGGCAACGCCCTGGGTGCGGTCACCGTCACCGCCATGGCCAACCGGCTGATGCAGGACCGCTACACGGAAGTCGTTCGACAGATGCGCCTGGCCGCGGAGTCCATCGCGCGGCGATATGGGGAAACCTCGGACAAGCGGAATCCGGTCGCCGGCAAGGGCAGCCGCGTCGACGGCAGCGGCCGGGCAAGGCAAGCCAAGGGGCGTGCAAAAACCCCGTAGCACGGGCGCATGGATCGCGACGCGTTGTGTGCGAGCGCGGACCGCGTACCGGAGCCGGTGGACGCCCGCGTCCGGATGGCCCTCGATCAAAGCGGTTGCCGCAGCTGAACGCCCTCCGCAATATGGCAGGCATCTACCTGCCGCGCGGCTTGCAGATCCGCCGCCGTCCGCGCGACCCTGAGTACGCGGTGCGCCGCCCGGCCGGACGCATTCATGCTGACCATCGCGCGCCTGAACAACCCGCGTGCCTCGTCGGACAGCGCGCAATGCATATCCAGTTCGCGCGCGTCCAGGCATGCGTTCAGTTTTCCCTGTCGGCCGAGCTGCAGCTCGCGGCACGCCAGCACGCGTGTCCGCACCGCGGCGGAGCCCTCGCCCGCCGGCGCGTCCATCCAGTCCGGGTCCGGTGGCGGCAATTCGATCTGCAGGTCGATACGGTCCAGCAAGGGACCGGATAACCGGGATCGATAGCGGTCCGCCTGCTCCGGCGTGCAGCGGCACGGGATGCGCGGATGGCCGCGCCAGCCGCACGGGCAGGGATTCATGGCCGCGATCAGCTGGAAGCGGGCCGGATACTCCAGGGCATGCGCGGCGCGGGCGATCGATACCCGTCCCGATTCCAGTGGTTCGCGCAATGCCTCCAGGGCGCGCCGGTCGAACTCCGGCAGCTCGTCCAGGAACAGCACGCCGTGATGGGCGAGACTGATTTCGCCCGGACGCGGCCGTGCCCCGCCGCCCACAAGGGCAGCGGCAGTCGCGCAATGATGCGGTGCCCGGAACGGCGGCCGCGCGCTGAACAGGGCGTCGCCGGCCGCCAGCCCCGCGATGGCGGCTACCTCCAGGGCCTGGCGATGCGACAACCGCGGCAGCAGTCCCGGAAGCCGATGCGCGAGCATGCTTTTCCCGGCGCCCGGCGGCCCCACCATCAACAGGCTGTGGCCACCGGCTGCGGCGAGCTCCAGCGCGCGGCGGGCCCCGCCCTGCCCGCGCACGTCGGACAGGCAAGGCCCGTCGGGCGCCGACGGCCAAGGGGCGGGTTCGGGGCGTGGCAGGGCCGCGGTGCCGCCCAGATGTGCGACCACATCAGCGAGCGTGCGGGCCGACAACACGCGCAGGCCTTCCACATGGGCGGCCTGGGCCGCGCTGGCGGACGGCAGCACCAATGTCGCGTCGGGCTGCTCGCCGGCCACGCCCAAGGCGATGGCCAGGGGCGCCGCGACCGGCACCAGCACACCGGTCAGGGAAAGCTCGCCGGCCAGGACCAGACCGGACAGGCATGGCGGCCCGGACCGGTCCAGCAGTTCCGGCATGGCGATCTGCCCGGACGCCAGCAGAACGCCCAGCGCGATCGGCAGATCGAAACGCGCGGACTCCTTGCGCAGATCCGCCGGCGACAGGCTGACGGTCAGGCGGCCGGCGGGGAATTCGAAACCGCTGTTCTGGATGGCGGCGCGCACCCGTTCACGGCTTTCGCGTACCGCCACGTCGGCCAGTCCCACCACCGTGAACGACGGCAAGCCAGACGCCAGATGGGTTTCCACGCGCACGGGCACCGCGCGCAGCCCGATCAACGCCCGGCTGTTCAAAACGGCAAGACTCATGGGCGCGCTTTCCTCGAAACAAAAGCGCAGTATGCATGGAACCCATGGGGCGGATCGCACGGGCGGGATGAATCTGGCACTGCCCCGGGCCCCGCGACATGCAGCCGGCGGCCCACAGCTGGCAGCCGCATCCCACGGCGCTCAATCCACCTTCAGGCCGCGCTCGCGCACGATGGTCGCCCAGCGCTCGACCTCCGCGTTGGTGAACGCCTGGAATTGCGCCGGCGAACTGCCCACCACATCGATGCCGGCGCCATTCAGCTTTTCCTTCACGTCGGGCATCTGCAAAGCCTTTGCGATGTCGGCGGAAATCCGCTTCACGGTGGCGTCGGACATGGATGCGGGCGCGTATATCCCGTACCACAGCACGGTCTCGTACCCGGGCAATCCGGCCTCTTGCATGGTGGGCACGTCCGGCAAGGCGGGCGACCGCGTCTTGCTGGTCACGGCCAGGGCGCGCACCTTGCCGGCCTTCACCAGCGGCAGGCTGACCGGCAGCCCAGGGAAGTACAGCTGCACGTCGCCCGCCGCGGCCGCGGTCAGGGCCTGCGAGCCGCCCGTGTACGGGACGTGCATCATTTGCAGGTGTGCCATCGTCGCGAATAGTTCGGCCGCCATATCGTCGGCGTTGCCGATACCGGCGCTGCTGAAATTCAACTGGTTCGGCCTGGACTTGGCCAGGCCGATGAAGTCCTGCAGCGTCTTCACCGGCAGCGTCGGCGTGACGACCACCACATGGGGCATGGCGGTGACCTGCGATACCGCCTTCAGGTCCTTGCGCAAGTCGTACTTCAGGCGCGGATACAGCGATGCGCTGACAGTGATGGCGTTCTGCGCGATCAGCAGCGTGTGCCCATCATCGGCGCGCGCGACGTGCTCGGCCGCGATATTGCCCGCGGCACCCGCACGGTTTTCGACAATGACGGCCTGGCCCCACAGCTCCGCCAGCTTCGGGCTGATGGTGCGCGCGACCAGGTCCATGCTGCTGCCGGCCGCCAGGCCGGAAACTATGCGCACCGTCCTGGTTGGAAAGTCCGGCGCGGCCTGCGCCGATGCCGTGGCGATCCACGCCTGGGCGCACAGCGCGATACCGGCCTGGATGACGAATCTGCGGTTCATGATGTCTCCTCCTTTTTCTGGGTCAAAACGGGAACGGCACGCCGGCCTCGCGCGCGACGCGTTCGACGTCGGCCAGCGTATCGGCGGGAAGCGCCAGGCCGCGCGCGCGGTTCTCCGCGTCAGCCTGTACCTCCATTTCGCCGGGGTAATAGACCTGGCGATGTCCCGGCGCCACCGGGACATCCTTCAGCGATGCGATATAGGCGTCGATGCGGCGGTTGAACTCCTCCATGGGCTGGAAGGCCGCCACGTTCAAGGCAATCATCAGGTGGCCCGCGCCGCTGCGGTTGACGGGGTCATAGGGGCCGTGGACACGGTCCAGGAATTCGCTGCCGGACAGCACGCCGGACAATACGTCGACCATGACGCCCATCACATAGCCCTTGTGTCCGGCCATGGGCAGAATGAATCCTTCCAGCGCCGCCTTCGGATCGGTAGTCGGATTGCCTTGGGCATCTATCGCCCAATGCGCGGGAATCGGTTCGCGCCGCTTGTTGGCGAGGTAGATCTTGCCGCGCGCGACCCCGGAATTGGCCATATCCATGACCACCGGCGGATGGCTGCCGCCCGGCGCGGCGATGGACCACGGGTTGGTGCCGATCTTCTTCTTCAGGCCGCCCCAGGGCGCCATATTGGGCCCCGCGTTGCTCATCAGCATCATGACGCAACCCTGCTCCGCGCCGATGCGCGTGTAGTACATGCAGGTGCCGAAGTGATTCGAATTGCGGATGGATACGACGCCCACGCCATGCTTGCGCGCACGTCCCACCGCCTCGTCCACCGCGCGGCGCGCCACGACCTGGCCCACGCCATCGCCGCCGTCCATGACGGCGACCGCGCCGGCATCCACCGCGATATGCGTTTGCGTCACGGCCTTCATCGCGCCGGATCGCAGTCGCGCGTAGTACCAGCCCAGGCGCAACATGCCGTGCGATTGGTGGCCCCACAGGTCGGCCTGCACCAGGGTATCGGCCGCGAGCATGGCATCGTCGGCCGGCACGCCCGCGCTTTCATAGACGGCGGCGGCCAGTTCGCGCATGCGCGCGGGATCCACGCGCTTGCCGCCCTCTTGGGCAGCTACAGAGTTTTCCATGATGATTCCTGTGAATGTCGATGTCGTTCGCCCGCGGGCGTCCTTATGCGGCGTGCGAATACATGGGCTGCCCAGGTGTTTCCATGCGGGCGACCAGGACGCTGCCGCTTTCCGACTCGGTGATGTACAAGTCGCGGTTGTCCTTGCCACCGAAGGCGATATTGGTCGTCATATGCCCCATGCACGAGTCGATGCGCAGCAACGGCTCGCCGCGCGGCGAAAACTTCCATACCGCGCCCATGCCCGCATGCGCGACGTACAGATTGCCCGCCTGGTCCACCGCCATGCCATCCGGTCCGCTGCCGCCGGACATCTGTACGAACAGCCCCACGCGCGTCAACGACCGGTCCGGCAGCACCATGGCCCGCCAGACACAGTTGCCGCGCGTTGCCGCCACGTAAAGCATGGTCTCCGACGGATTCATCACGATGCCGTTGGGACTGGGCACGTTGTCCAGCAGGCATTCGAGGTAGCCGTCCGCGCCCTGCCGGTACACGCGTCCGGACGGGTCCTGCAGCCCGGTCTGGCCCTGGTCGGTGAAGTAAAGATCGCCATGGGCGGAGAAGAACAGGTCGTTGGGGCCCTTGAAGCCTTCGGTGCGGGCCCTGCGGATATACGGCGCGACGGTGCCCGCGTCCGGATCCAGCAGCAGAATCCCGTTCTTGTGGTCGGCGACGAAGATGCGCCCGTCGCGATGGATCTTCAAGCCGTTGGGTTCGCCGTCGTACTCGATCAGCTGCGCGACCTCGCCCGACGGCGACACGCGGAAGATCAGGCCGAAGGCGATGTCGACCAGGTACAGATTGCCGTTCCTGTCGAAGGACGGTCCCTCGATATAGCTGTCCGTGGTCCGCGTGCCCTTGCCGGCACGCAGGCGTTCCTCCGACAGTTGGCCGGCCTTGCGGTATCGGTCCGGGATGCGGGTGAACACGTCCGTCTTCACGGCGGGCGGCGCGGCGTACATGGCGGTCTCCTTCGGTATCGGCGCTTGGCGAACGCTACAGCGGCAGTTCCAGGTCCAGCAGCGGCGCGTGCTGCTGGGCGCCGTAGACGTCGGTATCGCCGATGGCGCCCGACACGACGCGCCGCGGCAGGGTTGCCTTGAAAGCGAGCGCGGGCGGATATTCCGTGAACAGCACGTCGTCCGGCGATACGCCATACAGCGAGGCGATGCGCTCGCGCGTGATGACGCCGGTGCGGCGCACTTTCTCGAAGGTCTCCTCGCTGTCGAACATGATGTCCAGGGTCAATTCGAACGGGCCGGCATTCTTGCTCTTGCAGGCCTTGGCGATGTCTTTCAGTTTGATCATTGCGGAATCCTTGCTCATGGACCGTGGCGCCGAAAGCCCTGCGGGAAGCTTCGCCGGCATGCGGCACCGGGGCGATGACGGCCCTAGACCGTCTCGTACTCGACGGGGAACATCCCCAGCGGGTCGTCGGTGCGAATGACGTGCTGCATGGTGAACTCGTACACCGCGCCGCGCTCGATATCCGATGGCGAAAAGGGGAACGCCATGTTGCCTTCGCGGCACAGCCGGCCGGGGAAATCGCTGTGCAACAAGGTCACGCGGGTCAGCGCCAGCGCGGCATTGGCGATCTCCTGCGTTTCGCCCACCGCTTCGGCCAGGATGCCGATCTCGTGGCTGCGCATGCCGCGCAACGGCTCCCACTCGCCCATCACGCCATCCTTGCCGTACAGCCGGATCACGATGCGGTAGCGGTCGCGGGGGATGCCCAGCGCCGCGATCTTGGTGTGCGACGCTTCGGTCACGGCCGCGATAAAGCTGTCCAGCTGGCCGATCAGCCCGGGATCGCGCGTGCCGGCAAAGGCGATGGCGCTGTAGCCCGAACGCGCCGCGGCTTCCAGCTTGATGGTGTAAGGCTGCGCCCTCCACTGCATGCCCGATATGCGCACCCGGCGGTCGGATACGGCCTGCATCGCGCACGCGCTGGTATCCAGTACGCCGCCCGGTTCATGGCGCACGATGGGACTGGCGCTTTCATGCAAGGCCTGCACGGACACCGACAAAGGCGTGCAGCGCAGCTCGGGGTTGGCGGGCTCCACTTCCACATAGTCCTGGCCCACCGTGGCGACCAGGCAATCATGCTTCTTGGGCAGGGCGGCATTGCAAGCGCATTCCAGCAGCTTGCCCGCGTACCATGCCGGAGCCGGCGGGATCCCATGGTGGGTGGCCAGCGCGACCCATGGCGCGGGATCGGTCCCGCGGCCGGCCAGGATGACCTGGGCGCCGGCGCGCAGCGCCGCCAGGTGCGGTTCGGGCCCCATCATGCCGACGATGCGCTCCGCGCGGTCCACGGTGTCCTCGGACAAGGGCGCGGCCTTGCCCAGCGGGTGCACGCGGCCGGCACGGATACCGGCCTTCAGGCTTTCCTTGTCCTGCTCGGCATGGATCAGCGCCATCCTGAAATGCATGCCCTCTTCCCGCGCGATCTCGCGTACGAGCGCCGCGCAGGCCTGCAGGTGCGGCTCGCCGCCGGCGCCGCCGGAGGTGCCTATCATCATCGGGATGTCCAGCGCCATGGCCCCGCGCAACAGCAAGCGCATGTCGCGCTTCATCTGCAGCGCGGAATTCAGCGTCTTGCCGGAACCCAGGTAATGCGGGCCGGGATCCGAACTGCCGCCATCGACGCCGATCATGTGCGGCCGCGCCTCCAGGGCCTTGGCCAGCGACGCTTCCGGAAATCCATATCCCAGGATTCCACTGGCGGAAACCATCCGTACTTCTTTCGTCATGTGCCTGTCTCCTCGCGCCATCGGGCACTCACCGTCCTGCTGGGCCGCCCCCGGCGTTTTATGGAATGATGTCGATTCGTCGCGGTGGCAGACCGGCACTTTCGTCCCTGCGGCACCTGGCGGCAAGCGCTCTTTCAAGAGGGGGGGCATGCCGGTTCGGCACGACGCGATCTTCGCGCGGATAACAAGAGGAGACACCATGGACCCACACGGCACATCGCCAGGCGGGGGGACGCTGGATCCCCTGATGCGCAGGCTGGACCTGACTTCGCTGCGGCTGTTCGTCGACGCCTGCGAGGCGCGCAGCATCGCGGCGGCAGCCGCGCGCGCCTGCATCGTGCCTTCGGCCGTCAGCCGCAGGATTTCGGACCTGGAAAAAACCGTGGGCGTCCCGCTGCTCTACCGTTCGCCGCGCGGCATTACGCCGACCGCGGCGGGAGAAACCGTGCTGCGCCACGCGGCGGCGGCGCTCGCGGAACTGCAACACATGGGCACGGCGCTGGGCCGTTTCGCCTCGGGACTGCAAGGCACCGTGCGCGTCGTCGCCAATATCTCGTCGATCGATCAATACCTGCCCGAGGACATCGCGGCCTTTTCGCAAACGTATCCGGACGTCGACATCGAACTGGAAGAAAAGCGCGGCGGCGAAATCCTGAAATGCGTGGAGGACGGCACCGCGGACCTGGGCATCGGCAACGACTGGTACCTGGGCGAAGCCGCGGCGGTCAGCCGCCCGTATCGAGAGGACAGCCTGGTTGCCATCTTCCCGCGCGCGCATCCCATGGCGCGCCTGCGCACGCTAAGTTTCGCCGACGTCCTGGACGAGCCCCTGATCGGGCTGCACGCGGAAAGCGCCTACAACGCCAAACTGGCGCAACAGGCCGCGCTGATCGGCAGGGACATTCGCATGAAGATACGCGTCAATAGCTTCGACGCCTTGTGCCGCATGGTGCACGCCGGATTGGGGATTTCCTTCGTGCTGAAACAGCTGGCCGATATGTACCAGGACATCCTGAATATCGTCGCGGTGCCCCTGTCGGACGCATGGGCCAATAAGCGCATCCTGATTGCCTATCGATCCGAACACACCCTATCGGCGTCCGCGCGCACGCTGCTGGAATTCCTCACGCGGCAATTCCTGACGCGCCAGGCCGAAACCCATGCGGGATCGCCGTCCGAAGCACGGGAACCGGCGAATACCGCGCCCCGCGTCCCGCGGGGTTGCTGAAAGCCGTAGACGCCAGCCCTACTCCTGGATGGAGGAGGACGTTCTCTTTCCCTGCTCGGCTTCCAGCGCATTGATGCGGGCTTCCAACGCGCTTACCTGGGCGGCCAGCTGGTCGGCCCGGGCCACGGTGCGGGCGAGCAGCTCCGCCTGCACATCGAATTCTTCACGGGTCACCAGGTCCAGCCGCGAAAATCCCTGGGCCATCATGGCGCGCACATTGCGTTCCAGGTCGGCCGCGGGACTGCGGGCGATCAGGTCCGAAATGTTTTTCTGCAGGTCTTCCATCCATTGCGTGGCGTTCATGGCTTCCTCACACCGAATCCGTCGATAGCCGTCAGTGTAGAGCGTCGGGCGCCGGGGCGCGAATGCCAGGCGGAAGCGGATACCGCCGGGAACCCATATGGGCAACCGGTCGCAGAGTGTTACCTGTGTGAGCAATGCCCCCGGCGACGCCGCCTTCGAGCGGCCGTACCGCAGCAATTTGCTACATAACTCGCCCACAGCGAGGCGACGCGGCACTTCCGCGCACCCCAAAATGCACCAATATCGGGCACGCCTCCATACGGTGCGCACCAATCAGGTGCTTGCAGACAGGATGCGCGTGCGCCCCGTCGGCAAAACACCGTCCTCCCGGGCATAAAAAAGTGGCACCGATTTTGCTTTACACGCAGGGCCAACGTGCAACCAAGAGAGGAACCAGCCATGAAACTCATCATCGCCATCATCAAGCCCTTCAAGCTCGACGAGGTGCGTGTGGCTTTGTCCGGAATCGGTGTCCAGGGACTGACGGTAACGGAAGTCAAGGGCTTCGGCCGGCAGAAAGGCCACACCGAACTCTATCGCGGCGCTGAATATGCCGTGGACTTCCTGCCCAAGCTGCGCGTCGAAGCCGCCGTGCCGGACAGCCTGGTCGAACAAGCCATCGAAACCATCGAACAGGCCGCGCGTACCGGGAAAATCGGCGACGGCAAGATCTTTGTCGCCGCGCTCGAACAGGTTATTCGCATCCGTACGGGCGAAGCCGGCGAAGCAGCACTGTAAACACCAATAAGGACGCTACTGGAGCCATAACAAATGGATAAAGCAGATATCTCGTGGATGCTGGTCTCGACACTGCTGGTGTTGATGATGGCAGTGCCCGGCCTCGCCCTGTTCTACGGCGGACTGGTACGCAGCAAGAATGTATTGTCGGTCCTGATGCAGGTGATGGGGACTTTCGTCGTTGGCCTGGTGTTGTGGTTCGTCTACGGCTATTCGCTTGCCTTCACTGAGGGTAACGCCTTCTTTGGTGGCTTCTCCCGCGTCTTTTTCTCGGGCATGTTCTCCCCCGCCGACGGCAAGTACGCCATGACGGGATCGCTGACCGAACTCCTGTTCGCGTCCTTCCAGGCGACGTTCGCCGGCATTACCTGCGCCCTGATCGTCGGTAGCTTCGCCGAACGCGCGCGCTTTTCCGCGGTGCTGCTGTTCACCGTGATCTGGTTTACCTTCGCCTACGTGCCGATCGCGCACATGGTGTGGTTCGCTTCGCCCACCGTGCCCGGCCTGATGAACGCCAAGGGCGCCCTGGACTTCGCGGGCGGCACCGTGGTGCACATCAACGCCGGTATCGCCGGCCTGGTTGGCGCCTATGTCATCGGCAAGCGCGTGGGCTACGGTCGCGAGTCCATGCAGCCGCACAACCTTCCCATGGTGATGATCGGCGCTTCGCTGCTGTGGACCGGCTGGTTCGGCTTCAATGCGGGTTCCGCGCTGATGTCCAATGAGCAGGCCACGCTGGCCTTCTTCAACACGATGATCGCCACCGCCGCCGCCGTGCTGGCATGGCTGTTCACGGAATGGGCGCTGAAGGGCAAGCCTTCCATGCTGGGTGCGGCCTCCGGCGCCGTCGCCGGCCTGGTGGCGATTACGCCGGCCGCGGGACTGGTCGGCATGGTCGGTGCCTTCATCATCGGCATCGCGGGCGGCATCATCTGCGTGTGGGGCGTCAACGGCCTCAAGCGCCTGCTCAAGGCCGACGATGCGCTGGACGTGTTCGGCGTGCACGGCGTGGGCGGTATCACCGGCGCGCTGCTGACTGGCGTGTTCAATGCCCAGGTGCTGGGCGGCCCCGGCCTGAAGACGGCCGGCGAGATCGGTGGCCAGCTGTGGGTGCAGTTCGAAGGCGTCGTGCTGACGCTGGTGTGGTCCGGCGTCGTCGCCTGGATCGCCTATAAGATCGCCGACATGGTGTGCGGCCTGCGCGTGCCGGAAGACGTCGAACGCGAGGGTCTGGACACGACCTGCCACGGCGAATCCGCTTATCACAGCTAAACGCATGAATCGCCTCGTATAAGGCAATCCCGAAGTGGAAAGGGCGCTCCCGACGGAGCGCCCTTTTCTTTTGGCCGGCGCCGCGCCGGAGAAGCTCGTTCAGGTCTGTTCGAGAAAAGTGCGCAAACGGGGCGGGATCGCCCCCGATCTGCGTATGCGTTCATGCGGCGTTTCTGCCGGTGGATATGACGACGGCCGATCTGACTTCAAAGCGAACCCAGTTGCGTTGCATCGAGCGTGGTTTTACATTGCAACTACGGCACGAGGGACGCCAACGGGTGCCCGTGCATACTCGATCGGAAAGGAAAGACGGATGGTCAAGCGAACCAGCCACGGGGATGCGCTTTGCGGTGTCGCGCGACCATTGGACGCGATCGGCGATTGGTGGTCTTTGCTGATCGTCCGTGACGCGTTCGATGGTTTGCGCCGTTTCGGCGAATTCCAACGAAGCCTGGGACTGGCGAAAAACATCCTGTCGGTCCGGCTGCGCAATCTCGTGGAACACGGCATCATGGAGACACGCCCCGCCGCCGACGGCAGCGCATACCAGGACTACGTACTCACGGAAAAAGGACGCGGCCTGTTCACGCTGCTGGTCGCCCTGCGTCAATGGGGCGATGCGTATTTCTTCGAACCGGACGAGGCGCGCGTCGTTCTCGTCGACAAAGAGACGGGTAGCCCGGTCCAGGCGCTGGAGCTCCGCTCGCAGGATGGCCGGGTATTGACGCCGGAAGACACGATGGTTATCCATCCGCCGCCGAAAGCGTCGCGCCGGCAACCCCCGAGCGGACGAAAGCGCGCGGCAAAAACGACCGGCAAAAGCTGACGGAACAGGCGACTCGCCGCGCGGCTCGCGCCGCCCGCGGCGAGGCCCCGGGATTCCATCGAGCGATTCCCGGGCCTCGGCTTTACTCTTCCCGCCCCGTCTCGGCGCCGTCGAGCTGGTGATACTCCAGCCAGATTCCGTTCAGGATGCCGAAACACACCGCCAGGCCCAGCCCCAGCACCCACGCGAAATACCACATGCCTCGCTCCCTGTTTCAGTAAAGGTCCGGATCGGTGGACAGCGCCTTGATCGTGGACCGTCCCCACATCACCTTGAACGCCCATGCCGTATACAGCAGCACGATGGGCAGGAATACCACCGTCACGACCAGCATGATGAACAGCGTCATATGGCTGGAGGACGCGTTCCATACCGTCAGGCTGGATCGCGGGTCCACGCTACTGGGCAGGATGAACGGGAACATGGACAGGCCCACGGTGGCGATGATGCCCACCGCCGACAGCGACGAACCGGCGAAGGCAGCCCATTCCCGGCCGCTCCTGATGCCGATCAGCGCCAGCAGCGCGCCGGCGAAGCCCAGGATGGGCGCCACGAGCATCCACGGATAGACACGGAAGTTGTCCAGCCAGGCGCCCGGAGCGGCAACCGCGCCGGCACGCAGCGGATTGGAGGGTCCCGCCGGATTGGCGAGCCCTTCCAGGCGATAGCCCAGGCCGCCATGCGCGGCGAAGACGTACCCCGCGGCGAAGAGAAGGATCGCCAGCAGCGCCGCGAACGAACCGATGCGGCGCGCCCTGTCGCGGACCGCGCCATACTCGACCTTCATCGTCAGCCAGGCGGCGCCATGGGTGATAAGCATCGCCACGGACAGCAGGCCGCAGAGCAGCGAAAACGGCGTGAACAGGCCCAGGAAGGCGCCCTCGTACGTGGCGCGCAGGTCCGCGTCCAGGCGGAACGGCACACCCAGCAGCACGTTGCCCACGGCAACGCCGAAGACCAGCGCCGGAACCAGGCCTCCCACGAACAGCGCCCAGTCCCAGCCGCTGCGCCAGGCGGGGGCCGTCCGCTTGGAACGGTACTTGAATCCGACCGGCCGCAGGATCAACGCCGCCAGCACCAGGAACATGGCCAGGTAGAAACCGGAAAAGCTGACGGCGTAGACGAAAGGCCAGGCCGCGAAAATCGCGCCGCCGCCCAGGATGAACCACACCTGGTTGCCTTCCCACGTGGGAGCGATGGCATTGATCGCCATGCGTCTCTCCCGGTCGTCGCGCGCGACGAAGGGCAGTAGCGCCGCGACACCCAGATCGTATCCGTCGGTCAGCGCGAAACCTATCAGCAGCACACCCATCAGCGCCCACCAAATGACGCGCAGGGTCGGGTAATCGAGGGGAATTTCCATATCCGTTTCCTTATTCCGCGGCCGCCAGGCCACCGGTCGCGTCCGGCGCCCGAGGCGTCGGCTCGTAATGGCCATAGGGACCGCGCTTGACGGTGCGCACGATCAGGCCGACCTCGACGACGGCCAGCGCGCCGTACAACAGCGTGAAGCCGACGATCGTGGTCCACAATTGGGCAACGGTCAGGCTGGAGACGCCCAGGAAGGTCGGCAGCACGCCATCCACCGCCCAGGGTTGGCGGCCCAGTTCAGCCAGGACCCAGCCCGCTTCGGCCGCGATCCAGGGCAAGGGCATGATCAGTATGGCGGTGCGCAACAGCCAGCGCGCATCGAAACGCCTGCGCGCCGCCATGATGCAGGCCGCGCCGAATACCGCGATCTGCAGGAAACCGATCAGGGCCATGATGCGGAAGACCCAGAACATGACCGGCACATTGGGCACGGTGTCCCACGAGGCCTTCTCGATGGTGGCGGCGTCGGCCTTGCGCGGGTCGTCGACGTAGCGTTTGAGCAGCAGGCCGTAGCCCAGATCGTGCCGGTGCCGTTCGAACTGCGCGCGCGCGGCGGTGTCGCCGGGATCCCGCTTCAGGCGCTCCAGGGCATCGTAGGCCTGCACGCCGCTTTCGATACGCGACTGCGAGACGGCGACCAGCTCGAATATGCCGGCCACGGGCCGGTCGATGGAACGCGTGGCGATCAATCCCAGCACGTAGGGGATCTGCACCTCCGCGTAGGTCTTGCGATCCGCCAGGCTGGGGATACCGAAGGCAGTGAAGGCCGCGGGTGCCGGCTCGGTTTCCCACATGGCTTCCAGCGCGGCCAGCTTCATTTTCTGGTTGTCGGTCAGCGCATAGCCGCTTTCGTCGCCCAGCACCACTACCGAGAGCGCGGAGGCGAGCCCGAAGGAAGCCGCCACGGCGAAGGAGCGCTGCGCGACGCCCCGCCATTTTCCGCGCAGCAGCATCCATGCGGATATGCCCAGCACGAACACCGATGCGGTGGCGTAGCCGGCGCTGACGGTATGGACGAACTTGGCCTGGGCAACCGGATTGAACAGCACTTCGCGGAAGCTGCTGACCTCCATGCGCATGGTGTCCGGATTGAAGATGGCGCCCACCGGATTCTGCATCCAGCCATTGGCGATGAGGATCCACAATGCCGACAGATTGGAGCCCAGGGCCACCATGAAAGTCACGAACAGATGGCCGCGCTTGCTCAGGCGTTCCCAGCCGAAGAACATCAGGCCGACGAAGGTGGCCTCCAGGAAGAAGGCCATCAATCCCTCGATGGCCAACGGCGCCCCGAAGATATCGCCCACGTAATGCGAGTAATAGGACCAGTTGGTGCCGAACTCGAATTCCATGGTCAGGCCGGTCGCCACCCCCAGGACGAAATTGATGCCGAAGATGGTGGCCCAGAAGCGGGTGACCGTCCGCCAGATGGGCTTGTCGGTCATCACATAGATGCTCTCCATGATGACCAGAATGAAGGACAGGCCCAGCGTCAGCGGGACGAAAAGGAAGTGGTACATCGCCGTCAGGGCGAATTGCAGGCGGGACAGTTCGACTACGTCCATGGGATCGGCCTTGAATACGTAACGGCGACATCGTAGGGCCGGCTTTCGGCCCGCCCCATGACTTAGCTCAAACGAGACGCGAAAAAACGCGGGCACACTGCTAGCGCCCCCTCCCCGAGTGCACATCGATGTCCGCTGAATCCCGCCATGCCGGTCCGCCGGCGCCCGCCGCCCGTGCCGCCACCGCCGCCAGCCTGCGCGCGCTCGCGCGCGGCGATGTCCGCGCCAGCCGCCGCGTGGCCCTGCTCACGGCCCTGTACACGGGCTGCGTGGCGGCATGGGCGCTGGCATTGACCGAAGTCCTCGTCCAGGCGGCGTCGGCCGGCGCGCTGCTGGGCCTGGCGGCGGCCACCTGCGGACGGATATGGCTATCGCGGGCAATCGCCCGCGCCGCGGCATGGCAGGCATTCCACATCAAATCGCGGCTGCGCCGCCAGACCGCCACCGCGGCGCTGGCCGACGCACTGCCCGGTACCGCCACCGGCGTGGCCATGTCCGCCGTCGTCGACGAGATCGAAGCGCTGGACGGCTACTTCAGCCGCTACCGCCCCGCGGAACTGGAGGCGCGCGTCGGCCCGTTGCTGATCGCCGTCGCGGTGGCGCCGGCCAGTCCGGTGGCCGCCGCCATCCTGCTGGCGACGCTGGTCCCGTTCGCGGCCGTCATGGCGCTGGCGGGCGGCGCCGCCAGCATGGAGGCGACGCGGCAATTCGAGGCCCTGGCGCGCCTGTCCGGCCACTTTGTCGATCGCGTGCGCGCCCTCCCCGTTATCCTCGCTTTCCAGGCCGAGGCAGCGGAAGCCGCGCGCGTCGGCATCGCCGCGCGGGATGTCAGCCGCCGCACCTTGAACGTGCTGCGCATCGCGTTCATTTCGTCAGCCGCACTGGAGTTCTTCTCCGCGATTTCCGTTGCTCTGGTAGCCGTGTATTGCGGCTTCTCGCTGTTGGGCCTGTTGCCCTTCAAACCGCTGGAAGCGCTGGATTTTCCCGCGGCGTTCTATGCGCTGGCGCTGGCGCCGGAGTTCTATGCGCCGCTGCGGCGGCTGGCGGCCGCCTATCACGAGAAACAGCTCGGCGAGGCCGCCGCCAACCGGTTGCAGCCGCTATGGCAAGCGTTGTCCGCGCCCCTGGCCGCGGAGCCGCCAGGCGATGCCGATGCAAGGCTTCGATCGCAGCCGGCCGACCTGGCCGCGCCGTCCGTGCATTACCGTGCCGCCATCGTCGCCGCCGGCGACCTCGACATCGGCCCGGTGGACCTGGACGCGCCGGCCGGCGCGCTTACCGTCATCCAGGGGCCGACCGGGACCGGCAAGACCACCTTGCTTGCCGCCCTGATGGGACGCGCTCCCCTCAAATCCGGCAACATCGCCATCGGCGACGGGCATGGCGCGATCCAGGCAACCGGCCTGGAAGGCATTTCCTGGGCGGGCCAGGCGCCCGTTTTCCTGCCGGGCACCATACTGGAAAACCTGATGGCCGCCGCCCCCGGCATAACGCGCGAAGCCGCGCTCGCCATGGCGATGCGCGTCGGCCTCGGGCCGGCGCTGCGGCGACGCTCGAACGGCGGCGACACCGTGCTGGACGAACGGGGATCGGGTCTGTCCGGCGGCGAGCGGCGCCGCCTGGCGCTGGCGCGCGCACTGCTGAAACCCGCGCCCCTGCTGCTGCTGGACGAACCCACCGCGGACCTGGACAGCGCCGCCGAAAAGGCGATGGTGCGGCTGATCGGCGAGACGGCCCGCGGCCGCACCGTGATCGCGGCAACCCATTCCGACGCGCTGGCGGCGGCGGCATCGCACACGGTGAGGCTGGCATGAACCTGTCCATGCGTTTCCTTGCCGGGATGCCGGCGCGCCGCGATGCCGTCGTGGAGGATCCGGCGCAACAGCGGCACGGTTCCCCGGTTGAACGTTTCCTGCGCATTCAGGCCAGCCGGCGGCGCGGCGAACTGGCGTTGGCGGCGGCCTGCGGGGCCATCGCGGCCAGCGGCGCCACGCTGCTGCTGGGCCTGTCGGGCTGGTTCCTCGCCGGGGCCGCGCTCGCCGGCAGCGCCGGACCGGCGGCCGTCCAGGCCTTCAACTACTTGCTACCCAGCGCCGGCATGCGCGGCCTGGCGATATTGAGGACCGCGGGCCGCTATGGCGAACGGCTGTTCGGACATCGCGCCGCCCTCGCCGCGCTCGCCGAACTGCGCCCCGCGCTGTTCGCGGGCATCGCGGCCGCGCCGCCACGGGACGCGCTCGCGCTATCCAGCGGAGAAGCCTCGGCCCGCCTGGTGCAGGACGTCGATGCCATCGAAGCCGCCTTCGTACGGCGGCCGGCACCTTGGGTGGCGGCTACCGCCATGGGCACGGCGATGGCCGTCCTGGCGCTGGCCTCTCCCTGGGCCCCCGCGATATTCGCGATCGGCATGGCATCCCAACTCGTCATCGGACGCCGCCTGGCGCGGCGCGGGTGCGACGCGGCTGGGCGCGATGCGCTGCGCGCCTCGGGCGCGTTGAAGCAGGTCGTCGGGGCATACCTGCCAGCCACGGCGGAGCTGCGTTGCTTCGGGCTGGTGCCGCGCGCGGTGGACGCCATCATGGCGCGCGACGCCGAGCTCGGCGCGGCCGTCCTGCGCCGTCATCAGGCGGAAGCCGATATGGCGGCCCTGCAGGCAGGCATCACCGCCGCCACGGTGCTCGCCGTCGCCGCGGTGGCCGCTGCCGCGACATTGCCCTCGATGGCGCTGGCCGTACTGGCGTCGCTGGCCGCGATGGAAGGCGTCGCCCCCATGCTGCGGGCCGCGCAGCAGCAAGGCGCGCTGCAAGAAGCCACCGCGCGCCTGGACGCCGCGATGGGCCACGCCCCGTCCGGCCCGCGATCCGGGGCAGCCGTCACGACGCGGGCACCCGGCGACACGGCCGCACCGCCAGCACGGAACGCAGGCGTCATGGCATGTGGCGAAAGCCCCGCACTGGAAATCGACGGCAGGCACTTCCGACCAGGCGACCGCGTCGGCATCGTCGGTCCATCGGGCTGCGGCAAGACCGCCATGCTGGAGAGCCTGTTGGGTTTGCGTGTTGCCGACGCGGGAAAATTCCGCGTCGGCGGACGGGCCGTGGAGGGCGGCGCCATGGGCTGGGCTCGACCCTGCTTCGCCTACGCGCCACAGGAAGCCCGGATCCTTACCGGCACGATCGCGGACAATCTGCGGCTGGCCGCGCCGCTCGCGGACGACCGTCTCCTCTGGCGCGCGCTGGCGGACGCGCAGCTGGACGCGCGCGTGCGCGCCATGCCGGACGGACTGCTTACCTGGGTCGGCGACGGCGGCGTCGCGCTGTCCGGAGGCGAATGCCGGCGCCTCTCGCTGGCGCGCGCGCTGCTGCGGCCAGCGCCGTGGCTGCTGCTGGACGAACCGACCGAAGGACTGGACGCGCCCACCGAGCGCGCCTTGATCGACGCGCTGGAACAAAGGCTGCGGGATACCGGCCAGGGCCTGTTGCTGGTCAGCCACCGGCCCGCTCCGCTGCGCCTGTGCCGCGCGCGGATCGCACTGCATTGATTTTGTTTTTTGATAGTCCGTAAACGCTCGCGTCGCGGACGCGCGGTACAGTTTGACATCAGCCCTGCCTCGATGCCGACCCATGCCCGCCGCCAAGACTATCGCCCGGTTCCTCCAAGGCCAGCATGCGTTCACCGCCCTGCGAACCCTGCTTGGTGTCGTCCTGCCCGCCGGCTATGCGCTGGCGCTGTTCGACAACATGGACCTGGCGATCGGATTGGCACTGGGTGCCTTCTGCACTTCCCTGGTCGACATCCCGGAACCCCTATCCAGCAAGCCCTGGCGGATGTTGGCCGCCACGCTCGTGCTGGTGCTGGCGGGGGCCGCGATCTCGGTGACGATCGATTTCCCGCTGGCGGCGTGGCTGACGCTGCTGGCTATCGCGTTCTGCGCCGGCCTGGGCGCGGCCTACGGGGTGCCCGGCACGCTGATGGGACTCTGCGCGCTGCTGGGCGCGGACCTCATGATGGCGCAGCACGACGCGAACGGCGCGCTATGGCCTTTCCTGGCCTGGATGGGATATGGCGGCCTGTGGTACACGGCCTTCAGCACGGCCGCATGCGTCCTCCTGCCCCGGCAGATCGCGCGGCGGGCAGTTGGGGAATCGCTGATGGCGGCCGCCGCGCACCTGCGCCGGCGCGCCGATTGTTTCGTGCCTGGCATTCCCCTGGATCAATGCTATCGTCGCCTTGCCGACGCGCAATCGGCGGCGATCGACGCGCAGAAAGTCGCGCGCGATGTCGTGCTGGGCAGCCTGGCCGTCCGGCGCGGCCGCGACGCACGCCAGGTCCACCTGTTCAACATGCTGACCGGCGCCATCGACATCCACGACATATCGCTGGCCTTGCACGGCGACTTCGCGGCGTTGCGCAGCGGCGGCATGGACAACCGCGCCGCACGCCAGCTCCATGACGTCATCATCGAAATGGCCCAATGGATCGAGGATCTGGTTCCCCGCTACGTGACCGGCAGGACGGTCGGGCGCCCCTTCACCGCGAACCTCGACGGTCGCGGGATCGATACCGATTCGGCCCGGGCATTCAAGGCGCGCCTGGCGTTGCTGGTGCAGACCTTGACCCGCCTTGCCGGCGAGGCCGATGCCTCCGCGCACGCCGGCAAGGCGGACGGTCCGGCAACGACAGGATCTTCCTGGGACGCCGACATCGACCTTTCCGTACGCACCTGGCAGGATGCCCGGAAAACTCCCTCTCCTTGGCAAGTCCTGCGCGAATCGCCCGCCGCCGTGCGCTACGCGGCGCGCCTGGCCGCCGCCATCGCCGTCGGAACGCTGGTTGCCAAATGGATAGGCGGCCACGGCACGTGGGTCATCCTGACCATCATGATCGTGATGAGCCCCACATTCGGCGCCAACCAGCAGCGCAGCCGGCAGCGCGTCGCCGGCACGCTGCTGGGATGCCTGGCGACGGCCGTCCTGCTGTGGTGTGGCGTGCAGGCACCCTGGATGCTCGCGACATTGATCATCGCCTGCTACGGCGTCTGTTTCGCCCTGGCGCGGCCCACAACCTATGTCACCAGTGTTTTCTTCGGCACGATCGCGCTGCTGATGCTGTATCACCTGCTGGTGCCGGGCTGGTCGATGATCGAACAGCGCGGCGTGGACACCTTGATCGGCGGCGCGATCGGCGCCCTGGCCGCGTTCGTGTTTCCCGCTTGGGAACGCCAGGGGCTGGCCGGCAAGCTGGCCGCCGCGCGGCGGGACTGCCGCCGCTACGCCGTTGTGGTATTCGCCGACGACTTCGATATGTCGCGCTATCGCGTTGCCCGCCGCGCCGCCCTGGAATCCGTCCGCGCGCTGACGGCGGCGCATCAGCGCATGGAGCAGGAGCCGCCGGCGAAGCAGCTGTTTACCGCGGAAATCGCCATGTGGCTGACCGCCTGCAACCTGATGATCGCCGCCCTGGCGGCGCTGGGCCAATGGCGTCGGGCCAACCGCGGCGCGCCCTTGCCGGCAACCTACCGGCACGGCGCCGAACTGGTCGATCGCGCGCTGGACGGCGCTCTGTTCACCAACCCCGCCGGCGACGATGGCGCGCTTGCGCGGCTTCCAGGTGACGCACGCGAAGCGCCCTCGTTGCCGGCCTTGCCGCCGTTGATCAGCGCCGCACGGTCCATGCAGCGCGCCAACACGCGCCTGGCGGCCGCCCTGCCTCCGCCAGGCCCCAGGCCATCCCGCGCCTAGAGGACATCAAGTTCATGCCGCGTCGACGGCCCGCAGCACCTTGCCGAAGAATGCATCCGCGTGCGCGGAATCCAGCCAGCGCACCACCACCACCATGCGGCGCTCCGGCTCCACCCAGGTAAAGGAGCTGCCCGCGCCCACCCCGAAGAAGCTCGACGCGGGCACGCTGGGGAAGACCTTCCGTTCGTGGTTCAACCAGATCAGGAAACCGTAGTACGGTGCGATGGCGCATGGCGTGCGCATGGCCCGTATCCATTCCGCCGACAATACCTGCCTGCCATTGGCCCTGCCCTCGTCCAGCAACAGGCGGCCGATCAATGCCTGATCCACGCTGCTGATCGACATGCCCCCGCCCCAATGCGAACCGCCCGGGACCGATTGCATGCGCTGGCCGTCGATCTCGACCCAGGCATTGTCATAGCCCACCCATTGCCAGTCTTCGCTGGCACCGATCGGGCGCGTAATGGCTTCCCGGAAGATGTCCGGCAATGGCCGGCGAAACAGATGCAGCAGCGCGAACGACAGCTGGTTGATGCGCACGTCGTTGTATTCCCAGTACGTCCCGGGCTTGCGCAACGGCCGCGCGTCGCCTTTCTTGCCGTCCGGGGGATCGCCGAACGTCACCGCCCGATAGCGATCCACCTGATCCGGCACGCCGAATCGCTCGCCCTCCCATTCGCTGGTCTGCTGCAGAAGCTGCCGCCAGGTGATGGCGGCATTCTGCCCTTCGTCGAAACCGATGCCCGGCACGCGCGCGCGCACGGGCTCGTCCACGTCGGGCAGCAATCCCCTGTCGTGCGCCACGCCGGCCAGCAAAGCCAGGTACATCTTGGCGACGCTGAAGGTCAGGTCCGCCCGCCGCGGCTCGCCCCAGGACGCCAGCGTCCTGCCGTCGACGACCACCGTGCCCGATACGGGGCCCCGGTCATGCACCGGCCCGAGCAGGCGGTTCCACGGCGGCGGATCGTTCTGATGAACCCCCCACACGCCGTCGACCGTGCGGTCCCATGCGGATTCGTGTTCGTCGGCAAACTGTATGGCTTCCTGCATGAGCGCGTTGTTCATAAAAATATCCGCGGAGCAATGATCGAAAGGCGCGGCGCATGGACCGCGTTCAGGGAAAACATGGATGGGGCTGGCGTACGCTCTGTTATACAAAGACAGCCGGCACGCCGATGCCCATGAATCCGCGGCACATGCCGTTGCCGCGGCCGCACCACTCTATCCCATAGTCCTGACATGGTGCTTTAGGGCATTCCCCCATGCCCGCGGCCGCCCGCAAGGCGAGCGGGCGTGGGACACGCAGCAAGGAAATCGATACGCGCAGCATCGCGGCATCTCGCCGCAACCGTTCGTGGTCCAGATAGGAGCCAAAATGCCCGTTCGTCGCGCTGTTCCTGTTGTCCCGCCTTCCACATCTTCCATCGCGCCGCTGCGCCGGTCCATCGCGGCGATCGCCGCCGCCCTCGCCCTGAGTGCCGCGTCCGCCGCCTGGGCGGGGAAGCAGGACGATACGCTGCGCATGGCTTACGACCAGGCCCCCGAAAGCGTCGACCCGTATTTCAATAATGTCCGCATCGGCGTCATCATCGCCGCGAACGTGTGGGACACCCTGCTCTACCGCGATCCCCTCACCAACGAATACAAGGGCCAACTGGCCGAAAGCTGGAAGCAGGTCGACGACAAGACGCTGGAGTTCAAGCTGCGCAAAGACGTCACGTTCCATAACGGCGAACATTTCGACGCCGATTCGGTCGTCTATACCCTGAACTTCGTGGCAGACCCCAAGAACAAAGCCACGACGCAGCAGAACGTGCAATGGATAGACCACGTCGAAAAAATCGACCAGTACACCGTACGCATCCACACCAAGGAACCTTTCCCGGCCGCCAAGGAATACCTGTCCACCACCGTGGCCATCCATCCCGCCAAGTACTACAAGGAGGTCGGGCCCGCCGGCATGAATGCCAAGCCGGTGGGCTCGGGCCCCTACAAGGTCGTCGACTACCAGCCGGGCAAATCCATCACGCTGGCGCGCAACGCCGATTACTTCAAGGATTCGCCCAAGCCACAGCCCAAAATCGGCAAGATCGTGATCCGCTTCATTCCGGATCGCCAGACGCAGATGGCGGAAGTCCTTTCCGGCCAGGAAGACTTCATCATGAGCGTGCCCAAGGACCAGGCCGAGCAGATCGCCGGCATGCCCAATCTGCAAGTCGTCAGCGGCAACACGATGCGCATCGTGTTCATGCAGATGAACACCTTGCCCAATACGCCCGCCCCGCAACTGAAGGACGAGCGCGTGCGCAAGGCGATCGCCCACGCCATCGATCGCGAGTCCATCATCAAGAATATCGTCGGCGGCGACGCGAAGATCCTCAACACCATTTGCACGCCCTCGCAGGTCGGCTGCACGGATAAGGGGGCGCCCGTCTACAACTACGACCCGGCCCAGGCGAAGAAGCTGCTGGCCGAGGCGGGCTATCCCAATGGCTTCGACATCGACATCGTGGCCTATCGCGAGCGCAACCAGACCGAGGCCATCATCAATTACCTGCGCGCGGTGGGAATTCGCGCCAAGCTCAATTTCCTGCAGTACGCCGCGATGCGGGACATGATCCGCGCCGGCAAGGCCTCGCTGACGCACCAGACCTGGGGATCGAACCTGGTGAATGACGTATCGGCCTCGACGCCGGTGTACTTCGCTTTCGGATCGGACGACATCAACCGCGATCCGCAGGTCAAGGCGCTGCTGGACGAAGGCGACCGCACCATCGACACGACCCGGCGCGACGACGCCTACCGCAAGGCACTGGACCTGATCGCGCAGCATGCCTATGCCGTACCGCTGTGGTCGCTGCCCGTCTATTACGTCGCCAGCCAGGAGGTGAACTTCAAGCCCTATCCGGACGAGCTGGTCCGCTTCTGGGAGATGAGCTGGAAGTAGCGCCGCGACAGGCGTGCCGACGCGGCCCGGGACGATCCGGGCCGCCCGCGATCCGCACGATGGGGAAACGATATGCTTGGCTTCACGATCCGTCGGCTGGGACTGGCCATACTGGTGGCACTGACCGTTTCCATCCTGGCTTTCCTGCTGCTGCACCTGTCCGGCGATCCCGCCGTTGCGCTGGCCGGCGAAGGCGCGCGGCAGGCCGATATCGACATGATCCGCAAGGCCTACGGCCTGGACCGCCCCCTCGCCGTGCAATACCTGAGCTGGCTGTGGGATATCCTGCGCGGCCATTTCGGCACCTCGGTGTATTTCAAGACCGACGCGGGTCCGCTCATCCTGTCCAAGCTCAAGACCACTCTGCTGCTGGGCCTGTACTCGCTGGGCGTGGCACTGCTGATTTCCGTGCCCTTCGGCGTACTGGCGGCCCTGTACAAGCACAGCATCATCGATCGGATCTGCCTGGCGCTGGCGGTGCTGGGCCAGGCACTGCCGAACTTCTTCTTCGCGCTGCTGCTGATCATGCTCTTCTCGCTGACCCTGCGCGTGCTGCCGGTATCGGGCAGCGGTACCTGGAAGCACTTCATCATGCCTTCCATCGCCCTGGGCTATTACGTGGCGCCAGCCTTCATGCGCCTGATCCGCGCCGGCATGATCGAAGTCCTGGACGCGGATTACATCCGTACGGCACGCGCCAAGGGCCTGCCGGCCGGCAAGGTTATTTTCAAGCACGCACTGCGCAATGCCATTGTTCCGGTCGTCGCGCTGGCCGCCGTGCAGCTCGGCTACCTGCTGGGCGGCTCGGTCGTGATCGAAACCATCTTCGCGCTCGATGGCCTGGGCTACCTGGCCTACCAGAGCATCACGTTCAAGGACTTTCCCGTCATGCAGCTGATCGTGCTGCTGTTGTCCGTCATCTACGTCCTGCTGACGCTGGCCGCCGACGTGGCCAACGCCTGGCTCGACCCGCGCATCCGGGTGTCGTAACCATGGCAACGCCCACGCTTCCCATCGCGGCACAAGTGCCGCCCACCCTGGTCGATGCCGCCGGCGCCGCGCCAGGCCGGCGACCGCGCCGCAACGCCGCCCTGCTGATCGGCGGCGGTATCCTGCTGGCCATCGTGCTGATCGCGCTGCTGGCGCCCTGGCTCGCGCCGCACGACCCTTACGCCCAAAACCTGACCGCGCGCAACATACCGCCGGTCTGGTATGCCAAGGGCTCATGGACGCACCCCTTCGGCACCGACCCGCTGGGGCGAGACTATCTGTCGCGCCTGTTCTACGGCGCTCGCATTTCGCTGTTGATCGGCGTCTGCGTGGCGGGCATCTCCGGCATCATCGGCACCGCCATCGGCATGGCGGCCGGCTATTTCGGCGGCAAGGTCGACATGGCGGTTTCCTTCCTGGTCTCGACCCGCCTGGCCATGCCCGTCATCCTGGTGGCGCTGGCCACGGTGGCCATCCTGGGCGGATCGCTGTGGGTGATCATCCTGGTGCTGGGCCTGTTGAAATGGGATCGCTATGCCGTCGTGATGCGCAGCGCCACCCAGCAGGTCCGTGCGCTGGAATACGTCGCGGCGGCCCAGGCGGCCGGGGCGTCGACCTGGCGCATCGTGCGCGGCGAAGTCCTGCCCAATGTCGTCCCCCACCTGATCGTCATCGCCACCCTGGAAGCGGCCAGCGCCATCCTGCTGGAAGCCGCGCTCTCTTTCCTGGGACTGGGCGTCCAGCCGCCGACGCCGTCGTGGGGCCTGATGATTTCGGAAGCCAAGGCCTATATGTTCTTTTCGTTCTGGCTGATTGCCATCCCGGGCAGCGCGCTGGCCCTGCTGATCTTCGCGATCAACCTGGCCGGCGATGGCCTGCACCAGTTGCTGACGCCAGGCGACCGGAGCTGACATGGCCGCCCATCCCGATATCGTGCTGGACGTGCAGGGACTGCATGTGGATATCGACACCGCGCGCGGCCCGCTGCACGCGGTGCGCGACGTCTCGTTCCAGGTCGCCCGCGGCGAGACCCTGTGCCTGGTCGGCGAATCCGGCTGCGGTAAATCCATGACCTCGCTGGCCATCATGGGCCTGCTGCCCAAGGCGGCACGCCGGCGGGCGCGGCGCCTCGCCGTGCTGGGCCAGGACATCGCGGCCATGCCTGCCCGCCAACTGAACACCTTGCGCGGCAACAAAATGGCCATGGTCTTCCAGGAGCCCATGACCGCGCTCAACCCCGCCTACACCATCGGCGACCAGTTGACAGAGCACTACATTTTCCACCGTCATGCCGGTGCCTCGCAGGCGCGCGACCGCGCCGTCGAGCTTCTGGAAAAGGTCGGCATCGCCGCGGCCGGCGAACGCCTCGGCCAGTATCCGCACCAGCTTTCCGGCGGGCTGCGCCAGCGCGTGATGATCGCCATGGCCTTGATGTGCGGGCCGGAACTGCTGATCGCCGACGAACCCAGTACCGCCCTGGATGTCACTATCCAGGCGCAGATCCTGCGATTGCTGGCCGACCTGCAGGCCGAACTGGGCATCGCCATGGTGCTGATCACGCACGACCTTGGCGTGGTCGCCCGCATCGCGCGCAAGGTCGCCGTCATGTATGCCGGCCACATCGTGGAAGAAGGCCCGGTGCGGGCGATCTTCGCGCAGCCCAGCCATCCCTACACCCAGGGCCTGCTCGCCTGCATTCCGGTACCCGGCCGCACGCCGCCAGGCGAACCGCTGGGAACGATACCGGGCGTCGTGCCGGCCCTGACAGGCAACCTGCACGGCTGCGCCTTCCGGGACCGCTGCCCTTATGCCGCGCCAGCCTGCGCCCACCACGTGCCGATCCACAACATCGACCAGCACGCCTGGCGCTGCATCCGCCACGCCGAAAACGCCCTCGTAACCCCATGACGCCACTCATCCAGGCCCAAGGCCTTACCCGCAGCTTCTCCGTCCGCGCCGGCATGTTCAAGCCCAGGCGCACCTTGCACGCGGTCAACGGCATCGACCTGTCCGTGGCCCGCGGTGGCGTCCTGGGTATCGTCGGCGAATCCGGATGCGGCAAGTCGACGCTGGCGCGCATGCTGCTCGGGTTGACGCCGCCCAGCAGCGGCGCCATCACGCTGGACGACGAAGATATCCGCGACATTCCCAGGCGGCGCCTGGCGCGGCGTATCCAGCCCGTGTTCCAGGATCCCTATTCGTCGCTCAACCCGCGCCGCACCATCGCCTCCATCGTCTCGCTGCCCCTGGAGGTGCATGGCGTGGACAATCCGCGGCAGCGCAAGGCGATCGATATGCTGGAGCGCGTCGGCCTGCCCGCCCGCTTCGCCAACAACACCCCTGGGCAACTGTCCGGCGGACAACGCCAGCGTGTCGCGATCGCGCGCGCGCTCGTGATGCGGCCGGAAGTCGTGATTTGCGACGAACCCACGTCGGCCCTCGACGTCTCCGTGCAGGCGCAGATCATGAACCTGCTCATGGACCTGCGCCGGGAATTCGACCTGACCTATATCTTCATCAGCCACAACCTGGCCGTGGTCGAGCATATCGCCACCGACGTTGCCGTGATGTACCTGGGAAGAATCGTCGAATCCGGCCCCTCGGCACGGATCTTCCGGGAGCCCCGCCACCCGTATACGCAGGCGCTGCTGGCCTCCGTCCTGACGCCGGAACCCGGCCTGGGCATCCCCGACACCGGCCTGGGCCTATCGTTTCCGGATCCGGTCAACCCGCCCCCGGGCTGCCCTTTCCATCCCCGTTGCGGACACGCCATGCCCGTCTGCGCGCAGGAAAGACCACCCTTGTTGCAGCATGGGCCGGCCCTTGTCGCCTGCCATCTGTATCCGCCGGCCGCGCCGGCGCGCGCTCAGGGCTGACTAAGGGTTTCGAGATCAGGGCTGAGGCTGATTGAGGGTTTCGAGATCCACCGGCAACGCGCGGTTCAGCACCGCGGCGACTTTCACGCGCAGCGCGTTCGAGTGCGCACGGCGGACTTCCCGCTTGACGTCCAGCAGCTGCTGGGAATGCATGGAGAACTCCGTCAAGCCCAGGCCGAGCAACAGCCTTGTCAGGTTGGCATCGCCCGCCATTTCGCCGCAGACGGCAACCGGCTTGCCGGCACGCTCGCCGGCGTTGATCGTATGCGCAACCAGCCGCAGCACGGCCGGATGCAGCGGGTCGTACAAGGATGCGACCTGCCCGTCGCCACGATCGATGGCCAGGGTGTATTGGATCAGGTCGTTCGTGCCGATGGACAGGAAGTCCAGGGCCTGGGCGAAGGGCTCGATGGCGATGGCGATCGCCGGCACCTCTACCATCGCGCCCAATTCGATATGGGACGCGTAGGGCTGGCCGCGGGCATCGAGCTCGCGCCGCGCCGCGTCCAGGGCCAGGCGGGTGGCCTCGACCTCGTGCATGTGCGCGATCATGGGAATGAGAACACGCACCGGCCCATGCGCGGAAGCCCGCAGGATGGCGCGCAACTGCGTGCTGAACATCTCGGGATGCGCCAGGCAATAGCGGATTGCGCGCAGGCCCAACGCCGGGTTGGTGGCGACCGTGGCTTCGTCGTCCAGGGTCTTGTCGGCCCCGATATCGAGCGTGCGTATCGTGACAGGCCGCCCGGCCATGACCCTCACCACGTAGGAATACGCCTCGTACTGCTCTTCTTCGCTGGGAAGGCCCGGGCGCCCCATGAACAGGAACTCGCTGCGAAACAGGCCGATGCCTTCGGCCCCCGCCGCCAGCGCCGCGGGCGCCTCGTCGGGCAGTTCGATATTGGCATGCAGGACGATGCCTATACCGTCCAGTGTGATGGCGGGCTCGTCGCGCAGCAGCGCCAGTTCCGCCCGTTCGCCGGCGTAGACGCGCTGCCGCTCGCGATATTCGTCCAGTATGGCCGGCGAAGGATTGACGATTACCGCGCCCGTCGCGCCGTCGACCACCAGCATGTCGCCATCGCGTACCAGTTCGCGAACGTTGCCCAGCGCCACGACGGCGGGCACGCCCATGCTGCGCGCCACGATAGCCGTGTGCGAGGTGGCACCGCCCAGGTCCGTGACGAAGGCCAGGAAACGGCCGCCGCGCAAGCGCAGCATATCGGCCGGCGAAATATCGTGCGCGACCACGACCAGCGGGTCGTCGCCGTCCAGCTCGTCGGGATCGCGGATGCCGGACGTGCCGGCCAGTACGTGCAGCGCCCGCTCGATGACCTGGCGGACGTCCGCGCCGCGTTCGCGCAGGTACTCGTCCTCCATGGCATCGAACTGCTCGCCCAACAACTGGCCTTGCATGGTCAGCGCCCATTCGGCGTTGTAGTGGCGCTCACGGATCAGCGCCAAGGCCTGCTCGGCCAACAGCGGATCGGCCAGCAGCAGCCGATGCACGTTGAGCATGGCCCCGAGCTCGCGCGGCGCGT
The DNA here is from genome assembly GCF_002261215.1 of Bordetella genomosp. 11. Taxonomy (NCBI): domain Bacteria; kingdom Pseudomonadati; phylum Pseudomonadota; class Betaproteobacteria; order Burkholderiales; family Alcaligenaceae; genus Bordetella; species Bordetella genomosp. 11. The sequence continues at coordinate 715,602 of NZ_NEVS01000004.1, read as the reverse complement.
CGTCCGGCAGCGTATCCGCCATCTGCTGCAGATCCGCCTGCGCCGCCGTCAGCGCCGCCGTCAGGCGTTCGCATTCCGCCTGCACATCTTCCGGCGCAATGCGATAGTGGGCCACTTCCAGGGCCGCCGCGCCCATGACCACCGCGCGGCCGATCGCGTAGCCGCGAGCCACACCCTGGCCGTACAGGCAGATAACGGTATTGGACTGGCCGGTATCGCCCCCATGCCTCGCGGCAGCCCGCCGGACCCGCGTCCGCGCGGGTTCGGGCAAGCTTTGCACGAGGATCGAGTTATTCGTGCTCACCGAATTTGCTGTCGAACAAGGATTCGATTTCCTTCAGCGCATGGTCTGCATCGGGACCCGACGCATCCAGCTTCACGGTCACACCCAGGCCCGCGGCCAGCATCATGACGCCCATGATGCTCTTCGCGTTCACGCGCTGAGCGCCTCGGGAAATATAGATATCGCTATTGAACTTGCTTGCCAGCTGGGTAAGCTTGGCCGCAGCGCGCGCATGCAGGCCGAGTTTATTGCTGATCGTGATTTCGGAAATAGGCATAGGGAAGTCGGGCGCGGAACCGCTGGCGATGGGCTGAAGATACCAGGTGACATGATAGGATAATTTTCCCCTCAGTCTACACGCAAGACTCCCTGTACTCCGCCTGCCAAGGCCTTTTCGCGGGTTTCGCTCAGCGGCAGGGTGCGATAGGTCAAGGCCCGCAGCAACATGGGGGTATTCAGCCCGGCCAGCACGGCGCACTGGACTCCTTGCGCCTGCGCCTCGATGACGGCCTGCTTGGCGATATTCGCCGGCGTCGCGCCGACCAGATCGGTCAGAACCAGAACCCCGTTGCCATCCTGGCCCAGACGCAGGATATCGGCCACCACGCCGGGGATCTTGGCTTCGGGCATATCGTCGGCCTGGATATCGTGGACAGCCACTTCCTTGACCTTGCCCATTACGTGGCTGGCACAATCCATCATCGCCGAACCGAGCGGCGTATGGACGACGATGACGATGCCGGTCATGGCGTTCGCGCTTACGCGGCGACGGCGCGTTCTAGCGCATCGACGAACATGCCCGGCACGTCGAAGCCGGTCTGCTCGGTGATTTCGACGAAACAGGTCGGGCTGGTGACATTGATTTCCGTCACGTAGTCGCCGATCACGTCCAATCCCACCAGCAACAGGCCGCGCGCGGCCAGATGAGGGCCGACCGCGTCCGCCAGTTGGCGATCGCGCTCGGACAGCGGTTGCGCCACCCCGCGGCCGCCAGCGGCCAGGTTGCCCCGCGTCTCGCCGGCCAGCGGGATGCGCGCGAGCGCATAAGGTACCGCCTCTCCGCCTATCAAAAGGATGCGCTTGTCGCCCTTGACGATGTCCGGGATATAACGCTGCGCCATGATCGTCCGCGTCCCGTCATCCGTCAGGGTTTCCAGGATCGCGTTCAGGTTGGGCTCTTCCTGGCGCAAGCGGAAAATGCCCGTGCCCCCCATGCCGTCCAGCGGCTTGACGATGACATCGCCATGCCGCGCATGAAAAACCTTGATGCGCCCCATGTCGCGCGTCACGAGCGTGGGCGCGGTGAATTCCGTGAACTCGGTGATCGCCAGCTTTTCCGGATGGTTGCGGATGGCGCCACCCTGGTTGAACACCTTGGCACCCTGCGTCTGCGCGTACTCCAGCATATGGGTCGCGTAGACGTATTCCATATCGAACGGCGGGTCCTTGCGCATCAGCACCGCGCCGAATGCCGAAAGCGGCTGTTCGACGGCCGCGCCGGCTTCACGCCACCAATCGTGTTTGTGCAGGTCGGCTTCGGCCACCAGCGAGATCGGCGTGGATCTGACCATCACCTGGCCCGCTTCGATGTACAGATCGCCTTGCAGTGCCACGCTGAGCGTATGGCCCCGAGCCGTCAGGGCCCGCATCATGGCAACGGAACTATCCTTGTACGCCTTCAGCAGCGGCAAGGGATCGATAATGAAGAGGACATGCATCGCGACACCCGGAACGTGCGCCGCCCTCCGTCAGGAGGGCGGCGAATTGACGACGGACTGGCTGGCCTTCAGGCGCCCGCCGCTTCCTTACCCTGCGTCGCTTTCTTGCGCGGCGCCAACACCATTATCATCTGGCGGCCTTCGAGTTTGGGCATGGATTCGACCATGGCCAATTCCGTCAGGTCGTCGCGCACTCGTTCAAGCACCCGCATACCCAGTTCCTGGTGCGCCATTTCGCGGCCACGGAAACGCAGCGTCACTTTGGCCTTGTCCCCTTCTTCGAGGAAGCGCCGCAGATTGCGCAGCTTGACCTGGTAGTCGCCTTCGTCGGTCGCCGGGCGGAATTTCACTTCCTTGACCTGGATGACCTTCTGCTTGGCACGCGCCTCCGCCTGGCGCTTCTGTTCCTGGTACTTGAACTTGCCGTAATCCATCAGGCGGCAGACCGGCGGCTCGGCATTGGGCGCGATTTCCACCAGATCGACGTCGGCTTGTTCGGCGAGACGGAATGCGTCGGGCGTTTTGACGATACCGAGCTGTTCTCCGTCCAGACCTATCAGACGCACCTCGGGAACACGAATTTCACCGTTGATGCGGTTGGCTTTTTCAGTGGCGATGTTGACGACTCCTAAAACGTTTACGAAACCTGCTCGGGGCGTCCGATATCGCGGCGTTGCGTGACTTCGTCCGTCAGGCGGGCGACAAAGTCGTCCAATCCGAGTGTACCCAGGTCCAGGCCCCCGCGCGCGCGGACGGCCACCGACCCGGCTTCCCGTTCTTTGTCACCCACGACAAGGATATACGGGACCTTTTGCAGGCTGTGCTCTCTAATTTTATAAGTGATTTTTTCCCCACGCAAATCGGATACGACTCTAAAGCCTTGTTTTTTCAGGGTTTGCGTGATTTGCGCCGCATAGTCCGCGGATGGCTCGGAAATACAGCACACCACGGCCTGCACGGGCGCCAGCCAGGCCGGCATCGCGCCCGCATGATTTTCGATCAGCATACCGATGAAACGCTCGAGCGAACCCAGGATCGCGCGGTGCAGCATGACCGGCGGGCGGCGCTGGTCATCCGCGTCGACGTATTCGGCTCCCAGTCGCACAGGCATGGAGAAATCCACCTGCAGCGTACCGCATTGCCAATGGCGGCCGATCGCGTCCTTCAGCGTGTACTCGATTTTGGGGCCATAGAAGGCACCCTCGCCCGGCGAGATCTCGAACTCGCAGCCGGTGCGCCTCAGGCTGTCCATCAAGGCCTGCTCAGCCGCATCCCAGGTCGCGTCGTCGCCAATGCGCTTTTCCGGACGGGTGGCAACCTTGTACAGCACGTGCTCGAAGCCGAAATCGCGATAGACCTTCTGCAGCAGGGCCGTGAAAGCCGCGCATTCGTCCTGCATCTGGTCTTCGGTGCAGAAGATGTGCCCGTCGTCCTGCGTAAAGCCGCGCACCCGCATCATGCCGTGCAGCGAACCCGACGGCTCGTTCCGATGGCACTGGCCGAATTCACCATAGCGCAGGGGCAGGTCGCGGTAGGAATGCAGCCCGGCATTGAAAATCTGCACGTGGCCGGGGCAATTCATCGGTTTCAAGCCATAGACACGGTTTTCGGACTCTGTCGTGAACATGTTTTCACGATAGTTGTCCCAGTGCCCGGTTTTCTTCCATAGGGAAAGATCGAGGATCTGCGGGGCCTTGACCTCGTCGTAGCCGTTGTCCCGATAGACCGCGCGCATGTACTGCTCTACCTGCTGCCACAGTTGCCAGCCCTTGGGATGCCAGAAGATCAGTCCCGGCGCCTCGTCCTGGAAATGGAACAGGTCGAGCTCGCGGCCCAGCTTGCGGTGGTCGCGCTTTTCCGCTTCCTCCAGCATGTGGAGATAGGCGTCCTGCTCTTCCTTGGTGGCCCAGGCCGTTCCGTAGATGCGCTGCAGCATCTCGTTCTTGCTGTCGCCGCGCCAGTAGGCGCCCGCCACCTTCATCAGCTTGAAGACTTTCAGCTTGCCCGTCGAGGGCACGTGCGGCCCGCGGCACAGGTCGATGAAATCGCCCTCGCGGTACAGGCTGATGGTCTCGTTGGACGGAATGGAGGCAATGATTTCGGCCTTGTACTTTTCGCCGATGCTATTGAAGAATGCGACGGCGTCGTCGCGCTTCCACTCCTCGCGCGTGACCGGCTCATCCTTTTTGGCCAGCTCGGCCATTTTCTTCTCGATGGCTTCGAGATCTTCGGGCGTAAACGGACGCTTGTACGAAAAGTCGTAATAGAAGCCGTTATCGATGACCGGGCCTATCGTGACCTGGGCGTCCGGAAAAAGGCTTTTGACGGCATAAGCCAGCAAGTGCGCCGTGGAATGCCGGATCAGGTCCAGGCCTTCGGCATCCTTGGCCGTGACGATCCCCAGGCGCGCATCGCGATCGATGCGAAAACTCGTGTCGACCAGGCGGGCGGGTTCGCCATCGACCGCCACCTTCCCGCCCAGGGCCGCGCGCGCCAGTCCGGCACCGATGGACTGGGCGACTTCCGCGACCGTGACAGGGCCCGGGAATTCGCGTCGGGAACCGTCGGGCAAGGTGATTTGTACCATCTGAGTTTTCCTGAAAGTAAAAAACGCGGCTTGCGGCCGCGTTTTTGGTGATTGTGCTTGCTGTTGCGATCCCGCCTGACGGGCGAAACACGAAACGGCGTTCAACGCGGTAACGGGCGATGACTCCAGGTCGCGGTTCGCGTCGGCGTTCGTGCTGCCGGGACGGGGTATTGCGCGTGCATGGCTATCCGGTTCGATACGTGGCGGGGCGATAAACCATGGCAACTTCGCATGGTATCCGGCATGTGGGCGGCAAAACATGTTCCGCCGAGACTATCCCGCCGTGGAATTTTCCGATTGTATCACTCTTCGGGATCAAAACCCCGTTACGCGTTACGGAGAGCGCACCTATACCGGCCATGAAAACGTCTGTATCCCCAATCCTCAGGCCGGTCTTATTTTCGTCCAAGGAATGGCTGATATGGGAATGCCCTCCATAAACTGCGTAACGACCCGCCGCCAGTGTCCCGCTTTTATCCACTGGCAAGCCGCCGCGCCGCGCCCGCGGCCGGCGCGCGCCCTGCAAGCAAGGAAATGCATGCCGCTCGCTCCCAGCCTTCCATCCCCACCTCCCGCCGCCTCGCAAATGCTGATATCCGGCGAACCCTCCGTGCGGCGATACCTGCTTACCTCCCGTCCGCGCCATCGGATCCGCGTATCCGTGCTGGACGACCATCCCGTCATTGCGCTGGGCATGGCTTCGTTCCTCCAGCACCAGGCCGATTTCGAGGTCGTCCATACCGAGACCTCCGCCGTAAGGTTTCTCGAAAGCCTCAAGAAAGTGCCCTGCGACGTCGTCATCGTCGATTTCTACCTACCCCGCCAGCCGTGGGAGGGCATTCATTTCATCAAGCGCATCCGGCGCCTGCATCCGGAACTGATCATCATCACGTTTTCCGCGGGCAAGATCATGGATACCGAATACGCGGCGTTCAAGGCCGGCGCCAACGGCTACGTACCGAAGGGCGAACGCCTGCCCTTCCTCGCGGACATGATCCGGCTGGCCGTCAACACGCCGCGGGCGTTCTACTCCTGCAGCGACGGCCACGTCCGCGACTGTCGTCCGAAGCGGCCGGAAGAACGGCTCACCAATGCGGAACTGGAAATCCTGCGCAATATCGCGCTGGGGCTCTCGGTCACGCAGATCGCGGCCAAGCTTCTGCGCAGCAAAAAGACCATCAGCACCCATAAGCGCCGGGCAATGAAAAAACTGGAGCTGGCCGACGATCTCGCGCTGGCGCTATACCTGAAAGAAAAATTCGAACAGTCGATCGGCGACTGAATCTTCCATGATGAACTTTCGCCAGTGATGCCGGATAGAAGCATCCCGATACTCCTGGCTGTGCTTGCCGTCCTGCTGACTCTCTTTTCCATAGGGATTTTGCTATGGAGTCAGCGGCGCATGCGCATCGTGCGGCATACCGCGGAAAAAGCCCGCGCCGAAGCCATTCTCGCCCGAGAACGCGCCGAAGCGGCGGACTCCGCCAAATCGGCCTTCCTGGCCACGGTCAGCCACGAGATCAGGACACCGATGAACGGCGTCATCGGTGTCCTGGATATTCTCCAGGATACGCAACTAAGCGCGGAGCAACAGCGCTATCTGGGTACCGCCATGCAGTCGGCGCGCCTGCTCCTGCGCGTCATCAACGACATTCTGGATTACGCCAAGATCGAATCGGGAGCCTTGCCACTTTGCAACGCTCCCTACGATTTCTACCGCGCCATGGAAAACATGGCCGAACTCTATCTGCCTCTGGCGCGCCGCAAGGGGCTGACCCTGACGGTAGCTGTCATGCCGCACTTCGACAGGCGGCTGTTCGGCGACGAAATCCGCATCAGCCAGGTTGTCGCAAACCTTCTCAGCAACGCCATTGCATTCACGGACCGCGGGGCCGTCACGCTATCGGCGCGGCGCCGGCTCGCCCGCAGCGGCGATGAAATCGAGATCATGGTTTGCGATACCGGCGCGGGCATGTCGGAAGAGTACCAGCGCCGGCTGTTCTCGCCCTTCCACCAGGAAGACACCTCCACGACAAGACGCCACGGCGGCACGGGACTGGGCTTGTCGATCGTCAAGCATCTGGTGGAACGCATGGGCGGCCTGATCGCCATACGCAGCCAACGCGGGGTAGGCACGTCCGCCTGCGTGCGCATACCCGCCCACTGGGACGCCCATGCCTTCACCTGGCCTTGCTACCCGGAACGCACAGCCAGCCTGCATATCGCCAATGCAGAGATGCTGCCCATGCTGCGCGCGTGGTGCCGCAAATCGCGCATCCGCACCCTGGCGCCCGACTCGCCCGCCGATATACGCATCCTGACCGACGGCGGCGACGGTTTCTGGGTAGCCACCGCCACGACGCGCTGCGGTCCCATGCATTCGGTTTATCCCTTCCTGCGCACCCTGGAAACGCTGTGGACACCGGTCCGCGATATCGCGCCGATCGATGGCAGCGTGGCCTTCCCACTCGATTCGCCCGCGATCAAGCCACCGCTGCCGTGCCGCGAGCCTTACGATGAAACGCGGCTGCCGGACGTTACGGCCGACGTACTGCTGGTTGAAGACAACGAAATCAATCGCGACATCACCCTCCGGCAGCTCGCCTTGCTGGGAATACATGCCAATTCGGCCGACGACGGCGAAGCCGGCCTTGCGGCGTGGCTGGCCAGGCGTCCAAAAGCCATGCTGGTGGATTGCCATATGCCCAGGCTGGATGGGTACGAACTGGCAAGACGCGTCCGCACGCATGAAATGATCCATGGCTGGCCACGCACGATCCTGATCGGATTCAGCGCCAACGCCACGCAATCGGACGCTCGCTCCTGCCTGGCCGCCGGCATGGACGACTACGTACCTAAACCCACCACGCGCGCCAAACTGCAGGACGCCCTGCGCCGCACGGGCTATCTGCCCGCCGTCGACACCACGCCACCGGACGAATAAGCACCCATGCCGCTGCAGCTTGACCTTCATACCTTGACAGAGCTCTACCCCTCTCCCGGAGAGCGCCGCCAATTTCTTCAGCGCGCGCTGGAGATTCTGCGAGAAGACCGCGCGGCGCTGCAATATGCTCTCGCCGGCCACGCTTGCGAACGAGCCGCCGAACTCGCTCATCGCCTCCAGGGGTCGGTGGCATTCCTGACCGGGGAGCCTGAACAGGCCGCTGCGATCCTGCGCCCCCTGGAACGCGCCATCAAGCAAGGATTGCCGCCGGATTCGCGCGATATCGAACTCGCCGCTCTCGATCATTTGACGACGCTCGAGTCCGCCATGGACCGCGCCACTCACCCGGATTAAGCGCCGCCGTCCCGTTCACCGCGGGCTACAAGCCCGCCAGTAGAGAGATCGCCGGAACGGGCGGCGAAAACAGGCCGCCTTGCGCCAGGGTGACGCCTTTCGCGCGCAGATACGCGGCCTGGGTTTCGGTTTCGATGCCTTCCCCGATCAGGGCCACGCCCAATCGGCCGCCCAGGGAGATGATCAGCTCCAGCACGGGCGCATTGACGGCATCGGTGTCGATCACCGACACGAAGCCCTTTGCGATCTTCAGATAATCGACCGTGATCTTCTCCAGACAAGCCAGCGAGCTGTGACCGGTACCGAAATCATCGATGGCAAACGCGACGCCGATGGCCCGCAAGGCGCGCATATTGCCCAACACCGCCGCCGTATCGGGAAAGCCCTTGCGCTCCGTCAGTTCGAATATCAGCCGGGGGCTGGCCACTTTGAAACCGTGCAGGAAACGCTCGACATCGCCCACGAGTTCGCGCCGGCAAAGATGTTCTGCATTAAGGTTGATGTTCAGGCAAAAGCCGGCCGGCAACGCCGCTGTCCCCAGGTCGCGCTGTATCAGGCAAAGCAGGTGGCGTGTCAGCCGCATGGCCAATGCGCTTTCGCCGACCAAAGGGTAGAACAATTCGGGTTGTACGGTCCCGTAGACGGGATGACGCCATCGGAGCAAGGCTTCGGCACCCACGCAGGCGCCAGTGGCCAGATCCACGATAGGTTGGTACAGCACGCAGAATTCACTGCGCCGCATGCCACGCCGAATCTCGGTTGCCATGGCGATGCGCCGCGTATTCAGGCGGTGCGCCAGATAGGCCAACAACGCGGACGCGATGGCCAGGAAGGGAACGTACTGCAGCCACAAGGCATGGTGATACGCAATGAGCCGGGCGCCGCTCAGCGTCGCTCTAGCCTCGATGGGATAGAGCGCGGATCGCCTGGTCACCGTGATGCCACCATCGTTCTGCTGGACCAAGGCCCCCCAGTCGTGTATCCCCGAGGCGTTCAGCGCATAGCCGGTACCTATACGCAGCTGGACGGCGTAATGCCCTTCCTGGTCGACGGCGGCAATCAGGTCATGCAGGTATTGACCGTCCACGCTGGCCAGCACGCCCCGTCCGTCGTCGATGCCCAGAAAAATGAATAAGGCCGCCCGGTTCGGGACCAGGGGCGTTCCTGGTACGGTGGAGATCGTCACGCCTGCCGGTAGCCTGGTCATGCCAGGTACGACTTGAGCAAGCGGCCTGTCCAGCGCGCCGCTGACCGATGAACAATAAAGCGTGTTCCGGTCTATGACCGCCAGGGTGCGGAAGTACGGGCGCAGCGAGCCTGCTTCCCGCAAGGTATCGAAGATGTCCTTGCAAGACTTGCCCGCCAGCGGGTCGATCTCGGAGGCAACATCGATGGCATGCGCGACGATATTTTCAGACTGGGAGATAACCAGGTTTTCGACAATGCGCAGCTGGTCCTGGGCACGCCGTTGGGCCTGATGGTGGATCACCGGTATCGCCAACAGGAACGGCAGCGCGACAGCCAGCAGCAGGTACACCATATGCCCCAGGGTAAAGCGCGCGCGCTGCGCCGAACGATGCACGGATAAGCCTCTCACTTCCGGACAGTGAAAAACGCCCGCGATATCGACCGCCGGAGCGGTTTATCGCGGGACGTAGACTTGGGATTCTGAACAGGGGGCCGCGCGTGCCGAAGGGTGGCTAACTAAAAAGCGGACCTATTCGCTATCCGGAAATGAGTGGCTGGCGTTCAGCAATTCCCTTTCTTCGCCTGCCCGGGCGGACAGAAACCACCGCCCCCGCCTCCACCGCCATGCGGATCGACGACCACGGCCCCGCTTGGGGTGTAGACGGCACAGGCGCTAAGCGTGGTGGCGACAAACAGCAAACCGATAAGCAGTTTCATGAAGATTGCGCTTTAGGGTTGAGAAGGACGCAGAGTTTAGGGTCGCGTTCCCACGTCAGCTGTTTTGGTTCGTAACGGCGGCATGCACCTTTTTTCGGCTTCACCAGTTGGGTGCCGGGCGGCCGGCACCCGGCGCGGTGCTATCTTGGTTAACCCAGTCCTGGATGTCCCTGACGAACCACGGGAGATTCAGTTTCTCGCCCTCGCCCGACTGGATCGTCAGCGGGGGCGCCCCGGGGACACTTTCCGCCTGGGGACTCGCCGGAGCCGGCACGCCCGAGTCCTGCGTGCCATAGCGCCTGGACGGCACATCGGCGCAGGAGGCTGTCGACACGCAAAACGCGGAGAGAAAAACCAGCGACAAGACAGATCGAAGGTGCTTCATGGTGGGACTTCCATATTGATAGGGGTTGCATACCGAGCGGGCCGGCGGTCTAGGCGAAGAGCATCAGACAGAACCAGCCAAGCCGCTTTTCAAACTCGCGCCAAACAGGCTTTCCTGACGGATTGTAGGCGTCACATCGGCATAGGCCAGCGGCACCGGCGACACCTGGGAGGATGGGCTTAACGGCTATGCCGGCAGAGTGAGAAACAGCCGGTGCGGGAACGCTGCCACGTCTCCAGAAAGAGGGGTAAACTTTTCACCTATATGTGACAAAACAAGTCTGAAGTTTCTAATTGAATCTACCTGCATACAAAGTGGGGCAAAAATGAAGAGGCCCCGATGAGGAGCGCAAGGATGAAGGTTCCAAGGTTTTGGGTGGCGTTATCGCTCGCGGTGTTCGCACAGGGTGCATTCGCGTCGGGGGGATATGGATCATTCGGCGGACGGACATACCCTCCGTCGGTTTATTCGACGCCAAGATCGTCCATGCCCAGCTATGGGAGCGGGTCGAACCCCTACTCGACCGGAGTCCAGGGATACAGCCGCAACAATGGCACGTACGTGGCGCCGCATCAGCGTTCCATGCCAGACAATTCGCTGAACAACAACTGGTCCACCAAGGGCAACACCAATCCCTATACGGGGACTCCCGGCACCAAGCGCGGAAACCCGTTCGGTTGGTAACCAAAGGGCCGGCGCCTTATCCGTGAGGTCCAAGTCGGCCAGCACAGAACCTTCAAACAACCTTAAACCGGATTAGCAAGGAGGGGAGCAATCGTGGACGCGAAGGAAGGAATACGGCGGATCGTTAAGACCCTGTCCGCAGTCGCATGGGTTTGCTTGGCGCTGGGGATTTTGAGCGGACTTGCGAGTCGCAGCGATGGCTGGCCCGTTTTCTTTTTCGGCGCCATCGCGTTTATGGTTCTTCAGGGGATAGCCTGGATAACAGCCGGCTTCGCCAGCAATAACGGCGAACGCGATGGTCTGATCCGGCCGCGTGATCTGATGTTCTGGCGCAGGACGGGACCCGCATCCGGAGCCAACACAGGCCCGATTGGCGTCGGTGGATGGTTGTACTTTCCGATTTTTGCGTTGTTTGTAGGACCGTTCATCTCCATGGGAGAACTTATGAGCGGCTTTGCGCAGACCGAAGCGCAGTATCCGGCGATACGTGGGATCAGCGCTTGGTCCAACTACAAGATGACATGTTGGGCGATAGTCATCGCATCCGCGTTCATCGGCATCCGCGCGGGCCGTTTACTTTGGGTCAAACACAGGCCCGAATCGGTCCATGCCGCCATCATTGCGTTTTGGGTCCTCGGTCCCATCGGGATCGCAGCCATCATCGTCGCCCAGTTGATCTTTCTCAAAGTGACCTTGTTCCAGATCTTCGATGCACGGACACTCGGCTCCACGGTCGGCGCCTCTCTCGGAAGTCTGTTCTGGGTCGCCTACTTGAAATGGTCAAGGCGCGTCCGGAACACGTACTTTCATCAGTTATATTCCGCGCCTTCGCCGGCACCGGTAGAACGCGAGGAACCGACCCTATAGCACTGCCGTAGCCGCCCATATCCAGCCCAGTGGCTTGGGCGATTTGGACGCAAAAAAACCCGCGAGTTCAAGGCTTACGCGGGTTTTCTGGGAGTGCTTTCCAAGCAGCGCTTGGCGCTGCTTGGTGTATTCGGTGGTAGGCGGTATTGGAATCGAACCAACGACCTCTACGATGTCAACGTAGCGCTCTAACCAGCTGAGCTAACCGCCTGCAAAGAAAAAAATTATATAGGGAATTTATAAGGTGAGTCAAATCGCGAAGAAGGCGCAGCATGCGATCGGAGTCCGATGGGAAAGCGCCATCGCGGGTCATGGTCGTGCCGCCAATTCTTCATACGACACCATCACGTGTTCCCGGTACGCCGGCCGCTCGTTCAGTCCATCGTAGTAGCGACGCAGGGCAGGCCGATCGGACCGGGAAATGTCCACGCTGAAGTAGCGATACAGGATATGGCCCAGTTGGATGTCGGCCGGCGTGAAGGCATCGCCCGCCAGGAAGGGATGCGAGGCCAGGCGCTGTTCGGCGATATCGAGCTTGCAGCCCAGCACATCCAAAGCCTGTGCAAGCAGGGCCGGATTCCGGTCTTGCGGCGCGGTGCGTACGACATGCCAGAACACTGGGCCCGTGAAGTTGAGCGCGATATTCAGTTTGGCCCATTCCGCCCATTTGTCGACGTTCGTACGGGTAATCAGATCGCGCGGCCAGAAGCTGTCCGCGCCATACCGTGTCGCCAGGTAGCGGAGGATCGCGCCGGTCTCCCAAATCGGGTCGCCATCGCCGTCCCGCAACACCGGTACGGTGCCGTTGGGATTCATTTGCAGAAAGGCCGGCGTATCGTTGCCGCCATAGCGATGGCCAACGTCATGACGGCGATAGGGCAACCCCAGCTCACCGATACACCACATCAGCGCCTGGACGTTGGACGATGTCCGGCGGCCCCAGACAGTCAGCATGGACGTTAGCCTCCGATAGTCAACACGACGGGCCCTCTCCGTGGATCGGGCAATCCGGATTCCCCTCGCCGGTGCGACGCCGTAGCCTATGTGCCGGTCGGCGTCATCGTAGTCGAACTTCTCGGCCCATGCGCCGGCCGCTGTTGTCGCAGCCAGACCTCGTAGAGCCTATGCGCCCGTCGGTGTCGTGACGGGAGACATCCGGACACCCGCGGCATCGTCCAGGTCTTTGGCGACTTCGGCGTCGGCACGCTGCACCGCCTGCAGGAAGGCGCGAATACGCGCGGCGGATTTGATGCCGGGCGCATCCTCGACGCCGCTACTGACGTCCACGGCGTAAGGACGTAGCGCCGCGACGGCGGGCTGGACATTATCGGGTGACAGGCCACCGGACAGGATCAGCGGCGCACCTTGGCTATCGGCCCGCACGTCTTGCAGCAAGGCGTGCTCGAAGGACAGGCCGCTGCCGCCGTAGCCGGCGGAATAGCTGTCGAACAGCCATCCCGCGGCGCCACGATAGGCTGCACAGGTCCGCGCCAGCTGCCCCGCCGTGTCGGCGCCGGGCCCGCCTACGCGAAAGGCCTTCATATAGCGGCGACCATAACGCTGGCAGGCATCCGGGGTTTCATCGCCATGAAACTGGAGCAGGTCGGGGCCGACGACCTCGATCACTTGTTTTACCGCGTCGTCGTCCGCGTTGACGAAAAGCGCGACCACGTCGACAAACGCCGGCACTGCGCGCCGCAGCCGCGCCGCGAGCTCCAGGGAGACGTAGCGCTTGCTCTTGGGATAAAAAATCAGGCCGACCGCATCGGCACCCGCCTCTACGGCGGCGGCGATGTCTTCAGGGCGGGTCATGCCGCAGATTTTGACGCGTGTACGCATGATGCAAATGGAAATGGCGCGGGTTGACTGCGCGTGGCAAGCAGACAGTTTAGCGCCTTGAGCCGCCAAGTTGCATCGCCACTGAGTCGAATCGCCGAGCTGCATCGAGACTGCGTTGCATGCCCACCGAACCGCATTGCCGCCAAGGTCGCGCTCAGGCGAACGGTGCAAGCAGATGTCTTCGCCCGTCCAGGTCGTCCAGGCCGAATTCGGGCGCGTAGTCGATGGCGGACAAGTAAAGGCCGTCCGGCATGAAGGTCGGGGCCCCTTGCGTGCGGTCGCGCGCCGCCAACAGGTCGCTCATCCATGATGCCGGCCGCCTGCCCTGCCCGACCTGCAGCAGCGCGCCCATGATGTTGCGTACCATGTGGTGCAGGAAAGCGTTGGCACGCAAGGTGAACACCAGGAAGCGTCCCTGCGCCGCGATATCGAGCTGCTGCAGTGTGCGTACCGGATGCCGTGCCTGGCATTGGGAAGAGCGGAAACTGCTGAAGTCGTGCTCGCCGACGAGCGCGGCGGCGGCGGCGCGCATGGCGTCCAGGTCCAACGGCTGGAAGCACCAGCCCGCGCGGCCCGCCCATAGCGCGGAGCGGACGCGATCGTTCCACAACAGATAGGTATAGGTGCGGGCGGCCGCCGAAAAGCGCGCGTGGAAGGTATCGGGCACAGGCTGTGCCCAGCGCACGGCGATACTGGGCGGCAATAGCGCGTTCAGGCCCCGCACCCAGGACTCGGCACGGCGCTGGACATCGCTGTCCAGATGGATGACCTGCATGGCGGCGTGCACGCCGGTGTCGGTGCGGCCCGCGCAAACGGTGCCGACCGGCGTGGCAAGAAATTGCCGCAGGGCGGATTCCAGGGTGTCCTGTACGGTCTGGCGATGCGGCTGTGTCTGCCAGCCCTGCCAGACCGATCCATCGTATGCCAGGCCCAGGGCCAGACGGGGCATCGTTCAGGTCCGCACAGGGCCAGGCCGGGGCCGATCGCCTTCGGCATGCGGCTCGTCCAGGTCCAGATTGATGCCGTCCAGACGCCGGTCGATGGCGTCTGGGTCGATCTCCGACATATAAAGTTCGTCGTCGAGGTCGTCCTGGTCCTCATCCCGCCGCACGGCCGCGCGGCGCAGCAGCCAGGCAATGACGAATGCGATGACGGCGAGCACGGCCGTCAGGATAATCAGCAGATTATCCGACAGCCAGGAAGGCAGGCCGGAGCCTGTATCCTGCATCTTGCCGTTGGCGCCCGCTTCGTCCACCGGGGCCTTGCCGGCGGCGGACGTGATGGCGGAACCGCCTGCTGCGGCGGCATCCGATTGACCTCGACCGGTTGCGCCGGAAGGCGACGCCGCGCTGCCGCCGCCCGCCGGGGAAATGCCGGTACCGCCTGCGCCGTTGCCGCCCGTCTGGGCGGAAGCTCCGCCCGCGGCGGACGCGGACGAGCCGGGCGTTCCACTGGTACCCGTCGTCCCGCCCAGCGTAGATGCGTCGCCAGCGATACCAGACTTCGTCGACGCGCTGCCGGACGCACCGCCGCCGGGTTGGGCTGCACCTGCGGCCGATGCCGCGCCACCGGTCTGGGCCGCATTGCCAGCCTGGGCGGCATCGCCCGACTGAGCCGCGCCACCTGCCTGAGCTGCACCACCCGCTTGAGCTGCGCCACCTGCTTGAGCTGCGCCACCCGCTTGAGCTGCGCCACCCGCTTGAGCTGCGCCACCCGCTTGAGCTGCGCCACCCGCTTGAGCTGCGCCACCCGCTTGAGCTGCGCCACCCGCTTGAGCTGCGCCACCTGCCTGAGTCGCGCCACCTGCCTGAGTCGCGCCACCCGCTTGAGTCGCGCTGCCTGCCTGGCCTGCGCCACCCGGCTGCGTCGCGGCGCCGCCGGAGCGTTCAGCACCGGCTGCTTGCTGGGCTGCTCCCGATCGGGTCGCGGCGCGTCCATCATTCCCGGTGCCGGGGGACGCCGTACCCGCCGCGCCACCCAGGCCGGGCAACGCCAATCCGCCACCCTGGTTGCCGGCGCCGGCCGAGGCACCGGCGCCCTGCGCGGAGCCGCCCTTGCCCTGTTCGGCTGTGCGGGCGGTCAGCGCATCGTTCAGGTCCTTGACGTTGCGTTCCAATTGATCGACCCGCTGCTGGGCGTCCTCGGTGGCCTTGGCCATCGAGGTCTGGGCATCGGCTTGCGCCTGTGCCTGGGCCTCTGGTCCGCCCTGACCCGTTCCGCTGGACAGGCGCAGCCGGTCCAGCGGCGGGGTTTCGGGCGTGACGGTCGACTGCGGGCCGCTGACCTGGCCCGAGGTCGTGGACCCACCCGATGCCGGAGCGCCCCGTGCCGCCGCGCCGGCCAGGCTGGCGCGATAGCGGGCGTAGGCCTCTTGCTGCTGGAGGAAGATACGACGCGCCTCGGCGGGATCGATGGCGCGCACCGTCGCGGCGTCGGGCACGACCAGCGTCGCGCCCGCCTTCACGAGGTTCATATTGTTCTGGATGAAGGCGTTCGGATTGGCGCGCCACAGCGCGACCAGCATCTGGTAGAGCGTCGCGTTGGCCACGGCATTGCTTTGCGCGATGCCGTACAGCGTGTCGCCCGGCCGCACCTTCACCGCGCCGGTGCCCCGCGCGGCCCGCGGGCTACTGCCGACCTGCGCCTGCGACACCAAACCAGGGAAGCCACCGGCGCTCTGCATCACGCTGACCTGGACCAGTCGCTGGCCTTCGCTCGTAGTCAGATTCAGCAGCAGATCCACCACCGGACTCTTGGCGGCTTCGGGCGAGGAAATGCGCACGAACCTGCGTGCCGGCGTACTGCCGCCTTCCAGGCGCAGGGTAATGCTGGATAAGGGTACGGGAGGCGTCACGCCTGCGGCCTGCCAGGCCGCAGGATCCGCCAGCGACACCATCAGCGTTCGCTGTTCGTCCGGGGTGAGTTCAGCGATGCCGACCAGGACCTGCAAGGGCGCATCCGCCGCCGAAACGATACGGCTGTGCGCGAGCTGAAGCGCATAGGCGGGGGCGCTGACCGCGCCCCCCAACGTGAGTGCGACCGCAAGGCGCGTTGCGTATCGGCTCGAAATGGACGAAGGGCGCAGCGAGCGTAGCGTCATAAGCCTGTTTTCCGCAAAAGCGGGCAGTGCCGCGATTAAAAGTGTAACTTACCTACGGGTTTCCCGAAACGACAAGGGCACCGTGGGTGCCCTTGATGGCCGCACGCCGCCGGCGGCGCGGCGGCTCGCGCGGTCAGGCCTCGGCAAGAGCGATGCGCAACATGCGGCGCAGCGGTTCCGCGGCACCCCAAAGCAGTTGGTCACCGACGGTGAAGGCGCCCAGGTACTCGGACCCCATGGAAAGCTTGCGCAAGCGTCCCACCGGAATATCCAGGGTCCCCGTGACGGCGACCGGCGTCAGGGCCTCGACGGTGGCTTCCTTGGTATTCGGCACGACCTTGGCCCATTGGGTCCCGCTGGCGATGATGTCGTTGATTTCATCCAGGGGCACGTCGCGCTTGAGCTTGATCGTCAGGGCCTGGCTGTGGCAGCGCATCGCGCCGATGCGCACGCACAGTCCGTCCACCGGCGTGGCGGGCGTACCGAAGCCTTCGCCGCGACCGAGGATCTTGTTGGTTTCCGCCTCGCCTTTCCATTCCTCGCGGGAAACGCCATTGCCCAGGTCCTTGTCGATCCAGGGAATGAGGTTGCCCGCCAGCGGCACGCCGAAATGCTCGCGTGGCAGGCTCGCGTCCTTTTGCTTGCCCAGCACGCCGCGATCGATGTCCAGGATGGCCGAGGCAGGATCGTCCAGCAAGGACTTGACCGACTGATTCAAAACCCCGAACTGCGTCAGCAGTTCGCGCATGTGCTGCGCGCCGCCGCCGGACGCCGCCTGGTACGTCATGGACGTCATCCACTCGACCAGATCGTTATTGAACAATCCGGCCAGGCCCATGAGCATGCAGCTGACCGTGCAATTGCCGCCGATGTAGTTGCGCACGCCGCGCTTGAGCGCCGCATCGATGACCGGACGGTTGACCGGATCCAGCACGATGATGGCATCGTCTGCCATGCGCAGGGTGCTGGCCGCGTCGATCCACAGGCCGGTCCAGCCCGCGCCGCGCAGTTTCGGGTAGACGGCGCTGGTGTAGTCGCCGCCTTGGGCCGTCACGATAATGGGCAGTTTTTTCAGCGCATCGATATCGTAGGCATCCTGCAGGGCACCCGCGCCTTCGGCCCATTTGGGAGCCGCCGCGCCGGCGTTGCTAGTCGAGAAGAAGACCGGCTCGAACAGCGCGAAATCGTTTTCTTCGCGCATGCGTTGCATCAGTACCGATCCGACCATGCCACGCCAACCGACGAGGCCCACTGCATTGCTCATTTCGTACGCTCTTGATGTCAGGAATAAACAGAGAAAAAGGAGAAAGCAGCCAAAAGCGTCCGAAAATGCACTTTTGGCTGGACAAAAACGACAATTTATCAGAAAGCACGCCCTCGCCTCCCTTTTGGGGGGAGGACGAGGGCGTCCCCGATACGGAATGACGGCTATTTACGACGCCAGCGCCTTCAACACCGCATCGCCCATTTCGGCCGTTCCGACCTTGGTCGTGCCGGCTTCGTGGATGTCGGCGGTGCGCAGGCCCTGCGCCAGCACCGCGCGCACGGCGGTTTCGATGCGATCGGCCTGCGCCGGCAGATCCAGCGAATAGCGCAACATCATCGCCGCGGACAGGATGGTCGCCAGGGGATTGGCGATGCCCTTGCCGGCAATGTCCGGCGCCGAACCGTGGCTGGGTTCGTACAGGCCCTGGCCGCTGGCGTTCAGCGACGCCGATGGCAACATGCCGATCGACCCGGTCAGCATGGCAGCCTCGTCGGACAGGATGTCGCCGAACAGATTCCCGGTGACGATGACATCGAAATCGCGGGGTGCCCGCACCAATTGCATGGCGGCGTTGTCGACGTACATATGGGACAGCGCGACGTCGGGATACTCGCGCGCCACCTCCGTGACGATCTCGCGCCAGAATTGCGAGGTCTCCAGCACGTTGGCTTTATCCACGCTGCACAGCTTGCGATTGCGCTTGCGCGCGGCCTCGAAGCCGATGCGCGCGATGCGGCGGACTTCCGGCTCGCTGTAGCGCATGGTGTCGTAGCCTTCGCGTTCGCCGGCGAAATTGCCGTCCGGCGCGCTGCGCACGCCGCGCGGGCTGCCGAAATAGATATCGCCCGTCAGCTCGCGCACGATCAGGATATCCAGGCCGGACACAACCTCGGGCTTCAGCGAGGACGCGTTGGCCAGTTCGGGATACAGAATGGCCGGTCGCAGGTTGGCGAACAGGGCGAGCGACTTGCGCAGGCCCAGGATGGCCTGTTCGGGCCGGAATTCGCGCGGCAAGCTGTCGTACTTCCAGTCGCCGACGGCACCGAAGAGGACGGCGCGCGCCGACTGCGCCAGCTGCAACGTGGCGGGTGGCAGCGGGTGTTCGAACTTATCGAAGGCGGCGCCGCCGACGGCCGCTTGTTCCACGGCCAGATCCAGTTTGAGCGCGCCCAGGACGCGCAATGCCTGCTCGACGATTTCAGGGCCGATGCCATCGCCGGGAAGGACCGCAATTTTGTGTGTCATCAATGCATCCAAAAAAATTCGATACGGCTCGCCGGCCTTACACCAACGTCCGGGCTTGCAGCCAGGGATGGCGGGCGAGGCGCTCGGCCTCGAACGCGCGGATCTTGTCGGACTGCCGCAAGGTCAGCGCAATGTCGTCGTAGCCATTGACCAGGCAATACTTGCGGAACTGTTCGATCTCGAAGGGAATGCCGCGGCCTTCCGGCGTCAGCACGACCTGCTGTTCCAGGTCGATCCGCAGCTTGTAGCCGGGAAACGCCCTGACTTCATCGAACAGGCGCGCGACGTCCAGTTCCGACAGGACGATCGGCAGCAAGCCGTTCTTGAAGCTGTTGTTGAAGAAAATGTCGGCGTACGAGGGCGCGATGATGGCGCGAAAGCCATACTGCTGCAGGGCCCACGGCGCGTGTTCGCGGCTGGAGCCACAGCCGAAATTCTTGCGTCCCAACAGGATCGAGGCGCCCTGGTAGCGCGGCTGGTTCAGTACGAAATCCGGATTCAGCGGGCGCTTGCTGTTGTCCATCCCGGGTTCGCCGTGATCCAGGTAGCGGACCTCGTCGAACAGATTGGGGCCGAAGCCCGATCGCTTGATGGACTTCAGGAATTGCTTGGGGATGATCAGGTCGGTGTCGACGTTTTCGCGGTCGAGCGGGGCCACCAGGCCCTCATGGTGCGTGAATGCTTGCATGATCTTTAGCGGAAATTCCTGACGTCAACGAAATGGCCGGCGATCGCCGCCGCGGCCGCCATGGCGGGGCTGACCAAATGCGTGCGGCCACCCTGCCCCTGCCTGCCTTCGAAATTGCGGTTGGAGGTGGACGCGCAACGCTCGCCGGGCTCCAGCCGGTCGGCATTCATCGCCAGACACATCGAACAGCCTGGCTCGCGCCACTCGAACCCCGCTTCGCGGAAGATTTTGTCCAGTCCCTCGCGCTCGGCCTGCTGCTTGACCAGGCCGGAGCCCGGCACCACCATCGCCTGCTTGACGTTGGAAGCCACGCGCTTGCCGCGCGCAACCGCCGCGGCCGCGCGCAGATCCTCGATGCGCGAATTCGTGCACGAGCCGATGAAGACGCGGTCGACGCGGATATCGGTGATCGGCGTGTTGGGCTTCAGCCCCATGTAGTCCAGGGCACGCTCCATGCCGCTGCGGCGCACGTCGTCTTTCTCACGGTCCGGATCCGGCACGCGGCTATCGACGGACAACACCATTTCAGGCGACGTGCCCCAGGTCACCTGGGGCTTGATCTGCCGCGCGTCGATTTCGACCACACGGTCGAACTTCGCGCCCGGATCGGAATGCAGGGTGCGCCAGTACTGCACGGCCTGGTCCCACAGCGGACCGACCGGCGCGAAAGGACGCCCGCGGAAGTATTCGATGGTCTTGTCGTCGACCGCGACCATGCCCGATCGCGCGCCGGCCTCGATGGCCATATTGCACACCGTCATGCGCCCTTCGACCGACAGCGAGCGCATCGTCGAACCGCCGAACTCGATGGCATGGCCGGTACCGCCGGCCGTACCGATGACCCCGATGATATGCAGGACCAGATCCTTGGCGGTACAGCCGAACGGCAGGTCGCCTTCCACCTTGATCAGCATGCTCTTGCTTTTCTTCATCAGCAGCGTCTGCGTGGCCAGTACGTGCTCCACTTCGGACGTGCCGATGCCGAAAGCCAGCGCGCCCACGGCGCCGTGGGTGCTGGTGTGCGAGTCGCCGCAGACGACCGTCATGCCCGGCAGCGTCGCGCCCTGCTCGGGTCCGATGACGTGAACGATGCCCTGGCGCAGATCGTTCATCTTGAATTCGATAACGCCGTACTTGGCGCAGTTATCGTCCAGCGTATCGACCTGCAGGCGCGAGACGGGGTCGCTGATGCCCTGGGCACGGTTGATGGTCGGCACGTTATGGTCGGCCACGGCCAGGTTGGCATCGAGGCGCCACGGCTTGCGGTCCGCGAGCGTCAGGCCTTCGAAGGCCTGGGGGCTCGTGACTTCGTGCAGCAGGTGCCGGTCGATATAGAGCAAACAGGTGCCGTCGGATTCCTGGTGGACGACGTGCGCGTCCCACAGTTTGTCGTAAAGGGTTTGGGCCATGAAAACTCACCTAACAGGGAAACAGCCAGACAGCGCCTGATGCAACGTCCGACCGGAATCCGGATTATGCGCGCCGGCCCAAGCTAGTACAACGGGAGCATTTATACTAGTACATTCAGTACCACGCTGCGTACCACGCCGGTCCCGCCCGGGGTTATTTTCCGGACTTGGCCTGCTGGTACAGGGGCATGACCTGCTGCGCGGCCGCCTGCAGATCGGCGATGCGGGATTCGGCGGACGGGTGGGTGGAAAGGATTTCCGGCTGTTCCTTGCCCTGCGACGCCTGGGCCATCTTGCGCCACAGCGAGACCGCGGCCGCAGGGTCGTAACCCGCCCGCGCCGCCAGCTCCACGCCCATGCGGTCGGCTTCCGCCTCGTGGGTACGGCTGTTGGGCAAGGTGAACATGACGTCGGACAGCTTGCCGCCCAAGTCCGAAACGGCCGTGGAACCCGTCACCACCGAAAGCACGGACAAACCTACGCTGGTGGCCATTTGCTGGGAAACCCGTTCGCGCGCATGCTCGCGCAGCGCATGGGAAATCTCGTGGCCCATGACCGCCGCCAGTTCATCGTCGGTCGGCTGTATCTGGACAAGCAGGCCGGTATAGACCGCTATCTTGCCTCCCGGCATGCACCACGCGTTGATCTCCTGGGTGGAAAGCACGTGGACTTCCCACGCCCAAGACGTGGCATCGGGCCGGAACACCCCCACCTGCGCGATCAGGCGCTGGGCGATCGCGCGAACCCGGGCAACCTGGCGCGGATCGACGTCCAGCAGGTTCTTTGCCTTGGCCTGGGTAAGGATCGTGGCGTATTGCTGGTCGGCTTCCTGCTGCAGATCCTGCGACGAGACCAGGCTGGACATATATTGCGTGCGCTCGACGCCAACCGCGCCGCCCTGCGTGGTGTGCACGCTGGCACAGCCGGCCAATACGGACACGGCGAGCACGCCGGCGCTCAGCACGAAGGCCAGCCCCCGACGCCCATGATTTTTGTGAAGAATCATGTCTGGTCTCCTCGAATACCGATGTCGCGGCTCCGGCCGCCGGGTGTGGGTCAGCCGCACTGCCCCCGGTGCCGCAAGGCATGGTCCATCAAAACCAAGGCCAGCAGCGCCTCGGCGATGGGCGTGGCGCGGATGCCGACGCAGGGGTCGTGCCGCCCCAAGGTCTGGACGGTCGTGGCCTTTCCGGCACGGTCCACGGACCGGCGTTCGACGCGAATACTGGAGGTCGGTTTGATCGCCAGCGACACCGTGATGTCCTGTCCGGTGGAGATGCCGCCCAACACGCCACCGGCGTGATTGCTGAGAAAACCTTCCGGGACGATCTCGTCGCCATGCTCCGAGCCGCGCTGCGTCACACTCTCGAAGCCGGCGCCGATGGAGACGCCTTTTACGGCGTTCAGCCCCATCATGGCGTGGGCGATATCGGCGTCGAGGCGGTCGTACAGCGGCTCCCCCCAACCAGCCGGGGCGTTCTCGGCCACGACCTCAATGCGCGCCCCCACCGAGTCGCCGTCGCGGCGCAACTCGTCCATGAAGGCTTCCAGTTGCGGGACGATGCCGGCGTTGGGTGCATAAAAGGGATTCTCGGGCACCGCGTCCCAGCTTTCGAAGGGAATCGGAATCGGACCCAGCTGGCTCATGTAACCGCGGATGCGCACGCCGTGGGTGGTGGCCAGCCATTTCTTCGCCACCGCGCCGGCGGCTACGGTGGGCGCCGTCAGCCGCGCGGACGAACGGCCGCCGCCGCGCGGATCGCGCACGCCGTATTTGCGGAAGTAGGTATAGTCCGCATGCCCAGGCCGGAACGTATCGACCAGGTTCGCGTAGTCCTTGCTGCGTGCATCGGTGTTGCGTATCAGCAGCCCGATGGGCGTGCCCGTCGTCGCCCCTTCGAAAACGCCCGAGAGGATTTCCACCTGGTCCGCTTCCTGGCGCTGGGTAACGTGGCGGGAAGTGCCCGGGCGCCGGCGATCCAGTTCGGCCTGGATATCCTCCGGCGCGAGCGGCATTCCGGGCGGGCAACCGTCGATCACGCAGCCGACCGCCGGACCGTGCGATTCCCCGAAATTGGTGACAGTGAAAAGTTTGCCTAAAGTATTGCCGGACATAGTCTTCTGGTGGAACGCGGGTGGGCTGAAAGCGGAAAGGCCGGATGTGATTATGACACCCCCGCAATCTGTGCCGGTATCGGAACACTGAAGCGGTTAAAGAGCGATAGAACTTGCACACAACGAGACGTACAGCAACAAATCACCGATGTTCCGCAACGCAACGCGATTCTTCGTTGTTGATGCATCAGGGCCCCGCATCCAAAATGTTAACCCGCTGAAAATCTCGGATGCTTTTTGTATCAGGCGGCTTACCTTGCGCCCTCTAACGTCCCGCATCCATGTCTTTTCGCACGCGTAGCTCCCATAACCGGACAGCTCCATAAGCCGGTGCCGAGTCGTTTCGTTACGCTGCGCTCACCATCCAGGCAGGAGAGAGACCGCATGTACGATCGTTTGCCCGCGCAGCCAGATAGAACATCGCGCACAGCCCTGACCGCAGGCTTGTACCGGCGGGTACGTCGAGCGGAGCCGCGGCCCGTATTGGGCTGAACGTCCCGCCTTGTCCAGCGCGAACATGACGCCTCCCCAAGCCGCGACCGCCAAAGAGTCCGACCTCCCGCAGGACGAGACCTGGCACGCCGTCCCGCCGTCCCCCCGGCGGCGCGGGCTGGCGGTTGCCCTGATCGCGCTGCTGGTTGCGATGGCCCTGCTGGCCTTGGTGACCGGCGCGACGCTGTTCGCGCAGTCGCGAGCGGTGTCCCAGCCGGCGGGGGCCGATATCGGACTGTACAGCTACCGGTTGGTTTCACAAATGAACCGCCTCATCGCCGACGCACAGAATACCGTGCGTGGCGGCGACTCCCGCGCCTTCGTCCAGAACCTGCAGGCATTGTCCACCTTCGTCGATC
Source organism: Bordetella genomosp. 11 (assembly GCF_002261215.1). Lineage (NCBI taxonomy): Bacteria > Pseudomonadati > Pseudomonadota > Betaproteobacteria > Burkholderiales > Alcaligenaceae > Bordetella > Bordetella genomosp. 11. Next base: position 691,361 of record NZ_NEVS01000004.1, on the reverse strand, counting down.
CCGGCACGGCGGAAAGCGCGCCGGGGGTTGCCCTGGTCCGCTCGCTGCCGGCGGCCCGGGTCGACGTACAGATGCTGGACGACCGCTTGAGGACCTGGCGCGAGGCCGCGGAAACGGGCAATGCCGCACGCATACAGGCGGCGGCGCGGGACCTGGCCGATCACGCCGAAGAAGCCCGCCAACTGGCGGACCGCCTGGGCGGCGCCGTGCACCAGGCGCAACGCGGCGATACCAGCCAGCACAATACGGCCGTCGCGGACGGTTTCAGGCGACTGCAGTGGGCCTTCGTCGGCCTGCTGGCCTGCAGCGGGATCCTGGCGATATGGCTGCTCGTATTGAATCGCCATGCGCGCCACTTCAACCAGCGCATGGCGCAGGCCAATGCCCGCCTGGAGTCGGCCGTCGCCCATCGCACGCGCCAGCTGGTCTGGCTGGCGAATACAGACCCATTGACCGGGTTGAAGAACCGCCGCGCCTTCATGGAGACCGCGGAGGCGCAGATATTGCAATGCCGGCGCTACCCCCACCCGCTGGCGGCCTTGCTGATCGATATCGATCACTTCAAATCGATCAACGACCGCTACGGCCATCACGTCGGGGATCAGGCGATCCGCCGCGTGACGGACACCATCACCAATACCCTGCGCGACAGCGACATCATCGGCCGCTTCGGCGGTGAGGAATTCGCCGTCCTGATGCCCCACACCGACCTGCCGGCCGCGCTGGTGGCGGCGGAACGGCTGCGCCAGGCCGTGGCGGGCATGAAGATAGGCCTGCTGGAAGGTGGCCCGCTCAGCATGACGATCTCGCTGGGCCTGGCGATGCACGAACCCGGGGTATCGCTGGATACGCTGCTGATGCGCGCCGACATGGCGCTGTACCGGGCAAAGAGCGGCAGCCGCAACCGCGTCGAAATCTACGGCCGCGAACGCGAAGAAATCGCCCAATAAGGGCGCCGTCGGGACGGCCGACCCCCTTTCTTGCGCACAGAATGCATCGGTCCGCCGCACCGCGGCGGACGTGCGCGCCAGCAAGTCGCCAAAACGCCATACACTATGCGCGCCTATTCCGGGCACGCGGTACGGTGGCCGGTCCAGGCCTGCCCCTCGAACGATGGAACAAGCAGCCGCCCCGCCTATGTCCCTATTGCGCCAATTGCTCGCCAGCGTCGCCGTGGTCACGGTTCTGCTCCTGGTCGGGTCGCAGATGTTGAACATCCAGACGGCCCGTCGCTACCTTGGCGAAGAGCTGCGGGCCCGTGAAGAAACCGCGGCGGCCACGCTGGCCATGGCCTATGCGCGCGATCCTGCCCCTGACCAGGCCGCCTGGCGCGCGCTGGCAGCGGATGTTTTCTCCAGCGGCGGCTACCGGCGGATCGACGTACAGGGCGGGCTGGATATCAGCTATCGCAAGCAAGGCGGGAACGCGGCGGCGCCCGACTGGTTCGTTTCGCTTTTCGCCCCGCCATCTCACGTGGCGACACGGACATTCCAGGGCGCCCATGGCGTGCAAGGCACCGTCACGGTCGTCGCCGACGATAGCGCGGCCCTGCACGCGCTGTGGCGGCATTCCCTCGACCTGGCCGTGCTGGTGCTCTGCGTGGGACTGGGCTGGCTGCTTTATATCGGCGGGCTCGTACGGTGGTTGCGGAAACGGCTGCTGCAGGGCATCAGCGCCCAGGTGCGCGCGCTGGCGGACGGCAATACGGAACCGCCTGCCGCGCTGCCGGCATGGCGCGAAGTCGCGGACGTCGCCGATGCCCTGGCCGAAGCGCGCGAACGGCTACGCATGACCGCCGAAGAGGCCAACGCCCGCATCGAGTCCCTGCAGCTGGAGCTGAACCTGGACGCGGTCACGCGGCTGCCCAACCGCAAGTACTTTTTCAACGAGCTGCGACGCGCGTTGAACAGCGGAGCACCGCAATCGCAAGGGGAATCCGGCCATGTCCTGATGTTCCGCCAGCGCGATCTGGCCGCCATCAACCGCCATATGCCGCGCGACTTCACGGACCAATGGCTGCGTTCCGTCGCCTTGCGGCTGGACCAGAAGCTGGGGCGCCGCCATATTCCGCCGTTCCTGCTGGCGCGGCTGAACGGCTCGGACTTCGCCCTGCTGCTGCATGGCGTACCGGCGGCGCAGGCCGAGGTCCTGGCCGAACAGCTACGGCAGGAACTGCGCGCCCTCCGTGTTTCCCTGGGCGAGAACCAATGGTGCCGGTGGGCGCTGGCGGTAGCGCCCTATTCGCGCGGCAACCATGCCAGCGAACTGCTGGCCCTGGTCGATCATGCGCTGATGCGGGCGGAAAGCGCCGACACCGACGTCCCTGTACGCGCCGAAGCGCCTGGCGCATCGGAAGCGGCCGGCGAGCTGCAATGGCGCGACACGCTGGTCATGGCGCTGGAACAGCATCGCTTTTCGCTGGCCACCCGCGCGTTGCAGGGCCCGGACGGCGAAACGCTGCGTGCGGAAGCCACACTGATGCTGCACGATACCGACGCGCAAACGCCCACGCCGGCGCATGTTTTCATGCCGGCCGCGATTCGCCTGGGCATGTCGTCAGAGTGCGACATCCAGGCGGTCCGGCTTGCCCTGGACTGGCTGGTCTCGCATAGTGGCACGCTGGCCATCACCGTAGCCTTGCCCTCGCTCGGACAATCGAACTTTCTGTGCCGCCTGGGACAAATGCTGCGCGACCGGCCCGCGCAGGCCGCCCGCCTGGTGTTCGAAATCGAAGCCCGCGGCCTGGTGGAGAACTTCGTCAACGTGCGGGGCCTGTGCGAGGTGGCGTGCGACGCCGGTGCGCGAGTCGGCGTGCGCCAACTGGCCGATGACTTCGGCGCCATGACCCGCCTGCACGAGCTGCCCATCGCATATGTCAAACTGGGAGAGGCCTTCGTCGATGCCCTGGCGCGCAGCCCTGGCAGTCAGCACCTGGCGGCTTCCGTGCGCGAAACCGCCCAGGGACTGGGCGTCGAAGTCTATGCGGACGGCCCCACCGATGCGCAGACCGCGGCGTTTCTGGAGCGCGTCGGCATCGCGGCAGTGGGCTATTCCGACGAAGCGCTGGTCGCCTGAGCCCGCAACGCCCGATCGTCGACTGTGGCGGTATCGCACCTTCGCGGTGCGGATATCGCCCCTTTACGGCGCGCTTCAATGGGCATGCCGCTATACTTCCGCGCAACGTATCGCCGGGGCACCCTCACGTTCCCACGCCACGCCATGCGCGCGGCGCATCGGCTCAACTGCTGTCTGAATGAATCCCGATCTCTGGTATCCGATCGCCACTGGCGCGCTATTGAACTCCTACAAGGCCAGCCTGGCCGGCCTGGGCGCTGCCGTCCTTGTCGTTATCGTGCTTGCCGCGGCGTGGCGGCGGACCGGCTTCCCCATCCTTGCGGCGCTATTGCTGCTGTTGTCGCAGGGGGCCCGGCCCATGCTGCTGTCGGGTGGGCTCGCGCCCTGGGTACCGAGCAACGCGCAGGCCGGCGTATCGGCAGCGTGCCTGGGATTGGGCGCCAGCGCGGTGCTCTGGATGGCCGCAAGCGCCCTGCGCCGGCGCCGCGCGGCGATTTGGGCAGGAATCTTTCGCCTGATGGCATGGGTCGCCGCCATCGTATCCTGCGGTATCGCTGCGGCGGGCAACACACTGGCGTCGCGTGCCGGCCTGGATGCGGCCAGCCTGCCGCCGGCACTGGCCGCCCTCGCCGTCCTGTCCGGCGCCATCGCTTTCATGGTCCTGCTGGTACTGGCCGCCACGCCGGGCCGGCGCCTATCCCTGGGAAATACCGGGCCGGCGCAGGCGAATCGTGCCGCCGCTCGCGGCCAGGCCGGGGCCACGCCCGCCGCGCTGGCTTCCGGCCAACGGGAAATCGAGGCCCGTCTGTCCATGCTGAACGAGGTGCTGGAACGGCAGCGCCAGATGAACGCGCTGCTTTCTCATGAAATGCGTTCGCCGGTGGCGACCATCAGCGCGGCGGTTCAATCACTCGAAATGGTGCTGGAAGGCAGCGGGGAAGAAATCGACAGCCGTCTGCAGCGCATTGGCCGGGCGGTGGGAAAGATCAGCGAGCTGATGGACCAGTTGCTCGTCCAGGAGAGCGCCTACGACGAAGCCGTGGCCCCCCGCCACGAAGTGGTGGACCTGGCCCGCCTGGCCGCCGATGTCGTGGCATCGATCCAAACCGACGTGGCGCACCGGCTGCAGCTGGAAGCGCCGACGCCGGCACCGGCCTGGTGCGACGGCCCCCTTACCGGGGTGGTACTGCGCAATCTGATCCATAACGCCGTCAAGTACTCGCCGGCGGACCAACCGATCAGGATCCAGGTGGGGACATTGACGGCGCCTGGGGAAAGGACGGCATGGATCACGGTCGCCGACCGTGGACCCGGTATCGAAAAGGAAGACCAGGCGCGGATTTTCGACCCGCATTTCCGCCGCGCCGCGCACCGCGAAACCAAGGGACTGGGCCTGGGACTTTTCCTGGTCCGCAAAATCTGCGAACGCCAGGGTGGCACGCTGACGGTCGATAGCGAACCCGGGAACGGCGCGCGTTTCACCATCGCGCTGCCGGTCAGCAAAGTACGCTAGGCCGCGAACACGTAGCCCTGGCCGCGTACCGACAGCACGGGCAGTTTCATGCCGCTGGACTGAGCCTTTGCACGCAGCCGGCTGACCAGCACGTCGATGCGCCGGAGTTCGAACTCACTCGGATTGGCCGGGCTGAACAGCTCCGAGAGCGCCTGGCGGCTGACCACATTGCCGCTCGCGTCGATCAAGGCGTTCAGGAAGACGCGTTCCTGCGCGCTCAGGTGCAGGCTGCCGCCGTCGGGGGAAACCAGAATCCAGCCGCCGTCCTGCAAGCTCCAGTTCTGGGCGCCGCGGTCGGCCACCGCCTGGGGAGCGGGACTGCGCGACAACCGCATCCGGCGCGCAAGGCTGCGGATGACCGAACTCAATTCGAGCAGGTCGACCGGCTTGGTGATGTAGATGTCGGCACCGCCTTCCAGGCCGCGCACGCGGTCTTCCAGCGCCCCCCGTCCGGTCAGCATGACAATGCCCACGGCATGCAAAGCGCGCAGTCGCGTCGCTACCGAGAAGCCGTCCTCCGCCCCTTGCACGTTGGCGTCCAGGATAACCACGTCGCAGGGCTGGCTTTCCATATGACGATAGAATTCCGGAGCGCTGGCGCACGCGAAGTTGACCCGGAAGCCGTAGCCGCCCAGGCCCAGCTTGAGCTCTTCTCGAAAGTCCGCATCATCTTCTAACAGACCGATACATAACACGCCGTCTGCTGCTTGCGTTTGCACGATATATCCCCGGAAATCGGCCCTGGACCCTCAAGCCCAGTGGGCCTGACCGCTGCGTAAGGAATGACATTGGTTCGCAGCGGCGCAATTCTAGCATTGGTAACAATGCGAAAGCGGCGCCAAAATACGGTAAATATGAGGGTTCCTCTCCCATATTTGCCATACTTTCCCACCGGGGGAGAATGCACCAAATTTCCACACATTGCAACAATCGATACATTGCTCTTGCCAAGCGGACCAGATTCGGCAATTTTCCGTCGCGCCAATGCCGCGTTTCAGGATGAGCAACTGACTTCCAGATCGCTGGCCCAGTCCGGCGGCAGGCCGGCGTAGCGGGCAAATTCCGGCTGTTCGGTATAAGGATCCCGCAGTACGCGCAGCAGCTCCTCGATGATGCTGGCATCGCCCTGGGCCGCCGCGCGTATCGCGAGTTCCGCGAGATGATTGCGCAGGACATATAGCGGATTGACCCGGTCCATCGCGTCCGCGCGCGATCCGGCATCGCGCGGCTCGGCTTCATGGCGCTGCTGAAGGCGGCCCAGCCACTCCCGGGCAGCCTCCCTGTCGATGAACAGGTCTAGAAAAGGCTGGAAGTCACCTCGCACGGCGCCGGACAGGCGGCGGAAGGCCAAGGTGAAATCCGCGCGCTGCTCGTGCATGAGCTTGAGCAGGTCATCGAGCAGGCCTTCGTCGTCCGGGCGCCAGGCCTCCAGGCCGAGTTTGGCCGCCATGCGATCATGAAACGCCTGGGTAAAAGCGCCTTCATATCGGTCCAGGACGGCCTTCACGACATCCGCGTCCTGGATCACACTGTTCAGGCTACCGGCCAGGCGATAAAGGTTCCACAGGGCGACCGAAGGCTGCCGGTTCCAGGCATAGCGCCCTTCGGTATCCGAATGGTTGCATACATGGTCCAGGCGAAAACCGTCCATAAACCCGTAGGGACCGTAGTCCAGGGTCAGGCCCAATATGGACATATTGTCCGTGTTCATGACGCCGTGGCAGAAGCCCACGGATTGCCAGTCGGCCATCAGCCTGGCCGTGCGCCCGACGACCGCGTCCAGCAGACGCACCAGGGGCGCCTGCGGGCCCTCTTCCGCGCCCGGCACAGGGTGCCGGCATTCCGGATAGAAGCGATCGATGACGTAGTCCGCCAGCGTTTGCACCATCGCCGGTTCGCGGCGCGCGGCCCAATGCTCGAAGGACCCGAAACGCACGAAACTGGGCGACATGCGAGTCACGATCGCCGCGGTTTCCACGGTTTCGCGCATGACTCGATCGTCGGACACGATGAGGGCCAGCGCGCGCGTCGTCGGAATGCGCAGGCCGTTCATGGCCTCGCTGGCGAGATATTCGCGGACGGACGAACGCAGCACCGCGCGCCCGTCGCCCATTCGGGAATACGGGGTCATCCCGGCGCCTTTCAACTGCAACTCCCAATTACCGCCGGGGCCTTCGACCTCGCCCAGCAGATGCGCGCGGCCATCGCCCAGCTGGCCCGCCCAAATACCGAACTGGTGCCCGCTATAGACCGCCGCCAGCGTATCGCCGCCGGGTAATGGCGCCCGGCCGGAGAATACGTCCAGGAACGCCTCTGTGCGCAGGACTTCAGGGGCAAGGCCGATCAGCCCGGCAGCCTGCTCGTTGGCATGCAGCAGGCGCGGCGCGTTCAAGCCCTGTGGCGCCAGGCGCGTATAGAAGGCCGGGGGCAACGCGGCGAAGGAATTGCTGATCGGCAATTCGGCCAAGGAGGCGGCGCGTGGCGCGCGCGGGGAAGCTCCGGAGACAGCTGACATGATTCCTACCGTAATGGGTGTTCAGGTTGCGGACGACCGGCGGCGGCGAGCGGCTTGTTTGGCGGGCCGCACATAAAGAATCGCGCAGGCGAAAAACGTCAGGGCCAACGCAAGTTCCACGCCGGCCAGCATCGCCGAAAGCGGAAGGGTATCCGACAGCGCCCGCACCGCCCCTTCCATGACATACAGCAGGATCAGCATGGAGGCCCACTGGTAGGTATATAGATTCCCGCGCAATATGCCTCTGAGCGGAAACGCCAGCGGCAATGCCTTCAGGAAGAGCCAGGAGCCCCCTGGCCGCACCGGCGCCAGCACGGTTTCCCACAATACGCACAGCAGCGTCAGGCACAGCAGCGTCGCGACGCAAGTCAGGCGAAGGTTACGGTTGAGTTCAATATCCATACTGCTATTATCGCCGCATGAAACCGCCCGTCGATACGGCCGCCGCGGACTCGGCGCCCGAATCCCAGAACCACCGCGCCTCATGGGCAAGCCGGGTGGTGAAGGTCTTGCGCTTTGCCTCGCAACGCGCGGGTGAGGAGCAGCTGCTGCAGGTGGCCTCCAGCCTGACGTTTACCACCGTGCTGGCAATCGTTCCCATGCTGGCCGTGGTGCTTTCGCTGTTCACGGCCTTTCCGGTGTTCCAGGAATTCCGCATCGCGCTGGAGGACTTCCTCACGCACAGCCTGATGCCGCCGGCGGTGTCGGACAACATCATGAATTACCTGAACCAGTTCGCGCGCCAGGCCAGCCGCCTGACGGCGATAGGCGGCGGCCTGCTGCTGGTGACGTCGATCCTGCTGATCATGACGATCGACAAGACCTTCAACGACATTTGGCACGTTACGCGGCAACGGCCGCTGTCGCAGCGGGCGCTGATGTACTGGGCGGTCCTGACACTGGGGCCGGTCGTCGCCGGCGCCAGCCTATGGGGCACGTCCTTCCTGGCGCGGGAATCCCTGGGGCTGGTGCGCGAAGTCCCCGACATCATCGGCCTGGCGGTGTCCTTCCTGCCCCTTTTGCTGACCGGCCTGGGCTTCGCGGCACTGTTCATCGTGGTGCCGAACCGCCATGTCTTCTGGATGGACGCGCTGGCCGGCGGCTTCGGCACCGCCATCGTGCTGGAGCTGATGAAGGCGGCGTTCGCCTATTACCTGACGCGATTCCCGACCTATACCGTCATTTACGGCACCTTCGCCACGTTGCCGATCTTCCTGCTATGGATCTATCTATCCTGGCTGGCCGTCCTGTTCGGCGCTACCGTCGCGGCCAGCCTGCCCATGATCCGGGTCGGCCGCTGGGACATCAACCGCGAAACCGGGGCCGCCTTCGTGGACGCCGTGGAGGTACTGCGCTGCCTGTACCGCAATATGGGCAGCAATCCGCCCGGCCGCAGCGCCAGCCACCTTGCTGTCGACCTGCATCTTCATCACGACGAACTGAATGCGGTGCTCGAAGCCCTGTCCGACCTGGGCATGGTGGTGCGTACCCAGGAACAGCGCTGGATCCTTGCCTGCGATCCCCGCCGCGCGGCGCTGCCCCCTCTTTTCGACCGTTTCCTCCTGGATCGGAACCAGCGGCGATTGCGGGAAGCGCCTGAAATCCTGCGGGTCGCCCGTGCCATTCTCACCACCGAAGTCGCGCCAACGCTGGAAGATCTCATGCAGGAAGCGCAAAATACCGGCAATGGCTCGGCTGACATCCTGAAGATCGAAGCCGTCAAAAAATAAGACTGGGCGTGCGCCCATGGAGGATCATCATGTTGAAGGTCAGCGAAATTCTTCGGGTCAAGGGCGACACGCTCTATACGGCCACGCCGGACACCCCCGTCATCAAGGCGGTGGAAACCATGGGCATACAGGACATCGGCTCACTCGTCATCATGGAATCGAGCATGTTGGTCGGCATGCTGACGTTCCGTGAAATCATCCAGCACCTGAGCCGCAACAATGGCACGCTGGGCAACACAACGATCCGCGCCATCATGGACGACGCGCCGGTCAGCGTGACGCCCAATACCAGCGCGGAAGAAGTGCAGCGCCTGATGCTGGAAAAGCATGCGCGCTATATCCCGGTGATGGACGGCAAAGTGCTGATGGGCGTGATCTCGTTCTACGATATGGCGCAGGCCATTGTGAACGCCCAGCGTTTTGAAAACAACATGTTGAAGGCGTACATCCGCGACTGGCCGATGGACGAGGAAGGCGCCTCCTCCAAGGAAATGTAAGTACAGGCGGGGGCGCGGGGACACCCCTGGCCCCGGTCGATACGGGCCAGGTGCCCTGCAGGCGCCTGCCACTGTCTGTATCGAGCTGTGAAACGGATGGCGGAATTTTCCGGCGCCTTTCAACGCCTTCCCGCCCTTTGCCGCGCCTTCCGGCGCCAACAGGGCCTAGTCCAGCTCCACGGCTTCAGCGTGTCGAGCGGCAGGATGGTGCACGCTGCGCCACGCTTCGTAGATCAGCCCTGGGTCGTCGGACTTCAAGGCCGCCGCATCCGATAGCATGCGGCGCCACCGGCGGGCGCCTGCCTGCCCGTTGACCAGGCCAAGCAAGGGGCGCACGATGACTCGCAGCGGCACGCCGCGGGCGACCGCCCGGGTGGCATAGTCCATCATTGCATCGACCACCTGCGCATCGCCCGGCAGGCGCGTGGAGGGCCAGAAGCGCAGCGACAGTTCAGAAAGAACCCGCGGCGTGTGCCAGGCCGCGCGTCCCAGCATCACGCCGTCGAATTGCCGCGCGGCCTGCTCGGCGGCTCCGGCATCGCCCAGTCCGCCATTCAGCACCACCACGCAATCGGGAAAGTCACGTTTCAGCATGGCGGCCGCGTCATAGCGCAAAGGCGGGATTTCGCGATTGTCCTTCGGTGACAGGCCCTTCAATACGGCATTGCGCGCGTGCACGATGAAGACACGGCAGCCGGCGTCATAAAGCTTGCCCACGAAATCGCGAACGAATGCATATGACTCGTCGTAGTCCAGCCCCAGCCGATGCTTGACCGTGACCGGGACGTCGACCGCATCCCGCATTGCCTTGACGCAATCGGCCACGAGGTCCGGCTCGGCCATCAGGCATGCCCCGAACGCGCCACGCTGCACCCGTTCGGAAGGACAGCCGCAGTTCAGGTTGATTTCATCGTAGCCCCAACGCTCGCCCAGGCGGGCCGCTTGCGCCAGCGCATCCGGCTCGCTTCCGCCCAGTTGCAGGGCCACGGGGTGCTCCACCGTATCGAAATCCAGATGGCGCGCAACGTCGCCGTGCAGCAATGCCCCCGTGGTGATCATCTCGGTGTACAGCCGTGCGTGCGGCGCCAGCAGCCGATGGAAGAAACGGCAATGGCGATCGGTAACATCGATCATGGGCGCGACGCACAGGCGCCAATCGGAGGGAAGCACGGCCAGGGAACCAAGTGGAGGAATAGCGGCCATTTTAGCCGCTCTGCCGGGCAGAGGCCCGGGGTAGTCTAAAATTGCGCCGCCGCCCGGCGCGGACGCCCGATGCCCGACAACCTTTGCCGTATCCACATGGCCGTATTCACAACCGTCACCGACGACGATGCCCGCACCCTGCTGACGCAGTTCGACCTGGGTGAACTCGTATCCCTCCAGGGCATCACGGCCGGCATCGAAAACACGAATTATTTCCTGACCACCACGGCCGGCGAGTATGTGTTGACGGTATTCGAAGTGCTGACGCGGGAACAGTTGCCGTTCTATATCGAGCTGATGCACCAGTTGGCCGAACGCGGCGTGCCCGTACCCCAGCCGCAGACGCGTCGCGACGGCGCCCGCATCGTGGACATGCATGGCAAGCCCTGCGCCATCGTCACGCGACTGCCCGGCGGCTACGAACCGGCACCGGGTCCCCTGCACTGCGCGCTGACGGGCCGCACGCTGGCGCGCGCCCACATCGCCGCGCGCGACCTGCCGCTGCGCCAGCCCAACCTGCGCGGCCTGCCCTGGTGGCGCGAAACCGCGCCCAAGGTACGTCCCTTTCTCGACGCCGCGCAGCAGGACCTGCTGCAGAAAACCCTGGACGAGCAGATCGCGGCGGCGGCCAACCCGGCGTGGCAGGCATTGCCCAGCGGGCCGGCGCATTGCGATCTGTTCCGGGACAACGTGCTGTTCGCCGGTACCTTCGAAAGCCCCCTCATGGGAGGGTTCATCGACTTCTATTTTGCGGGCTGCGACACCTGGCTTTTCGACGTTGCGGTCAGCATCAACGACTGGTGCATCGTGCGCGAAACCGGCCAGATTGTCCCGGAACTGGCCCAAAGCTGGTTACAGGCCTATGCCGCGGAACGTCCCTTCACCGACGAGGAAAGGCAGGCATGGCCAGCCATGCTGCGGGCCGCCGCCTTGCGCTTTTGGCTGTCCCGCCTGTATGACTTTTACCTGCCCAGGCCTGCCCAGACATTGAAGCCGCACGATCCGCGGCATTTCGAGCGAGTGTTGCTCTCGCGCCACCGCGATGCGCCGCCGACCTTGCCCTGAAGCGACCTGGCTCCATAATTCAACATGATCCCCCCTCTGGCAGCATAGCGAACTGACATGCAAGCAGCATCCTTACCTGCAACGGCCGGCTGGCAATGGGCGCGAGACGGGTTCCGGCTGTTCATGCGTCAACCGCTGGCGCTATTCACCTGGTCCCTCGTCATCAGCCTGTTGCTGCTGTTCGCGATGTTCACGGTACCCATCGGGCCGCTCTTCTACACCACGCTGATGCCCTGCATCACCCTGATGACGCTGTCGGCCTGCAAGCACATCGAAGCCGACCGCACCATGCTGCCATCCATGTGGCTCAAGCCGCTGCAGAAGCCTGGGGTGCTCAAGAAGCTGCTTATCCTGGGCGGCCTGTACGCGGGCCTTTGCATGGTGGCCGGACTGATCGCCTTCGTGCCGTTTTCCAGCGAACTGGTGGAAGGCATACGGGCCGCGTCCGTCACGAACGATTACGTCCCCTTCTTCGAGACCCTGCACACCGCCCTGCTACTGTTCGGTGCGCTCTATGTCATCATCGGCGCCCTGTTCTGGCATGCCCCTGTGCTGGTTGCCTGGCACAACATCAAGCTGCCACAGGCCCTGTTTTTTTCCGGTATCGCCTGCTGGCGCAACAAGTGGGCGTTCCTGGTCTATGGCCTGACGTGGGCGGCGGTCTTCCTGGGCATCGATTTCTGCGCCAGCATGCTGGTCTCGCTGGATGTTTCCCAGACGCTGGTCAATACGGTGCAGGTGCCCGTGAACATTGCCGCGTTCGGCATTCTGTACAGCAGTTTCTACCCGGCCTATACCTCCGTTTTCGAAATCAACAACGCCAGCTTCCAGCTCGACGACGGACACGGCACGCAGGCATAGGGCCACCCGCCAGGGGCGCAGCCCGCGGACGACGGAGACCGCGCGTCCACCGGCGTCCAGGAACACGATGTCCAGCGGATAGCGCATCCCGAACGTATGCACTGCGCGGCAGGGTGCCAGCCACAGGGCAAGCCCTGGCCGCGGCCTGCGCCGGCACAGCAGGCCGCGCAGGCGGCCACGCCAGCCACCTGCCCGCAGCACACGCACCTTGGCTCGCCCTCGCATCACTGCAGCACCTGCCAGAACTGGACCGCGATGGGAAAGGCCAGCACGATGAAGGTGCAGGGAAAGATGCAGCAGATCAGCGGGAATAGCATCTTGACCGGCGCCTGCATGGCAAGCTTCTCGGCGTGATTGAATCGCTCCGCCCGGCGCCGGTCTGACTGGGCGCGCAGGATGGGCCCCAGGCTCATTCCAGACGCGTCGGCCTGGGCCAACGCCGCCGTCATGGACCGCGCGCCGGCCAGATCCACGCGGTCCGCCCAGGCTTTCAGCGCCTGTATGCGTGGCAAGCCCGACCGCATATCGCCCAGGGCCCGCAGAAGCTCATCGCGCAGCGGTCCGGCAGGGCCTTGTTCGGCGGCCTGGCACAGGGCCCCCTGCAGGTTCAATCCCGACTCGACGCACAGCGTGGTCATGTCAAGCAGGAACGGTAACTCGCGCGCCATCCGGGCGCGGCGATGACGGATCTCGGCCTGCAGCCACAGGCGCGGCACCAGGCGGCCCGCCATGGCGCCCAAGGCACACGCCGCTAAAACCGCGCCGCCGGCCGGCCGCTCCGCCAGCCCCAGGAAGAGCGCCATGGCGCTGGTCGCGCCCACGACGGCGCAGGCCCACTGGGCCGCGACGATGTGTCCGGCCGTCAACGGCGCCGCCAGGCCCGCGCGCAGCACGCAGGCATCCAGGCGCGCGCGCAGGCGCCAGGTCAGCATGGACGCTGCCAGGGGCGCCATGAGATCGAGGTACGGCCACGCAATGCGCCAGGCGGCCGGCAGTCGGCCCGCGACAGGATGCTCGCGTCCCACTGGCCGGATCAACGGCCGTAACGTGGCCAGTGCTCCGACGACGAACAACGCCGCCATCAGGATAGCCAGGATTTGCATACTTCTCCCCCGCCGGGCCACCGAGGCCGTGCGTGACACCGTGCGTCAAATATCGATGTTGACGATGCGCCGTATCCATACGACACCCGCCGCTTCCAGGATCGCGATGATCCCCAACGCCCCCCACCCTGCCTGGGTGTGCCATAACGCCGACATCGAAGCGGGATCCAGCCAGGTCAGCACGACGGCGAGAATAGGCGTCAATGCACCGACGATCCAGGCCTGCAGCCGGCCCTGGGCGGTCAGGGTACGAATGCGCCCCTGCAGTTGCAGCCGGGCCGATACCACACCCGCGATCCGTTCCAGCGCCTCCGCCAGATTGCCGCCGGTATGCGCGGCGATACGCAGGGCGGCCACGACCAGGGTTGCGGCTTCGGTGGGCATGCGCTTGTGCAGGTTCAACAGCGCTTGATCGAACGAGACGCCCAGGCGCTGCTCTCGCAGGATCAGCCCGAACTCCTGCGACAGCGGTGGCTCGCAGTGGTCGACCAGCTGGCGCAGGGCGCTCGCCAGGCCCGCCCCCGCGCGCAGGCTTGAACCGAGTGCCAGCAGCATGTCCGGCAGTTGGGCGTCGAAGCGCCGCTGGCGCCGGCGCCTGAGCAATGCGATAACGGTGTACGGCATCCTGATGGGCAGCAGGCCCGCCAGCATCGCTACCGCGCCGCTGCCGCTTGCGGCGTAGGCCGCCAGTGCGACGGCGGAACAAAACGCCAGGTTCGCCGCCCACAACTGGCCGGGATCGACAAACAGGAAGACCTCTTCCAGCCTCGCGCCTGCCTCGTCGGTGTACACCCTTCGATAGCGGGACCAGGCACCGACAAACCAGCCATAGGCCGCCCAACATGCAAGCATGACGCAACAGGTGGCGGCCAGCGCCGCCAGCCATATCATTCCCGCCACCCCGGGAATGCGCCGTCGCGCCTGGCCCCGGCATAAGGAGCGGCGGTTGCCGCCGGCGCACGTGTCGTGAACAGCAGGGGATCGAGCGGCCGGCCGGCCTCGCGCCACGCGTCGGCGAAGCTGGGCATCGTGCCGCAACCGGAGAAACCGCCACGCATCGGGTCGCCACCGTGCACGAAGAGCGGCTGAGTCTGGATACGGCCGCCTTCCATGCCGGTGACCTCCACAATGGCTGTAATCAGCCTTTTCCCATCGTGCATCCGGGCCTGCTGCACGATCAGATGAATGCTGGACGCGATATGTTCCCGCACGGCTGCCAAGGGCAGTTCCATGCCCGCCATCAGGATCATCGTCTCCAGGCGGCTCAGCGCATCGCGGGGACTGTTCGCGTGCAATGTCGTCAACGAGCCTTCGTGCCCTGTGTTCATGGCGGCCAGCATATCGAACGCCTCCGCCCCCCGGCATTCGCCCACCACGATGCGATCGGGGCGCATGCGCAGCGCGTTGCGTACGAGATCGCGGATGGCGACGTGGCCGCGTCCTTCGATATTGGCGGGACGCGCCTCCAGGGCGACCACGTGCGCATGTCGCAGGCGCAGCTCCGCCGCATCCTCGATGGTGATAATGCGTTCACCCTGCGGAATGGCATTGGACAGGATATTCAGCAATGTCGTTTTGCCCGACCCCGTACCCCCCGAGACGACGATGTTGACTCGTTCGCGGACGCATCGGTCGAGGAATTCCGCCATGGAGGCATCCAAAGCCCCGCGCGATACGAGATCGCACATTGCCAGCGCGTGCTTTGGAAACTTGCGGATCGTCAGGCTCGCCCCCTTCAGGGCCACAGGGGCGACCACCGCGTTCACGCGAGACCCATCGGCCAGCCGGGCATCCACCATGGGCGAGCTTTCGTCGATACGGCGTCCCACGGGCGCAACGATACGCTCGAGCACACGCAACACCGCCTGTTCGCTGCTGAACGCAGCCGCGTGACGGGACAGCTTGCCTTCGCGCTCTACATAGATTTCGTCGTGGCGATTCACCATGATTTCAGTGATGCCGGGATCCTCCAGCAACGGCGACAGTGGCCCCAAGCCCAGCGCTTCGTCCAGCACATCATTCATCAGGGCATCGCGATCGATGCCATCGGGGATCTCGGTATCCGCGCGGACGATGGCGAGCAGGCGATCGGCCGCCTCGCTGCGCAATAGGCTATCGCTCATTTTCGCCACATCGCGGCGCCTTAGATCGAGCGCGTCCAGCAAAGCCGATTGCAGTCGCTGGCGATGCGGCAGCAAGTCGACCGCCACCCGCATCCCGGCGTCGACGTAAAAGTCTGACGCGTGGGCCGCATCCCGCAGCGCCGGTTCCGCCATCCTTACCGACGACATCGCCGCACCCGCAAACGGCACGCGGGGCGTGCCCGGCAAGGACGGCTCGGAAGGCGCGGCCAGTGCGAGGGACTGTCGCGCGACAGGCATGCGCGCCATGGCCAGAAAAGGTTCGCGCCGCACTTTCATCAGGCAAGGGCCGACAAGGACCTCGTCGTTCGATGTCAGCGGCCCGTACCGCGCGATCCGCTTGCCGTTGACCAGCGTGCCGGACAAGGTGCCTGCATCCTCGATCATCACGTCCTGCCCGGACAGGACCAGCCGGGCATGTTCCCTCCCCACCCGCCAGTGCCGCACACGAATCCCGCAATGCGGCCCGCGCCCCAGAATGACGGGAGGTTCGACGCGGACGATACGATGCGCACCATCCTCGAATTGCAGTTCTATCTCCAGCACGGTTCAATCCTTGAAGTCGTATTGATTGGTCCCGCCACCCGGCGACGCCGGCGCCCATTGCGAGCCCGCCCCACGATAGGGATCCCAGGCGCCATCGATGGGGGCGGCAGGGGCGGCCGGCTCGGACATCAGCATCCTGGGCGGATCGGGAAAGGCCTCGTGCAGTTGCCCCTGCGCGCGCAAGGTGGTGGACCGCATGGCTGCATGGTCTTCCGAAACCACGACCGGCGTCACGAATATGGCCAGTTCGGTTTCCTTGTAATGTTCCCGCCGGGCACCGAACAATGCGCCGAGCAGCGGGATATCCCGCAGGCCGGGCAGGCCATTGGCTTCCACATTGCGCTCCCGCGAAAGAAATCCGCCGATCACCAAGGTGCGGCCGGACCGCACGTTGAACTCCGTCGAAGCGCGGCGGGTCTTGAGCGCCGGACCGCCGTTGGCCGTCACCGACGCATCGACCGCGCTGGCCTCCACCTCGATGCGCGAGCGCACGGTACCGCTGGAGGCGATCGTCGGGGTAATCCGCAAAGACACGCCATAGGGCTTGAACAGCGTGGAGGCATTGCCGTCCTTGTCCACCGTGGCATATGGCACTTCGCCACCCGCGAGGAATTCCGCGGTCGATCCGCTGCGGGCCAGCAACTGCGGCTGCGCGAGGACGACGGCCTCGCCGCTCTGTGCGAGCAGGTTCAAGCGCGACGACAGCAACATGTTCATGCCGGCATAACCGACACCCGGCGCCGCGCGCAGCGCCGTGGAAACCGGCGATTCGCCGGGCCGTTCGGCAAGCCGTCCGGATGCCGCGGCATCGAGCGCCCATCCCGCCGTCAGGCCACCCTGCGTCGCGCCATCCCAGCGCACACCCAGTTCGGTCAGGCGCGAACGTGGCAACTCCACCACCTTGACATCGAGCAGGACCATGCGGTCCCACCCCACCTTTCCGGTGAAGTCGAGCACCTGAGGATAGCGCTGCGCCAAGGCGGCGATGCGTGCATGATCGGCGTCCGACAAATCGTTGCCCTCGATGACGATCTGATCGCCGACCGCTTCGCCGCGTGCGCCCGGAATCCGCGCCAGCAAGGCATCGACCTCGGCGCGCATGCTGCGCGATCGCGCGGGTGCGACGCGCACGGTATAGGCCGTGCGTTTTTTGCGCGCCCATACGTGAAGGGACGTCTCTCCTTCGGCGCGCGCGAATACGATGACTTCCGCGGCATCCGCGGGGACAGCCTGCAGGACTTCTCCGTGGCCGACCGCAACGCGGCTGACGCCGGGATGCGTCAGCACGCGTGTCTCGCCGACCTGCATCTCCAGTATCGTGGCGCCGCCGGCGGATGCCGAAGCCAGCCACAATCCCATCGCGCAGATCACGGCCATAGCCAGCGGCCAAATCCGCCGCTTGCGCATCGGCCGCATCACGGACGCACCCGCGCGCGGCGATCGGGCTTGGCCGCCGCGTCCGGCCTGGATCGGCCCGCGCTGACCGTTTCGCCGGGTACTGCGGCGTCGAACAGGCCCGAATCCGTGGAGATCCCGTCGCCGTCCTCTTGCGCACCGCTACCGTGAGGATAGGGCCGGTCGCCGTACAGCACGGGCACGGCGCGCGGGCGCGCATCGGCGTCACCGTCGATACCCAGCAGCGCGGCAAGATCCCCACGGGCTGCCGTGGCATTAATGTCGGCGTCGCGATGATGGCGCAGGATCGCGGTGATGCGCCCCGCCTGCCTTGCCGCGACGAGCTTCACGGCATCCTCCGGGCCGGCGTCCAGGGTGATGGTCGAAAACGCCTTGGCGGTGTCCTCGGCGTCATCCTCGCCACCTGTGGCCAGGACCAGTACACCCTGGAGCAAGGGAGCCGTTATCTGGCGACGCCCGTGATCGAAAGAGACGTAAAGGTCCAGCAAGTCCCCCGCTTGCAACATCCCGGAAAGGGAGTTGATATCGTCCACCGGGATCGTGATGGCCCGGCGCCCCGTCGGCACGCGCGACGACAAGGGGGCGGCTTTCATGGGTGCGAGGTGCGAACGAAGGATGGGATCGCCCCGACGCAGGGGGTGTGCCAGCACACTGTAGGTATGCGCGGCGAAGTCTTCCGGCGCCAGGGCATCGCTGGAGGCCCATTCGGACGGGATATCCCGGATGGCCACGTAGGCTTCCTCCAGCCGCGTACCGGCCGCCAGGTCATACGCGGCAACCAGGCGTGGAACGGTAACGACACGCGCCTCGGCTTCGATTTGCGCGATGCGACCTTGTATGTGTTGCCGCGCGGCCCATGCCGCCAGCACGCCGGCCGCCACCGTCACAGCCGCCATCACCCAGCGTTGCGGGATTCGCTTGAACATGTCCGCTATCCCCCGATACGAACGACGGCCGTGATGCCGCTGCCCTGGTCCAGCGGGACGATGACCGTGGACAGCGTGATGCGGCCTCGCGACCAGGAATACGCCTCCTGGGGCGCCTCGGCGGAGGTCGGCCGCGCAGCCCGGCCGCCCGCGTCCGCGCCGCCAGCGCGCCACCCGCCGGCGGCCAGCGCGTCGAAGAGTTTCTGACGCAGCGGCGCGGGAGCCAGGCCATGCGTCCATACCTGTTCGATGACCGACGCGCCCTCATCCCGGGAGCGGAATTCGAAATGCAATTGCCCTCCCGGTACCGGCCATCCGAAGCCCGCCACCGCCAAATCGGGGCTGCTGGCGATCCCGGCATCCGGACCTGCATCCACCGGCAGCACCGAGATAGAGCCTTGCGTCCTCCCACCCCCGGCATCGCTCAGGCGAGCCGCCCAATGCATCCCTTCGGCGGCGCCTGCCACCACGACCGCGCCGGGAGCGACCCAGATATCCCGCAGCGCCGGCTGTCGTGCTGTCAGCCACAGTGCAATATCGCGGAGCGACCCGGGGGCGTCCAACAGCCAGACGAACACAGGCAGGCCTTGGATGCGCATGCCGTCGCCCAGCGGCACATAGCTGCCGCCCGGAGGCAAAGGCGGCGGCGCCACGATTGCCGTGGCGGGCAGCGCTCGGGCCGCCGCACGAGGGATGTGCCATGCGGCTGTCGCAAGACCCGCAACCGCCAGGCACAGGAACACGCGAGCTCGTATCATGGCAACCACCCGGCCGTCTTCGCGGCGCGATCGAGCCTATCGGCAGGCACGAGATCCGACCACGGCATCAGCCAATCCAGATCGGGCGTGGGACGGCCCCAGGCACGATCGATACGCTGCAGGGCCGATTTCGCCCGCCGTGCCGGCGCGTGGCTGACGCGCACGGCGTCCCGCCACGCCGTGCGCGACGATGCAATACGTTCCTGCACATGCGGATCGTCGGTCGCATGCCCGGCATCCGCCAGGATGGCCGCGTGGCGGCGCAAGACCCTTCCATCGCCGTGCTGGCGATGCGGGTAGACGCGCACCGCCGCGTCGGCGCGCACCATGCCACGGTCTTCCACATCCAGCTCTTTGCGCAAGGCGGCCACGCGGGCGCCGCCCGGACCGGGAAAGTCCGCCGCATGCGCGGCGCGCGCGACATGCGTGCGCACAGGCCCGGCGTTCGCCGAAGCCCCCTGACGCGTGTCGGACGGGCCCCGGCCGCCGTCATCGCGGCGATCGCCCACTGCATAGCGAAATGCCTGGACACGCGCGGCATGGGCTGCCTCCATGCCATGCCACTGAAGACGCCCCACGCTTATGATGGCGGTACCCAGCAAGCCCAAAAGTGCCAGTCCAGCGAGAGACTCCACCACTGCCTGCCCCTGCTGTGCCTTACTCGACATGGCGCACCTTTGCGCCGGACCGGTGGCCTGCCTTCGTCGCCGAGGGCTCGCCCGGGTATGGGTATGCAGCCGCGCGTTCCGGCAGCCCGGCCAGCCTTGCCTGCCAATAAGGCCGGAACAAGGTGGCGAGTTCCGCCGCGCCATCGCCGCGGGCCGTGGGCCGAGCGAAATAGGTTTCGGCGGCGCTCGTCACCGTCATATCGTCGTCCTCGGCGAGGCCCGCATACGAGAAGCGGCCTCTGGGAGCCGCGAGCATGCCACGCGCATCGCCGGCCGCGAGCAAGGGTGCGGGCTGTCGCAGTGTCAGCGAAAACCGCGCGGCGCGCCCGGCACGCCGCGCGGGCACCTCGGCGTAGAACGGCAAACCGGCGCCGTGCCAACGCGCACGATCGCGCAGGGAGTAGGCGTAGGCCAGCGGATTCGATACGCCGTTGACGATGTCCCAGGACGTATGCTGATGCACCCATCGCCAGAAATCCTGCCGCGAGAAATCATCCGGCGCATCGACACCGGGGCGTTCCCCCGCCGACGTACCGGATCTTCGTACATCGGCCTTGCCCCAACCCATTGCGTACTCACGGTAGTAGTATTTTTATTGTCTCGGGCGATCCCCGACGATTCCATACGTCAAGGCAAGTTCCTGTTATAAAAGCGTTTTTGTACTTTCCGATTCCGGGTCGTCTCGCTCAATCCCGTGCAGATTTGTACCCTGACTTGTACCCTGAACCGCCGATCCCGCCTATAACAGCCCATGCCCGCCAACCTTCTGACCGACCGTAAAGTCGCCACCGCGAAACCCAGGGAGAAGGAATACCTCCTGTCCGATGGCGAGGGCCTCGCCCTGCGCATTCGCCCGGACGGCAGCCGCCTCTGGCTGTACCGCTACACATCGCCGGCGGGCAAGCCGGCAAAGAAGTCGCTGGGCCCCTACCCTTCGGTCGGCTTGGCCGACGCCCGCAAGGAAGCCGCGCGCCTTCGTGAGAGGCGGGCCAAGGGGATAGACCCGAACTCAACGCCCGAAGACCGCCCGGCCACCCTTCGGGAATTGTTCAAGGTGTGGGTCCGTGACTCCCTCAAGAGCCGGCGAAACCAGCGCGGGATCTACGCGGCGACCAGGCGCATGGAGGCCAACATCCTGGCCCATGCCGAAAACGATCGGATCGACACGATGACCAAGGCGCGCGCCATGGGCCTGCTCGATAAGCTGGTGTCTAAGGGGCGCCGCCCGCAGGCCAACTGCGTGCTGATCGATCTGAAGCAAATGTTCGACTTTGCCGTGGCGCGGGACTGGCTGGACGCCAATCCGGTGTCAGCCATCAAGAAGACCGACGTCGGCGGGAAGGATGTGGTGCGCGATCGCGTATTGCGCGCCAAGGAAATCGTGCTGCTCCGCGACAAGCTGGCGCAGCCCCTGCTGATGACCCTCCAGGCCGAGGCTGGCATCTGGATCGCCCTGTCGACGCTGACGCGGGCCGGAGAGGTAACCTCCGTCGAAGACACGGACATCGACTGGGAGGCGCGCGAATGGCATCTTCCCGCGGCGAAGAACAAGAGCAAGCGGGATCACCTCATCCATCTGTCGGACTTCGCCTTTTACTGGCTGCAGTTGCTGCGCCAGCAGGCGCGGCCGGGCCGGTATCTCATGCCCGGGAAGATGGGCAAAGGCCACCTGAAGTACAACACCATCGCCCACCAGCTCAACATGCGCCAGGAAAGCCAGTCCAACATCCAGGGAAAGACGGTGCGAGGCACCCTGCTGCTACCCGGCGGCCGGTGGACCGTACACGACCTGCGCCGGACCGGCGCAACCATGATGGGCGAGATGGGCATTGCCGAGAACGTGGTGGAGAAGTGCCTAAATCACGCGGAATCGTCCAAGCTGGTCAAGGTCTACCAGCGCCAGCAGCTGCTGGAGCAGCGCCGCGAGGCGTTCGACATGCTGGGCGCCAAACTGACGGAGCTGCTGGGGGATCCTCAGGATTGGGGGCCGGGCAAGCTACGCCCGGACAATGTTGTCGAATTGCGACGGACAGCATAAATCCCACGGGCGGATATACTGGATAAACCACTGTATAAGCCGCCCATGTCCCAGTCCCACCTTCAACACTCCACCGGAAAGCCAGGCGGCTGCTGGACCTGTACCCACTGGAAAGGCGAAACGTCCGGCGACCCGCGCGCGCTGGTATGCCGCAGCAAATGGGGGCCCCGCGTGACGGGCAACCCAGACACGGGGTGCTGTGATTGGGAGAGGGAGCCAGGCGCTGATGACGTGGTGCCGGCGCCGTGTAGCCACGCGCCGGACTGACCTATTTCCAATGCGACCACCCGAACAGCCGCACGCCCCAGTAGAACAGCGGGATGCGCCAGCGTGCGACGTAGGAGGCGCGTAGGGCCTCACGCAGAACCATGTCCGCCATGCGACGGCTGACGGGCTTCTTGGAATACAGAAAATCGTGCACCGTGGCCGCCGAGTCCCCGTGGCCGCCCAGCAGGGCGAAGGCCAGCGGCAGCAAGCGCGGCACGGAGGCGAAGTCGGTAGCGAAACCGGCCGGCACAGTGATTGTCCGGCCGGCCACATCGGACCGGTAGACCAGCGGTTCATTCAGGATCCATTTCCCGACATCCCGCTGGTCTTCCCTCCGGACCGACAATTGGCTCAGGAAGGCGCTCATTGCGCCGCAGGCGCGACGCTGGCCGTCGGCTGGGGTGCGAGCTGCACCACGGCCGTCAGCGCGATCTGGGCCAGCGCCAGGGCCGTTACCGCCTGCGCTTTCTTGTCGGCGGGCAGCGTGGTCGCGTTCACGTCCGCGATCAGCGCCGGCAGGCCGGTCTGCACCAGCGTTGCGAGGCTGGCCGTGTCGATGGTGGCATTGCCCGCGCAGACCTGGGCGATGACAGGCGCCGCCGCGGCGATCTTGGCCTGCACATCCGGCGACAGGCTGGAGCCCAGGGCCTGCACGTTGGCCACGGCGACCTGTACCACCGGGCACGCGGCCGCGATCTTGCCTTGCAGGCTGGACGCCTGCTGCGTGCTCGCGCAGCCGACCAATGCAAAAGCGGCCACGAGGGCCGCTGCGATCATGCTTTTCATGGGGATTTCCTATTTCAGGAGAGAGGAAGCGGCCTGGGCCGCAGCTTTGGAGACGGCGCCAGCGACATTGCTGGCCGCCTGGGACGAGATTTGCTGCCCGCTGGATGCGTCGATACCCTGCTCGACCAGCTCGACGCTGTAGGAGCCGTCAGCGGCCTTGGTGGCCCTGACGTGGACGGCCTGGACGTTCTTGCCGGATACGACCGTGGCGCGGCAGCACACCCAGGCCTGCTGGACCGTGTCGAAATACGGCTCGACGGTGTATCGGGCGATGCCGGCGTCCGTCAGGCTGGCGCAGCCGGCCAAGGTGGCCAGCGCCAGCGCGCAGAGGATGCGGATCATTGCAGGGCCGCCGGGGGCGCCAGGGCGGTACCGGCAGACGCGGCTTGCGCGGTCGGCGCGAGGGGGGACCCGGGCAGGCCAGCGGGCGCGGACGCCTGCGGCACGGAAGGCTGGGCCTGCGCAGCCGCGCCGACAGCCGCCGCATGTCCCGCCAGCCCACTGACCCAGCCCACCACCGCGGTAACCAGCCCGGACAGCATCACCAGCAGCGGATTGACGTCGGTCTTGCCCTGGATCACCAGGACGGAATACACGCCAACGATGGCCAGGACGAACAGCGCAGCCAGCGCGCACGCGATCAACTTCTCTTTCACGGTCATGGAATGCTCCATAGAAAAAGCCGCCCGAAGGCGGCAAGGGAAAATTGCAGGCGGTGCAGGTCAGGCGGCATCCAGCGCGGCCAGGCCTCGGCCCTGGATGATGGAAATAATCTTGGCCGAGTACGTCGGATCGGTGGCGTAGCCGGCCCGGGCGATCGCGCTGGCGAAGCGCGGGCCGTCCTGGAACTCGAATGCCGGCTGGTATCGGGGGTTCTGCATCAGGAAGGCCGCATGGTCGTCCAGGCATTCCAGCCAGCCCGGATAGCGGCGCCAGCGCGCGACCTCCGTTACCCAGCGGCCTCCGATGAACTCCTGTGTGGGAAGCTCGAGCACATCGCCATGCCACGACGCATCGGCCTTCACCCCGAACAGGTTGAAGGCCTCGCGCGCCAATCGCGACTTACCCCAGCCCGACTCCAGCGCGGCCTGGGCCACGATAAAGCTGGCCGGGATCTTGGTCTTGGCCGCCGATGCTTGCGCCGCCGGGCCAATCGCGGCAATGAATTCTTGCGGGGTCATTTCGTACCTTTCCACGCCGAATAGGCGGTTATCACTGCAGTGGCCAGGCCAATGATGTAAGCCAGAGGCTTCGCCAGCCGCCCAAGTCCCTGGAGGACTTTGAAGCCGCCTTCCAAGGCCGCGAACATTTCCACGATGCCGCGCGTGTCTGCGGAGATTTGCTTGATTGCTTCGGTGTTCTCGCGCGTGCCCGCCGCGGTGCTGGCGATGTCGTCCTTCATCGACACGACCTGCGCGTGCAGCGATTTGATGAAGGCTTCGGACAGGTATTCGTCTGCCAAGGCTGGCTCCAAGTTATGGGCGTAAAAAAACCCGCTGGGCGGGTGAAATTCAAAAATCGGCCAGAAATAGGCTCTGTGTTAAAAATCTCACTAGGCAACAGGCCTAGACAATTCGAATAGCCCTACCATCCAGAGCGAAGAACCATGCAATTTACGAATCCAGTCAAGGATCAAATCCGTCCCTGGTATATGGACGAAACGCGCACCACGGAGAAGCTGAAAACGATCGACGTGGACATCCGGAAATATGTCGCGCAGGTCGTTGAAGATGGATACACCGTCATTCCTAAGTCCATTTCCAAAGAGATGTGCGAAGAGACGATCGACGCATTCCGGCGCTGGGAAGCCGCCAATCCTGATGTGTTCTCGCCGCACGTCGATGCCGATGGTCACTATCCTCGAATTGGAAATCTCCACTCTGCCATTCCAGAGTTATTCCACCTTTTTTCGAAGAACCCGCTTACCTATCGCGTACAGGAAGCACTATTTGGAGCGCGCCCTTCTCTGTACACGTCGTTGTTCTACGAGCGCGGCTCCGCGCAGGACATACACCGCGATACGCCTGTTTTTTCAACGAAGCCTGAACATTTCTATCTGGGCGTGTGGGTGGCGCTCGAAGATTCGGACGAAGGCAATGGTGCGCTCAATGTATGCCCGGGCGGACACCAGCTTCCGGAGCTAGACCGCGAGGGCATCGCAATTAAGCGATTTGGCAGTCTGGATGCGATCCCCCCGACTTCAAACGCGATATGGGTCGATTACCAGAACGCCGTTAAGGCACAATGTGCCGCTGCAGGGATCAAGCCGAAAGCCGTCTATGTGAATGCTGGCGATACCATTATCTGGCATCCTCAATTGCCCCATGGTGGGGGCCCCATCGCTGACCTGACACGAACCAGATTCAGCCTGGTGATGCATACGAAACCTGTTGGAGTTCCGGTATATCACCAGGACAAATTCTTCAATCCTACGGCGGAAGCGCTCATGGACTCCCAGTGGTGGTATGAAGAAATCGACGGACACGTTCGCGTCATACAACCCAAATTCAGCTTTGATCACAAGGACTACTTCGAAGCGGCATCGCTCAAGCAGCCAGCGCCGATAACGATGAAGCCATCGAAGCCTGTGCGGGCAGGCTTCCTCCATCGATTACTGGGTAGATAGATCTGCGGGCGGCGAATATTCATCGCCGCCCATCCACTTCCATCCAGGGGCAACAGGAGAATCGTCCGGAAGTAGGTTCGCGACCATTCCTGCTGGCGGCTGCCACTGCGTGGTATCGCCATCCCAAATCGTGACATTTTCCACTTCGTTGGTCGCCGTATTAACGATCGCGTATCGGTGAACTTCGCTCATTATGCAAACTCCAGAATAACGACGACGCCTTGTCGTCCAACAAAGCCGGCCGAAGCCGCGATAGAAGCCGAACCAGATGCTCCGCCACCGCCGTTGCCGTACAAAAATGCGGCAGGCGTCGCACCATAGGTCTGAGTCCCAAAAGGAGTGCTGCCGCCGATACCTCCAATCTGCCCGCCCACGCCACCAGAGGGCCCTGCAGAACTCACGACCAGGCCATAGCCTCCGGTCATGCCCGCTTGATTGACGATGCGCGTTCCGCCGGCAAGTGCGCCGAGCGTTCCGCCGCCGTTCGCTTGCTGTTGGATATTGATATATGGCGGGGCTCCCGCGCCGCCTGGCTGCCCACCTGCACCGCCCTGGATCGTCACCGACGCACCAAAGGAAGTTTGGCCGCCATCGCCCCCTTTGACGAAACCGGCTGCGCCAGCTGCACCACCAGCGCCGATAGTTATGGTTTGTGTTGCGGCCGGCCCGATCCATTCGCTATAAGACCCAGCGTTACCGCCGCATGCCGCAGCCGCTGCGCTTGCGCCAGTAGCCTGCACACCTCCGCCCGCGCCCCCGCCGCCGCACATCTTTACCCAGACCGTTTTCGCAGTAACGCCGTTGTACGTCCCTGGCGTGTAAGTTCCGTTGGCGGTGAATATTTGGACGCCAAGGAGCCGTCCGGACAGCGGATTGATCCAGTTGGCGCCGCTGGCATCAGGATCGTTCGTGTTGTTGTCCGCAGTGGACATCCAGAATCCGTTCGCTGCTGCATTGAGCAGAACGGAACCCTTCGGATATCCGCCGATCGAGGATGCGAAGGTTGAGTCGTAGCCGTAAGAGCCGCCTGCATTCGCCCACCGGGATACCGCCGAAATCAGAAACAGGATGCCGTTGAAGTCGGCGCCCGCCGGCGGGATGCCGCCCGCGACAATGGGCGTCATCGTGGCCGGTGGAAAACCAGTTTCCAACGACGCAAGACCCGGCGTGGGCGACGCACTCGTGGGAATACTGTTCTTGGTGCCGCTGTTCGAAAACGGCACTGGGATGAGGGACGGTGTATCGCTAGTTTGCATCTATGACCCCGGTGAAAAATGTTCCTTGATTGAAAGGCGTCACGCCCGCGCCGATCTCCGCGAAGCCAAAGACCTCATCGATGGGGATCTGCGCGATTCCAACGCCTACGGCAGCGGGCTGTGGTATCGCGTTGGATTGCGTGAGAATGGCGAGCTCAAACGGCTGTAGGGGGAACTCGAACGTGAACCGCATCTGCATGTCGCCCAGATCGTTCACGTAGCAACGGCCGCGGCCCTGGAAAAGGTTTTGGAGCAGTTGGTTTAGGCTGGGCGCTGTACAGTCCGAGATATTGGCCAGGGCCTTCACCAGGATCAGCGTGCGATAGGCTTCATCGGTCAGCGTGAACGTCTCGGTATCCTGCGTGCCGGTCCAGAACGGCGCCTGCCCGAACGGCTGCGGGCCAGTGTCGGCCGTCGGCGGCGTGAAGGCCTCGTCGAAGCCCAGATACGTCGTGGAACCGGGAATCGTCAGTTCGCGCCCGACGTTGACGATTCGCCCCCAGATATCCAGCCCAAAGCCCTGCGCGGTCATCACGTTCCAGACATAGTCGTAGAACGTATCCAGGTCCGTGTCCGGATTGATGTAGGTGTCTACATTCCGACAAAGCTGAACGATGGTTGGCGAATTTGCATATTGACTTATGAGGGTGTCTTCAACGATCCCCACGCTCGGCCTCCATCATTTCCATGAACGACAGAAAGTCTCGGTCGCTCTTTCTTCTATTACAGGTAGGGCAAAGAAGTTGGACGTTTTCATCGCAGTGACGGCCGCCTTTCGAGAGCGGATGAATATGGTCTAGATGAAAGCCCAATATCGACAAGATGCCACCGCACGCAACACACAGCCCATTCTGACGCTCATACAGACGACGCACGCATCCATTCGAAAGACGGCCCCCTCCCGCGCGCTTGGCGGCTTTGTATAGCCGCCCGTACTCCAAATATTTTTCAGGGTTACGTCGCCGATAGGCGTAAACCGCAGCCTTGACCACGTCCTGATTGCTAAGGTAGTAAGCGCGTTTCGAAGCGCGTGCGCGCTCAGGATTTTCCGTGCGCCATTTCGCTGCACGCTCTCTTTCGCGATCACGGTTGCGCGCCGCATACTCCAATTGCTTTATGCGATGCTTTTCTTTCGCTTCGGGGCGCCCCTGGCACCGCTTAACTGCCGCCCGATGCTTCTCTAGATTGGCTTCCCGCCAGCGCGCTGAAGCGGCGCGCGCAGCTGCCCTCCGCTCCTCTTCAGAGTGGTACTTGATCGGTGTGCCCATGGCTACACCAGCGTCACCGTGATGTCGTCGGCATCAATCGTCGGGCGCTTGTCGATCGGTACCGTGAAACTGGGCAGCGTCGGCGTCGCGTCGCCCAGCAGCAGGGAGATGATCGACACGCTGGGGCCCAGGTTCACCACAGGCGCGTAATACCGGCTCGCGAAGATCGTCGAGCCGATCCGCGCGCGCACCCCGCCGTCAACCCCATTGAACGCGTCGATGATGGCCTGTTTGGTCAGCGCAACGATGTTCGACGGCAGCGACGGATTGTTGGCGATCTGGACCGCGAACAGGATCGGCAGCGCCTCGGCCGTTTCCCAGGACACCACATAGGATGGAAACGGATATTCGTACCCGGTCGTGTCCTGCACGGTGAACGACGTGTTTCCGTTGTAATTGGCGCCCAGGGACTTCTTGCGCCAAATGGCATGAGCGATGTCCGCCGCCGCGCCCCCAACCACAGACACCCAGATGGAATGAGGCGCAAGCGTCACGTCGCCAATGTCCAGCGGCGCCGCGGTGACGTTCTCCGTCGCGTAGGCATCGATCACACCGGCGACGTTCAGCACGTTGGCGAAGATGGACTGAAGCGAGTTCACCGCGTTCAGCGCGACGGACTGCTTGCGCCGGTCCTCGAACTCGGCACGGCTTTCCACGTCGCTGCCTGGCGTGCCATCGTCTGCGTTCAGGATCGAATCCCAGCCCGGAATGGACTGGTAGATCCGGTTCAGCTGGCCGGCCGGGCACGGCGTCGGGCCGTTTACCGAGCAGGCAAAGGTCAGGTCGATGGATCCACTGGACGGGATCGCTCCGGCCTGCGTGCAGAGATAGATGTTGTTGGCCGTGTCGCGCGCCTGCGCCCCCACCGGAATGATCGTGCCTTCCAGGCCCGTGCAGGTGGCCACAACCGCCGTCGGCGTGCCGGGCTTGCGCTCCAGAAAATAGATGTACCCGATTGCGTCCTGCATGCGACCTTCAGCAAACGCCGGGTTCACCTGGCTGACGATGCTCGCGATCTCGTTGTTCTTCTGCCCAATGACCGCGGTAGTCGTGCTGGCGATCTGCCCCTGGGGCGTCTCCAGCGAGGGATTCAGGCCGCCGCCGAAGGCTGCATCCTGGTCAGCCTGCACGCCGGCCAAGACGGCCGATTCTTCAGGCAATACGAGGCCTTCCGGCGTCCACTGGATCGCCGGTACTTGGCTTGTCGCCATGGATTACCTCAGAAGGTGATGTTGTGCTCTTGCCCGTTCTGGTCGATGACCAGGACCTGGCCCGAAATGACGCGACCCTCAAAGGCCGTGATAACGCAACGCGCCTGGACAACCTGCGGTACCGTCAGCGCTGCCGCCTCGATGCGCGCGCGGACCAGCGCCAGCGGCGGGAACTGCCCCAGAATCTGCTGGAAGTACGGGATTCCTTTGGTGGTGTCGTAGTAGCACTCACCCAGGAACAGTTTGACCGCGCTGGCCACATCCTGGGCGATCGCATAGGGATTGGACGCCATGGCCCAGTTGCCGGCGGCATCGAGAACACAATCCCATGCCGTGCGATCCAACAGAAGGGTGTTCAATTCGGTGCTCCCGTATTGCCGCCGCCGGTTTGCACGCCACCGTGGGTATGGGTGTGCAGACTTGTCCCGTTCGCGGTGACATCCGTTTCAACGTTCAGCGGGCCGTGCATGCTCGCATTGCCGCCCTGTGGACCTTCGCCTTGCGTCAGCTCCCCGTCGAGTTCGATGAGCGGCGCGGAATTCGTGATGGTCGTCCCAGCGGTCAAGCCTATAGCCTCCGTCGCCTGCAGAACGATGTTCGGCGCGGCAAGGCGGATCGACGTGGGCGACACGATCTCGATGCCATCCGGGCTGAACCGCACGTACTGCGTCGGAGTGCCGTTCAGCAGACCGCCGAAATACAACCCGTCAGCCATATCGAAGGACCGATTCGAGCCAGGCGTGGCCTGGGCTTTCGTCGCCTTCACGGACGAGATATCCCGGCTGGCAAATGCGGCCATGCCGATATCGCCCACCTTCGGATCGAGAATCGCCGCGTCCGTCCCCCCCTGCAGTCGGAAATACGGCAAGTGATGCAGGACACCGTGCGGCGTGGCATTGCCAACGCCGTCCACCTGGTCCACCAGCGGCTGCACATCGACGAAGCCGACCGGCTCAAGGCCACCGGCATTCGTCACGCCAACCACCTCTACCAGGTCGATGGTGCGCAACTCCTTCAGCAGCACCGTGCGAATCAGGAACAGCAGCGCGCCATACTGCCCCACGCCGTCGCCTGGCTGGGCCAGGCCCGCGTACCCCATTTCAGTTGCCATCGATCGGCCTATAGCATTGAACCTGCGTGAACCATTGCCCACCCTCCAGCATTTCGGCTTCGAGCATGTGGGCCACTGAGTAGATGTTCCAGACGCCGGCCGCGACCGGCAATGAACTTCGGACGTCCACCCGGCCGCCAAGCGCCAGCGCGGGGTTGTAGAGCGTCGTGAAGATGATCCCGCCACTGGAGAACGCCGGATAGCCAACAAGGCCTGTCTCTGGAGAGATGAGCACCGGGTCGCCGGCACGGCTCCCATTCGCCGGCCATATCGCAAGCACGCCGCGATCGATCGTATACAGGATGTTCGCGGCGCGCGCGCAGGCCTTCAGCTGATCCAGCGCCGTGCCCGAGAAGTACGGATTCGACAACTGGACGTTGACGCCATTGTTCTCGAAGCTGTAGCCCATCTGCGCACAGAGCTGCGACACGATTGTGGCGACGTCCGCCGCTCCCTGGTAACTCGACGCGGAGACCGGTTTGACAGCATTGATGCCGCCAGCCATACCGATAACGTTGAAAACCGGCATCGGCGCCTGATTGAAGTCGCCGTAGGCCGTCATGATCTCGCCGCGGTACGCCGTGCTCAGCGCGCTCTCTTCGTCCCCAACCTGAACCAGGATGGAGTTCTTTTTTTTCTGCGGCATGATGGGGCCGATGGTCGTCAACCGATTCATCATTTCCAGCGCCATGCCCCATACGCGAAGCTGAAGCTGCCCCTGCGCATCACCGTTGTACGCGACGATGGCGGCGGAGGTTCGAAGGCCCGTCAATGTCACATCGGGCCCCTTCTGCTCTCCGAACTGCCCCTCGCCCAGGCTGATCGTGATGTCGATTCGGCGCTTGACGAAGCTCATAGATCCGTGGATTCGAGGTAGAGCAGTTGGAACCGGGTGCCGAGCCCCTCATAGGACGGGTCGGACGTGCTCAGCGTATCGGCGACGGCCAGGTCACCGATGAAGCCCTGATACGTCGTGCGCACGAGCCGCACGCGGTCCAGACACAGCGCAGCGGTGATGATGGGCGCGTTGTTGACGTACAGGTCCAGGAACAGGCCTGTCGACTTCTGGTAGACATTGATCTGGCAGTTCTGGCCGCCCAGCACGACGCTCAGCGCCTGCGATGGCACGGCCTGCAGGGGGATGATCATCATTGGATAGCCTCTAGCGGCGTAGCCTGCAGCGGCCCACTGTCAGGCACCGGAATCGCCTGCACCTGGCCATCATTCACCGGATTTGCGCCGCTGGGCGCCTGCACCTGGGAGAACTGCGCGACAGCCGATTGCCGGATCTCCTGAAAGGCCATTTCCACCACCAGGAGCGTCGTGCCTTGCCGCTCCGTCCGGCTGTAGTTGTAGCCCACCATGTTGACGCTGCCGTAGGAGATTTCCGGCGTCACCACCGCGTACAGATCGGTCGATTGCACCAGAGCGCCCACTGTCCCCAGGAACGTCTGGCGTGCAGCCACATCCGCGCTGATGGCCATGCGAAGTACGGCATCGAATGGCGTCTGGACCTTGTTGTAGGACGAGAACGAGCCGGCCTCCAATGGCGCGTTGGCTACGCGCGCGTCGTTCCGGAATCGAATCCCGAGGAATGAATCCGGAAACAACACTTTATCCCCGTCCTGGGTAAATACGCCCCAGGGCGGCGTGCCGAAGATCAAATCGGCCAGACCGCCCAGCGCGATGTTGGCCAACTGCGGCAGCGTCGGGATTGTCAGGTCGCGGAATACTGCCGGCACGCCCGGTACCTGCGGCACGTCGGGAAAGGGAATCAGCGGCATTATCGAAGTCCGGTATTGGCCTGGGTCGCCAGCGTCAAGTTTCCAGCGCCCTGGACCAGATCCCTCATGATCCCGTGGCCATCGGTCGCGGGCGTATGGATGGTGATAGGGCCGTTGAAGTTCGTTTCCGTGGTAGTCGTGCTCGTCGACGTATTGCCTGCCGCGACGGTCGGTGCGGCTTGGGCCGCGTTCACCACCGCCGCGGTGGAATCCGTTGGCAAACCACGCCGCACCCTCTCCAGGTAGGCGATCGTCTCCGGGGTGGAGGGAGTGCCGCCCACCTGGACCGCGCGCGCCTGCGCGACGCCACCGTTGTACTCGGTGATTGCCGCGTCGACGTTCCCGTTGTAGCGCTTGAGCAGATCCTTGAAGTACCGACCGGCGGCGTCGATGGACGCATACGGATCCTTTGGATCGCCCTTTCCATATTGCTTCCAGGTGTCCGGCATGAACTGCATGACGCCCATGGCACCCTTCGGCGACACCTGATCGGGATTGCTGCGCTCGCCGCGGTTCTTGATGCTGTTCAGCAGGCCGGCGGGCAGTCCTTCGCGCTTCTCGACCTGGGTGGCGTAGTCGTTCAACCGCGGATCGTCGTACTTGATGCCTCCCGTCACGGCATCCTTCAAGGCATCATGCGCGGCGTCCATGTACGCCTTCACCGGGTCCTTCGAGGCGTTGGCCTGGTCCCTCACCTGCTGGGGGAACGCCTTCGTCACAAACTTCCCGACCGCACCCAGGAGTTCGGTCATCCCGTCGACGAATGCCTTGATGGCGGCGTTCAGCTGGTCCTTATGATCGACGATCCAATTGCCCAGTTCGATGATCTTGTCGACGATCAGATCGATCGACGGCATCGCGGCATTTAGGACGTTGACGCCGACCGCGGAGAAACGGTTCATCGCGGAGTCGTACTTGCGGCGCAGCGCTTCGGCGCCGGCGGACTGTGCCGCCAGTTCGTTGGCCAGGGGCGCCTGTTCCGCGCGGCGCTGCGCGATGCCTTGCGGTCCGAGTCGGTACAGGTTGAACTGCGCCTGATCCAGGCCCAAGCCTTGCGCGACCACCGCCGCGCGTTGCCGGTCCGTCTTGTAGATGTCAGCGACGATCTTCGCCCGCGCCATCAAGTACGAGTTGCCGTCCTTCAGGTCCTGCGTGGTGCCGCCCATCCGGAAGAAGAACTGCATCCCCGAATCTGCACCGAAGCCCGCCTTGAAGTTTGCGACCGCATCGGCCGATTCCTTCAGCTGCGCGGTCATTCCCTCCATCGTTCCGCCGGCATTCTTGGCGGCAAGCTGCCAGGTCGCGAGGTCCTGGGCGCTCATGCTCAGGTTCTCGGAGACGCGGTTCAGCGCGGCTTCTTGGGTGATCGTCTGGCCGACGAAGTTCTTGATGCCCAGCCCGGCCGTGAAGACGCCCAGGAGCGCCAGCGCTTCATTGCGTACCTTGGAAATGGCCATGCCGACACGCTTGGCGTATTCCGTCCGCGCCGCCATCTCCTGCTTGGCGATCTCCTCGCGCTGCTTCGCCGCGGCGCGCTCGTCCTCGGTCATCTCGGACGTGATCCGCCCGGCCTCTTCCTTGGACTTCCGGAAATCGGAGACGAACTTCTTGCTGCCCTGGGTGTACTTCGAAGGATCCAGCCCCAGCGTCACGACCAGCGCGTCGATTACGGTCGGCATTCTATTTCCTTGGCTCGCTCAATATCGCGGTGTTGTAGGCATCCACGGCGATGATTTCCAGCAGGTTGTACAGGTCTTCCGCGCCGTACACCGATTGCAGCTCGTGTAGGGTCGCCAGCCCTCGCGACACGACAATTCCAACGGACCGGGGCAGGTTGGCGTACTGGATCAGGCGCCGGTTTGCGTGGCCGCGCCCTGGACCGAAGTCGATTGCGCGGCGGCCGTAAAAAAATCCATGTGTAGTGCCAGGATGCGCTTGCGCAGAAAGAGGCGCGTCGCCACCTCTTCGATATCGTCTTCGATGAGCGGCCGAACAACGCCTGGACTGGGCTGAACCTGGATGCATTTCAGCATCGAATCGAAGAGCGGTTTCGCGGCTTCGAACGGCAGCTTTTTGAGCGCGTCGATGCCCATCGCCGCAAGGCCAGACAATCCAGCTTGGGCGATGTTCTCGGGCACTTCAACGCCAGCGTTCATGAGCGCGAACAGCGCGCGCATGGCCCATTCTTCGCCTTCGGTGGCCGGCAGTTCGGTCAGGACGAAGACCTTTCCCTTGTCCCGGCCCGCGAAGGAGATGGTGACGGATTCGATTTTTCGTGCCATATCAGATCGGGGAAGGAGTGCAGGATTCGAAGGTGATGGTGTACGTCTGCGGCTCCAGGATTTTCCGGTTCGGCGGCATGGGCGTGAAGTTGGTCAGGAAGCCCTTGGTCAGGGCGTACTTGCTGCCGACGCTGGGAATCGAAACCGTGGCGTCGCTCGTGAAAACCTCGCGCGCGACGTTCTGCGCCGCTCCCCAGGCCTCGAAGATGGCGATCGAGGGGGAGTCCGCCTGCAGCGTGATCTGCAATACCGTCGGGTAAGGCGTATAGCCGCCCGACAGCTTGCCGTCCACGCCCATCCGGGTTTCGACCGGCGTGACGGCGTCGGCCGTGAAAGCATCATCCGTCGCGAAGCCCTGGATCTGCTGCGCGACGGGAAATACACCGCCTACGGCCAACATCAAGACCGAGTTGGCGCTGGTGAGAGTCGACATTGCGTGTTCCCCTTACTGGATCAGGATGGAGGCCAGGGTGCTCTTCTGGACGGCCTGCCCGTCCATGTACCAGAGCGTCTGCGGAGGCGATTGGCGCGCCTGTCGGACCTGCGGCGCCGCGTCCTGGATCTGCAGATACCATCCGCGCGTCTGCAGCGTGCTGGCAATCTCCACGCCCGCCGCGTTGTTCACTTCCGCCGCCTGGAGCGCGGACAGCGTCACGCCGGCCCGGATCGCGCCGAAGTTCAGCGCCGCGTTGATCGGGTCCATCTTCGCCTGCTCCAGCAGGGTGTAGCCCGCCGTGTTGTACGGGATGGAGTTGACCTGCGTCAGGAGCGTCATATCGGCCTGTTGCAGCGCGTTGTTCAGCCAGATCTCGTTCACGTAGGAATCGATCCACTGGAAGTCGCCGCTGATCTGCCCAGGATAGAAGAACCGGAACTGGTCGTTCGCCGTGGCGTAATCCCCGTAGAAGTTGTAGCCGTTGGCGATCAGCGTATTGGCGATCGTGGCGTCCGTCACGGTCGCGCTCAGGCCGGACTGGCCCTTGAACGCGAACGTGATGCGGCCATTCGTGCGCGTGAAGTCGATCGACGCGGTGGTGCCCAGCACGAAGACTGCATCGTCCAGGCTCTGGTAGATGCA
Source organism: Bordetella genomosp. 11 (assembly GCF_002261215.1). NCBI lineage: Bacteria > Pseudomonadati > Pseudomonadota > Betaproteobacteria > Burkholderiales > Alcaligenaceae > Bordetella > Bordetella genomosp. 11. Next base: position 655,637 of record NZ_NEVS01000004.1, on the reverse strand, counting down.
GACCGTGCCGGAGTACTCGGCCGCCTTGACCTGCACGCCCCAGGCGGTGGTCGATCCCTGAACAATCGCCTGCTCGTCCGTATCCCAGCCGACGTAGACATACCGGTTGTTCTGGGCATTCGTCCATGCGGAGAACGCCAGTTTCCCGTCCGTATCGGGCTCGAACATCGTCGTGAAGGCCGCCCAGTTCTGGGTGACCGCCACGATTTGCCCCATGACATTCGCAGGAACGCCCGCAACGGCCCCTTGCGACAAGACCGCGCCGGTTGCCGAGGTCAGCTTCAGGCCGGCGGATAGCGTTCCGCTGGCATAGCCGATCGTCGATTCCTCGCCTGTCGTCCCCGAGGTGAACACGAAGGCGGACAGGATGCTGTCGTAGGTGACAGCCGGCCCGCCGGTGAAGGCGGCGGCGATGATCGTGGCGGCATTCGAAAAGCTGGTCGCGGACGACAGGCTGATGCTGCTGGACGTGACCGGCGTGCCGTCGACCGTGATGGTCAGCACGCCGGACAGGGCCTTGAGCTGGTCCAGCGTCATTCCCGCCAGCGAGCCGCTGCGCAGATACGCGGCGACGTCGGCCGCCGGATACTGGGCAAACAGCAGCGAGCCCGGCTTCTTCGTGGAATTGTCGAAGCCCAGGAAGTAGATGCTGGCCGCAGCAGCCTCGGGCGAAGTGGGCCCGAAGAAATCGGCGACATCGGCCGCGGTCGCAAAGCTCATGACCTGGCCGATCGGCACGCTGCCGTTGTTCGTCAGGATCAGGCCGTTCAGATCAAGCGCAGAGCCTCCGGCGCTGATCACGCCAGGATTTACCTGGACGATTTCACTTGCAGGGATCGACATTGCTTAAGCTCCGGCTGGAAAAGTCGCGTCGACGTTGATAAGGCCGATCTCCAGCTGATCCGCAAACTCCTGCGTGACCGTGATGATCGGGTTGTACTGAAGCACCGCTTGCAATCCCCAGCGTTCCAGATACTGGTTTTCGCCGGTGATGAGCGGTAGCTGTTGTGGATCGGTGGCGTACAGCGGCTGGATATCCAGGCCGGTTGCTCTGAAGAAATCGCAGGCGTAGATCGTGCGGAGCGCCGTGGAAATCGCCGCGGCGTTGTCGTTCGCGCCCGCGCCGTAGCAATCGATCTGCGCGGCCCACTGCTTGGACTGCCTGAAGTTCGAGGTGTGGACGTTGCCCTGGTCGGTGTAGGTCTGGACGACAGTGGCGAGCTGCACCGATGTGCCCGGAGTCATGTACACCGCATCGCCGGTCGGCATCGGCACCCGGTTCACCTGGCCCTTGACAACGATGTTCCCGACGATGGAGGTCAGGAAATCCCCCAGTGCCTTGAACAGGTTGTTCTCGGTGATCGAAATGGTAGGCATCAGGGATCCATCTGCAGCGTGGCGGCCACTTTGGACCAGCCTGGCCAGGTCTCCAGCACCGTCACGGTGAGCCAGGTCTGGCTGTCAAAAATGATCAGGTCCCCGCCTTTCTGGCTCGGCCGATTCACGCCCTGGGTGTCGCCGTACAGGTAGATCGCCCGTACGACCCCCTGGAGATTCAGCCCCTGCAGCTGGGCGAGGTCCTTCCCGGTAAGGGCCTGCACCTGGATCTGGGCGCCCTCGACGACGTTGTAGGACGGCACCTGCTCATACGTGTCGGGGTCTTTCACGAAGCCCGTGCTGTACTTCACCGTGGCGCTGATCATCGGGTTCACCGCGGCGATGACCGGGGCGACAATTCGGTGTAGGTTCACGTGTCCACCTCGTAATCGACGCTCTGGATCATGTGGCCCGTGTCGATCAAGGGCTTGTCGAAGCCCTTGGCCGCCACCGTGGAGGGCGCCAGCGGCGGGGATGTGAGCTGCTGGATAGACCCCTGCAGTTGGCCCTTGATCCCTTCGCCCATCTGGCCCAGGGTCTGGTCGATGTCGTAGTCCGTGGACACGGCGATCTTGCCCAGCGCGGCGCCCCACTTCCCGGACTTGTCCGCGATCATGCTGCGGAAGAACGGGCGCGCAGGCAGGTTGTGACCAGGATCGCCGAACTCCTGGATGGCGGCGACGTACGGAACGGGTGTGCCGTCCGGATACGTCGCGCCTTCCAGAAAGCCCACGCGAAGCGTGCCCCCCTCGCCTACCTTCTTCGCGATCTCGGCCAGCTTCGCTTCCAGGGCCGCGCCGCCGGACAGTCCTATGGTCGCCATGGAATCGTCACCGAAACAGGAACTCCACAAGGGCCCGGCACATAGCGCCCCACACGCAGCCACGCGGTCGCCTCCCAGAACATCGCGCCATACTGCGTCTGGATATACCAGGCCTGCGAGCCGGGCTGGACCGGGTAGTCCGTGCCGACATTGACGCTGCCCTCTGCCGCGCTGTTGATGCGCCCCACCAGCGGAGAAGGGGGCTGCCCGTTCTCGCCGTATTGCATGGCGGCGATATGGGCCGTCAGGAGGTTCAGCAGCAGCGCGCGCCGCACTACATCTGCGACCTGGCTGCGCGGCGTGTTGTTCAGGTACAGCGTCGCCGTATTGAACGCGTTATCCAACTGCGGATCCGACAGTGTGGCGAATGTCGGATAGACCTCCTTGAACGCCGCCGGGTCGAAGATCACCACGCCGCTGGCCATGGCTTACTCCGCCGGCTTGGGCATGCCCTCGTAGTTCTCGGGCTTGAGCTTGGTGCCGGGCTTCTCCGGATCCAGACCTTCCAGGCCGCTCTTGACGTCCTGCTTTTCCTTGGACTCCGCCGCGGCGCCCGATTCCTTGGCATGCGCGAAGATCAGGCCGCGCTTGAGCGCAGGGAAGTCCTTATACGTGGTGGCCCAGGTCGACCAGAAGCCATCGTCGACCTGCGTCAGGCCGAAGCCGGCCACCGCATCGCGATCACGGGAGCCTTTGAGGACCACTTTCTTTCCGCCCAGATCCAGGACCAGGCCATTGGGCAGCTTGCATGCGACAGTGATGTTCGCCATTTCTTCCTCGGAAATGAAAAAGGCCGCCCGAAGGCGGCCTATTGCCGGTTGCAGCAGTCTGGGATCAGACGCCGATCATGGAGGCGATGCCCATCGGCATCCGGATCACGGCGCCCCAGGTGCCTTGCGACTTCTTCTGCACCCAGGCCGACGGCTGCTGGATGATCGGATGCGCCCGCATCTTCTCCGTGAACGCGCAGTACCCGGTGCGCTGGCCTTCGATCGAGTCGGCGATCAGCTGTACCAGCTCGCCCGCGTCCGTGCTGTACTCGACAGCCGTTTCGAAACGGATGTTCGGGTAGTTCTTCTTCAGCAGGTCGTAGACGTTGACGTTGTACTGATTCGTCTTCGTCAGGTAGACCGAGGATTCCGGAGACATGGCCAGGACCATGGCCTGCTGGGCGTCGATGATGCCGCCCGTCTGGGACTGCAGCTGCTTGAAGATCTTGACGATGTCGTCATAGATCGCGTTCGCGTCCTTGGTCGACCACAGCGTGCCGCTACCGGTGCCCGTCGCATTCGGCGTCAAGGGCGCCGACAGGCTCGGATCGTTCAGCAGGCCGTAGTTCCGCAGATTGGCCACACCGAAGAAGTAGCTCTGGTTCTGGAACTTGTTCAGCACCAGAGCGCTGGCCACATTCAGCTCCGCGGACCAGCCGATCTTCGCCAGGCCCGCCATTTCCAGCTCACGTTCACCCCATTGGGTCATGGTCTGGTAGTGGTAGGACTCGCGCTGCGGGAAGTTGGTATTCGCGCCGGCGACGCCGTTGTTGCTGTAGTCGCCGTACGAGCTCACTTCGCCGGTCGATTCCACCACCGGGAACGTGGCGGTCAGCGTGACCCAGTCGCCTTTCTTGGCCTCGCCCAGGATCTGGGCGGCCTTCATCGGCGTGGTCAGCACCCGGGTCAGTTCCGGGTCGACGTAGTTGGTCAGGAAACTCGGTACAGCCGAGTTGGGAGTCGTGACCAGGGGGCCTGCGGCATCCATGGCCATCTGGAAGTTGTTGCGGAAATCTTTCGGCAAATAGTCCATCGCGCCGGGGAAGAAGATTCCGAACACCTGTTCCAGGCGTTGAAAGTCTGCGTGTCGTTGCATGATTTCCTTACCCCAGGTTCGTGGAGGTGATCTTGACCAGCTGACCCGAGTCGGCATCGCTGGCGATGAACCAGGACGTCTCGATGCTGTTGGTCGTGGTCATGGATTCGCTGGAGACGGTCTGCGACGCGCTCACCGTGTAGGTGCCCGTGCCGCCGGTGCCGGTGCCTAGCGCAGTGATGATGGTGCCGGCCGTGACGCCCGCGCCCGCCACCGGCTGGCCCACGCGCAGGGTGCCGGATGCGACCGCCGAAACCGTCATCGTGGTCCCGGCAATCGCCGCGGTGAAATGAGCGCCGTCGTCGATGACGTCGCCCGGGTTTCCGCCCTTCACCGACCCGTCCGATACGGAGACGAAGACCTTCTGGCCCTTGTTGACGTCGTTGCCGACCGTCGCCCAGAAGTCGCCCAGGTTGTGCAGAGTGACCATCAGGCCTTCGGGGATCAGCATCGACGCTTCAGCCAGCCAGATCGTGATGACGCCTTGCTGCTCGCGATGGCAGAAGCCGGCGGGCTGCCCGATGCCGAAGTTGTTGACGACGCCGTCCACTTCCCATGCGAAACGGCCGACCGTCACGCCAGCGGCGCCGGCAACCAGCGCGCCCGGGCCCGCCAGGTACGTGGCGCGCGGGTTCGCGCTCGCGAAGTCACCGGCTACCGCGGGGTTCGGCTGTTGATAGACTTGAGTCTGAAATCCCATGATCAGAGCACCTGTACGTTGGCAGCGTGGGGGTAGGCGTCAGCGAAGCCTTTTTCGGCTTTCGCGTCCATCGCCACGCGCGGGGTTTTCTGGACAGCGGCGTGCTGCAGCTGCATCTTGACCAGCGAACGGTAGGCCGCGGGGGGAACGTCCTTCAGGTCCACGCCGGCGGCATCCAGGGCGAACTTGTAGACGTCCTCGGCGGAGTCCATCGCGACAACATCGCCGACCAGCGGCCGCACTTCCTGCTCGGCGATGCGCACGGCCTGCATGCGCTGGATCACCTTCTGCTCGGCTTCGGCGGTCGCCTTCTGGATGGCGGAGTCCATGGCGGGTTTCGATACCATTTCGGGGTCCTTGGGTTTGCCTTCGAATTCGGGCGGAGAGTCCGCGGCTCCTTCCGGCTCGCCCAGCGCCTTCATGACCTGGCCGGCCAGCTCGGGGCTGAGCTTCGCGGAGATGAGCTCGCGCAGCTTGCCCATCAGCTCGTCGTCGTTCGCCAGGTCGGGATCGGCCGGATCCGGGTCTGCCGGCATATCGTCGTCGCCGGCGATCGCCTCGCCTTCCTTGAAGGTGTCGATCACCTCGGCCAGGTCGGCCAGGTCGGCGTCCTGCGCCAGCTTACCCTTGAATCGGGTTTCGACGGCGCGCAGCAAACGCGCCTTCTCGCTGGTGACGTTCTTGGCGGTCAGACCCTTGACCAAGGGCCCGAGATCGCCGATCGCGGCATCCTGGGCCAGCTTCGGGCGCAGATACGCCTTCAGCGCCCCGGCGACGGCGATCGCGGTTTTGCTGTACTTCATGTTCGGATTCTCCGATAGGTTAGAGTCGCCTACAACCACGTCCGGGCCTGCCCGGCCCACTTCGACAAGCGCGACGTGGTTGCCGCGGATGTCTCGCATAACCCCGTCGTATGCGATGCCTTCATACGTCCCAGGCGTCATGTCGGCACGGTAGCCGTAGGCGCTCGAAAGCTCCTTCTGCTCGTCCGACTCGATGCCCGCGATCGCTACGGCGTCCCATACGACGAGGGAATTCTTCAGGTACGGCGCCTGGAATACGGCGTCCGTGCCGGTGCAGCCCACGACCCGCTCCTTGCGGGGCTGGTTCGCGTCCACCGGGATATGGATATGCAGCAGCTGGATCCCGTTGAAGGTCGGTGCCGCCTTGGCCAGCTCGTCCGGATCACGCAGCAGGAAATAGATGCGGTCCGGGTCCAGGTTCAGCTCGTCCCAGTCGGGAATCTCGCTTCCCCGGTACGGGTTGACCGTGGCCTTGCTGATGTTCGACACCTCGACGTACATGCGGCCGTAGGCATCCACGCTACGCACGGAGGCCCGGTCCATCGCCAGGAGGTCGCTGTATTTACTCATCGTCGACCTCAATCTGCCGTAAGCAGCAATAGAAGCACCTCGGCGCTACGAGCCATGTAAGCCTCGGCCATAGCAACACCATGCTCGTCGCCGCCAAACGCTTCGGGATTCGCTTGGATATCGCTTTGGAATTGGGTCACGGCTACGCGCACGACTGCGGATTGCGCAGGCGTGAGCTTCTGGCCGTTGATTTCAATGGACGGCTCTTGCATCGCTGTTTCATTCATCGTCGAATCCCGGTATCACGCTCTGCGCCACACATCGGCAGTTCGGCAGCTCGCCGGGCCGGATGTACTCGCCATCGATGTACATGCCCTTGTCCACGTCGTAGGTCTTTCCGCTGGCCGCCACATGCGACGGGCGCGGGTGCTTGCCGCCGGCGGAGTGCAGCCAGCGCGCGGTCTTGATGCCGAGGCCCTGCTGGCGCACGCGGGTGATCGTCGCGGTGGCCTTGTCGTTCTGGTCCCGGGCGATGAACGCCGCGCGGCGCTTGGTGATCTGGTACCGCGCCTCCAGGTCCTTGGACAGTTCGTCCAGCTTGCGGCCCTGCTGCACCGACCGCATGACCAAGCCTTCGACCTCCTGCAGGTGCTCGGCGGCGATGGACTTGATCAGCCCGACGTTCTCTCCGACGGTGGCCTGGAAGACGTCATTGGCCGCGCGCGTCATCTGGAATTCGACGCTGAATCCCTTCTGCCGTAGGCTGTCGCGCAGCGAGATATCCGCCGCTGACATGGACTGCTCGGCGAAGCGTTGCGCCACCGGCTGGGAGGCCTCGTTGAAGCGGCGCTGCCACATCCGGGCCAAGCGCCCCATCGTCTTGCGCAGGGTCGCGGCCGGGCTTTCGTCCTGGGCTATCTCTGGCTGATTCTGCCGATAGGCCGCCTGCACCCAGAACACCAGCGAGCGCTGCATCTCGTCGACCAGCTTCTGGAGCCGGCGCCGGTAGGCGGCCTGCACGCCAGCATTCGGATGCACCGCGCGCAGCGGTATGGGCTTACCGGTTGGGGATACCAGGTCCGCCATTCGGGGCTCCGTTCAGGTCGTCGTCTTCGTCTTCCTCGAAGTCATCGTCGTCCTCGGGGTCGACCTCCAGCGAGTGATAGCCATTCTCCGGGTCGGCAGCCAGGCGCTCGCGCGCTTCCTGCGGCGTGATGACACCGGCGCCGATCAGGGAGGCATCCGTTTCCGCGTCGCTCTTGCGCACCCCGGCCTTCTCGGTTTCGGACGGCTGCCACAGCGGCACGAAGGAGAACGTGATTTCCGGGTCGATCTCGCCGAGTTCGGACAGCTGGATCACCTCCAGGCAGGCCTGCAGGTTGTCGCGGAACAGCGCTTCCTGCATGGCCAGGATCTCGTCGTAGAAGACGCGGATCTCGCCATCGCTGGAGGCGTTCAGGCCGCTGGGCGTGATACCCAGCAGCTTCACCAGCGGGATGCTGGATACCGCGGCCATCTGCTCCTGGGACTGCGCCTGAAGTTTGTCCAGGCCAGCCAGAGGCACGTTCTGGAACTCGAACTCCTCGCTTTCCTTGTCGATCGCCCAAGCGCCGCGGTTGCTGCGCGTCCGGTTGAACAGGTCCAGACGCGTGAACACGCTGTCGCCCGGATCGCCGCTCAGCAGCGATCCCATGTTCGTCTTCAATACGCCGACCGAGAACCCGCTGATCAGATCCGCCACGCTCTGGCGCGTGCGCAGCCAGTTGTCCACGTAGGCGATGGCCAGTTGCGTCATGGACAGGCCGCCGAAGTTGTATGACGGCTTGAGGATATCCGGCACCTCGCGCGACACGAAGTTCAGCAACCGCGAGGCGTGGTATTCCTTGCCCAGCACGAACCAGGACGTCGGCTTGTAGAAGTCGGGCCGCGTCGGGTCGTCGCTGCTGTACAGGTAGGGCGTCGTCCACACGGGCTCGATGACCTTGAACCCGATCAGGCTCCCCGTGGTGATCTTGGCCTTGGCGCGGATCAGCGGCGTCTTCAGTTCGTCCGGGAGTGCCTTGGCAGGCTGCCCGGACGGCGTCTTCACGTCGATGTAGATCTGGGACCGGCCGAATAGGCCATCCTGCAACGCAGCTTCGCGGAACTTCCGGCGCAGGCCGTACCGGCGCATGGCCTTCTCGATCTTCTGGATCTTGTCGGTCTTGTCGTCGTCGCCCGTGCTTTCCAGCTTGATCCACTTCCGCGTCATCTCCTTGGCGATGACATCGGACATCTTCCGGTACTCGGGGCGCTGGGAGAGCTCAGCCAGGTACGGGTAGCCGATGAAACCCATGCCCGCCCATGCCGGGTTGACATAGGCGAATACGGGAGCCAGGGCGCTGTCCATGGCCAGGACTTCGTCCTCCAGCGCCGGCGGAACCACCCCAGGGATCAGGTCTGGCCGGCCAAAGCTACCCCGACCCAGTGCTTTCTCCAGCGGCTGGTGCGCGGCATGCGCCAGCGCCATGGGCGAGATCTTCATCCCCGGCTCTTTGCGCGGCGCGGGCGCAACTGTGGCGCCGGGCTCGGGTTGCCGCCGGCGTATCCAGTTGAACAACTTCATGCGCGTTTCAGTGCCTCGGGATTGATCTGCATTGGCCGCTTGACGATCAGCTCGGCGAACGCCCGGGAAAGGCCGTCCACCTGGTCGTCGTGCTTGCCGTTCGGGAATGACCGCAATTCGTCTATCAACGCCTTGTTCCAGTCGCCACGCAGCATCAGCACATTGCCGACGTTGACCTGGGCGGCGAAGGGCTCGGCGCGCACAATCTTGTCGCCGCTTTCGGGGGAACTGACCATCCGGTAGCCGGGCATTCCGCGCGTCAGGTACAGCACCTGGGTCTTGCCGGCCTGGCCCGGGTCCTGCGGGATGCTGATGCGCACCTGGTGGCCGTCCAGCGCCGCGGTGTTCTCCAGCGCCTTGTCGCGCCGGTCCGGCCCCCATTGACCGCGCACCATGTCACCGATGATGAACTGGCCGGTTGGCAGCCTTCCCAACTTCGGACCGGCGGTGAAGTCGCCGTCGCCCTCGGTGCTGGCGAAGTCCCAGCCGCGTACCCAGTCGATGCGACCGGCGGGCAGCGCGTCGACGACCTGGATCTGGTCGGGCTTGAACAGGTCGCCGTCCAGCGGCGTCGGCAGCTGCTGATACAGCGCTGACCACGTGCGCGGGTTGCCTTCGAATTGCGCCCAGTGCTGCCTGTCGAACCACTCCGGCCAAAGGTATTCGCCCCGCGCGCGGCCCAGCGGATCGTTGTCGACCTCGCACCGGGCCTGCAGGCACAGGACTTCCCACTCATTGCCATCGCGGCAGAGGATGCGACCGCTTTCGCCCTTCCAGTCTTCCGGAAGTATCCGGCCGGCCAGGTCGTCCTCATGCCAGCGCGTCTGGATGATGACGATCCAGCCGCCCGGGATCAGGCGCGTTTTCAGGTCGTCCTCGTAGGCGTCCCACGTTTTATTGCGGATCGTCTCCGAGTTCGCCTGTTCGCGGCCCTTGATCGGGTCGTCGACGATGATGCCGTGCGCGCGGTTGCCGGTGATCCCCGAGAGGATGCCGCAGGCCATGTACTGGCTGCCGTTGCTCAGGCCGAACTCCTGGGCGGCGTTCGAATCCGACACCAGGCCAGCACCGAAGATGTTCCGGTACCGGGCCTGCTTGATGATCGCCCGGGTGCGTCGGCCCATCTTGCGGGCCAGGTCATCGCCGTAGCTGGCCAGGATCACCTGGCGGCTCGGGGCGGCGCCCAGATAGCGGGAAGGGAACACGACCGACGCGTACGTCGATTTGGCGGAGCCCGGCGGCATGAAGATCATCATGCGGCCGTGGCGGCGCGCCGCGGTCTCTTCCAGCTTGGCCAGCACCAGCCGATGGTGCGCCGCCATCCTGGTTTCGACCGGTTGGAACAGCTCAGCGTCCGGATCATCCTCAGACAGCGGCTTGCCAGGGATCTCGATCGCCCCGGCGTATGTCAGGACATCAGTTCTCGCCCTGCGGCGGATCAGCAGCTCCCTCGCCGCTTCCTCCCGCGATGGCAAGTAGTTCTTCGTCTGTGAGGTCATCGGCCCTGCGCGGCTTCGTGTTCAGGTTGATTTCCTGCGGGACCGGCTGGATGCCGTACGCCTCGCGTTCCAGGGCGATCAAAACCTTCAGGGTGTCGGCCAGCTTTTTCAGGCCGTCGATGCGCGACGCCATGGAGATCGCGCGCTGATAGACAGCTTCGCGCTTGCCCTGGGCTCCCTCTTCATCGCTGCGCAGGAACTCGGCCAGGTCTCGGAATAGTTCCGGGTTTCCGGTTTCCGCCTCCAACTCGGTCAGCATGGCCTCAGTGGCCTCGCGCATCCGGCGGATGGTCGACTTGTGCCGGAGCTTCACTTCGGCCAGCGCCTGGGCGCCGATGGCGATCTCTTCCTTGACGCGGTGCGCACTGGACTCGCTGCGTACCGCCGACTGCGTACTTAGCCTGCGAACTTCCTCCCTGCGTACCAGCTCTTCGGCCTTGGCTTGCACCCTGGCATTCAGGTCACGGGGCCACTCGTCGCGCTTGGCGCGCTTGCGGATCGCCGCCTCGGTGATGCCGTGCATCTTGGCGATTTCGCGCAGGGAGGCAATGCCGGTCCGGTACTGAGCCTCGATCCGCTCCCAGTCGGGCGGCTGCTTCTGGGTGTCGGTCATGGTGTTGCTCTGAAAAATGGCCTGCCGATGCGAATGGCACGCCGGGCCACGGCGGTAGCGCGGTCGGCGTCTGGCTCCAGGCCGGTCAGTGCTGCGGTCAGGATGACGCCGGAGGCGTACCAGCGCCACCACCACGCCATGCGGAACGTGACCTCGCAGGTGTTGGCGGCCATGGCTATTTCCTGAGCAGCAGCGATTCCAGGTAGGCGATCTTGCCCTGGTCGGCCTGCCACTGGTTGGCAGCAGCCTTCAGCAACGCCGCGAGATCGTCGGGAGGAATGCTTGCGCCTTCGGCGATTCTTTCGCCTGTGGTCTGCAAGACGCAGGGCGACGGCACGAAGACGACTTTGAGCATAGTGTTCTCGAAAGTTGTGGGGCCCGCCCCTGACAGCACGTGGCCGTGTTGGTCTGCCTTATGGGGCACTGCTACGGGCGGCGCCGGTCGTTGCCAGCGGTTCGGCGTCATCGCCGAGTGCAGCATTGGCCTCTGGCGCGCTGCTGGCTGGACGATTGCGGCGGCTGCTCCCACGGGTTGCCCGCCTCGATAGACCGCGCACCAGGAGGAGACGGCCCTTCGCGGCCCTGCACGAAGCAGGCAACCGGTGAAAGCAGAATTGCACGCCCCTGCCTCAACGAAGGAAAGACAGGGGCGCGCGACTGGAGTTGTTACGGACACCCCCAGCTTGTCCGGGCGGCGGCTTGCGCCGGCCTGCCATGCCCAACTGCATCCGCTCGATGCTCTGGATGCCCCGCGCCGGTGGCTTGGGGCGTTGTCTATTTCGTGCTGCGTGGGTAGAGCGTCAGGGCTTGATCATGGACGACCAAAGCCCGCGTCTTCGCCGCAAGCGATCGGCTCTTCAGCCGAAGTTTTTGTTCAGCCGTGTGCGCGAAAGGCTGCGCCATCGCATCGCCTATATCGGCGATAACCAACTGTTGCATGGCAAACTTCCCCTGACTGCGCTCTAAGGCGCGCCGCAGGCCTTCGTCCAATTCATCGACCTTCATTTTCAGCCTCATGAAAAAAGCCCCGGAATCTGTTCGATTTCCAGGGCTCTCTTTCTTCCAGGCGAGCGGAGGGAGCCGCTCAGGCTCCCATCTACTCGGCCACGCATGGCGTGTCGGCTGTCAAGTTGTGAAGGGGATTCTGGGCCCTATTTCGTCTGGCTGCAAGACGCTCCAGAATTGTTGCGAGAAAGCCGCATGCTCGCCCCATCTCCGCGTCGAAGTCAGCAAAGCGGATCGCGGCGGCGCGGCATACCCGGTGCGGGTGCAGGCGGTAGGTGTAGTAGCCGGCCAGCATCATCTTTGCCTTCATGGGCATCAGCTCGTTGCGCCAGGCCTGTTCAATCTCCGCGGCGTCGGCGGTCTGGGCACGTGTGGGCGGTTCGCTGTGGTGCTCCGGTTTGTATTTGCCGGCCATGACCGCCAACTGGTGGCAGATCTTCGCCGTAGGGCTGGTGCCAGGCGTGATCTTGTCGCGCATGACCCAACCCCAGTTCTCCAGCCGTTCATGCAGTTCCGGGCCGATCTTCGTCCGGAAATCCATCTCGCGCGCCATATCTTCCCCCGCAAAAAGACGCTCAATCCTTGCCAGCGCGGCTTCCTTGGATGGCCGCCGCGCTTGCATTTCCTGCTTTCGTTCCAGGACCTTCGCGGGATCTCCCCTTTCCCAGCGTTCGGCCCAGCTCACAGCACACCGCCTTCCCGTACCCGGCTACCCATGTTCATCAGGCGTGGCTGGGCGGCGGCAGCGCGCTGGGCGAGATGCAGCATGCCGGCGGGCAGCCTTAAGGCGTCTGGCTTCGAGGGTGTCCGCGGCGGCGTCGCGACCTGCGGCTGGGCGGTTTTCGTGGACTGCCCCAGCAGATCCGCCTTCCACAGTTCGAAGGCTGCCTGCGGAGTGCCGGCCAGACGGGACTGGCCGCCACCGGAACACAGCCATGATCCGCTGACGGTCTGCCGCACCGACCATTGAATGCAGGACAGCCCCGGGTGTTTCAGCCGGCCGCCCAGGCCATTTCGGACCAGGATCTGGGATATGCGCCCTTTGCTGATATGCATGTCCTCGGCTATCGAGGCGGCAGATTCGCCGGCCAGAGTGCGCGCGATAACCTGCGCGTCGCGCGACGGCATGGGTTTGTTGGTCATAGCAGCTCCTTCTGCGCCTTCGGCGCGCGCTTGGTCTTAGGCTTCGGGCGCTTGGGCGTCGGCTTCCAGGTGCCTGCCTCTTTGGCCATGGCCCAATGCAGTATGGCCAGGGCGTCCGCCTCGTTGTCGTCCTCGACGCGGAAGCCGCGGGCCTTGGCCTGCATGACCATTTCCGGTTTCTTGGCCTGGTGGTCTCCGGTCCAAGTCTTTTTCACGGTGGCCACGTGGACGGGATGGATCTCCAGTCGGTGGCTGTCCGCGACCATCTCCATGACGGCCTTGAATCCGCCGTAAACGTCGCCAGCGGACACGCTGGAGCGTCCCTGGGCCTGGATCACGATTTCGTACGCCAGGGCATTGATGTTGTGGGCGACGATGGTCTCAGCCAACCAGGAGCGGAACCGCTGCCAGCGCTGACCCGGCGACCAGCTGGCGCGCGGGCTGAACGTCTCCACGCCGTGCAGGATTTTCCCGTCGCGCCGGCGCACAGCCCAGCCGGTGTGATTTGCCAGGTCCAGGGCCAGGATGGACGTGTTAATTTTTTCGTCCTGGATTGTGGGCGGCAGGTTGATCGGGTTCATGGGATCAGCGGCGCACCGCGCGCACTTTCCGCAGGCGCTGCCGAACACGAACGCTCCCTTGCACAGAGGGGGATCGATAAGACGGTGCAGCGTGCCGGCCAGCGGGTCGAACGGATCCGCGTCCTGCGCGGTGTACAGGGTTTGGGTCATTTGGCGAACTCCGGGAAGTGGGAGGCGACGGCTTCCATAATCGGATCCGCCGTCTGGGATCTCTGCTCCGCGACATAGGCGGCATAGGTCTCGTGGTCCCAATCCTCGTAGCCAGCAGGCAGGTCCCAATCGCGCATGCATTGCCAGCCCGGAATGCGGTAAACCAGCCACCCGTCGCGCGCCAGTTCGGCGTCGCGTATCCCATCCCGCCGGGCGTCGTGATAAGCGGCGCCGTCGCATTCGATCGCCACGCGCTTGACCGGATTGCCGAAGTCCACGAAGAACCGGCCCACGGGCAACTGCGGCCACATAGGCAGTCCGCGGCGGCGGATGTTCTCCCAGACGGCCAGCTCTATCGGCGTCAGGATGGATGCCCAATCGCCAACGATGTATGGATCGAACTCCATCCAGCTGGCCATGCCTGCGTCGACCCGGCGCTGAAACTGACCGTATGCGCGCCGAATGAGGCCGAGTCGTCGGCGCCAGTTCTGGGTGGCCTGTACCTGGTCGACGGGGTAATCCATCAACTCCACCAACCGCTGGGCCCAGCGGGGCAAATCGTCGCCAACGCGTATGGGGTTCATGCTGCGTATTCCTTCTCTTCGTCGGTGTCGATCCAGCTGGTGCCGAGCGTGGCGCTGGGGACGCCCATGTTTTTCTGCGGTGCGCGGCATTCACGACCTAAGACCTGGAGCATGTGATTCCCCAGGGCGTATGCCGTCCGATGCGCTTTGCCGTCTGCCCCCGTCAACAGTTCCGCGCGGCCCATGGCCTTGATGCGGGATTCCGCCTTGTCGGAGACCGCGTTTCCCTTTGCCCGGTTAACCAGCCAGAGCGCCGCCTTGAAAAGGTCGCGCCGGTTATGAATCCTTGCGGTGATGTCGTCCCACTCTGCCCGCGGTGCGCCGAAGTGCAGCCGGCAATGCCAGTCCTTCGGGCCCTGCGTGCTGGAACTCATCGTGCCCGGTAGGCAGCAGCCGTTGGCAGCGCACATGCCGTACGTGCCAGGCACGTCGGTTTCGCCGCTGACCGCGGCGCTGGCTTCGGCGTAAGCGTTCTTCATTCCTGCCGCTCCTGGTAGGTACGCACCTTCTCGGCGGAATCGGCTTTCAGCCGCTCAAGGCGAACCCGCTCGACTTCGGCGGCGCGGCGCTGCTTTTCGGACGGGCTGACGGCGGCGGACAGCATGTTGCGGATCTTGGCAATGGCGGTACGCGCAGCTTCTCCAGCCTCGCCTTCCTCAACGGTGGCCGGCGGCGGCAGCAGCGCGGCAACGTGCGGCGCGGGAAGCAGCCCAGTGTCGGCGGCCTTGACCAGGACAGCCTCGCGCTGCGCCATGTCCCAGCCCAGGGAGGCCTGCCACCGCGGCGCGATGCCGCGCTGGCGCGCTTGGTTCACCAGCCGGTCATAGGCCTGCCGGAACGCCATGCGCGCGCCGATTTCGTCGCCCAGGTCAAGCACGGGCCGGCAGGCAGCGAAGGCCTGCGCGGTTTCGGCGGTCCAGACCACGGTCGCCGCTTCGTCGCGCGCGGTCAGTGCCACAGCCCATGCTTCATCCGCACCGGGCCGGCTGTCACCGGCACCCTGCCCCAGCAGCGCCAGGATCTGCGCCGGCGTGGGCGGGAACTTCGGCTCCGTTGCCACGTACTGCGTGAAGGCAGCGCTGACGGCCTGGAACTCGTAGGGCTCCAGCATGCGCAGCCACAGCATCTGTGTCGTGGGCTGCGGCGCCACGCGGTTGTAGGCATCGAACACGCCGGCCAGCAGGTCGGCAAACTCCGGGAGGTCCTGGGCGCGCATCAGATGGGCTCCATGTCGATGGTGCGGCTATCGGCGCCACCCTGGCCTGCCAGGCGCAGGAACTCCTCGCGGCGGCGCTGGCTTTCGTTCGCCGCCGGCGCGGCTCGTTGCCCAAAGGGCTGTTTCGGCGCGAACAGGCCCTGCCAGCTCTTGCCGATGCTGTGCTTGATGATCTCGACCGGGTCGTGCCCCTGCCGGCGGTAGGCCGCCAAATCCTCGAGCTGCTGGCGGGCCGCTTCTTCGGTGATCGGCTTTTTCAGCTGGATGCGGTGTCGGACCCAACGCTCCCAGATTTCAGTCGGCAACCAGTCCGGCAGATCGACTGTCGTCGCATCGAACGCTGGAGCCTTTGGTTTGCGCGCGCGATTACTGATGGTTCCTGACGGTTCTTCTGATGGTTCTATGACGGTTATATGCGGGTGCAACGGGTTGCACCCTTTTGTGCTGTCGTTTGCACCCTTTATGTCGTGGATTGCACCCTTTAAGTCGTCAATTGCACCCTTTTTACTTTCCGTAAACGGTGCATTTCCTGCACCCTTTGTGCTGTCGTTTGCACCCTTTTGGAGGGGTGCAATTTCTGCACCCTTTATCCAATCGGGGTTGATGCGGTACTCGCGCCGCTGGCTGCGGCCACCGTTTCCAGCGTTGACTAGGATCAGCCAGCCCGTCTGTTCCATGCGGCGCAGCTGGTATTGCACTGTGCGTTCGGACTGCCGCGTCTTTGCTGCCAGCATGGAAATGGAGGGGTATATCGACGTTCCGTCATCGTCCGCGTGGTCCGCGATTGCCAGGGCCAGCAGCATCTCGCCGCCTCCCTCTGGATAGCGATCGAAGACGGCCGTCATGAGGCGAATGCTCATGCAGCCTCCAGGCGAGATACGCCGGCCGCGCGCAGAGCCCCTTCGGGCACCTTGCAGCCGCGGTCCAGCAGGATGTGAATGCACTCGCGCAGCAGGTCTTCCTGCGCGCCGTATTGGATTTCGAACCGGGCCTTCCAGGGATGCACCGCGATGCGGCCAGGCGCGCCGGTGCCGTCAATGTGATTGCCGGCGGACAGCGGCAGCACCAGCCAGTGCGCGTCCGGCTTCGTGCGGCCGTCAATGTGGTGGATGCTGCAATGGTGATCGGTGATGCCGTCCTTGCGGCTGGCGATGCAGCCGACCTCGCTCACCAGCATGTCCCAGAAGCGCCGCTGCTCGGCGGTAGGATTGCGGCCCTTCATGCCCCGAACTCCTGCAGGATGCCTTCCACCGCCGCCGCGGCCGCCTCATCGTCGACGGCAGGCCACAGAAACCTGGTCGCGCGGCGCGAGCGCAGGAAGGCCAGCACCTTGATGTGGTGCTCGTAGAATTCGGCGTCGTCCAGCGAGTCATAGGCGACCGATTTCGGCAGCGCCACGGGCTTTCCATCCGGGCCAGGTACCAGCTGACAATGCCCTGCCCCGACCTCAATCCATTTGCGCAGGTCTTCCGGGTCGGTGAACTGTTCCTGGTTATCGAAGACCACGCCCAGCATCGCGAAATGCAGGCGATGGAACTTGCCGCTGCGCGGGAAGCGGTGCTCGAACGTGATGGTCGCGCCGAAGGGCAGGTTCTCCAGCTTGCGTTTGAACCGTTGGAACGCGCGGCGGTCAGCCTCGGTCAGGCCGGCCAGCTTGCCGGTTTCGTCCTTGCGCAGCGCGATCCTGGTCATCAGCTTTTGCGCTTCCAGGTTTCCTGGCGCGCCTGCAGATACTTGAAGGCCAGGCTCTCGATAGCCTGCTGCTCGCGCTGATCCACCACCACGGAGTCGCTCGGCGCAAGCTGGATATCGATGGCGGCGAGAAGATGGCACACCCGCTCGACGTCCTCCTTCATGCGACTGACCGTGCTGGGAGATGTGCCCATGAATTCGGCTGCACGGTCCTGCGTGACGTCTGCAAGACGCTGCAAGATCTCGCTGTACAGGCGTGCACCGATCTTGCGGGTGCTTTCCTGCTCATCCGTTGATACTGGCTGCATGCTCATAAGTCACACGTCCAACGGTCCAATGGGAATGCGCTCTTCGCGCGGGTCGGGGTCATGCATTTGCGGGTTCCTTCGCGGCCAGCTCGGGCCAGATGCGCTCGAAGTCTTCGGGTCGAAGATCGCGGCGCGACACCTTGCCGTCGGTCGCCAGCTCGATCGCCGCGCAATGCTCAATCGGCACAGGCCGGCGCCCCGTCCGCCACTGGTAGACAAGAGCCGGGCTGACGCCCACAGCATGCGCAAGCGCGGATGCACCAATGGCGCCGTCCCCGCTGGATAGGTAGTCGGACAGGTTCATGGCGACAACTATAGCGATGCTATAGCTAAAAAGCAAGCCTTGCTATAGCCACAAATTTGTAGCATTGCTATATGGAAATCTGGACTATGGAACAGGAAGCTGCTGCCCTGCGCGCGCGCTTTGCCGGCGTGAACCGCGCCGCGTTCGCGCGTGAGCACGCCATCAAAGGTGGTCAGGCGCTGATCTACCAGCACATCAACGCCGTACGCCCGATCAGTCTGGAAGCGGCCAAGGCCTATGCCAAAGGTTTCGGTGTGGGGCTGGAGGACATCAGCCCGCGCCTTGCTCTGGAAGTGCGCAGCGCAGCGCCGTACGCCACCGGCGGAAGCACGATGCGTGTCGCAGAGCCTGCGGCGGCCTATGGCAGACCTCGGCAGGATTGGCCGTTTTCGGTGCCGCGTGAGGATTTTGAAAAACTACGACCGGCCGACAAGGCGGCGTTAGATAAAACCCTAAGTGGCTTCGTTGCAGGGACCCTCGCCTCCTACAGTTCCAATGAAAAGAACCGTGATTCTGCTGTAAATCATGGCAATGAAAAGAAGCATGAAAGCGATAACATGGCCGCTCTCCGCGATGAACTAGATGCGCTGGAACAAGTCGCCGAAGGGAGTGAAAGTCATGGTCGCCCCAGAAAGTCCAATAGCCGACGTGGTGGACATCGATAAGGCAAGACGCGCACGGGCGATGGCCCGCAAGGTAGCGAAACCTATTAGGCAGCGCGCGGCGACGATTCGGATAAATCTCACGCCGGCCGGCCGCTTGGCATACCACCAATCCCACAACACGAAACAGGACGCCTATACCCTGATGTTGGGCTGTTGCATAATGCTCGGCAGAATGTTCCGCGAGCTTGGCGACACATGGGGAAGATAGAGTGGTCAGCGACATCGTGCACCGCAAACGAGCGCCCGCTTTTTTCTTTGCCGTCTCAATCGGACTTATGGCAAGCACGGTTTCCGCTGAGCCAGCTACGCCGTACGTCGAGGCGAATCTAGCCGTCGGTCAATGCCGAATCCTCGTTGCAACGATAACCACCGTCCCAGTATGGCGTGATAACGGCGTACCCGTTCAACGAGCGAAGCAAAACGTGCTCGGTGCGCTCGAGCCATTTGGCCCGGATAGCTCCACATTCGAAAAGTGGGGAGCTGCCGTCGCCGCCATCTACAGGTCCGAAGCATCGTCAGAAAACGTCCGGGCGTCCTACTCGAAGTTCTGCTCTCAGTACGATCGACTGAACATTCCGGTCCCGCAACCTCGGTAGAAAGCTACCGCTCCGCTCAGCCGCCTACAGGCGGCTTTTTCATGCCTGTTACAAAAAAACTAGAGCATTGCTATTGCATCTAGTGATGTAGCGTTGCTATAGTTTCTCCAACGCGTCACCCGACGCGAAGGAGAACAGGATGCTCAGCACCCACCGTCTGATCCAACTGCACAACCTGGCCGACGATCTTTCGTCCCGCGCCCAGGTCTGCCTGCGCGGCGCGGTCAACCTGGATCGCATCGGCAACGCGCGCGGCGCTCAGTATCAGCACGCCAAGAGCGTTCGTTATCAGCGTATCGCTGACGCGGCTTCGCGCCGCCTGGGGACAGCATGAACGTCCCGCATCCGCCAGTCACGATCTCCGAGAAGGCTTCGGCCGTCGTTCAGTGGAACAACCTCGCCGATGAAGCTGAGCGCGGCGCCACTCTGGGCCTGATTCATCCGAACACCGCCGAAGTACAAGCCCGCGTCTACCGCGCCACGGCCCGGGCGATCCAGCACGAGATCGACACCGGTATCGCCGTGTGCTCGTGCTGCTTCAAGCCGTTCGGCCAGGGCAGCAGTGTCCTGATTCGCAACTGATCGCCATGTCCCCCGCCCTCCGCACCAACCTCCGTTACTGGTCGATCCCGCTGGCCGTGCTGTTCATCGTCGGCCTGTGCTTGATCGGCTGGTAGCGGAAAGGAGAATTCCCATGCCCAAGCAACTTGACCAGGAGCGCGAAGCCTTCGCCGCCTGGGCTGAAAGCGTCCGTGAGAAGTACCCGAACATCACGGTCGACGGCTACAACCTGGCCCGCGACGCGTGGCTGGAGATCAACCGGCGCAACCGGGAGGCGGCGGCGCGCGCCAGCGGCTTTGCGCGCCAGGCGGCCGAGCGCACGGGCGAAGAGTTGATCGAGGAGCACACGCATGCAATTTGATCGCGCCCACCACATCGACTGCCGCGCCATCGTGTCCGACAACACCGCCCCGCGCATCCGCGAAGCCCTGATCGGCCAGCTGATCAACGAGCTGCAGGAAGCCGTTAAACGCGGCTGGTACGTCAGCGGCCACAGCACCGGGCCCGAGCTCGCCTGCGAGGCGATCGACATCTTCGCCCTGGGCGTTCCGGTCCTGACCGCGATGAAGGCTGATGCCTGGAAGGCTGTCGCCGCAGGCGGCAACGTGGGCGACAAGTTCGCGCTCTACGTCATGTCCGCGACCATCCACGCCGCCGAACAGCTGGTTGACCTGCAGCTGCGTGGCCACGACATCAAGATCGGGGCGCGGAAATGACCATCACCCACATTCTGATCGGCGCCGTCGCCCTTTTCGTCCTGGCCATGGCCGGCGACGAAGGCGCGCGGCTGCACCGTGAGCGTGACGACTGGAGGGCTACGCGCCATGGCTAAGCTGCGTAACTACAGCTATGCAGAGGCGTCGAGCGTTCAGGTCGGCTTGATGCGATGCAGTGTCTGCAACGGAAAGATCAGGCGGGGGCAGTTCCGCTATT
Source organism: Bordetella genomosp. 11 (assembly GCF_002261215.1). Lineage (NCBI taxonomy): Bacteria > Pseudomonadati > Pseudomonadota > Betaproteobacteria > Burkholderiales > Alcaligenaceae > Bordetella > Bordetella genomosp. 11. The sequence goes on along the minus strand of NZ_NEVS01000004.1, from coordinate 635,103 downwards.
ACGCGACCCCGGACGCGTATGTCTCCCAGCACCGCAGCTGCTGCGCGGACGATCCCAAATGGAAAAAGTTGGACGAGCAAGCCGCAGCTTGGCGCGCCCGCCAAGTAGCGCTGCTCGCCGATGCCCAGGCGTTCAGGGCGAAGTGGCAGATCTCTGATCTGGACGAGCTGATCGACGGACTGGCCGCCACCACCAAGGCCACCGGAGCCGCGTCATGACCCCCGAATCCGCGATCAAACTCGTCCAGAGCTATTCCGCCCTGACGCGGGCCATCAAGGCGTGCAAGAAGGAAATCGGGAGGCATCTGGACCTGTGCGCAGGCCTCAAAGGCTTTCGGCACGAAGAGGAGCCGGTATCGCCCGGCAGTTCGTTCACGGTCCCGACGGAGCGTGCCGAGGCCGATCAGGACACGCACCTGAAGGGCTGGTACACCGCCGAGCCCGGCGACTACGAGTACAGCGGCATGCAGTACCTGAAGATCGGACAGGACGAAGCTGAGGAATGCCCCCACTGCTACGCCGCGCACCAGGTGATTCAGCGCCGCAAAACTCTGCGTCGGCAATTGGCTGGTATCAAAGCCGCGATGACGAAAGGCGGTGCCGCATGACCGTCCACCACATCCCCTTGGAGCTGAACAGCGACTTCTATGGCCTGAATCTGGCGGCCGTACTGGAGCTGGAGACGGACGAACAGCCCGTTAGCCGCGCCCCGGACACGGCCTACGAGCCCGTCGTGGTGTGGCACCGGCTGGTGGTCAACGGTACGCCCGTGTCGCTGCCGCTGGCGCCCGAGAAGGCCGCCGCGGTCCTGCGCGAATACCTGGACACCTTCAACGAGGTTCCGGCATGACCCGCCTCCGCACCTTCCTCCGCATCCACGGCGAGGCGCTGTTCTTCGGTGCTGTGTTCGCCCTGGGCCTGTGCATCGCCACCGGCGTCATCGGCCCGACCCTGGACGCCCGCGCCGAGATTCACGCATCCCGATAACCTTCCCACCCCGAAGAAGAGAGAACCATGTCCGAAACCCAGGCCCAGGTCGAAATCCTGGACAAGCCCGCTCCGCTCACCGCGTTTGATCCCATCGAAGCCGGCCTGACCGCGCTGCGCGATGAAGCCGCCAAGACTGTTTTCGACGTCACCACTACCGCTGGCGACAAGGCGGCGCGCGAGTTCCGCAAGCGCTGCGTCACCACCCGCACGGCGGCCAGCGAGGCGTATGAATCCTGGAACAAACCGATCCTGGCCATGCAGGCCGCGGCGCGCGAAAAACGCGACTACATCCTGACGGAAGTGAAGGCTATCGAAGGCCCGATCGACGAGCAGATCAAGGCCGAGGAAAAGCGCCGCGACGAAATCAAGGCTGCGAAGGAAGCCGCCGAGCTGGCACGCCAGCAGGCGATCCAGGCCCGCATCAACACCCTGGGCCAGTTCGCAGCCAAGGCGGTCGGAAAGTCCTCCACGGACATCCTGGCGCTGCGCGACGAGCTCGCCGACATGCCGATTACCACCGAGCTGTTCGAGCACCGCACCGGCGAGGCGACCGTCCTGCACGCGCAGACCTCCGCCACTCTGGAGGATCTGTACAACGCCGCGCTGGCGCAGGAGCAAGAGCAGGCCCGCCTGGCAGCCGAGCGTGCCCGGCTGGAGCAGGAGCGCAAGGAACAGGAAGCTCTGGCCAAGGCCGCCCGCGAGGCGGAAGAGGCGCGGATGGCTGCTGAGCGCGCCAAACTGGCCGAGGAGCAGGCCGCCCTCAAGGCCGCCACGGAGGCCGAGGCAGCCCGCCAGGAAGCCGCCCGCGCGGAACAGCGCAGGCAGGAAGAAGCCGCCGCGGCCGCCGCGCGCCAGCGCGAAGAGGAAGCCGCCGCCGCGCTGCGCGCCCAGCAGGAGAAGCTGGACCGGGAGCGCCGCGAGTTCGAAGAGCAGCAGGCTGCGGCGCGCCGCGCGGAGGAAGAGGCCCGAGCCAAGGCCGCACGTGAAGCCGAAGAGAAGCGCGTAGCTGCGCAAGAAGCCGAGGCCCGCGCCCAGCGCGAGAAGGAAGAGGCCGAGCGCCTGGAACGTGAGCGGGCCGAACAAGAACGTCTGGCCGAGGCCGCCCGCCGCGAACAGGAACAGTTCGTCCAGAACGGACCCGGCGACGTAGAAATCGTCCAGACCCTCGCTGACCACTACGACGTCAACGTCGGCGACGTCATGGGCTGGATGAAGAAGTTCGACTACACGGCGACCGACGAAGCCCTGGCTGCCGCCAACGGTTCCCACTGACCGACCACATAGCGCCGCACCGAGTCTGCGGCCAGGAGATACGCATGCCCAACGAAGTGACCACCCAGCAGTCCAACGAGCCCGTCCAGTTCAACGTCGCGCAGACGTTCGATCTTTCGCCGCGCTCCCTTGATGAAGCGCTGCGCTTGGCCGATTACCTCGCGTCCTCAGATATGGTCCCAAAAGACTACAAGGACAAGCCGGGGAATTGCCTCGTCGCTATGCAGTGGGGAATGGAGGTCGGCCTCAAGCCCTTGCAGGCGATCCAAAACATCGCGGTAATCAACGGACGCCCGAACCTCTGGGGCGACGCCATGCTCGCTCTGGTGCGCTCGTCCCCGCTCTGCGAATACGTCACCGAGTCCGAGGAAAACGGAATCGCCATCTGTCGCGCGAAGCGCCGGGGCGAGCCAGAAACGGTGCGCACGTTTTCGGATGAAGACGCCAAGACCGCTGGCTTAAAGGGCAAACAAGGGCCATGGCAGACCGCGCCGAAGCGCATGAAGCAGCTACGCGCCCGTGCCTTCGCTCTGCGCGACGCCTTTACCGACGTGCTGAAAGGCATGAGCATGGCCGAAGAAACCATGGATCACGTACCCATTGAGCGCGATATCACCCCGCCGCGCACCGCCGCTGAGTTCGCCCAGCAGGCCAAGCCCCAGCCGGCAGTCGCGGTGGACCGCGATGCCATCGTCAAGGAAATGGAAGACGCCGCCCGCGGCAAGGGCACGCCCGAACAGCGCGTAGCGACGTTGAATGCGATCTGGCAGCGCATCGGCAAGGATGGGCGTGCGGCAGCCGGCCGTGACACTTATGCCCGCCTGTTCGATATCGCCAACGCTGTCGATACGGAAACGAATACCTCCCCGGAGCCGCAAGGCGAGGCCGGTAACCCGGCGCAGGACGCGGCGACGGCCGGCCCTGCCTCCCAGGTGGAAGGCGACGACAACCCGTTCGAAGGGGCCGAATGATGGAGCCCATCATCGAGCAGCGCAGCGCTGAATGGCGGCAACAGCGCGCGGGCAAGATCACCGCCAGCAACTTTGCCGCAGCGCTGGCCATGACGCCCGGCGAAGGCGTTTACAAGTCCGGGCCGAAGCGTGGCCAGCCGAAGATTGCCAGGCCGACAGCCGAGCGCACCCACCTCATGTATGAGCTGGCGTTCGAACGCTTGGCCGGCATCCCGCGGCACGAAGTCGGCGGCCGGTCACTGTCCTGGGGGCGGGACTTGGAAGATCCGGCCAAGGAAGCCTATGAGATCGATACGGGCAACATCGTGGTGGCATCCGGATTCGTGCTGCATCCCGTCCACCAGTGCATCGGCGCCAGTCCTGATGGCCTGGTCAGCACCGACGGCGGCATCGAAATGAAGTGTCCGCACGACGAAGCGGTCCATATCCAGACCTGGCTGGAAGGCATGCCCGAGGACCACATCCCCCAGGTCCAGGGAAACATGCTGGTCACCGGTCGCGCCTGGTGGGATTTCATTTCCTACGACCCGCGCCAGGGCGAGAAGTGGCGCCTGTACGTTCAGCGCATCCCCCGCGACGACGCCTACATCAACACCAAGCTGCTGCCCGGCCTCCTGCAGTTCGAGGCAGAGCTGCAGGCGATGGTTGAAACCCTGCGGCGGAAGGCCGCATAGGAGGCGCCATGTACGAATTCTGGCTCGTCTGGAACCCCCACGGTAATAACCCGAAGTGCCGCCATGACATGGCCGAGACTGCTGCCGCAGAAGCAGAGCGGCTTGCAAGGGAACACCCCGGCCAGCGCTTCTACATCGTGCATGCAGTCGAGTACCGCGAGGTGGATGTGCTGCGCAAGGTCGTACTGGAGAAAAACCCCAATATCCCACCGTTCTAACCCTTTCACGGCGCGCCGGACTCCCCTCCCCCAACACGTGCACGCCGGCGCGGCTTTTTATTCCCCAAGGAGCCATAGAGCATGCAACTGGAACAGAAGACCGTCACGCTCGCCCACCTGAATGTGCGCCCGGAGAAGCACGGCGACGAAAACGTGGGCGGCGCGGATCTGAAGATCACCTTCACCGACAGCAACGAACTGCTGTCCGAATTCCACCCGACGCTGCGCGCGCTTCTGTACAAGGCCGAAGAGGCGCAAGGCACGCTGCCCGGTCAGGAACCAGCATTCACTGCGCGCCGCTTCGGCGACCTGATCGGTAGCCTGCGTTTGAAGCACGAACTCAAGGGCGCCGACGTTGTGATCGGGTTCGGCATCGGCGAGTCGGATATCGAGATGGAAACCGTCGACGTCGACCACTACACCGTCGAGGTCATGGAAGGCGGCAGCGTTGCGTACAGCTTCCGCGTGAAGTGCAACCCCACCGGCGAACAGGTGAGCCGTCTGTATGAGGTCATGGGCGGCGAAATCGATATCACCGTGACGCCTGCGATCGAGAAGCAGGGCCAGCTGGAGGTGTAGCTATGTCCAAGCGCAGCAAAGAAAAGCACAACCGCCCCGGCAAGACGCAGCCGTGGCCGTGGGAGGAGTGAGTGTGCAGATCGGACCCGTGATCCGTTACCACGGCGCCAAGTTCCGCCTGGCGCCCTGGGTGATCCAGCACTTCCCGCCGCATCGCTGCTATGTCGAACCCTTCGGCGGCGCGGCCGGCGTGCTGATTCAGAAGCCGCGCGCCTACGCCGAGGTCTACAACGATCTGGACGGCGACATCGTGAACCTGTTCCGCGTTCTGCGTGACGGCGATCGCCGTGCCCGGCTGGTCGAATTGCTGGTCCTGACGCCGTACGCCAGGGATGAGTTCGACGGCGCATACGAGCCAACAGACGATGCCGTGGAGCGCGCCCGGCGAACCATCATCCGCGCGTCCATGGGCTTCGGATCGGCCGGCGCGACAAAGGGCACGACCGGCTTTCGCATTGACACCCGCCGGAAATACGGGACCGCCCAGGATCTCTGGGCGAAGTATCCGTCCCAGCTTGAGCAAATTGGCCGCCGGCTGGCTGGCGTAATGATCGAGAACCGCCCGGCGATCGAGGTCATCCAGCAGCATGATGCGCCGGACACCCTGCTTTATGTTGACCCGCCCTATGTCCACGGTACCCGGTACGCCGGTGCCCGCCACGGCCGCTATTACGACCACGAAATGACGGACGCCGACCATGACGCTCTGCTGGACGTTCTGCAGCGCGCCGCCGGCATGGTCGTTTTGAGCGGCTACCCCAGCGACATGTACGAAGAAGCCCTGACAGGTTGGATGCGCGCCGAAACGACTGCCCGGATTTCGGCGGCGCGCGGCACGTCGACGCGCACCGAATGCCTCTGGATCAACCCCGCATGTATGGCGGCGCTGAATGGCGCGGGCCTGCAACTGGAGCATGCAGCATGACCCACCCCAATCCCGAGCAGCAATGGAAGATGGCTCCGGTTGAGCCGACGCAGGAGATGTTGGAAGCGGCATATCTGCCGAACGCTTACCGGAAGGACAGCCGAACCATCTACCGAGCGATGATAGATGCCACCCCACCCGCGCCGGCCGAGCCGCAGGCCGTGGGGCACGTCTTCACCATGGAAGCGCTCACGCCGGGCGGCGGAATGAAATGCCATGCCGCGCTGCACCGTGACTTGCCGTCTGGGACATTGCTCTATCTCGCCCCACCCCCGCAGCAACCCGCGCAGGGGTGGCAGGACATCGCGACGGTCTCCGAAGGCAACCTCGTTGTCGTGTACTGGGAAGACCCGACCGACCCCGCCAATCCTGAGCGCTACGACTTCGATTATCTCGAAGACGGAACGTGGATGAACCACCATGACCGGTACGAGCACATGCTCATCGCCGGCGCGCATGGGCTGAAAGAAAAAGCGCCTTATACGCACTGGATGGCGTTGGGGAAACCTGGCATCAATTTCGCCCTAGGCACCGAACCCGCGCAGGGGCAGGATGCGAAGGAGCCGGAACGATTCGTCGTGCTCAAGGCGAGCGGTAGCCGGTACGCCTACGTCAATGACACGCTGCTGGGCAAGACCGTGAAGCGCTACGACATTCTGCGTGGCGGCTGGATCAATGCCGAACTGCATGCCGCGCGCCTCAATCGCGACGTCGCCATGACCGCCGCCCAAGGGGATGTAGTGCAAGGAGGCGGGAAATGAGCAACATGCCCATTACCATCACGGACGAGGCAGTAACCGTAGCTGGCGTCACCATCCCGCATAACGAGCGTCCGTGGCGATCAGCCACCAATCGGCACACGAATACCGATGGAACGTCCTGGGGATGGATTGACGGCGCGACAGGGCACGTATGCTGGTCGGACAACGAGCGCTTCAACCGCGCCGCCGCTTCTGCTGCTGTGACGGCGCATAACAAATGGCTGGAGGACTGCCAGCCGCTACCGATCAAGATCATCAAGGCGAAGCAGCAATACGAGCAGGCCCTGACGACGTTCAACGCGATCAATTCAAAGCATTCGCACGCCCTGGCCGATATGAACAAGGCCCGCTTAGTCCTGGCCGCCCTGCGCGAACAAAGAAAATCGGAGGCAGCATGAACACCCCCGCTGACAAGCCAGACCTGCCGGAGCCGTTGTTGCTCGCAACATGGGTGCGCGGGCAAGTGACCGGCCCTTATCTCGTCTATGGCTACGACGCTGATACCGTCCGCCGCCTACTCGCCGACGAGCGGCGCAAGGCCCGCGCCGAGTTGATCGCTGAGATCACCGCGCCGGGCCCGGTCGCCTACAAGTGGCGTACCGCCGCTCGCTTCAAGACAGGCACGCCTGGTCCGTGGCATCTGTCGCTTGATGGCTTCGATCCGGTCCCCAGCGAGGTGGATGAAATTGCTTGCTACGCCATACCCAAGGAATAAGACCATGGACAACAAGACCGTGCTGATGGAAGCGCTAGAGCGTATGGACCGCGCACGAGCCATACTGACTAACGGAAACCCAACGCCAAACTGTAATTGGGGCATGCTCGATACATCCGACTTGCGTCAGCGCGTCCCGCCAGCCGCCAGCGAGGCCGGGGCGGTGCCGTTGGCGTACCTATGGACGCATGGCACGCAAAAGTGTCTGTTCTATACGCATCGTCGGGCGCAAATGCACGCTGACAGCCACGGCGGAGGGGTGACACCGCTCTACGCCGCCCCTGCCGCGCAGCCTGAGAAGCAAGCGGGGCAGGATGACGCGGTTGAACTGTTGAAAAAGTTCATGGATTATCGGGACGCGGACTATGTTCCGAACGGGCTATTCGAACGCGCTAGCAAGATAATCGATGCCGCCCCGCCCGCACCCAGTCAGCAAGCCGCACCTGGGGCAGAGCCGGACTACGAATGGGTACAGAGGGGGCTTGAACTCGCTAAGACGCTGGGAGCGCACCCCGTCGGCTCTGCCCTGCATAGCAAGTCATGGCTGGCTATGCGAGACTATCTACAGGAGCGTGCCTCCCCTGCCGCAGAGAGCGCGGAGCCTACCGAGCCGCCCTTGCGCGATGAAGATGGCCAAGGTTGGCACTGGATCCGCTGGTATCGCAACATGTACAAAGTACCTCTCAAAGCTGCGCGTGCGGAATGGGACATTCAGATTGCGGCCACCACCGCCGCAACGGCAGATGCGCAGGGCAATATCGCTGCATCCGTGAGCGACAAAGCCGGTTGTATCTCACATTCGGCGGGATCTGATAAACAAGCGGATGCGCAGGGCGATGAGCGGGCGGCGGATATTCAGGCTATCGATGAAGCAATCGACCATTACGGCGCGGCCTGCGTGTACCAGGGCATGTACGGATGTGGCGGCGAGCAAATCGGGGACGAGTTGCGCGCAATGAATGAGGCGCGCCGCCGGAAATCAGCAGCCATAACCCTGGTATGCAAGGCCCTCTCTCGCCAGCCGTCCGCAGCGGCGAGTGCGGAACTCACGCCTGCCGCGCGCGACGTGCTCGCCGAGCGCCAGCGGCAGATCAGCGTCGAAGGTTGGCACGCAGCCGAAGACGACAACCACGAAGACGGACAGATGGCAGCTGCTGCGGCGTGCTATGCCATGTTCACCCAAGCCTACCCGCCGGGCGATCCCGTCCAGTACTGGCCGTGGGATAAGTCATGGTGGAAGCCCAGCACGCCACGCCGCAACTTGGTCAAGGCCGGCGCCCTGATCCTGGCCGAGATCGAACGCCTGGACCGCGCCGCCCTTGCCGCTGCCAAGCCGGAAGGGGGTGCGGAATGAGCCGACTCAAGAAATGCCCCTTTTGCGGTAGGGCCGGCGTCTACCAGCAAGGCGGCAATTATTTTCGGCCCAGAGGGTGGACTGCGGGATGCCCGGAAGGCCACGCTGGCAGCCCTGAAAAGAGCACAAAAGGCGAGGCCGCCGAATGGTGGAACACTCGGCCTGCTGAACCCAAAGCGCAGCAGGACGCGCCGACGGGTGCGGAGATTACCGAATACCTGGGTGAACTCGGCGACAGCATATATATCGTGGTCGATGGCGAACGCGTTTTGCTCGACAAGCTGAAACTGGCTCGCGCCATCCTTGACCGCTACGCCCCCGCCCAGGACGCCGAGCGGGAGAGGGATGCGGGTATCGAAGCTGCGGCGCGTTGGATCGACACAAGACGCGATGACTTCGACCGGGAACATGGGTATGAAGACCCAGATACCGGCGCCTTGGAATATGGAACCGGACCGCACGCCGAAGCGAAACGCGAATACTCCTTCGAGCTGGCCGAGATTGCCGAAGGTCTGCGCGCGTTGAAGTCCGAAGCCGCCCGCGCCCAGCTGGACGCCGCACAGGAGAAGCCAGAATGACCATCACCATTATCAAAGCGAATCCCGAACCGCTATACAAGGTCGAGTGCTGCCATTGCCGCACGATATTCACGCACAACAAAAGCGACGTGATCGCCTCTTACGTGAAGTGCCCGGTCTGCAATAACAGCATCATGTTCGATGACAACCGGCGCTTCGATCCGGTGGAAGAGTTCCGACGTGCCGCTGCGCAGGGGGATGGCGATGGCAACTAGGATGGGTTTCACCGGCACTCCAGAACGGCCGGCGCGCCCGCAGTTCAAGCGGCAACGCTGCTGTGTCGTCTGCGGATTTCCGCGCGGCGGTAGCGTCCATCTGCCGCCACTTGGCGCCCCCGCCGATGCGCCGCCGTTTGACCATGAGTTCGTCGCGCCGGAACATCGACGTGGACCCACCCAGGTCGAGGGGCAGAATCCCGCCTCCGGCCAGGAAGGGCTGGTCCACGGCGGGTGTGTGGCGGCCGGCGTCGGCGCGGTTCCAAAGGAAGACGAATGAACGAGACCATGACCAACCAGCCCGCAGCGCCGGAGAAGCTGCTGTATCGCATGAAGGACCTGCCGCGCGTGGTCGGCATCTCCCGGTCGGAAATCTACCGCCAGCTCAATGCCGGGAAGTTTCCCAAGGGGATCAACCTGACACCCAAGGTCGTGGTGTGGAAGGCGGAGGACCTGCGAAAGTGGGTAGATGAACTTGTACCCTGATTTGTACCCTCAACCCCATTTGTACCCTAAAACGCCCTGGAGAGCCGCGTAAATGCTGGCTCTCCTTTTTCATGGGCCGTTCACGGTAGTAGCAGCCTATGTACTTGTTGGACCGAAGCTTGTGAAACGACTGTGTGTCGATGGAACGCCACAGGCCATCCGCCCCCAGCCGCGTACCGCCGCGTCGCCGCAACTCATGCCGCCATGCAGGACAGCGGAAACTGACCGGCCAGCCGTTGCGTGCATCCTTGTTGCGCGGCCCGAGAAAACCGTAGCGGTCCACCGCCGCGAGCACCGTGGATCGCAGGACACTCGCGCGATTGCCCGCGTGCGTCCGGACGAAACCGGGCCAGTCGTCGGCCCCCACGTCAAGATGCAGGGCTGCGCGTGAAGCGCGGTCGGCACCCATTGCGACGGTTACCGGGAATTCCGGGTAATTCGCCTGGACCACCGCACGCATGGCAAGCGAACGACTGTCGGGCAAATGCGCCAGCGTTTGCCGTGCGGAGGCCGCCAGCACGCGATGGACGGTAGTGTCATGGCGCCGATAGGCCTGCGCGAAGCGCGCGACCAAGGCATCCGCATTCGCCGCCGAGTATGCGCTTGCATAGGCCTGCCCATGAGCCGCTCCGAACAGCATTGCAATGACTCTGGCGGGTGGGTTGCCACGCAAGACGCGCTGTCGCTCCGCGTATCCGAACTGCGTCCACGTCGCCAGGGTGACAAGATGCGCCATCGCCACCTGGTGCCCGATCTGGGCGCGGTTGATGTAGGCAAGCAAGTTCAGCGCGCGCGCTTGTATCAAGGCGCCGCTGTATGCGGCGGCGTCAGCCGCATGGGTCAGCCGAGCCCGCGCCGCGATGGTCTGCCCCAGGTTGTACAGCAGGATCAGGGACAAGGCGCCCAGACCGGCCAGGCCCAGGGCCAACGGCAGGGCTTGCCCCCGCGCCCGGCAACACCGCTTCATTGCGCGGCTCCGGCATTACCGGTAAACGATTTGAGCGATTTGGCCTTGGCCTGGGCAGCCGCCTTGCCCGCGGCGGCCTGCGCCGCGCGCGATTGTTCGGCGCCGCTTTCTCCCGCCAGTTCCCGGGCCATCGCCGCGGTCTGCGAACGCACGACCTGGCCGAACAACTGGTACACCGCAATGGCCGCCACCGCGACCAGCGCGACCACGATAATGTATTCGGTCATTCCCTGGCCAAGCTGCCGCCGACGATGTTTGCGCATGGGTGCCTCCGTAGAACTGGTAGGCATCCAGTTTGCGCAAGGCAAGACGCTGCGCCAATTCGTACATGCCGAGCTGGATCAAACCGTCACACTGCGCGAAAAAGCAAAACGCCGCCCTCGAGGGCGGCGTTCTGGCCATGATGAGCGACGCGCGTTCTACTTTTCCGCGGCGTTACTGATGGCATTGCCCGCGCGCTGCAGATCCTTGCCGGCGCCGGCGACCGTATTGCATCCTGCCAGGACCATCGCAAAGACCACCAATGTCGTCAGCATCATTTTCGAGCGCATGGTTTGCTCTCCTTGATTTGACCGTGCCCGTCGCGGCACCGGTCGTTCACACTACCTGGACACGCAGTTCGCCCAGGCCCGCGACACCACCCACCATTACGTCGTTCCTGACGACCGGGCCGACGCCTTCCGGCGTGCCGGTAAAGATCAGGTCGCCGGGTTGCAGCTCGAACAAGCCGGACAGATAGGCAATGCTCTCCGGAATGTTCCAGATCAGCTCACTGATGTTGCTGCCCTGCTTGCGGGTACCGTTCACATCCAGCCAGATGTCCGCTTTTTCCAGGATACCGGTCTTGCTGACGGGATGGATCGGGCCCAGCGGCGCGGATTGATCGAAGCCCTTGCCCACTTCCCACGGACGTCCCAGCTTTTTGGCTTCGCCCTGCAAATCGCGGCGCGTCATGTCCAGGCCCAGGGCGTAACCCCAGATATGCTCGTTGGCCTTCTCGACCGGAATGTCCTTGCCCGCCTTCCCGATCGCTACGACCAGCTCCATTTCGTAGTGCAGGTTCGACGTCTTGGACGGATAGGGCATCTTCCCCGTTTCACCGTCGCGCACCGCGATGATGGCATCGGCGGGCTTGCAGAAAAAGAACGGATCCTCGCGGCCGGTAAAGCCCATTTCTTTGGCATGCTCGGCGTAATTGCGTCCAACGCAATACACGCGGCGAACCGGGAATAAGGCGGCGCTGCCCGCTACCGGAACGGCGACGACGGGCTGAGGGGGCAAAACATAGTCCATGCTGTTGACCTCGTTGAAGACGCAACCGGGCGACCGGTGCTGAAATAATCATGCGCGAGTGTAATCGTTTCGCGCCGCTTGGACAGCAGGTGCTAACCCCTTCGGGCGTACGGATGTCCAGCCGCCTCGGCTATTCAGCGAACCGAAAGCCTGCCGGCCAGCGTCCGCCCGCGCGCCGCTGGCGTCCCGGCCGTTCGCGGAAATGCAAAAGGGGCCGGCATCGCCAGCCCCTCCGAACCTCCGCGGGACCCGCCGAGTGCTTATTTGGCGCCTTTCGCGTGACGCTCCGCGCTACGCGTGATTTCCTCGTGCGCGGCATCGACGCCCTTCCAGCCTTTCACCTTGACCCACTTGCCCTTTTCCAGATCCTTGTAGTGCTCGAAGAAGTGCTGGATGCGGGCGATATCTTCTTCAGGCAGATCCTGGTACGACTTGATGTGGCGGTAAGGCGGGTAAAGCTTGTCGACAGGCACGGCCAGCAGCTTGGCATCGCCGCCCGATTCGTCATCCATTTCGAGCACGCCCAACGCACGGCAGCGGATCACCGAGCCGATCTGGATGGGAAACGGCGTAACCACCAGGACATCCGCCGGATCGCCGTCCTCGGACAGGGTCTGCGGAATATAGCCGTAGTTGCACGGATAGTGCATGGCGGTCAGCATGAAGCGATCGACGAACACGGCGCCCGTGTCCTTGTCGACCTCGTACTTCACGGGATCCGCGTTCATGGGAATTTCGATGATGACATTGAATTCATCCGGCAGCTTGGAGCCGGGAGGGACACGATCGAGACTCATGGTTCAGCCTTCTTGAAGGAAAAAATTCAGGACTTGCCGTGGCCGCCGGACTTGGCCGGCGCGTCGCCCGGGCCATTATCGCGTCGGGATGGCGTCGACGCGGGCGGCTCGGGTTCTTCTTCGTCCAGCCCGGCAACGGGGATCGGCGCGCTATCGAAGTAATCCTCGACATCGACGGGCGCTTCGGCGGGCCTTGCCACCGGCGAGGGCGACGACGGCGCGGGCTCGACCGGCGCCGGATGCGCATGGCCCCGCGCATCCGGGTCGAGGACGTAATCGGCGGCCGGCGCCTCCACGGGCAGCGCCTCGTGGACGTAGACGCTGGCGGGCGCGGGGGCTTCCGCGGCGTCCGACAGGAATCCGCTTTCAGGATCCACGCGCGAGGGATCGGCATGCGTGTCGGCAGCCGGCAAGGCTTCGTCGGCGGCCAGCACCGGCAGCGCAATCCCTGCCGCCGTGGCCAGGCGCCAATGCCGCACGGCGTCGTTCTGGCGATCCAGGCGGTCATACAGGCTGCCCAGCAAGGCGTGCGTGCGGGCGTCGGGACGACGTTCCACGGCTCGCCTCAGATAGCGCTCGCCCTGCCCCCACAGCTGTCCAGTGAGACAGAGCACGCCAAGCGCGCACAGCACGTCCGGATCGGTCGGACGCTGCTGCAGCCATTTCTCGGCACGCTCCAGGCGCCGCGGCACCTGGGATGCATCACAGCGCGAATAGGCCGCCAACAGCCGCGCATCGAAGCCGTGCGCGATGGCGGCCTCGAGTATGCGCGCCGCCTCGTCTGCCTCGCCGGCCGCTTCGAAGGCGGCCGCTCCGGCCAGGGCAATATCGGGCAGCAGGCGTTCTTCCGCCTTGAGATCCTTCCAGATGGGACGCCACGTATCGCCGTCGGCGGCGGCACGCAGGCGTGCCGCGCCCGAGACGCCGATGACGCGGAGGGCTTCGTCGCGCGCCATGGCGCCACGGCGCGACAGCGCCCGCGCCAGCGTAAACACCTGCTCGTGATGGCCGAGCGCGCGCTCGGCGCGCAACAGCAGGCGCATCGTATTCAGATGTCGCGCGCCTCCGTCCTGCAGCGGAGCCAGCACTTCCAGGGCGCGGGCCGGCTGCCCCTGCTCCAGCAGCAGGTCGGCGGTAACGGTGGCCACGGCCTCGATGAGGCCTGGCTCGCTATCCGCGGCTTCCCGCGCCCGGTCCAGCATGACGTCTCGCCGCACGAATTCGCCCAGGCCCTGCGCGGCGCGCGCCGCCGATAGGGCGGCCAGCACACGGCGATTGCGGCCTTTGGTCTGATCGAGCAGCTTGGCGAGGTCCTTCTCGGCATGCGAATAGCGGCCTTCCAGCAAGCCGATCCACCCACGCTCGAGCAATTCGTGGTCGCGCGCCTGGGCGCGGCGCCCGCGCCAGGCGCGCATGCGTTCCGGGATGGCCAACAGCCACGCCAGCAGCCGCAGCCCCACGTAAATGGCCACGAATAGCGCGATCAACAGCAACACCGCGAGGGTCAGCGAGAGCTCCACGCGATACGGCCAGACCAGCAGCAATACATTGCCGGGGTGGGCCCGCAGGACCACCGCCACGGCAACCGCGACAACCGCCAGCAATAGCGTCCAGAACCAGGCGCGCATGGTTTAGTCCCGCCCTTTGACGGTGCCCGAACCGTCCGCGCGCAGCGCCGCGATGGCGCTCAGACTGTCCGACAGGTCCGGCATGGGTGTCGCGATCTGGATCTGCGCCAGCTCACGCGCCAGGCCGAGCGCGGCCAGGGTATCGGGCGAACGGCGGTCGTAATAGGTATCCAACGTGCGGCTCACGGTATCCAGTTCGTTCTTCCAGATAACGGGCTGACGCATCAGCAGCGCCAACTGCACCGTCAGCAAGCGCTGGCGCAGCGTGGAACGCAGTTGTTCCGCCTGCTCCGTCGACAGCAGCAAGGCGGCCGGTTCGTCCACGCGCTGCACACGCACCAGGTCGCCCAGCTCATGCGCCAGGGCGCCGCCGGCGCGGGCGGGCCAGGAGGCGATCTCCGCGCGCCAGCGCTGCCACCAGGCGGCATCCGGCGGCAGATCTGGCCCTACGGGGGCGGGCGCGGGGCCGGCGGCCGCCGGAGCATCCGCGGGCGCCGCCGAGCCGGCGCCGGCCGTCACGGCATCGGGTACCAGAAGGGGCGCCTTGCCCACCAGGGCGACCAGGCGTTCGATACGGCCCGCCTGGATGGGCACGTCGATGGTCTTGACCGCGCGCAGGCGATCCAGATCGCCGTTGATGGTCTGCTGAAGGCTGGCATAGCGTGGCCGCCCCGCGCGCGCCAAGCGCGATTGCGCCGTTTCCATGGCGACGATGGCATTGCTTACGCTTCCGCCGAGCCGCAACTGCTGGTCGGCGATCGTCAGCAACCGTTCGACATCGTTGATGAGGACGTCATCGCTGACGTTGTCGTT
Source organism: Bordetella genomosp. 11 (assembly GCF_002261215.1). NCBI lineage: Bacteria > Pseudomonadati > Pseudomonadota > Betaproteobacteria > Burkholderiales > Alcaligenaceae > Bordetella > Bordetella genomosp. 11. The sequence continues at coordinate 619,868 of NZ_NEVS01000004.1, read as the reverse complement.
GAAGTCCTGCCATGCCTGTTCCAGGGCCGTGTATTGGCTTTGCGTTTCCTGCACCGAGGCTTCCAGCGCGGCGACCTTGTCGCTCTGCACCTGCGCCAGGGCCAAGGCCTGCCGCGTCTCCGATCGCGTCTGGTTCAACGCGCTGTTCAGCGCATCCAGCCGGGTGGCGATTTCGCGGCCCGCCGCCAGGAACTGCTGCCGTTGCATCCATAGGGCGGCCACGAGGACCAGCGCCAGCAGGACGACGACAACGAGGGTTGCGACCAGCGGGGAAGCCCCGCCTTTGCGCGCCGCGCGAGGCGACGGAGGACTGGACGCGGCGTTCTTCGGGCCAGCGGATTTCATGTCGGCCGATGTCGGATTATTGGAGACGACCGGCGCCGCGGCCGGATCGGTGGCAGGAGTCTTTTCTGTCATGGGGCGATTGTATTCGGTACAAATGCGAAACGATGACTCAAGCCGAAACAAAAGCATTAAAGATGGCATCCTCTGCCGGTGCGCAAACCCGTACCGCCCGCCTGGCGGAGGCATCGGAAAGCGCTAGCCGGTCGACCAGCCGCGGATGGGTGACGATAAAACGACAGGCGTCCCACCAGGTTTCGGTGGCCGCACGCGCCACGTTCGCCCTTACCGCGTCGATACTCTCGCCGCTGGTCAGCAGCCAGGTAGGATAATGCGCATCCGCCGCCCAGCGGCCCAGCTGCGCCAGCGCATCGGCCTCCCAGCGCGCCGGTACCCGCCGGTAGACCGCATGCAGGCGCACCGAAGCTCCGTGGCCATGAAGCTGTTCCGCCAGCCAATCGCGGCCGGCGGTACCCCGTACCAGCAGCACCCGGCGCGGAATGGGTCCGCGCGCGGCCAACAGCTCCCACAAGGCTTCGGAATCGTGGCGTGGCGCCTCGGCGCCAGGATGGACGATAGCGCACTGCGTGTCCAACTGGCCGGATTGCCGCAGGCGGGCGGCCGTCGCGGGTCCCACGGCCGCGGCAATACAGGACGAGGGCCAGGCCGCCATGCCGAGCGCCCGCAGTTGCTCCAGGTATTGCGCCGCGGCGTTGCCGCTGACGAACACCGCCAGATCGAAATCGCCGGGCAGGGGTATGCCCTCCGGCCCCGCGGCGAGCGGCTCGATACTCAGCGCCGGCCACGCCCGGACCTGCCAGCCGGCCGCGTGCAAGCGGGTGGCCAGTACTTCGTTGCGCCCCACGGGACGCGTCAGTATTGCCGTCTGGGCCTCGTTCGGCATCACGCGCGCTCCGCGAGGCGGCTCAGTCGTGCGCCGGCAGTTCGGCCAGGAGCGAAGAAGCGCCCTTGTCCAACAATTCCCGGGCCACTGCCGCGCCTATGGACTCGGCCTGCGTCGCCGGGCCGGAGCCTTCGGCGTGCAGCACGCGCGTACCGTCTGCCGACGCGACCAGCGCTCTCAAATGCAGGCTGGTGCCGTCGCTGGTGGCATAGGCGCCCAGGGGCACCTGGCAGGAACCGCCGAGCGTGCGCGACACCGTCCTTTCGGCGGTCACGCACGCTGTGGTGCGCGCCGAGGCCAGCGGTGCCAGCCATGCGCGGGCGTCATCGCGATCCGCGCGGATTTCGATGCCCAATGCCCCCTGCCCCGCGGCTGGCAGGCTTTCCTCGACGTCCAGGACGGCGCGGATGCGCTGCGCCAGCCCCAGGCGTTCGAGTCCGGCAGCCGCCAATACGATCGCGTCATAGCCGCCGGCATCGAGTTTGGCGAGCCGCGTATCCAGATTGCCACGCAAAGGGCGCACCACGAGGTGCGGGTAACGCGCGCGAATCTGGGATTCGCGGCGCAGGCTGGAAGTGCCGACCACCGCGCCCTCCGGCAGATCCCGGAGTGCCCCGTACCGGTTGGATACGAAGGCATCGCGGGGATCGGCGCGCTCGAGCATGGCGCACAGCTCGAAGGAAGCCTGCAGATCGATAGGCACATCCTTGAGCGAATGCACCGCCAGATCGGCCCGGCCGTCCAGGAGCGCGTTTTCCAGTTCCTTGACGAACAAGCCCTTGCCGCCGACCTTCGAAAGCGTCCGATCCAGGATCTGGTCGCCTCGCGAGGTCAGCGTCAGGAGCTCCACCGCACAGTGCGGATACAGGGCCAGCAGGCGGCCCCGCACGTGCTCGGCCTGCCACAGCGCCAAGCGGCTTGCCCGGGTGGCAATGATCAAACGGCTAGGTTGGGACACAGGTGGACGCTCAAGCGAAATGGGCGGCCACCACGGTCACAATAATCCCCAGCACGGCGAGGATGAACAGGCCTTGGAGCAGGCTCAGGCCCGTTTCGGATTGCTGGGATTTACCAGTTTTAAGCAGACTCATGCACGGATTCCTTGGAGACGACCTTGCGGCTTGCCAGCCACCGTCCCAAAAGAACGACGAACAGCGCGCCGGCTATTTCAGCGCCCAATTTAACCATAGCCGGCTGCGGCCCGAATTGACCTTCGACAACAACGTCGGTAATAACCATCCCGCCCGCGATCCAGCCCAGCAGGCCGGCACCGAACATAACCACCAGCGGATAGCGGTCGATGAGCTTGAGCACCAGGGTGGAACCCCAGATGATGATCGGCACGCTGACCAGCAGGCCGAACACCACAAGCCCGATCTGGTGGCTGGGATCGGCATTCTGCGCGGCGCCGGCAATGGCGATGACGTTGTCCAGGCTCATGACGAAATCCGCGACGATGATCGTCTTGATCGCGGAAACGATGGACGCGCCGCCCTTGATCTTGTCGTGCCCTTCCTCTTCCGGCAGCAGCAGCTTGACGCCGATCCACAGCAGCAACAGGCCGCCTACGACCTTCAGGAAAGGAATGTTCAACAGGGTCAGGGCGAAGGCAATCAGCACGACCCGCAGCAGGATGGCGCCGGCGGTGCCCCACAGGATGCCCTGCATCCGCTGCTTGGGTGCCAGGTTGCGGCAGGCCAGCGCGATGACCACGGCGTTGTCGCCGCCCAACAGGATATCGATCAGGATGATCTGGAAAACGGCCGCCCAACTGAGCGTCTGGAAGAATTCAAGCACGTCACAACCCCCACAACACGGTTTTCATTCAAGCCGATTGGAGCAAATAAGCAGCCCGCGCACCAGCGTTCTGCATGGTGGCGGGCATCGGCCCTGTCCGGGGATTGTAATTCAGCTTTTCGTCAGATTTGCTCCGACCGTTTAAGATTTTTGTCAGAGTGGCGCCGGGCAATCATGACCTTGCCCAGCATTAGCACCAGGATCGCGCCGCAGGCACCCGCCATCAAGGCAAGGTTATGCTCGGTCGTCCCCAGTGCGGAGTCGATGCGCACCACCGACTCGTGCAGCGCCGGATCGCCCACCAGCAGCTCGCCGGCGATGAAGCCCAGCAGCGCGGCGCCCACCCATACGATCAGCGGGAAGCGCTCGATGACCTTCAGCAGCAGCGTGCTGCCGAAGATAACCAGTGGAATGCTGATGGCCAGGCCCACGACCAGCAGGGTGGTGTCGCCCATGGCGGCGGCGGCAACCGCCACGACGTTATCCAGGCTCATCACCAGGTCGGCGATCATGATGGTGCGGATGGCGGAAAGCAGATTGCCATGGGACTTGGCATCGCCGTCGTCCTCGTCTTCCGGCATCAGCAACGACACGCCGATGTAGACCAGCAGGACCGCGCCTATGAGTTTCAGCCAGGGCAGCAACAGGAGTTTGGCGGCCACCAGCGTCAGGACGATCCGCATGATGATGGCGGCGGCCGAACCAATGACGATGGCTTTCTTCTGCTGGGTAGGCGGTAGCGAACGGGCCGCGAGCGCGATGACCACGGCGTTATCCCCGGACAGAAGGATATTGACCCAGATGATTTGCAGAAGCGCGAGCCAGAAAGCGGCTTGTGTTAATTCCATACCCCTCGTTCCTCGATCCCTCAATGGTTTGAAAAAGCCGAACCCCATCCCTGCGCGGCGATCGGGAAAATCGCGTGGCGCTAAGTTTATTTATCGCGGGGGACGCCGAACATTATATCGAGGCATAGACAAAACGTTCAGCTGTTTGTTGGATTTCTGAGGGAAAACCGCAGGTTTTTTGTCAGCTTGATGACATACAGCTGAGCTTAAAACCGAGTATCTTTCATATACCTTTCTTTTATCTGACTATTATCTGAACATCGCCAGGAGCGCGCCCCCCATCATTCTTCCCTGCATTAACCATACCGAGCACCGAAGAGAATCTGATTCCTGAATTAAAACTGAATAGAAACTTAATATAAACTGAATTCAAACTGACCGCGAACTGAACAACAACCGCACTCCATTCCGAATATCGCTGCATGCGGCGCGAATGAAGCGGAAGAAAAAGGCAGACGTGAAAAAGCCCGCCATAAGGCGGGCTCCGAACTGCATCCGGCGCCGGGGCGCGGCGACGATGCGCGCCCCGGCGTTATGGCCGGTAGGCGATTACAGCACCGACTTCAGCAGCTTGCCCATCTCGGACGGGTTGCGCGTCGTCCGGATGCCGCAGGCTTCCATGACTTCCAGCTTCGCGTCGGCCGTATCGGCTCCGCCGGAAATCAGCGCGCCGGCGTGGCCCATGCGCTTTCCGGGAGGCGCCGTGACACCCGCGATGAAGCCAACAACCGGCTTCTTCATGTTGTCCTTGGCCCACTCGGCAGCGGCGACTTCGTCCGGACCGCCGATTTCGCCGATCATGATGACGGCGTCGGTGTCGGGATCGTCATTGAACAGCTTCAGCACGTCGATGTGCTTCAGGCCGTTGATCGGGTCGCCACCGATACCGACGGCGCTGGACTGCCCCAGACCGAGTTCCGTCACCTGGGCGACGGCTTCGTAGGTCAGCGTGCCGGAACGGCTGACAATGCCGATACGGCCCTTACGGTGGATGTGTCCGGGCATGATGCCGATTTTGATTTCATCGGGCGTGATCAGGCCGGGGCAGTTGGGTCCCAGCAGCAAGGTCTTGCTGCCCTTTTGCTTCATGCGGTTGCGCACTTCCAGCATGTCGCGAACCGGGATGCCCTCGGTGATGCAGATCGCCAGGTCCAGTTCGGCTTCCACGGCTTCCCAGATCGCGGCGGCAGCGCCCGCGGGCGGCACGTAGATGACCGACACGGTCGCGCCGGTGGCCGCCTTGGCGTCCTTGACCGAAGCGTAGATGGGAATGCCTTCGAAGTCCTCGCCCGCCTTCTTGGGGTTCACGCCAGCCACGAAGGCGGCCTTGCCGTTGGCGTAGTCGCGGCACATACGGGTATGGAATTGACCCGTCTTGCCCGTGATGCCTTGGGTGATGACTTTAGTGTCCTTGTTGATCAAGATCGACATTTGTGAATCCTTGGCAATAACTTCTTATTTGACGGCGGCAACGACCTTGGTGGCCGCTTCGGCCATGGTGTCGGCGCTGATAATGGGCAGTCCGGAATCGGCCAGCATCTTCTTGCCGAGTTCTTCGTTGGTGCCCTTCATGCGGACCACCAGCGGAACGTTCAGGTTGACGGCCTTGCACGCGGTGATCACGCCCTCGGCGATCACGTCGCAGCGCATGATGCCGCCGAAGATATTGACCAGGATGGCCTTCACGCTCTTGTTCTTGAGCATGATCTTGAACGCTTCGGTCACTTTTTCCGCCGTGGCGCCGCCGCCGACGTCCAGGAAGTTGGCCGGCTCGCCGCCGAACAGCTTGATGGTGTCCATGGTGGCCATCGCCAGGCCGGCGCCGTTCACCAGGCAGCCGATGTTGCCGTCCAGCTGGATGTAGGCCAGGTCGAACTTGCTGGCTTCGATTTCGGCCGGATCTTCTTCATCCAGGTCGCGGTAGGCGACGATTTCGGGATGACGGAACAACGCGTTCGGGTCGAAGTTGAACTTGGCGTCCAGGGCGATGATGTTGCCCTTGCTGTCGCGGTTCAGCGGATTGATTTCGACCAGGGACGCGTCCGTTTCCATGTAGCACTTGTAGAGCTTCTGGAACAGGTCCACCGTCTGGGCGGTCGAGTCGGCGGGCATGCCGATGGCATCGGCCACCTTCTTGCCCTGCTCGGCGGTCAGGCCGACCAGCGGATCGATGTATTCGGTGACGATTTTCTCGGGCGACGAATGCGCGACTTCCTCGATGTCCATGCCGCCTTCGCTCGACGCGATCAAAGCGACTTTCTGGGTCGCGCGGTCGGTCACCAGCGAAACGTAGTATTCCTTCTGGATGTCCGCGCCTTCCTCGATGTACAGGCGGTTCACCTTCTGGCCCTGCGGGCCGGTCTGGTGCGTGACCAGCTGCATGCCGAGGATTTCGCTGGAGAGCTTGCGGACCTCTTCGATCGAGCGGGCCAGCTTGACGCCGCCACCCTTGCCGCGGCCGCCGGCGTGAATCTGCGCCTTCACGACCCAGACAGGTCCGCCCAGTTTTTCCGCCGCGCTTACGGCTTCGTCAACGGTGAAGGCGGGAATACCGCGCGGCACGGTCACGCCAAATTTCTTCAGCAGTTCCTTGCCTTGATACTCGTGGATTTTCATGTGTTACCTGTCAGGTCGTATGGGAAAAAAGAGAGGAATCAGAAGCGGCATCCTCGGCCGGGACTTCGCCGGTATGCCACTTGGGGTAGTACTTGAGGACCACGGGTCCGTCGGTACTGAGCGCATGGCAGCCATCCAGCTGGAAGGGCCGCTTGCTGGGATCGGGGTTTTCACGGCGCCGTCCGGCCATGGTTTGCACCGCGGCCGTGGGCAGCACCAGCGCGAGTTCGCTCATGTGCGTACAGCCGGCCACACGTCCGAAACGCGTCTTGACCTGCTGGCGAAAGCCCCGGACCAGATTCATGCCGACCAGGTCCCGATAGGCGTCCTCGATACTCGTGCAGTGTCCGCCATAGGGCGCCGCATCGTAGACCGCCTGCGCCGCCACGATCGTGTAATCGGAATCGATGGTGATACGCAGGTGCATATGATGCACCGGCTGGCCGGCATGCAACGTATCGCCTTCATGCTTGACGAAGTCGTAGGCCTTGACATCGATGAGCTCGGCCTCGATGTCCCACAGGCCGTCCTCGCGCACATAGCCCTGCACGCGTATCGAGCGCGTATGCAAGGGGGTACGGGAGACTTCCGGCGGCGGCAGGGGCATGCGTGGTCAGCTAAGGTTGCTGCAAGGCAACAAAACCTTCAAAGTATAGCGCACGGCCCTCTATCAAAAAACCGGGGCCGGTTCCCCGCGGGGAGACCGGCCCCGCCACGCCCGTAGAGCCGGTCAGGCCTGGGCGCGCAGTTGGCGGGCAGCGTCGACCATGCTGACCAGCGCGGCTTCGGTTTCCGGCCATGCCCGCGTCTTCAGGCCGCAGTCCGGGTTCACCCAAAGGCGCTCTTTGGGCAGACGGCCCGCGGCTTTTTCCATCAGTTGCACCATCCATTCGACGTCCGGGACGTTGGGCGAATGGATGTCGTATACGCCCGGGCCGATGTCGTTGGGATAGCGGAAATCCTCGAAAGCCTTGAGCAGTTCCATGTTCGAGCGGGAGGTTTCGATGGTGATGACGTCGGCATCCATCGCGGCGATCGATTCGATGATGTCGTTGAACTCCGCATAGCACATATGGGTATGGATTTGCGTATCCTCTTGCACGCCGCCGGTGGACAGGCGGAAGCAATCCACCGCCCAGTCAAGGTAGGCGCGCCAGTCGGCGCGGCGCAACGGCAGGCCTTCGCGGATGGCCGGTTCGTCGATCTGGATCACGCGGATGCCCGCTTTTTCCAGGTCGACGACTTCGTCGCGCAATGCCAGCGCCAATTGACGGCAGGTTTGTTCGCGCGGCTGATCGTCGCGGACGAAAGACCATTGCAGGATCGTCACCGGCCCCGTCAGCATGCCCTTCACGGGCTTGTCCGTCAGGGATTGCGCATACGAGGACCACCCCACCGTCATCGGCGCGGGGCGCGCCACGTCGCCGAAGATCACAGGCGGTTTGACGCAACGCGAGCCATAGCTCTGCACCCAGCCGTTGCGCGTGAAGGCAAAGCCGGCCAGCAGTTCGCCGAAATACTCGACCATATCGTTGCGTTCCGGTTCTCCATGCACCAGGACGTCCAGGCCAACGTTCTCCTGGAAGCGGATGACCGACTCGATTTCCTTCCGGATCGCGCTTTCGTAGGCCGAATCGCTGATCGCGCCGGCCTTCCAATCCCGCCGCAGCGCCCGGATCTCCGCTGTCTGCGGGAAAGAGCCTATCGTCGTGGTGGGAAATGCGGGCAGGCGAAGCTTTTCCTGCTGATGGGCGATGCGCCGCGCGAACGGCGCACGGTCGCGCCGCACGTCGTCGGCGGCAGCCATGCGACGCGCGACGGCGGGATTGTGGATGCGCGGGGATTGGGCGCGGTTGGCCAGCGCGGCGCGCTGCGTCCGCAGTGCTTCCTGTACCGCAGGATCCTGAGCGTCATCCAGCGCGTGCGCCAATGTGCGCACTTCGTCCAGCTTCTGCACCGCGAAAGACAGCCAGCTCTTGAGCTCGTCATCGAGCTCGGTCTCGAAACCCAGGTCCACCGGCACGTGCAGCAGCGAGCAGGACGGAGCGACCCAGAGCCGGTCGCCCAGGGCGGCCTTGGCGGGCGCCAACGCGCGCAATGCCGCGTCCAGATCCGTGCGCCAAATGTTGCGGCCATTGACGATACCGGCCGACAGGACCTTCGAACCGATGACCTGCAGCAGCGGCGCAAGCTGTTCCGGAGCGCGCACGAGGTCCACGTGCAGCCCCGCCACCGGCAAGGCGGCCGCGGTGGCCAGGTTGTCTCGCAAGCCGTCGAAGTAAGTCGCCACCAACACTTTCAAGGGAGCGCCGGACAAACGCGTATAGGTCTCGGCATAGGCTTCGCGCCATGCCGCGGGCAAATCCAGCGCCAGGATGGGCTCGTCGATCTGTACCCACTCGACACCCAGCTCGGCGATCCTCCGCAGGACCTGGGTGTAGACGGGTAGCAGGGCCGCCAGCAGGTCCAGCTTCGCGGCATCGCCCGGCCCGGCATAGGCGTCCCCCTTGCCCAGCCACAACCAGGTCAACGGCCCGGGAATCACGGGCTTGACCCGATAGCCCGACTCCAGGGCTTCGCGTATCTGCTCGAACAGCGACTCGCGCGCGACGCGGAACGTCTGTCCCGGGGTCAGCTCAGGGACGATGTAGTGGTAGTTGGTATCGAACCACTTCGTCATCTCGCAGGCTGCGGCCGGGGTACCGGTGGGCGCGCGGCCGCGGCCCATGCGAAACAAAGTATCCAGGCTGACCGGTGCATCGGCGGGCTGCCCGAAGCGCGCCGGAACCGCACCCAGCAATGTGGTCCATTCCAGCACGTGGTCGTACCACGCGAAGTCGCCGACCGGGAGCAGATCCACGCCCGCATCGGCCTGGGCTTTCCAATGCCGGGCGCGTAGTTCGCGTCCGGTTTCCTGCAGGTCCTCCAACGACGACTTGCCGGCCCAATAGGACTCGACCGCGCGTTTCAATTCGCGCTGGGCGCCGATGCGCGGGAAGCCAAGATTATGAATGATAGTCATGGAAATCCGGAATCCAACAAAGAATGTTCAAGTTCCGGCATTGTGCGCGTGTTTAAGTTTGAGTCAAAATCAATGTTTGCATCGATTCCATGAAAAATATTCATATAGAATGACTGCTCGGGGCCAAGCATCCTGTAGTGCCGGCCACTACGCCCCATCGATTTTCATTGAGCGCCGCCCACGCGTTCGCCCTTGTTCGGCCCCGACATGCTCGAAATCCGCCATCTGGAAACCCTTGCCGCGATCCGCGACGGCGGCAGTCTTCAGGAAGCCGCCGACCGGCTGCACCTGACGCAGTCCGCCCTGTCTCATCAGTTGCGCGAACTGGAGTCCCGGCTCGGTACTCCCCTGTTGAACCGCAGGACGCGCCCGGCTCGCCTGACCACGGCGGGCCTGCGCGTACTGGCGCTGGCCGACGATATCCTGCCGAGGCTGCGCGCCACGGAGCGGGAACTGCAGCGCCTGGCCGCCGGCAGGACCGGCCGCCTGCACCTCGCGATCGAATGCCACTCCTGTTTCCAGTGGCTGATGCCGGCACTCGATGCATTCCGGGCGCAATGGCCCGAAGTGGCGCTGGATCTATCCGCCGCGTTTTCCTTCGCGCCTTTGCCCGCGCTGCTGCGTGGCGACCTGGATCTGGTGATTACCTCGGATCCCCAGGCGCTGGACGCCATCGATTATGTACCGCTGTTCGGCTACGAACTGGTACTTGCGGTGTCTGAGGCCCATCCCCTGGCATCGCAGCGCTATATCCGGCCGGAACAGTTGGCCGACCAGACCTTGATCACCTATCCCGTCGATCGCCAGCGCCTGGACGTCTTCACGGCTTTCCTTGACCCTGCCGACGTGGAACCCGCGGCCGTGCGCAAGGCGGAACTAACACCCATCATCGCCCAATTGATTGCCAGCAACCGCGGGGTTGCGGCGCTGCCGAATTGGGCCTTGACCGAGTATCTGGATAAGGGCTGGCTACGGGTTTGTCGCTTGGGCCCGCAAGGCGTATGGCGAACGCTGTACGCTGCGATCCGGAACGAGGATGCGGATGCCCCGTTCATCAAGGATTTCCTGACTATCGCCCGGGATGTGAGTTTCCGTACCCTGACCGGAATCAAATCGGCTGGAGCATGGGCGGGCGAAACGCGCGTGGAATAGCGACACAACCCAAACCCGCGCCGTGCGTAGTCGCGGGATCGACGCCCGCTGATGCGCGCCCATTCGGGGAAACCACCGGTGAGGACGGCAGGTCAAGACGGCCGGCACGCCCCGGCCGGCGCCTGTCATTCGTCCTGGTCGTCGCCCAGCACCCGACGAATGACATCGTGCGCGAAGCCACGCGCCGCAAGAAAACGCGCCTGCTTGGCGTACGCGGCACGATCGGCCGGCCGTTCGCCGAAACGCTTGTTCCATACTGCCACGGCGCGGTCGTATTCTGTGGCGCGCAAGCCGTCTCGAAGTTCGCCTATCTGGGTTTCGTCGACGCCGTGCTGGCGCAACTCCTGCACGATGCGCGCCGCGCCCTGACGTTCGGCGCGGCGATGCACCAGACTTTCGGCGAAACGCCGGGTGGATAGCCAGCCTTCCCGTTCCAGCTCGTCCAGCAAGGCATCCAAGGCTGCGGCGTCGTCCGCGTACGGGCTGAGCTTGCGTGCCAGCTCGCTGCGCGCGTATTCACGCCGGGATAGATAGCCCACCGCGCGAGCCTTCAGCGTGGGCCCGCGCCTTTGCTCGGCCCGGTCGCCGACACGGAAGGGATCGTCCGCGGAACCGTCGGAAGGGAGATTGCCGAACCTCGCGCCGCGGCGACCGGAAATCATCGGCGGTTAGTCCTCTTCGGCCTCGCTTTCGGCAAAGGTATTCGCGCGGCTGACGATGCCCTGGTTCTCGCGTATGCGATTTTCGATCTCCAGGGCCATTTCGCGATGTTCTTTCAGGTATTCGCGAACGTTGTCCTTACCCTGGCCGATGCGGTCGCCCTTGTAGCTGTACCACGCGCCGGATTTGTCCACGATGCCGGCCTGCACACCCAGGTCGATGATTTCACCTTCGCGTGAAATGCCACTGCCGTACATGATGTCGAATTCCGCCTGCTTGAAGGGCGGGGACACTTTGTTCTTGACGACCTTGACGCGCGTTTCGTTGCCGACGACCTCTTCCCCCTTCTTGATCGAGCCGATGCGGCGGATATCCAGGCGCACGGAGGAGTAGAACTTCAACGCATTGCCGCCGGTGGTGGTTTCCGGATTGCCGAACATCACGCCGATCTTCATCCGGATCTGGTTGATGAAGATGACCATGCAGTTCGTACGCTTGATGGTGGCGGTCAGCTTGCGCAGCGCCTGGCTCATCAGGCGGGCCTGCAGGCCAGGCAGCGAATCGCCCATTTCGCCTTCGATTTCGGCCTTGGGCACGAGCGCGGCGACCGAGTCGATGACGATGAGGTCGACCGAGCCCGAACGGACCAGTGCATCGGTGATTTCGAGGGCTTGCTCGCCCGTGTCCGGTTGGGAGATGAGCAGGTCGGTCAGGTTGACACCAAGCTTGGAGGCGTATTGCACGTCCAGCGCGTGTTCGGCATCGATGAACGCGCACGTGCCGCCGATTTTTTGCATTTCGGCGATGACCTGCAGCGTCAGCGTGGTCTTGCCCGACGATTCCGGCCCGTAGATCTCGATTACCCGGCCGCGCGGCAGGCCACCCACGCCCAGGGCGATATCCAGGCCCAGCGACCCCGTGGACACCACCTGGATGTCATGCTCGACCTCGTTGTCGCCATACCGCATGACCGAACCCTTGCCAAACTGCTTTTCGATCTGCGATAGGGCCGCGGCGAGCGCCTTGGCTTTTTCCGAGGCGGCTGCCTTGCTGGTTTTGTCGTCCATGAAATGTCCTGTCTGGCGGTTTCTAGCGAATGGAAAATGTGGCGGCCAGTGTCTTGCGATCGACGCCTGGTTTGCCATATGCGTTAACCATGTCGGCCGGATTATGGCATCGGATTATACTGTACAAAAAAACAGTATGACAAATTTTTCCGCGTTATCCCGTGTGGGCAAGCGCGAACGGGCGTGACAGAATCCGCCCAGGAGAGCGGAGACAGTCCGGAAACCATCCGGCATACCAGAACACCACCACGGAAAACCGTCACGGCCGCAACCCGGCACGAACGGACGCGCTCAGCTCAAGAAACCATAACGATCCACGAGAGAGCCTGGTCCCATGCGCATACTTATCGCCGAAGACGACAGCATTCTTGCCGACGGACTATCCCGTTCGCTGCGACACAACGGCTATGCCGTCGATGCCGTGCGCGACGGCATGGCCGCCGATCTGGCATTGGCCGCCCAGGCCTTCGACCTGCTGATTCTGGACCTGGGATTGCCGCAATTGGCCGGACTGGAAGTCCTGAGACGGCTGCGTGCGCGCAACGCCCAACTTCCGGTGCTTATTCTAACCGCCGCCGATAGCATCGAGCAGCGCGTCAAGGGGCTGGACCTGGGGGCGGACGACTACATGGCCAAGCCATTCGCCCTGTCCGAACTGGAGGCCCGCGTGCGGGCGCTGACGCGGCGCGGCGCTGGCGGCGGCGCCAGCCTGATCCGCCACGGCCGGCTGGTCTTCGACCAGGCGGGACGGGTGGCCTCGGTGGACGACCAGCCGCTGGACCTGTCCGCCCGCGAAGTCGGCCTGCTCGAAATCCTGCTCATGCGCAGCGGACGGATGGTAAGCAAGAATCAGCTGGTGGACCATCTGTGCGAATGGGGCGACGAAGTCAGCACCAATGCCATCGAAGTCTACGTACACCGCTTGCGCAAGAAACTGGAGCCGACCGGCGTCCGGATCATGACCGTGCGAGGGCTGGGCTATTGCCTGGAACGGGATCATGGCGCGGGCGAACTCGCACACTGAAACACCCCGCGTCGCGCCATTGAACCAGGAGGCGCTGGATATCCTGCGCAATGGCACGCGCGGCCCGTCCTTCGCCCTGCCCCGGCGCTCGCTGCTGGGCGAGATCCTCGATTGGATGCTGGCGCCGCTGTTCCTGCTATGGCCCATGAGCGTGGCGATCACCTACGTGGTCGCACAGAATATCGCCGACGTGCCCTACGATCGCGCGCTTGCCGGCCACCTGCGCGTACTCGCGCGACAGGTCCATACCGTCGACGGCAAAACGGTGCTGGACATGACGGACCCGGTGCGCGGCATGCTGCGCGGCAACGACACCGACAGCGTTTTCTGGCTCGTGCTGGACGGGCACGGCCGCTACCTGGGCGGCGACCGGGAGCTACCGCTGCCCAAGGGCGTGGACGTCGCGGCGCCCGGCGCCGTGCGGTACGAGGACAGCACGCTGCGCGGCTTCGCCATCCGCCTGGCCTATACCCGGGTCGACGCGGGCGCGGCGGGGGAAACCCCGCCCCTGCTTATCGTCGCGGAAACCGCCGAACGGCGCGCGCAATTGGCCAACGACATCATCAAAGGCGTCATCATTCCGCAATTCATCGTGCTGCCCATCGCCGTCCTGCTGGTATGGTTCGGGCTGTCGCGCGGGGTGGCGCCCTTGAATGCCCTGCAACAACGCCTGCGGGCACGCAGGCCCGACGATCTATCGCCCATCGATGAACGTGCCACGCCGAGCGAAATCGCGCCCCTGGTAGCGGCGATCAACGATTTGCTGGAACGCCTGTCGGCCACCGTTCAGACGCAGCGCCGCTTCGTTGCCGACGCGGCGCACCAGTTGAAGACGCCGCTGGCGGGCCTGCGGACGCAGGCGGAACTGGCCCTGCGCGATGCCAGCCCGGACGAAATGCAGACCAGCCTGCGCCACTTGGTGGCCGGGTCCGAACGCGCCACGCGCCTGGTCAACCAGTTGCTGCTGCTCGCGCGGGCCGAAAACCCGGCAACCATAGGCATGGCGGCGACCGACCTGAACGGCCTTGCGCGGGAGCAAACCATCGTGTGGGCGCCGCAGGCCCTGGCGATCGGCATTGACCTGGGATTCGAGGAGGCCGGCCGGCCGGTGCCCATCGCGGGCAACGCGATCCTGCTGGCCGAGCTGCTGAACAATCTGGTGGACAATGCGTTGCGCTACACACCGCGCGGCGGTCGGGTAACCGTGCGGGTGCGCGCCTTGCCCGCCGCCGCGCTGCTGGAAGTCGAGGATTCCGGCCCGGGCATCCCGCCGGACGAGCGGGAACGCGTTTTCGACCGCTTCTACCGGGTGTTGGGCACGCCGGCCGAGGGCAGCGGCCTGGGCCTGGCCATCGTGCGGGAAATCGCGCAAAAGCATGGCGCGACAGTGGAGCTCGCCGACAACCCTTCGCCGGGCAGCAGCCAGCGAGGCTTGAGGATCAGCGTCCGTTTCCCCAACAATTTACAACTAGAAACATAAATCGCGGCCGGCTTCAGGGAAACGTCAGACCCCCGTCAGCGTTCTTGCCTACCGTGGCGGTCAGCCTCTCCGCGGTCGCGGGCGGGTCTGCACATACCGAGCACGGCGGGGCAACCGCCGGCCATCCCTGAGGAGACATCATGAGCACAGCTTCCATGCCGCGCCCGGGCGCCGTCACGGCCACGACGCCGATGACCCGCAACGAACGCAAGGTGATTTTCGCTTCGTCGCTGGGCACCGTTTTCGAATGGTATGACTTCTATCTCTACGGCTCGCTGGCGCCGATCATCGCCCTGCACTTCTTTTCCGGCGTCAATCCCACCGCCGGCTTCATTTTCGCCCTTCTCGCCTTCGCCGCCGGCTTTGCCGTCCGGCCCTTCGGCGCGCTGGTATTCGGCCGCCTGGGCGATTTGGTCGGCCGTAAATACACCTTCCTGGTCACGATCGTCATCATGGGCCTGTCGACCTTCCTGGTCGGCATACTACCCACCTACGGCTCGATCGGTATCGCGGCACCCGCGCTGCTGATCATCCTGCGGCTGCTGCAAGGCCTGGCGCTGGGCGGCGAATATGGCGGCGCGGCCACCTATGTGGCCGAACATGCGCCCATGGGACGCCGGGGCTTCTACACCAGTTGGATCCAGACCACCGCGACGCTCGGGCTGTTCCTGTCGCTGCTGGTGATCCTGGGCGTACGGTCCTACTCCGGCGAAACCGCCTTCCGCGATGCCTGGGGCTGGTGGCGCGCGCCCTTCCTGCTCTCTTTCGTACTGCTGGCGATCTCGGTGTGGATACGCCTGCAACTCAGCGAGTCGCCCACCTTCCAGCGGATGAAGGCGGAGGGCAAGGGATCCAAGGCTCCCATCAGCGAATCGTTCGGGCAGTGGAAGAACCTGAAGATCGTGATCCTGGCGCTGCTGGGCCTGACCGCCGGCCAGGCCGTGGTCTGGTACACGGGCCAGTTCTACGCGCTGTTCTTCCTGACGCAAACGCTGAAGGTGGATGCCAACACGGCCAACATCATGATCGCCGTGGCGCTACTGATCGGCACGCCCTTCTTCGTGATCTTCGGCGCCCTGTCCGACCGCATCGGCCGCAAACCCATCATCATGGCGGGATGCCTGATCGCGGCGGTGACGTACTTCCCGATCTTCCAGGGCTTGACGCACTTCGCCAACCCCGCGCTTGAAAAGGCGCAGGCTTCCGCGCCGGTAACGGTAATCGCCGATCCGGCCACGTGCTCGTTCCAGTTCAACCCGGTCGGCACCACGTCGTTCACGAGCAGTTGCGACATCGTCAAATCCTTCCTGGCGCGCAATTCCGTGAACTACAAGAACGAGGCGGCGCCGGCGGGAGCGGTCGCCAAGGTTCGTATCGGTACGGATGAGTTCCAGTCCTTCGACGGCAAGACGATGCCGCCGGCCGACTTCAAGGTGCGCGCGGCCGAACTCGATAAATCGCTGACGGCGGCCATTCGCGGCCACGGCTATCCCGCGACCGCCGATCGCGCGCAATCCAACGACGTCATGGTGGTCGTGCTGCTGACCATACTGGTGATCTACGTCACCATGGTCTACGGCCCGATCGCGGCAATGCTCGTCGAGATGTTCCCGACGCGGATCCGCTATACGTCGATGAGCCTGCCGTACCACATCGGCAACGGCTGGTTCGGCGGCTTCCTGCCGCCGCTGGCCTTCGCCATCGTGGCCGCCACCGGCAACATCTATGACGGCCTCTGGTATCCGATCATCATCGCGGCGATGACCCTGGTCATCGGCACACTGTTCGTGCGCGAAACCAAGGACGTCGATCTGAACAAGGACATGTAGTCCGCCCAGCCCCTGCCGGCCGGGACGCTGCACCCGACCGGCCTTTCACAAAGCTCCCTCGTCGGGGGCTTTTTTTTTGAAAGGGTCGCGGCTCAGCAGATGAAGCCGCGCATGCCGCGGGGCAACGGTCCACGCCCGCGCGCGGAGTCCGGAGGCACGCGCGGAAACGCGCGGGAAAGACCGTGTCGCGCGATGCGCGCAGAGACGTTCCGGATTCAGGACGATGTCAGAGCCCGAAGACTAGACTGGCCGCTCAGATCACGACCTTGCGCGCGATCTCCGGACGATCGATCCCCCTGTCCGGCGATTGCAGGGTCGCCTTCTGACACCGATGCCGCGCTCCCCGCGAGCCTTAAATAGCGCGACATCGTGTGCTCCCGTACCGGCCCGACTTCCACAGTCGGGCCTTTTTTTTTCGGCTGTGCATGCCCCACTACGCCGCCGGGCTGAACTTCTCGCGCATCGCCGCCGTCAGCGCCTTGCGTGCGCCGTCGTAGCCCGCCCAGGGATCGTCTCCCCAGGCCCGTATCCGGGCCGGCACATTGCGCACGTTGAACGTATCGCCGCGCGGATCGTCGGCCGCATCGAGGACCTCCCAGGGGATGGGCATGGACACCGGCGCGCCCTGGCGGGCGCGCGCGGAAAACGCTGCGACCGCGGTCGCGCCGTCGCTGTTGCGCAGATAGTCGACGAAGATGCGATCGGCCCGCTTGGCCTTGGACATACTGGCCACGAAAATCTCCGGCTGCATGTCCTCGAGCTCCTGGGCGATTCCTTTACAGAAGCGGCGCACGTCCTCCCAGCCCAGCGTCGCCCGCACCGGCACCACCACATGCAGGCCCTTGCCGCCGGTTGTTTTCAAGAAAGGCCGCAGGCCCAGGTCGCGCAGCAGTTCGCGCAGCACGCGCGTCGCGTCGGCGACCTGGCGCCACCCCATGCCCGGATCCGGGTCGAGGTCGAATGTCAATCTGTCCGGTTTGTCCGAGCCAGGCGCCTGGGCTCCCCAGGTATGGAATTCGATCACGCCGCGCTGCACCAGCCCGATCACCCCGGCGATGTCCCGGATGACCAGCATGTCGCCATCGTGTTCGACGCCGGCCGGCAGGTGTTCGCCCATATGCTTCTGGAAGAAGCATTCGCCCTCGGCTCCATCCGGGCAGCGCAACAGGGCAACGCGGCGGTCCGCCAGATGCGGCATGATGAATGTGGCGACCGACTCGTAATACCGCGCCAGATCGAGCTTGGTCACCACGGGATCGCGGAAAAGCTCGCGATCCGGATGCGTGATATCGATGCCCAGGACTTGCGCCTCGTGCGCCGCCTCCGTTGCGGCGCCGTGCGCGGCGCCCCGCGCGCTCACGGTGGCCCGACGCCGCGCGGTCCGCTTTGCCGGGCGCTTGCCGGATGTGCCTGATGCCACGAGTTCTGCCATGGGAAATCCCCTTGCCAGCGTAAA